>NZ_WIWC01000023.1 GCF_009600315.1 Pseudomonas helleri | reverse complement strand
TCGGGGCTGAGCATGGCGACTGGGGGCGAGAATCGTATTAACTGGGGGCTGACCCGGTTGCTCGATGCCCTGAAAGTATCCTGTCGTGAACAACGGCTTGCGCCTGCTGATGCCTACGCACTCATCCAGAAAATGGGCACTTCCGTGGGCATGGATGCGTTAGGAGCTTCGCTCGTCACTGACGGTTATGCCCGCCGCAAGGCAGTCCTTGAAGCTGTGATTCGCGAGTTACAAAAAAAGGTCGAATTACAGAACCGCATGAAAACAGCCCCGCTGATCAAGGCCATGCGTTTGTATGTGTACGGCTTTTCTCGCGGTGCTGCCGAAGCGCGGACCTTTGCCAATTGGCTGGAGGCGTTGACCAAAGTCGAGGTCGAAGGTGAAACCTGCTATTTGTTTGCCGGGTTGCCCATCAGCATTGCTTTTATGGGGCTGTTCGACACCGTGGCGTCGGTGGGTGTGGCGTATCTGGCGCCGTTTGCCAGTGGGCATATGGGCTGGGCTGACAACTCGCTGCGGCTGTCGGATTCGGAGGTGTTTCTGGAACGCTGCGTGCATCTGGTCTCGGCCCATGAGCAGCGCGCCTGTTTCCCGCTGGATTCAATACGACGCAAAGCGCGACCTGACGATCCGCTTTGCCCGTCGACCTATCGCAATAACACGGTTGAATACCTGTACCCCGGCATGCACTCGGATGTGGGTGGTGGCTATCCGCCGGGTGATCAGGGGAAGTCGCGGGAGGGCAGTCATGAGGTACTTTCGCAAATCGCCCTGCACCATATGTTCAGTGAGGCCTACAAAGTCGGTGCGCCTTTGCAGGCACCCAGAGATTCGCTCCATGCTAATCAACGGGAACGGAGTCCTTGGTTAATCATGGAAGATGAAACCCTTGAGTCCTACGACGTTTCTGAATCCCTCATCCAACACTTCAACACCTGGCGCACCACCCTGATTCCCGGCCCGCTGGAAACTGCGATGGAACATCAGGCCGGGCTGATCACCGGTTGGCGGATCAATCGTTACGCCAGTTACTGGTTCGAGGATTTAGCCGCTTTTTCTCACGTTTCCGGTAAATACCCTGGCGAAAGCCCGGACATGACCGCTGAAGAGCGCGAGGCGTTCAAGGCGTTGCACGGGATGCAACTGGCAGAAGATCAGGCCGCTCGCTCCGGCCAGCCGTTACCCGAATGGTCGGACAGCGAGCGCGCAGCGCGTACGCAGCATGAGCAGACCAAGCGGGCCTTCGAGCAGCGCATCGGCGCGTCCACGCGCATCGCCATCAACACCGCCAAAACCTTTGAACCCGCGCTGGACCATGCCCAGCTGAGGGCCGCCATGAACGAGTTCCGCAGGGACTACCTGGCCGAGTGGCAGTTGCCGGAAAATTCCGAAATGTTCAGTCTCGGCCGGTTCGTCAATATGGCCGCTGGCGGGTTGGTGTATCTGACCAACGAAGAGGACGAGGCCCAGCAGTACGTAGCCCTGCGCCGGGCGGGCAATCGTGCCTACAAGCGCTTGTTCACCGAGGACAATAAGACGCGCGATGATGAGGCCAAGCAACTGCTGACGCTGTTCGATGACTATGTGCACGATTCACGCGCCTGGTTTATGCATTCATCGCTGGGCGAGCGCGAACCGTTCAGCGACTACTTTCGTTACCGTACTATTTTCTTCGACGATGAGAGCAACAAGGCGTTGTCGTTGCTGGCCCGGGCAGGGCAGGTGGTGGGGGTTGCCGTGGCGATTGCCAGTGTGGGCTTGAGCATCAAGCGCCGTGATCCGCGTTATCTGGTCGGGCTCATTATTCCTTCGTTGGGCCTTCCGGTGTTTCGCGGCCAAGTCGGGGCACCTGAATTCAGCGCCATCGACACGCTGACCTGCATAGCCTTGCCGATGCTGGAAGACACCCAAGGCGTTCGCACGTTTACCCAAAACCCGCGCAGCGCCCTTAAACTGCTCGACTCACTGCCATTGCCACCCGCGCTCGACGAAACCACCGCGGCCACCCCGGCCCTGCAAGCCGTATTAACCGCTGCGCTGGCTGCGGCGGCCGTGCGCAAAGCCGAGAAAGAGGCGGCGTATCAGGCCAGCCTGACCCCGGAAGACAAACGCCGTTTGCTGGAAGCCGAAGAGCTTGAGGAAAGAAAACGCCAGTGGGTCGAGCAGGCCAAAGCGGCCGCGAGCAAGCTATGAGAGCTAGTAAAAGCTGCGCTCGGCCTTGAAGGTCAGCAGTCCGTCACACTGGCTGTTTTGCCCCGAATAGGCGGAACACTCGGCGCCATCGAGGCTGGAGTCGCTGTAGATCAGGTTCAGGTCAATGCCCATCCACGGGCGCGAGAAAGATATCGACCAGTCATTGAACGCGCGCACGCTGCCCCCATCGGCGATGGACACGGGAGTGCCCAGTTGGTGGGTGGTGTATTTCATGCGGACCCCGATACCAAATGGCTGATTGACGCCAAGGTCGGCAAACAGCGTGCTGTCGTGTCGGTCCGGGTCATTGCTGAAGGCTGCACCAAAGCGAGTGCCCAATACGGTAAGCCCGGCAAAGATCTGCTGACTGTCGAGGGCCGTGACTTTGGGGTAGCTGTAATGAATCAACCCCAGCTCGTAGCTCAGGCTTTGGTCGAAAGGGTGTTTGTAGCCCAGGTACGAGTCGACTTCGAGGTTGCTGCCGGGTTTGATGCCCATCGTCGGTGCCCATTGCCCTACATACCAGCCGCTTTCATGGGTCACATCCAGGCCGCCGTGAAAGGTCGAGCCAGGGCTGGTGGGCTTGACCAGACCCTGCGCCATGCTGCGGGTCGGTTGCGTGGCAAGCTTGAGGTCGAAATCACCCAGCTCGCGGGAAAACACTTGCGCATTCACCATCGTGCTGGCCAGCAACGTGCCGGTCAGCAGTAACGTCTTTGTGAGCATAGTGACCTCCTTGGCAGCTGCGAGGCTTGATTTAGACGCTTCAGAGCATACGGATGAATGCCAGCCGACGAACGCCGTTCGTCAGTTTTTGACTTTTCAGGAAGGTTTGGTGCGAAATAAACGGGGTAATGCGAGAGTCCTGGCGCTTTGAAGGGCAAAGCGCGTAAGGACCGGGTGACGCGAGGGGTGTTATTTTTTGCCGAGCGTGATTTGCTTGGACGGGCCGAAAGTTTGGCCGCTGACACCTTTGTTGATTTGCTGGATTTCGCCGCCGGATTTCAGGAATGCTTCGATTTGTGCATTGATGGAATCACTGGTTTCAACAGCGGGAGCTGGCTTTGCTTTGCTGGCGGATGCTTTTACACGCATGGCGGCTATTGACCTGTAGAAAATAACTAGGTCGGCGATAGTACCTGAAAGGCTTGACAAATGCTTGTTAAATATCTTTCTAAAATAACTGAGGCGCACGGAGAATACATATAATGATCGAGCTGATAGTTCTCTAACTCGCTGTTTTAATTCACAACCCCAGCCTTTTTCTGGTGAAGGCGGGGCAGGCTTTCAACCGCTGCAAGACCGCTTTTGACTGACGAGTGGCATTCGGGGTGCGACAAAAAGTCCTGATTTATCAGGCGCCTCAGGGTTTTTTTGATGGCCGGGCAGCACCGCGCCAATGCGCCCACCTAAACTCGGGTAGAATGCCGCCCACGTAATGAGGGTATTGGACATGGCTTTAATCGGTCGCTACAACAGTTTGCAAGTGGTTAAACATACAAACTTTGGTTTGTATCTGGATGGCGGGGCGGACGGTGAAATACTCTTGCCTAACCGATATATTCCCAAAGATATTCCAAGTGAAGATGAAGACTGGCTTAACGTCTTTGTTTATTTGGACAGCGCTGACAAGTTAATTGCCACCACTGAAAAACCTAAAGTTCAGGTCGGTGAATTTGCCAGCTTGAAAGTCGTGGAAGTTAATAGCATCGGTGTGTTCCTGGATTGGGGCCTGCCGAAAGATCTGCTGTTGCCGTACTCCGAAGAAAAACGCCAGATGACCGCCGGCGAATATGTCGTGGTCCACGTCTATCTCGACAAGCACACACGCCGCATCACCGCCACGGCCCGCCTTGACCGCTACCTGGACAAAACCCCGGCCAACTATCAAGTGGGTCAGGAGGTTGATTTGTTGGTGGCTGAAGCCACGGACATGGGCTTTAAAGCCGTGATCAACAACAAGCACTGGGGCTTGATCCACAAGAACGAAATCTTCAAGTTCATGCGTGCGGGCAAGCAAGAGAAAGGCTTTATCAAGGAAATTCGTGCTGACGGCAAAATCAGTCTGAGCTTGCAGCCAGTCGGGCAAGAAGCCTCCAGCAGCTTGAATTCCAAAATCCTCAGCCAGTTGCGTGACAACAACGGCGTGTTGCCGGTCAGCGACAAAAGTGCGCCTGAGGTCATCAGCAACCTGTTCGGTGTCAGCAAGGGCAACTTCAAAAAAGCCATTGGTGCGCTCTACAAGGAAGGCAAGATTGCGATCCACCCGGACCGCATCGAATTGATCTGAATAACAACCCAAGGAGGTCGGCATGAGCAAGGCAGTGTGGGCGTATAGCGGTGCGTTACTGGCTTTTCTGGTGCTCGACGGCCTGTGGTTGGGTGTGCTCATGAGCTCTACCTATAAAGAGCTGCTGGGTTCACTGATGCTGGCCCAACCCAAGTGGGGGCCAGCCATTGTCTTCTACCTGATGTACGTACTGGGCGCGGTGTACTTTGTGGTCCTCCCGGCCCTGAGCCGAGGCAGTGCGCGCAGGGCTGCGCTGGGCGGTGCGTTCTTTGGGTTGGTGGCCTATGGCACTTACGACATGACCAACTGGGCGACGCTGCAAGGCTGGTCGGCCCAGTTGGCATTGATGGACATGGCGTGGGGCGGTTTATTGACCTGTCTCGCCTCACTCTCAGGTTATTGGGCCGCTCGCAAAATGGCGGCTTGATCCGCTCCAATCCCCCCGTTTCCCACTGAGCTGTTGAGCTTTTTTCAGGTAGTACTATGAGTGTTTCGCGGCGAGCACCGGATGCTTTCGCACTGCAGGTCATGTTAGGACTGTGCCTTATTTGGGGCGTGCAACAGGTCGTTATCAAAATTGCAGCCCCAGACATTGCACCGGTGATGCAAGCCGCCTCACGTTCCGGTATCGCAGCGCTGCTGGTGGCCGGGCTGATCTGTTGGAAAGGCGGTTGGGACCAGGTGCCCGCCACCTGGCGCGCCGGTTTGCTGGCCGGTTCGTTGTTCGGTCTGGAGTTTTTCTTTATCGCTCAAGGCCTGGCGTTGACCAGCGCCGCTCATATGTCAGTGTTCCTCTACACCGCGCCTATCTTTACCGCCCTTGGGGTCAACTGGCTGCTGCCCAGCGAGCGCCTGCGGCCGTTGCAGTGGCTGGGGATTTTTCTCGCGTTTGTAGGCATCGCGTTCTCGTTTGCCGATATGGATCGCAACATGCTGCTGGGGGATGCCTGCGGGATACTGGCGGGCATGGCCTGGGGCGCAACGACGGTGGTGGTGCGTGGCTCGCGCTTGGCTGAAGCGCCGGTCACGCTGACGTTGTTTTACCAATTGATGGTCGGATTCATCGGGTTACTGCTGATTGCCGCACTCAGCGGTCAGATCAGCCATGTCAACCTGACCGCTGTGGCGGTGGCCAGCGTACTGTTTCAGGGGCTGGTGGTATCTTTTTTCAGCTACCTGGTGTGGTTCTGGCTGCTCAAGCGTTACATGGCCTCCAACCTCGCGGTGTTCTCGTTCATGACGCCTATGTTCGGTGTCACGTTTGGCGTGCTGGTGCTAAAAGAACCCTTGAGCGCTAACTTTATAGCGGGCGCTGTATTGGTGTTGTTGGGGATTACTTTTGTCAGTGCCGAGCAGTGGATCCGTCGCAAGGTGCGAGCGCTACTGGAGCGCTAACTTTTTGCACGGCCAGCAGCCCGGCGAGGACCAGCCCGCTGGCCGCGACCATCAGCGCCGGGTGCAGGCCGCCACTGAAATGGCTGCTGAGGGCGGCGAGCAATGGCCCGCAGAGTTGGCCGACGGCGAAACACGCGGTCAGCAGAGCGGCATTGCGCTGTGTGGCGTGGGGCGCCAAATCGCGCGAGCTTTGCATGACCAGCGGCATGCAGGCTAAAAATGGTGTGCCGCACAGGATCACACCCAGCGCCAGCCCGGCGCCGCTCGGTAAAAGGCACGCCAGCACCCCCAGCGCCTGAACCCATAAAGCGCCCATTAACCACCAGCGTGTAGTGTCCGGATCAGGGCGGCGCACACTGATCAGTACCACCCCAATCGCTGCACACAACCCAAAGGCGGGCCAGAACAAGTCCGCTTGCCACTGGCCGTGAAACTGGGCGCTGGCCATCTGCGACAAAAAGGTAGCGGGGATGATGTAGCCCAAGCCATACAGTCCATAAATGGCGCCCAGCCGGCTAATGCCGGGTTGGCGGGCTGCACGGGGGGCAATCGGAGCTTGAACGGGAAGTGCGGCCGGTTTTGGCAATAGAGGGCTAATACCCAGCACCATGATCAGAGCAGCCGCCGCGTAAATCAGCCACAGCGTGGCCGAGCTTTGCCCGTACAGGTTAGACACCAGCGCCAGCAGGCCGGTAAGCAGGACACCCACGCCAGGCCCAGCAAACACCAGTGCGCCCAGTCGAGGACGGTTGGCACTGACGGCCAGTTGCTGGCTCAGTGAGGCGATCATCACCATAACCCAGGCACTGGCGATACCCGCGCCGAAGCGCAACAGCAGATGGGGCCAAAAGCCGTGCGCCCAGAACGACACCAGCGTCAGCCCGACACACAGCCACAAGCCGATGTGCAAGCGTGCCTGCACTTGTTCGGGACGCTTGGCGCGCATCGCATCCAGTGCGCCGACCAAATATCCGAGGTAATTGGCAGCCGCAATCAGGCCGGCACCCGTGAGGTCAATCTGGCCTTCACTGATCAAATGCGGCAATTGCGGGGTGAGTGAAAAACGGCCAATGCCCATCGCCATAACAAGCGCGATAAAGCTGGCGATCAAGCGGGTCAGGGGAGACATGGTGCTGATTCCTGAGTGAAGACAATGACCGTCAGGCTATCGAGCATTGACATTCTATAAAAATGAATAATAGTGAGTGACTTGTTCAGTTTTGGAGAATGCGGTGGAATTCAGCCAATTGCGGATTTTTCAGGCCGTGGCCGAGGAAGGGTCAATCACCCGTGCGGCTGAGCGTTTGCACCGGGTGCCCTCTAATCTGTCGACCCGACTCAAGCAACTGGAAGAGCAGATGGGCGTTGATCTTTTTTTGCGAGAGCGCCAACGCTTGCAATTGTCGCCAGCAGGTAAGGTGCTGCTTGATTACACCGCGCGTCTTTTCGCCCTGCACGATGAAGCCCTGAGTGCTGTTCAAGGGGGTATGCCGTCTGGCACGTTCACATTGGGAACCATGTACAGCACGGCGGCTATTCATCTGCCAAGTCTGCTGGCGCGCTATCACCGGACCTACCCGGCGGTGAATCTGCAGGTGCAGTCAGCACCCAGCGGCGAATTGCTCACTGGCCTGCTGACCGGGGAACTGGATGCTGCGCTGGTTGATGGACCGCTGGAGTTGGCCGGGCTGGACGGCATTGAGTTTTGCCAGGAGCAACTGGTCTTGATCAGTGATCTTGACCGCCCTGCGATTACCCGTGCTCAGGATGTACAGGGCAGTGAGGTGTTTGCCTTCCGCAGGGGATGCTCGTATCGGGCGCGTCTTGAGGCCTGGTATGCCAGCGACCGGGCGGCGATGGGCCGGGTCATGGAGATCGAGTCGTATCAAGGCATGCTGGCGTGTGTGGTGGCCGGTTCAGGGGTCGCGTTGATGCCCGCGTCAATGTTGGCCAGCTTGCCGGGGCGCGAAAATGCGCGTGTACATCCTTTGCAACAACCTTTCTCCAACGCCACCACCTGGCTGATGTGGCGAAAAGGGCGGGTGGGGGCCAACCTCAACGCTTGGATCGAGCTGCAGCAGGCACGGCCCGCCAGTGTTTCAGCGTTGCAACAAGGGATTTCTGCGTAGGCCCTATATAGGACTTATATGTAGGAGATTAGCCTAAAGTTCATTGACCTTAAGCAAGCATCTTGTAGGACTTAGGACTATTATCTGTCTGAAGCGATCGCAGAATTAACGTCGCCAGCGTGACCCCAAGGGGGAAATATGAAAGACAAACTGCAAACCTGGCTCCATGACCTCGGCGTTGCCTTGGGTTTGCTTGAGCCGCCCATGCAACCTGTGCCGATCCCGGTCGAAGATCCGCGCCGTCGGCCGCAACGCCGGCGGTAAGTCGGTACCCTCCTGCAGAAGCAACACCCGGTTGCTCCTGCAGGCTCAGTCTCAGACGGCGCTTGCCAGCGTGGCAGGGCGTCGGGCCGTCAGGCTGACCAGCACAAAACTGACCAAGGCCACACCCAGGCTGTAGTAAATCGGCGTGTTGGCTTCCAGCCCATCCTTGAACATAAACACCAAGGCCGTGATAAAGCCCAGCCCCATGCTGGTAATGGCGCCGGCAGTGGTGGCGCGTTTCCAGAATATCGCCCCGATCAATGGCACCAGCATGCCGCCGACCAGCAGGTTATAGGCCAAGGTGAGGGCGCTGATCACGTCATTGACCACCAGTGCGATTCCCAGCACGGCAAAGCCGGTCAACAAAGTAAACAGCCGGTTGATGGCTAGGCTCGATTGCTTGCCGCCGCGCAATTTAGGCAGCAGGTCTTCGGTCAGCACCGTGGAAGCCGCCAGCAAACCGGCGCTGGCGGTGGACATCATGGCGGCCAGTGCAGCGGCAATCACCAGCCCGCGAATGCCGTCCGGCAGCGACATTTTGACGATGGCGGCAAAGGCGTTGTTGACGTTGCCCAAATCCGGAATCAGCACGTGGGCGGCCATGCCGATCAGGGCGCAGGTCAGGCCATACACGACGCAATAGACGCCGGCCACGGTGCCGGCATACTGGGCCACTTTTGGGGTTTTGGCGGTAAACACGCGCTGCCAGATGTCTTGCCCGATCAGAATGCCGAAAAAGTAGATCATGAAGTACGTGATGATCGTGTCCCAGCCGATGCTGGTAAAGCTGAAGCTTGCGGCGGGCAGTTTGCTCACCAGTTCATCCCAGCCGCCCACTCGGTACAGGCAAATCGGCAGCAGGACAAACATCAGGCCGACGGTTTTGATCACAAACTGCACGATGTCAGTCAAAGTCAGCGACCACATGCCGCCAATGGTCGAGTACACCACGACCACGCCGCCGCCCAGCAGTACCGAAACCCAGAAGGGCAGACCGAAGAGCACTTCCAACACGGTGCCGATGGCCAGAATGGATGTCACCCCGATCATCAGTGCGTAGGCCAGCATGATCACGGCACTGGCCTGACGGGCCATCGGGTTGTAACGCTTTTCCAGCACCTGAGTCACGGTGAAAATTTTGAGCTTGAGCAGCGGCTTGGCCAGAAACAGGTTGAGCGCGATGATTCCGCAACCCAGCGCGGCGCATAGCCAAAAGCCGGAAATCCCGTGCACATAACCCAAGCGCACGGTGCCGACGGTTGACGCGCCGCCCAGCACGGTGGCGGCCATGGTGCCCATGTACAACGTCGGGCCCAGGTTGCGACCTGCCACCAAATAGTCTTCGTGGGTTTTAGCCTTGCGCATGCCGTAGTAACCCAGCACCAGCATTGCCGCAGCGTAGATAAGGACGACCAGTAGATCTAAAGCCATGAGGGCGAATCTCCAGTTTATTGTTATGAGGCGCTCAGGCGATGCGAGGCATCACGGCAGGTTTCAGGGCAGCGGTGCGCTCACGGCGCGGATCATCGGGCGCAAAGACCGCGCCAGGTTCCGGGAACAGGCTGAGCAGGGCCAGGTACATCAGCGACGCCAAACCGAGTGTGACCGGCAGGCTGATGTCGATGCCTTGGGCCAGATTGCCCAGTGGCCCGACGAACTGGCCCGGCAAGTTGACGAAGCACAGGCCCACCAGCGCGCTGGGAATCCAGGCGCCCAGTCCGCGCCAGTTCCAGCCGTGCTTGAACCAGTAGCGACCGCCGCGCTCGCCACGGGTGAACACCTGCAAGTCATCCGGGCAATAGAAACCGCGGCGTGTGATCAGGCCGATGATCATGATCACCATCCACGGCGTGGTGCAGGTGATGATCAAGACAGCAAAGGTCGAGACGCTTTGCACCAGATTCGCGGCGAAGCGGCCTATAAAGATGAAGGCAATCGACATGACCCCGATCAGCAACGTCGCCTTGACCCGCGACAACAGTCGGGGGAACACGCTGGACAAATCCAGCCCGGTGCCATACAGCGACGTGGTGCCAGTGGACATGCCGCCGATCAGGGCGATCAGGCACACCGGCAGAAAGAACCAGCTCGGCGCTACCGCCAGCAGCCCGCCGACATAGTTATTGGCGGCGATATAGTCCGGTGCGTTGCTAGCCACGATGGTGGCGGTCGCCAGACCAAACACAAACGGGATCAACGTCGCGAGCTGCGCTGCAATCACCGCCAGCAAGATACGACGCTTGGGTGTGTGGCGGGGGATGTAGCGGGACCAGTCGCCGAGGAACGCGCCGAAGGAAATCGGATTGCTCATGGCCACCAGTGCAGCGCCTATAAAGGCGGCCCAAAAGCCGGTTTGACCGAGTGCGACACTGCCGGCGAAATGGCTGTCAAAGGCCGGAGCAAACGCGAAAATCCCCAGTAGAAACAGCAGGCTTGCGGCCCACACGGCAATGCGGTTGACCCACAGCATAAAGCGGAAGCCGTAGATGCAGACGGTCAACACCAGAATCGCGAACACGCCATAGGCCAGGCCCAGACTCAGGTCGGTTTCGGGTAGACCGATCATGCGTTTGGCGCCGCCGATCAACGCATCGCCGGAACTCCACACCGAGAGTGAAAAGAACGCGATGGCCGTCAGCAGCGACAGGAACGAGCCGACAATGCGTCCGTGCACGCCGAAATGCGCCCCGGAAGACACGGCGTTACTGGTGCCATTGATGGGCCCGAACAGGCCCATCGGCGCCAGTATCAGCGAACCGATGACGACCCCGAGCACAATGGCCCAGAGCCCGGCTTCAAACGACAGACCAAACAGCACGGGAAAACTGCCCAGCACGGCCGTGGCAAAGGTATTGGCGCCGCCGAAAATCAAGCGAAACAAATCGCCTGGCCCGGCACTGCGCTCGTTGTCCGGGATCTGTTCGACCCCGTGGGTTTCTATCTGACGCACATTTTTATGGTTATTTTTATTATTCATGATCAGCTCCGATCACATTGGCTAAGGGGGCGGCAGCCCTTCCGGCATCGCGGACAAATGTTCATGACAGGCCAGCCACAGGCCTTGTTGTTCTTGTGCGCTCGATCCTTGCCTCTTGAAGACAATGGTCTCGCGTTCCTGGCTAAAAAGTTGCTCCCCATGCATGCGCAGCTCGGTGGCCACGTCATGCACAAACACCGCCATGTCACCGTGCAGGCTGACAAAGGCGTTGCTCGAGGTGCAGCTCAGCACCTCGAAGCCCTCGTCCCGGCGCCAGCTGTCCCACAATGCCTGATAGGCGTCGCGGTTCAGCAAGGGCTGGGGCAGGGTGTAAAACACGAAGCTGGCATCGGCGCTGAATGCGCCGAAATAGGCTTCACGATCATTGCGCGCAAACGCTGAAACCAGTTCAGCCGCAGCGCCGAGCACCTCATCGCGATCGCTCATGTTCGATCCTCAGCGGTGCGTCACGCCAGGGAGCACGCAGAGCATTTCGTAGAGCAAGTTAGCGCCCAGCAAGGAGGTGTTACCGGTGGTGTCGTAAGGCGGCGAGACTTCTACCAGATCGCAACCCACCAGGTCGAGGCCTTGGCAACCGCGGATCACTTCAATCGCCTGAATGGTGGTCAGGCCGCCAATTTCGGGGGTGCCGGTGCCAGGTGCCCATGCCGGGTCAATGCCGTCGATGTCGAAGCTGAGGTACACCGGGCCGTCCCCGACTTTCTCGCGGACTTCGGCCATCAGTGGGGCGAGGGATTTGTGCCAGCACTCTTCGGCCTGCACCACACGGAAGCCTTGTTTACGGCTCCAGTTGAAATCTTCAGCGGTATAACCCTGCGCGCGCAGGCCGATTTGCACGACGCGGTCGCAATCCAGCAGGCCTTCTTCCACGGCGCGGCGGAAGGTGGTGCCGTGAGCGATTTTTTCGCCAAACATATGGTCGTTGACGTCGGCGTGGGCATCGATGTGCACCAGTCCGACCTTGCCGTGCTTTTTATGGATCGCCCGCAGGATTGGCAGCGTGATGGTGTGGTCGCCGCCCAGCGTCATCGGGATCACATTGTGCTCAAGGATTTCGTCGTAGGCTTCCTCGATGATGCGCACGGCGTCCAACAGATTGAAGGTGTTGATCGCCACGTCGCCGATGTCGGCCACGGAGAGCGAGTCGAAAGGGGCGGCGCCGGTGGCCATGTTGTAGGGGCGGATCATCACAGATTCGGCACGGATTTCGCGAGGGCCGAAGCGAGTGCCGGCGCGCAGCGACGTGCCGATGTCCAGCGGCACGCCGACAAAGGCAGCGTCCAGCCCGGCGGCGGATTGTAAATGAGGCAAACGCATCATGGTGGCGATGCCGGCGAAGCGTGGCATTTCATTGCCACCCAGTGGTTGATGAAGAATTTTGTCCACGGTAAGGGCCTCGTCGTTTGTTGTGGTTATGGCGGCCGATTCTGCGAAAGCTGCGAGGCGGGAAGAATCGCTGGGGGCAAATACTTAGTTCAGGTTTTTCTAAACTAATGGTCGGGATCTGGGTAGACTTTGCGCCTTGGCTTCAAGAGCACCACATATCTGCCCCCTCTCCCTCTGGGAGAGGGTTGGGGTGAGGGCAAGCCACACCGCCGATCTGAAATAAGCCCGGAGCCCGTATGGCCAACGCTTTACCCGACCTGAAACTATTGCGAATATTTACCAGCGTTGTTCGCCATCAAGGCTTTGCCAATGCACAGCAGGCGCTCAACCTGTCCACCTCGGCGATCAGTACCTATATGAGTCAGCTGGAGGCCAGTCTGGGTCTGGTGTTGTGCCATCGCGGCCGAGGCGGGTTCAGCCTGACCAGCAAGGGTGAGCTGTTCCATCAGGAAACCCTGCGCCTGTTGGGCGAACTGGAAGGTTTTGAACAATACGCGGCGGCGCTCAAAGGTGAATTACGCGGCACCTTGAACCTGGGGGTCATCGACTCAACCGTCAGCGACAAAGCCTTGCCGTTTGCCGAAGCGATTGGTGCCTACAGTCAGGAGCACCCGGCGGTTCACCTGCATTTATCGGTGATGAGCCCCTACGAACTGCAATTGGGGGTGCAGGACAACCGCCTTGATTTGGCCATTGGCGCATTTTCGTCACGCATGAGCGGGTTGCTCTATCAACCGCTGTACCGCGAACAACACTGGCTGTATTGCAGTAGCCGTCATCCACTGTTTGTCGAGCGTCGCATCCCTGAGCCAGTGATCACCCAGCAGCGCATGGTCGGTCGGGGTTACTGGAGTCAGGCCGAGCTGGCGCGTCATGGCTTCAAGCACAGCGCCGCCACAGTCGACAGCATGGAGGCACAACTGATTCTGGTGCTGTCGGGCGCTTACATCGGTTACTTGCCCGAACACTACGCCGAACCTTGGGTAGAAAAGGGCGACTTGCGCGTGCTGTTGCCTGCGACCTTTGGCTATCAGGCGCCTTTTTCAATGATCGTACGCCGGGGCCGTAGCCGTGAGCCGCTGATCCAAACGTTCCGCGACCTGTTGAAAGCGCAACTTAATCCACTTTGACCGAGAATTTTACTTCCATGTCCCGAGCTCAATGCTCTCGTTGCATGCGCCCGCAAACCCACTGCTTGTGCGCCTTGATCCCGCAACTGGATAGCCGCACACGGGTGTTGCTGTTGCAGCACCCCAGCGAAGTCAGTCATGCGCTGAACACGGCGCGACTGGCCGCATTGGGATTAACTCATGCGCAATTGCGCGTAGGGGAAGTGTTCGATGATCTTGATCAGTTGATTAACCAGCCGGGGTATCAGGCTCGGCTGCTGTTTCCGGGCGAAGACACGCAGGTGCTCACTGCGTATGAGTTAGCGGATAAAAGCCTGCCGCTGTTGTTGGTGGTGCCCGATGGCACTTGGCGCAAGGTGCGCAAATTGCTGCACCTCAACCCTATGCTGGCGCAATTGCCTCGCGTCACGTTGCCGCAAGGCGCGGTGTCGCGTTATCGGCTGCGCAAGGCACCGGGGCCGGGCGCGCTGTCAACGCTGGAAGCGATCGTGCAAGCACTGGAAATTCTTGAAGCGCCGACGTCGTTTGCACCGCTGCTACGCCCGTTTGAAGCGTTGATCGAAGGTCAGATCGAGGCCATGGGCGCTGAAACCTATGAGCGCAATCATGGTGATAAACACTGAGCGCCTCGATTTCTTCGTAGCAGCTGTCGAGCTCAGCGTGGCTGCGTCCGAGGACGAAGTGCTCGTTATGCGGCTGCTTCGCACCCGAACGCGGCCTCGTTTCACTCGTCCGCTGCTACGAATGGAGAGGGATCAGGGCTTTTCGAGGGTTTTCTGGCGCAGGATGTAGATCGTCACCAACACAGCACTGGTCAGCATGAAGCCTCGCGCCCACAGCAGCGGCACCAGGTAGCAAGACAGCCCGATACTTAGCCACATCAGACCAATGGCATAGACCTTGCCCTTGAGAGGAATGCCATTGCCGTCCAGATAATCGCGGATCCAGGGGCCCAGACGTGGGTGGTCAACCAGCCACTGATAAAAGCGCGGCGAACTGCGCGCAAAACACGCGGCGGCCAGTAACAGAAAGGGGGTGGTGGGTAAAACAGGAAGGAAGATGCCAATCACCCCCAGCGTTACGCTCAGCCAGCCGATGGCAAACAGAACGTAACGCAGCAACCGTGGACGGTTACTCAGAGAGGGCGGTGCCACAGAATCAGTGGTGACGTGGCTTGAGGATCGCCGGCTTTTCGTCAGGGGCCTGGCACAGCAGGAACAGGGCGGTCAGCGCTTCAGGGATTTGCACGATCATGTCGTCCATCAGGTTGGCGTCCTGAGCGATGTCGGCGAACTCGGGTTGATCGTCGAACAAGCCCGAACCGACCATGATCGGCAGCAGCATTTCGCTGACTTCTTCTTCTGCGGTTTCAAACCAGGCGGCTTCGCGCATGAACACGCCTTCCATGAAACCGATGCACCAGCCGCGCAGGTCAGAGTCATCCGGCTCGTCGCCCAGGTCGAGGTCACACGGCAGCTCGAACTCTTCGTCGGCGGCCAATTGACGGGCAATGTGCGCCTTGAGTTGGATCAGGGTCGCTTCGATCTCTTCGCGCTGGGCGTCGTCTTTGTAGTTTGGAGTTTCGGAGAAGATGGCATCAATCCACTCGCGCTCCGGCACTTCTTCGGAACAGATGGACAAGGCAGTCAGGAAGCCGTGAGTGGCCACGTAGTCCAGCGCCTCGTCATGCAGCTCGTCGGCGTCGAGGAAGGCTTGCAGGCGGGTTAGTTGCTCAGCGAAGGACATTAAAGGACTACCTAGTAAATAAACAATGCCGAATTCTAGGCTTTCTTGAGCGTTCAAGCCAGTCGCAGCGCACATTTGCTGTGACTTCCCGGCGATCGGCAGGGCAATTACAGCGCCCTGCACGCAGGAGCGCTCGGGTATACTGCCGCGTTTTGTGATGCCCTGCGATCAATCCGGCATATTCCGCGTCTCGTGCCCGAGCTTTTAACAGAGCTTGCGGCCGGCCGGGTCGCCTGTTTGCAGGGGTGTTTCGACGATTTCTGGAGTTTTTATGCTCGAACAGGCTCAACGCGTACTCAAAGACATCTTCGGCTACGACAGTTTCCGTGGCCGTCAGGGTGACATCATTGAGCGCGTGGCCAACGGTGGCGACGCCTTGGTGTTAATGCCTACCGGCGGCGGTAAGTCCTTGTGCTTCCAGGTGCCCGCGCTGTTGCGCGATGGCCTGGCCGTCGTCGTTTCGCCGCTGATTGCCTTGATGGACGATCAAGTGGCCACGCTGGAAGAGTTGGGGGTGGCGGCGGCCGCTTTGAATTCCACGCTGAGCGCCGAGCAGCAGCGTGATCTGGCCAACCGCATCAAGCGCGGTGAAGTCAAAATGCTCTACCTGGCACCAGAGCGTCTGGTGCAGCCGCGCATGATGGCGTTTTTGCAGAGCCTGGACATTGCCTTGTTCGCCATCGACGAAGCTCACTGCGTGTCTCAGTGGGGGCATGACTTCCGTCCTGAGTATTTACAACTGGGTCAGTTGGCCGAGGTGTTCCCCACGGTTCCGCGCATCGCTCTGACCGCTACCGCCGACAAGCGCACCCGCGAAGAAATCGTCACCCGGCTGCACTTGCAAAACGCCGAGCGCTTTTTGTCGAGCTTCGACCGCCCCAATATTTTTTACCGCATCGTGCCTAAAGAGCAGCCGCGCAAGCAATTGCTGGCGTTTCTGTCGGAACGGCGCAGCGATGCGGGCATTGTGTACTGCCTGTCGCGTAAAAAAGTTGATGAAGTGGCGCAGTTCCTCTGCGCTCAGGGCTTCCCGGCATTGCCGTACCACGCAGGCCTGCCCAGCGAAACCCGTGCGGCCAACCAGAAGCGCTTCCTCAATGAGGAGGGCCTGATCATGGTCGCCACCATTGCGTTCGGTATGGGCATCGACAAGTCCAACGTACGCTTTGTGGCGCACCTGGATTTGCCAAAATCCCTTGAAGCTTATTACCAGGAAACCGGCCGGGCAGGGCGTGATGGCTTGCCCGCCGATGCGTGGATGGCCTACGGCCTGCAAGACGTGGTGATGCTCAAGCAAATGCTGCAAAACTCCGAAGGCGACGAGCGACACAAGTGGCTGGAGCACCACAAGCTCGACGCCATGCTGGCGTTGTGCGAAGAGACCCGCTGCCGTCGTCAGACCTTGCTCGCCTATTTCGACGAAGAGATGCCGCAACCTTGCGGCCATTGCGACAACTGTGTTGACGGCGTGCAAACCTGGGACGCCACCGAACCAGCGCGTCAGGCCTTGTCTGCGGTCTACCGCACGGGCCAGCGTTATGGCACTGGCCACCTGATCGACGTGTTGTTGGGCCGCGAAAACGAAAAAATCCGCAGCATGGGTCATGAGCGCCTTGCCGTTTTCGGTGTAGGTAAAGCTCGTGCGGAAGGCGAGTGGCGCACCTTATTCCGGCAATTGGTCGCTCGCGGTCTGGCGGACATTGATATAGAAGGCTATGGCGGTTTGCGCCTGAGCGACAGCTGTCGGCCGTTGCTGCGCGGCGAAGTCAGCCTGGAGCTGCGCCGCGAGCTTAAGCCGCAAACATCGGTCAAAAGCACTTCCGCCAGTCCAGCCAGCCAGCTGGTGCGGGGTGAAGAGCGCGAACAATGGGAAGCGCTGCGCGCCTTGCGCCGCAAGCTGGCCGAAGAACACGGCGTGCCGCCTTACGTCATCTTCCCCGACTCGACCTTGCTCGAAATGCTGCGCAGTCAACCTGGCACTCTTTCCGAAATGGCCACCGTCAGCGGCGTGGGCGCACGCAAACTGGAACGTTACGGCGAGGCCTTCCTCGAAGTGCTGGCCGGTCAGGCTGAAACGCCGAAAGTTGTGGCCGATATCCGTCACGAATTGATCAGCCTGGCCCGCGCCGGTATGACCCCTCTACAAATTTCCGGGCAGTTGCAGTGTTCTGAAAAGAACGTTTACACGATGTTGGCTGAAGCCATTGGGCGTCAGGAACTGTCGTTGGAGCAGGCGCTGGATTTGCCGGAAGAGTTGATGGCTGAAGTGCAAGATGCCTTCCTGGACGGTGAAGGCGAATTGCCAAGCGTTGCCAGCATTGCCGAGCAATTCAAGGGACGCGTACCGGAGGGTGTGCTGTATTGCGTGCGTGCGGCACTGCAAGCAGAGTTCGAGATGTAATGTTTTAGTGGTTAGTAACGAATCATTGACTTGAGGGTCTTGCCTATGAACCAACTCCATGCTTAGCTGGCTAATAATTATTTCAATCAATTTTTAGTCTAACCATTGAGTTTTTTATGCCTTTAACCGATCAACACCGCTTTGGCATGCAATTGGCCCAAATGTCCCGCGGCTGGCGTGCCGAACTCGATCGACGTCTAGCCGGTCTGGGTTTATCGCAGGCTCGCTGGTTAGTGCTGTTACACCTTGCGCGATTTGAAGAAGCCCCGACTCAGCGCGAGCTGGCACAAAGTGTCGGGGTGGAAGGTCCGACACTGGCCCGTCTGCTCGACAGCCTTGAGGCTCAAGGTTTGGTTCAGCGGCATGCCGTGGCTGAAGATCGCCGTGCCAAAAAGATTGTTCTCGGTGATTCTGCTCGGCCATTGATCGCGCAGATCGAAGCCATTGCTTCAGCGTTGCGTGAAGAACTGTTTGTGGGCGTTGATGAAGAAGAGCAGCGCATCTGCCAGCGTGTTCACAAACGCATTCTGGAAAACCTCGAGAAGCAGTGATCAGTTGCTGCACCCCAGCGCCGTTCTGTTCAGAGCGGCGCGCATCAGGCCGCTTTAAAACGTCTGGCCCAAATTCAGATACAGCGCTTTTTGATCATCATCGTTAAACCCGTAGCTGAAATTGAGCGGGCCCAGCGGTGTGTCGAAACCGATAAAAATGCTCGCCGCATTGATATAGCCGCTGTCAAAGTCATTGTCGTTGTTCCATGCCCGCCCGCGTTCCAGTGAGGCACCGGCATACAACGGGAAATCAAAGGGCAGGTATGAGCGCGGTGTCAGGCGACGGTAGTACACGGCCCTCATCAGGCTGATGTTTTGCCCGGAGATAGCGTCCTGTCTAAACCCTGACAGCTGCCGTGCGCCACCCAGCAGGAAGCTTGAGGTCACGACCTCGGCCTTGTCCAGCGTGCGGCCGTAGCGTCCGCCCAGAATCCAGGTGTCAGGGCCGTAACTCAAGGCCTTGTCCAGATGAAATTCCCATTGTCGATAACGATCGTCAGAACCCAGCGCCGGATCGAATTGGCGCACACTCAGGCCGATGTCATAGCCCGAGTGCGGGAAATAGACGTTATCCAGCGAATCGAATGAGTATTTGATGTCATAAAACCCCTCATTGAAGCTGGTGCTCGGCAAATCATGATCGCCAATGCGTACGTCAGCTTTGCCCCAGGCCTCGCCAATGCCCAGTCGGATCTCACCGCTGTTGCCGATCTGGCGTCCCAGATTCAACCCGAACCCGTAACGCTCCAGCCGGTATTCAGCGATGGGGTCGTTGTCGAGGATGGATTCCACGTTCTGTGATTGTGCATTGATGTACGGCGCCACAAAGTAGCGCGAGCCAACATCAAGAGGTTGATAGAACTCGCTGTAGAGTTCTTGCTTGTCGCCGATCTGCACCCGCGTCAGCCATTCTGCGCCCAGTCGGTTGATCCCGTTGACCCGGTAACTGGCGCCCAGATTAAACGCACTGTCGCCGCGCATGTCGTCCGACAGGTTGAGCCCCAGGCGCAGGAAGTCGGTGCCGCTGCGTTTGGCCCGGGCGCTGATCACCAGCGTGCGCTCCTTCCCCTTGTGGACGACGCGGTACTGCACCTGATCAAAGTAGTCGAGCCCGTACAGGGTGCCCATATCCCGTTGCAAGCGGGCAAGATCCAGCGGTTCGCCCACGGGTTGGCGAATGTAATAGCGGATCACCGCGTCGTCTATTTTCGAGTCATTCTCAATCTTGACCGCGGTAATCACCGGGGTGCGTTCTTCCGCTGTGCGGGCAATGTCGAGTTGCACGTCAGCCGGGTGGCGCAAATCGGCCAGACGCGGTGCCAGCGCCTGTGTTGCGCGATAGCCGGCGCTGATGATGTCTTGCGAACGGCCAAAATCAGTGGCGCCAATAGCGCTCAGCGCAGGCTGGATCAAAATGTCGTCCGGAGTCAGCGAGGCCAGTTGCACCTCGGAGTTGCTGCGGGTCATCAGCGTGGTGGACTGGTTGAGGATGTCGAATACCGTGGTGAGTTGCTTGCGCGGGCGCAGCGGGGTGCCGATATCGACCACGATCACTCTGTCCACGCCCATTTCGCGGGCCACGTCCACCGGGATGTTGTCGACCATGCCGCCGTCAACCAACAACTGGCCGTTGATTTCCACCGGCGCAAACACGGCCGGAATCGACATGCTGGCCCGTATGACTTGCGGCAAGTGACCTTTGCGAAACACAACTTTGTCGCCGTTGACGATGTCGGTCGCTACGGCGCGAAAAGGGATGGGCAGTTTGTCGAAGTCGCGAATGTCACTGCTGTGGGCCAACAAGCTTTCGAGCAACAGCGACAGGTTTTGCCCTTGAATGACCCCTAGTGGCAAACCGAGGCTGCCATCGTCGCGGAAACTCAGTTTTTGCCTGACCAGAAAGTCGCGGTCATCCTGTTTACGTCGGAAGGGGATGTCTTCGCGGGGCGGATCGTCTGACAGGGCTTCTTGCCAGTCGATATCCAGTGCGAGCTTTTCCAGTTCGTCGATCTTGTAGCCCGAGGCATACAGACCGCCGATCACCGCGCCCATGCTGGTACCTGCGATAGCGTCGACACGGATGCCTTGCTCTTCAAGGGCCTTGAGCACACCTACGTGGGCGAGGCCACGGGCTGCGCCTCCGGAGAGCACCAGGCCGATTTTTGGCTGTGGTTTTTCGACGGCAAACAGTGCCATAGGGCATAAACACAGAAGCAGGCAAATCAGCAGGCGGCGCATCATGAATCTCTGGGCAAGCGACAAAGGCGGCTATTATAGCGGCGCCTTTCTTTCAGGAGCCTGTGAAATGATGCCCGTCAGCAAACCCGAAATCGTGATTACCTACTGCACCCAATGCCAATGGCTGCTGCGTGCAGCCTGGCTGGCGCAGGAACTGCTGAGCACCTTTGCCGAAGACCTGGGCCGGGTCGCGCTGGAACCCGCGACGGGCGGGGCTTTTCGCATTACCTGTGACGGCGTGCAAATCTGGGAGCGCAAGACCGATGGCGGCTTCCCGGAAGCCAAGGTGCTCAAGCAGCGGGTGCGCGACCAGATTGATCCGCAGCGTGATCTTGGGCACAACGACCGGGTTCAGTGAGCGCCAGCGTCCAGTACCGGTTTTGCAGGTACGCCGCTGCCCATGCGGCTCGACACCACAATGGCCGCAATGATCAGCGCGCCGCCCAGTAGCATGCGTGCGGTCGGGGTTTCGTGGAACAACAACCAGGCCAAGGTGATGCCGTACACCGGCTCCATGGCAAACACCACCGCGGCGGTGCGGGCCTTGATCACCGCCAGGCTGGCGACAAACAGGCTATGGGCCACCCCCGTGCAAAAGATGCCGAGCAAGGCGATCCAGACCCAGTCCAGCGGACGCACCTCAGGCAGGCCCGGTGCCGCGAAGGGCAGTAGGCAGAGCGCGACAACGGCGTTTTGCCACAGTGCTGCCTGCACGGCAGGCAAGCGCCCCGAGTGGGCGCGATTGTTCAGCGACAGCAGCGAAAACAATAAGCCTGAAGCCACGGCCCACAACAGACCTTCAGTGGCCTGACTGGCGAGGTCAAAGGTCGGGGTGACGAGAATCAGCCCGGCGCTGACCGCCAGCACCAGCAGAATTTCGTTGGCGCGGATGCGTTCGCGAAAAATCAGCCCTTCGAGGATCACGGTAAACGCTGGAAAGCTGGCAAACCCCAAAGTGGCAATGGCCACCCCGGCCACTTTGACCGATACAAAAAAACTCACCCAGTGCCCGGCCAGCAGCAGTCCGCTGATCAGCAAGCCACGTGCATCGCGCAGTGTGGGCATTTGCCAGCGTGTCTGTTTGGTCAGTGCGCCAAAGCACGCCAGCGCCAGTACCGCGAACCCGGCACGGCCAAACACAATAATCGAGGCTGAGGCGCCAGCCAGTTTGCCGAATACGCCGGTAAGGCCAAACATCAACGCGCCAATATGCAGGGCGCCCAGTGCGGTACGCGGAGTCATTGCAATCCTTAAGTCGACACAGGCAAGGCAGGCAGTCTAAAGCGCGGGGAGGGCGGCTGTCTGTCGCGAGACTGGCGTCAGTTGTCGCCACACTCGCGGCGCAGCGCGGAAGGTGAGGCGCCGAACTCACGCAGCATGGCTGCAGCAAAGGCGCTTTGCGACGCGTATCCGACCCGACTGGCGACTTCACCAATGGGCAGCGTGCTCTGGCGCAGTAGCGTCAAAGCGCTGCGCAGGCGACGCTGACGGAGGTAGTCCATGGGTGTTTGAGCGCATTCACTGATAAAGCGACTGTGTAAGCGGGCGCAGGACAAACCGGCAATTCGGGCCAGATCAGCGACCTGCAAGGGGTAGGCGGCATTTTGTTCGATGTAGGCATCCAGCGCGGCATAGGGCAGGCGTTTCGGTTGGGCCTGCTCGGTGGCAAGGTTGTTGAGGCTGGCCAGCAATAGAATCGCGCCTTGGTGGGCAATCAGCGGATCACTCACCGGGCTGTTGGCGAGCCAGTTGACCAGCGTGTGTTGCCCATGATCGAGGGGCAAGTGGCTGGGGGTATCGAGCAGGCGGCGACTGGCCTGAGCGTGAGCACCCAGTGATTGACCGAGCCAGTTCTCGCCTGGCACATCGAGCACCAGGCAACGGCTGCCTTGCGGGCTGCCGCAGGTATGGTGAGCACCAGCGGGGATGACCATCAGGTGTTGCTGTTGCAACACGCTGGCGCGACCCTCAACCTCGAAATCCAGCTTGCCGGACAGACTGATCACCACCTGCGCATGCTCATGGCTGTGGGTTAAAACGTCATGACGGTAAGTGCGCAGTGACAGGATTGAGCCCATGATGATCTCGCCGCTATTAATTTAGTGCCGCCAAAAAGCCGGGATACACAACACGAATACGGTAATGATCTCCAGACGTCCGAGCAGCATGCCCAGTGACAGAATCCATTTGGCCGCATCGGGCAGGGTGGCGAAGTTGCCGGACGGCCCGATGGTTTCGCCCAGTCCCGGCCCCACACCCGATACGGTACTGGCCGCGCCGGTCAAGGCGGTCATCCAGTCCAGTCCGAGCAAGGACAGCGCCAGGGCAATCACGCAGATGGTGATGGCGAAGAAGAACGAGAACGTCAGAATCGAGCGCACGATTTCTTCATCGAGACGGTGTCCGTTGTACTTCTGTTTGATCACCGCACGGGGGTGGATCAGTTGGTTAAGGTTAGCCTTGAGCAGGATGTAAGCGACTTGAAAGCGGAAAATCTTGATCCCGCCTGCCGTGGAACCCGAACACCCGCCGATAAACCCCAGATAGAAGAACAGCATTAGCGAGAAATTGCCCCACAGGCTGTAGTCGCCCAGCGCAAAGCCGGTGGTGGTCACAACCGAGGTGACGTTCAGCGCCACATGCCGAAAGGCATCCCAGTAAGGCATGTTGGTGGTCCACCACAGCCAAGTGCCGAGCACAAACCAGGTCACCACCAGTAGGCCAAGCAGCCCTTGTACCTGTTGGTCCTTGATCAATGCCCGGCGATGGCCGCGCAGGGTGGCGACATAGAGGGTGAAGGGCAGGCTGCCCGATATCATCACCACGATGGCGACCCAGTGCACGGCAGGTTGCGACCATTTTGCCAGCGACAGGTCCGAGGTTGAAAAGCCCCCGGTGGAAATGGCGGACATGGCGTGGTTGATCGCGTCGAACACGCTCATGCCGGCCCACCAGAATGCCAGACTGCCCAGAATGGTGATGCCGACATACGTGGCCACAATCAGGCGAGCCACCATGTGCGAGCGGGGCATGACTTTTTCGGAGCGGTCAGACGATTCGGTCTGGAACAGGCGCATGCCGCCGATTCGCAGCAGCGGCAAAATGGCTACTGCCATGCCGATAAAGCCGATGCCGCCCAGCCAGTGCAGCATTGAGCGCCACATCAAAATGCCGGGGGACATGGTGTCCAGCCCGCTGAGCACGGTGGAACCGGTGGCGGTAATGCCGGACATGCTTTCGAAGAATGAGTCGGTATAGCTGATGTGCTGAGTCAGCAAAAACGGCAGCGCGGCAAAGATGCCCACCACCACCCAGCTGGTCACCGTCAACAGGTACATGTCCCGAGGACGCAGGTGGACCTGCTCGGGGCGACCGGGCAGTACCAGCGCCAAACCGGCGAGAAAAGTAATCAGGCTGGCCCACAAAAAGGAAGGCAGATCGCCCATGCGGTCGAAAATGACCAGCGTGAGCATGGGTACTGACATGCTGACGGCGAGCGTAATCAGGAAGATGCCGATGATAAAACCGATGATGCGTAAGGTCGGCAACGCCATGAATTCAGCTCGGGATTGAAGTGGGGCGCCATTCTACCTGTGGGGAGGGCTATGTAAACCGCCTGCCTGCCAGGAGTTACCGTTAGAATAGCTGCACATTTTATTCAGGAGGTAGCCCATGCAGGCTCTCGACGCTTTGCTCAACCGTGTTTCTGTCCCGCGCCTGCTTGACCCAGCGCCCACCGCTGAGCAACGTGAAGTGCTGTTTGCGGCTGCCTTGCGTGCTCCGGACCATGGTCAGTTGCGGCCTTACCGGTTTTTGACGATAGAAGGTGATGCGCGCAATCAGTTGGGTGAAATCCTTGCGCAAGCGGTACAGGCGCAACCGGGAGAGGTGACTCAAGCCGCGCTGGACAAGGCCCGCGCCATGCCATTGCGTGCGCCGTTGGTGGTGGTCGTAATCGCACGCTTGCAGGACCACTTCAAGGTGCCAAAGTCGGAGCAATTGATTACGGCGGGCTGTGCCGCCCATGCCATTGAATTGGCTGCTTATGCGCAGGGCATTGGTGCGGTATGGCGTACGGGCGAGTTGTCGTATGCGCCGCGGGTGGCTGAAGGGCTGGGCTTGGTCGAAGGTGAGGAAGTGGTCGCGTTCTTGTACCTGGGCACGCCGCAGAATGAACTGCGCACGGCGCCGAAAGTTGATAGTGCTGAGTTTGTGCAGGTGTGGTCGGTGTAAGAGGCGTTACCCTCTCCCAGAGGGAGAAGGGGACTGATCGCGCGGGGCTTCAAGAACGCCATGAGCAGGCGCCACCCTCACCCTAACCCTCTCCCAGAGGGAGAGGGGACTGACCGCGCGGGGCTTCAAGAACACCATGAGCAGGCGCCACCCTCACCCTAGCCCTCTCCCAGAGGGAGAGGAGACTGACCGCACGCGGCTTCAAGAACACCTCAAATCAGCTCCCTCTCCCTCTGGGAGAGGGTTGGGGTGAGGGTTTTGACCTCAAACGCTCCCGTTAGGCTCCAACGGCAGTTCAAGCGTTGCCACAAATCCGCCCTGCGGATGATTGCCCAGCACCAGTCGCCCGCCATGACGTTCTGCAGCACGCCGCGCAATCGCCAGCCCCAGGCCATGCCCCGCAGCCGTCTGGCCGGGTGCACGGAAGAACGGTTCACCCAGTTGCGTCAGGTGCTCTTGCGCCACCCCCGGCCCGTGATCACGCACATTGATCACGATGTGGTCGCCTTCACGCAACGCAGTCAGCTCAATCGGCTCTCCCGCCGGGTTGAAGCGTTGTGCGTTGCGCAGCAGGTTATCGACAGCGCGTTCAATCATCGTCGGCCACCCTGTGAGATGTAATCCGGCTTCGGCGTTGAGTTCAACGACTTGCCCAGGCGCAGCCAGCGAGGCGTCTTTTTGCACCGTATGGAGCAGCCCATTGAGGTCAACAGGTTCAGCGCTCGCTTGATCCGCATCGACCCGCGCCAGCGTCAAAATTTCACTGATCAATGACTCCAGTCGGTCGCACTCGCGGGTCAATCGCGGCCACAGTTTTTCACGCTCCTCAGGGCTGGCGCGCTCGGCCAGTGCCAACGCAATGCGTAAACGGGCCAAAGGCGAGCGCAATTCATGAGACACGTCACGCAATAGCTGCCGCTGGCTGCCTATCAGGCTTTGCAGGCGTGCACCCATGCGGTTGAAGTCGGTGGCCAGTACCCCGAACTCGTCACGGCGCGATGCCAATTGCGCCAGGCTGTTTTGTTGGTAGGTGGTTTGCCCCAGATCATGCACGGCGACACGCAGACGGCTCAGCGGACGGGTGATCGACAGCGTGACGAGCAAACTGAACAGCGTCAGCACCACCAGCGCAATGCCCAGCGCACTCAATGGCCAGATCAGGCTTTGCCGGTGCCAGGCTTCCAGCTCGGGATTGGGGATACGGTAAATCAGCAAGTAGGTTTCTGACGTTTTCGGGCTGGTGTATTCAACGGTCAGGCGGCGCCAGGGCAATTGCTGCTCGCCCGGTTGCTGGCGGGCTTCCCACACGGCGGCCCGGCGCGGAAAGGTGCCACGCACCAGCGGATCGCCACTTTCGTTCAGTACTTGTACGTCAATGTGGTAACGACGCTTGCGCCGTTCAAGAAATTCTTGCGCCGCATCGGCGCCTTGGGTTTCGTAGCGCTCAGTCCATTGTTGCGCCAGATTGGCGATGCCGGGGTGGCGGCTGAGAATCCAGGTGTCCTGATTCAACATGTGCCCCAACAGGATCGAAAGCCCTGCGACCAAGGCTATTGCCAGCCAAAAGCTGGCCAGAATGCGCCAGAACAGTGATCGCACGGTAATTCCTCTCAGGTCATGGACGTAAACGAGTAAAGCCCAACGACCGGAGGCCGTTGGGCTTTGTCAGCGCAGCGATTATTGCGCTTTTGGTGCTTTTGATGCTTTCCAGTCTTTGAACTCTTTCCACTCGGCTTGACGCTCAGCGCGTTGCTTTTGCATCTCGTCGAAGCGTTTTTGCTGTTCAGGTTTCAGCAATGCACGGATCTCGCTTTGAGTCTTGTCGTGCTTGGCTTTCATTTCGTCTTTCAGCGCTTTCTGGTCTGCCGCTGGCAGTTTTTCCAGGTACTTCTCGACCAGTTGTTTACGGTCGTGCATTTGCTCGCCCATCAGCTTGCGAATTTCCTGACGCTGTTCGCGGGTCAGGTCAAGCTGGCTATAAGGCGCGTCGCCGCGACCGTGGTGGTCACCGCCGTGACGTGGACCCATTGGGCCATCGCCACCTGGCGCGGCCATTGCGACGGTTGGCAGTGCTGCAGCAAACATCAGAGCAATTAGAGTCTTACGCATGGTGTGTCTCCTTTCGTACGGTTCCGGTGAATCCGGATGTGCTCAGTGTAGAGCGCGCAAGGTCAACCGCTGTCAGTCATGCGTAAAGGTTATGTAAAGAGGTTTTTTTCTGTATTTACAATGCGTTGCGCAATGACTGCTTCAGACTGTTCAAGCGCTGTAGAAATAGCCGCGACCACGCAACGCAACAATGCGCGGGCTACCGTCCGGATGAGGACCTATCTTTTTGCGCAGGTTGCTGACATGCATGTCCAGACTGCGGTCATACAGGGTCAGTTTGCGGCCCAGGGCTATTTGCGCCAGTTCCTGTTTGTCCAGCGGTTCGCCGGGCTGGCGCAGCAACGCTTCAAGCAAGCGGCTTTCAGACACTGTGAGGGTAATATCGCGACCGTCTATCGTAGCCACGCCACGCATCGGGCTGAAACACAGGTCGCCCAGCTCCAGCTGGCTGGAGACGGCAGTCGGGTGGCTGCGGCGCAGTACGGCGCGCAGGCGGGCGGTCAACTCGCGGGGATCACAGGGCTTGGCCAGATAATCATCGGCGCCCAGTTCCAGCCCCAGAATGCGGTCCAGCGGTTCGCCACGGGCTGACAACATCAGCACGGGTAAGTCAGGGTGATCGCTGCGCAGTTGTTTGAGCAGCTCAAGACCGCTGCCATCGGGCAGCATCACATCCAGTACCACGGCGTCAGGGCTGGTTTCGGCTAATGCCTTGCGTGCGCTCAGACCATCGTGACAAGCACGGACCTGAAAGCCTTCCTGGCTCAACCAGCTGCTCAGAAGCTCACACAGCTCCTGGTCATCATCTATCAGTAACAGGTCGCTCATGGCGTACTCAGTTCAGCCGGCGCCGCGTTGCTCACGCGGACGCCGTCAGGGAGGCCGCGAACTACGGCAGGACTTGCTTGAAAGGCTTGACGCTGACAGAGGCGTAAACGCCAGCGGCGACGTAAGGGTCAGCCTCTGCCCACGCGTTGGCGGCGCTCAGGGACTCGAATTCGGCCACAATCAGGCTGCCGCTGAAACCGGCTGCACCGGGATCATTGCTGTCGATGGCCGGATTGGGGCCCGCCAGCACGATGCGGCCTTCTGCTTTAAGCTGTTGCAAACGCTCAAGGTGAGCAGGGCGTGCAGCCATGCGGGCTTCGAGCGAATTGGCGACGTCAGTGGCAACGATTGCGTAGAGCATGTCAGTCCTCGGATTTTGTGTTGGTCGGTGCTGAATCGGCGTCATGCAGATGGCGCGACAGGTAGATACCCTGAGCGACCAGGAACAGCAGGGTCATGCCCAGGCTGCCGAATACCTTGAAGTCGACCCAGATGCTCTGGTAAGTGAAGGCCACAAACAAGTTGGCCGCGCCACAAAACAGGAAAAACCCGATCCAGGCGAGGTTCAAGCGAGTCCAGATGGCATCGGGCAGGGTCAATGCGTGACCCATGATGCGTTTGATCAGCAGTTTGTCGCCGATAAAATGGCTACCGGCAAACGCCAGTGCAAACAGCCAGTTCACCACCGGGGCTTTCCATTTAAGGAAAGTTTCGCTGTGAAAGGCCAGCGTCAGGCTGCCGAACACAAGGCAGGCGATCAGCGTCAGCCATTGGCTCTTTTCCAGCTTGCGCTGTTTGAAAAACAAAAAGCCGTAGACCACCACAGAGCTGATGATCAGCATGGCCGTGGCGCTGTAAATGCCGCCGATTGACAGGTCGTGACCTGCAATATCGACGATGCGTGGTTCGATTTTGTAAACGATGAAAAACAGTAGCAGCGGGATGAAGTCGATGAATTGTTTCACAGTGGCAGCCAGAAGCAGGATGTGGCGGCATAATAACAAACATCAATGACAGCGAAAGTGTCAGCTAGAGGTTATTAAATTCCCGTGGAAATTGACTTGCATTGCCATAGCACGGCGTCTGATGGCGCGTTGGCGCCTGCGGTACTGGTTGCGCGTGCGTTCGAGAAAGGTGTGCGAGTGCTGGCCCTGACCGACCACGACACCCTTGAAGGTCTGGACGAGGCCCGTGAAGCCGCGATGGCGTTGAACATGACGTTGGTCAATGGCGTTGAATTGTCCTGTACCTGGGGCGGTGCGACGATTCATGTGCTCGGTTATGGCTTTGACGTGAATGCGCCGGCGCTGGTCGAGGCGATTGCCAAGCTTCATGACGGCCGTTGGCTGCGGGCTGAAGAAATCAGCCGCAAGCTGGCGCTCAAAGGCATGCCCGGCGCACTTGAAGGCGCGCGGGCCATCCAGCAAACCTTGGGCGACAGCGGCAATGCGCCGGCCCGCCCGCACTTTGCCGACTTTCTGGTCGAGGCCGGGTACGTCAAGGACCGCGCCGAAGCGTTTCGCAAGTGGCTGGGCGCGGGCAAGTTGGGCGACGTCAAGTTGCACTGGCCGACCCTTGAAGACACCGTCGCCACCCTGCGTGCAGCGGGCGCCTGGATCAGCCTGGCGCACCCGTCGCACTACGATTTCACCCGCAGCAAGCGTCGTCGGCTGATTGGCGACTATATTCAAGCTGGGGGTCACGCGATAGAAGTGGTCAACGGGCATCAGCCGGCTGAACAAGTCGGTGGTCTGGCGATTCTGGCGCGTGAGTTCGGTCTGCTGGTCAGTGCCGGCAGTGACTTTCATGGCCCGGGAGGATGGTCCGAGATCGGCGAGTACCGCCCCATTCCGGACGATTTGCCGCCGTTGTGGCGTCGATTCAAATTAGAACCGCCCGTGGCCAACGTCTGAACAGGGAAACACTGTGAGCCAATTTTTCCAGATTCATCCGGAAAATCCGCAACCGCGGTTGATCAAACAAGCCGTAGAAATTATCAAAAAGGGTGGGGTGGTGGTGTATCCCACCGATTCGTCCTATGCCGTGGGCTGTCAGATTGGTGACAAACACGCCATCGACCGCATCAAACGCCTGCGTAATCTGGACGACAAACACAACTTCACCCTGATGTGCTGCGACCTGTCGCAACTGGGGTTGTTCGCCAAGGTCGAAACCGGCGTGTTCCGCTTGCTCAAAGCCCATACGCCAGGGCCTTACACCTTCATTCTCAATGCGACCCGCGAAGTGCCACGCTTGCTGCTACATCCCAAGCGCCGCACCATCGGTATGCGCGTGCCGCATCACCCGATTGCCTTGGCGTTGCTGGAGGAACTGGGTGAGCCGCTGATGAGCGTCACCTTGATCCTGCCGGGCGAAACAGAGCCACTGGAAGACCCGGATCTGATCCGTGAAAAGCTGGATAAGCATGTCGACCTGATCATTGATGGCGGCTTTGGGGGGCATAAAGCCTCCACGGTCATCAATCTGGTCGATGCGGATGACCCCTATGTGGTGCGGGTCGGATGCGGTGATCCAACGCCGTTTATGGTTGAGGCCTGATGTCTGACGTAGAAACCGTTGAGCAAGATCAAGCGGGCGCCCAGCAAGAACTGCCGTTTGCGATGGTGTATGGCCAGGCCGTTATCGAAATGCCGCTGGACCTGTACATCCCGCCGGATGCGCTGGAAGTGTTTCTCGATGCGTTCGAAGGCCCGCTTGACCTGCTGCTGTACCTGATTCGCAAGCAGAACATCAACATCCTCGATATTCCGGTGGCGGAAATTACCCGTCAGTACATGGGTTATGTCGAGCTGATGAAAACCGTGCGTCTGGAGCTGGCGGCCGAGTATCTGGTGATGGCCGCCATGCTGGCGGAGATCAAGTCGCGCATGCTGTTGCCGCGTTCAGCCGAAGTCGAGGAAGACGAAGGCGACCCGCGGGCCGAATTGATCCGGCGGTTGCAGCAATACGAGCGATTCAAGGCCGCGGCAGAAGGTTTGGACGGGTTAAGCCGGGTAGGGCGCGATGTGATCGTGCCCAAGCTGGATGCACCCGAGGCGCGTGCGCGCAAGCTGGTACCCGATGTGGCGCTCGAAGAGTTGCTGATGTCGATGGCTGACGTGTTGCGCCGCAGTGACATGTTCGAGAGCCACCAGGTCAGCCGCGAAGCGTTGTCCACCCGTGAACGGATGAGTGATGTACTGGAGCGCCTCAAAGGCGGCGGTTTTGTGCCGTTTGTTGAGCTGTACACGGTCGAGGAAGGAAGGCTGGGCGTCGTTGTGACCTTTATGGCCATTCTGGAGTTGGTCAAAGAGCAACTGATTGAACTGGTGCAGAACGAGCCGTATGCGGCGATCCATGTGCGGGCGAAAGCCGAATAAAGAGCTGAAACCATGAATTTGACTGAACCCCGCGAGCTGGCCCCCTTGCTTGAGGCCTTTTTATTGGCTTCGGGAAAGCCGCAAAGCCTTGAACGTTTGTTCGAGCTGTTTGAAGAGGGCGAGCGCCCCGAGCCGCCCGTGTTCAAAAAAGCCCTTGAATTACTGCGTAAATCCTGTGATGGGCGGGCGTTTGAGCTTAAAGAAGTTGCCTCGGGCTATCGCCTGCAAATCCGCGAAAAGTATTCGCCGTGGGTGGGTCGTCTGTGGGAAGAGCGCCCGCAGCGCTACTCGCGCGCGATGCTCGAAACCATGGCGCTGATTGCTTACCGTCAGCCCATCACCCGCGGCGAGATTGAGGACGTGCGTGGCGTGGCGGTTAACAGTCACATCGTCAAAACCCTGCTGGAGCGTGAATGGATTCGTGTGGTGGGTTACCGCGAAGTACCGGGGCGACCGGCGATGTTTGCCACCACTAAAGGTTTTCTTGACCACTTCAACCTGAAAAACCTCGACGACTTGCCGCCTCTGGCAGAGCTGCGCGAATTGGAGCCGGACCCCATCCTCGACTTCGACGATGCCCCGGTACCCGCGCATTTGCAGGCGTTGGCCGACGAAAGTGCGGAGCCGGAAGAACCGAAGGACGAGACCAGCTTCCGTACGTTGCTGACGGAACTGGACTCCATGGAAGAAGGTCTTAAAACCGACTTTGATGACTTGTTGCGTGATGCGGTTGCCAGTGATGAGCCGCAAGCAGCCAGTGAAGAGCCAACGCCTGTGCCAGAGGCGCAACCTGAACCCGAGGCGCCGCCACTCGTGCAGCAACCGTCTGCGGCGGAGCTGGCCCGCGAGCGATTGCGCGCGGCAGTGGCTGCACTTGAGCAGCGCTCTGCCTTGAGCGACGAAGAGCTTGAGGCGCAAGCATTGGCCGACGCCATCGAGCAGGAGCGCCGCGAGTTGGAAGATTGACCGACGTTTACGTTCTTGGCTGCTGGGAGGTTAACCATGAGTTCAATCAAGGATCCCTGTATCGGCGTTTGCAAATTTGCTGACGATGTATGCCTTGGGTGCGGGCGCACCAAGCGTGAAGTCAAAGCCTGGAAGTCACTCGACAAGGATGAGAAGCGAGCCGTCGTCGCAGAATCAGCCTTGCGCTTGCTGGCGCTGCAAGCCACCGGTCGGCGGAAAAAGAAGTAAGCGTTGATGCGTAAAGCGCTGCATCAGCGTATGATTCGCGACCCTTCGGCGCTCGTTCGAGCGCCAGGACCCTTTTTAAGACCTCAGGCTGATGCCTGAATCGACACACCGGGAGGTGCCCAGATGAAAGATCTAGACCCTAAAGACAGCCAGGAAATTGGCCCAGCAGGCGAAAAACTGCAAAAAGTTCTCGCCCGTATTGGCGTGGGTTCGCGTCGCGACGTTGAGAGTTGGATCAGCCAGGGCCGCATCAAGGTCAATGGCAAGGATGCAACCCTGGGTCTGCGTGTTGACCTGCATGACGCCATTTCCATCGATGGCAAAGTGATCAAGCGTGAAGAAGCCGCCGAGTCGGTTCGCCGCGTGATCATGTACAACAAGCCAGACGGCGAAATCTGCACCCGTGACGACCCTGAAGGCCGTCCGACCGTATTTGACAAGCTGCCGCGTCCAAAAGAAGGTCGCTGGATCAACATCGGTCGTCTGGACATCAACACCACTGGTTTGCTGATGTTCACCACTGACGGTGAGCTGGCTAACCGCCTGATGCACCCTTCCTACGAAATGGACCGCGAATACGCGGTGCGTGTGCGTGGCGAAGTGGATGACGAGATGATCGAGCGCCTCAAGGCGGGCGTAGTGCTGGAAGACGGCCCTGCGCGTTTCACCGACATCAAGCAAGCACCGGGCGGCGAAGGTTTCAACCATTGGTACCACTGCGTGGTGATGGAAGGCCGTAACCGTGAAGTGCGTCGTTTGTGGGAATCCCAAGGGCTGGTAGTTAGCCGTCTGAAACGCGTACGTTTCGGCCCGGTGTTCCTCAACTCTGACCTGCCGATGGGTCGCTGGCGCGAAATGAGCCAGTACGAAGTTGACATTCTGAGTGCTGAAGTGGGCTTGACGCCGGTTGCCATGCCCGAGATGAATGCCAAGAGCAAAGACAAGCTTGAGCGTATGCAGCGTAAGTCGTCGCGTCCGGTGGCTCGCGTTGACCGCGTTGCACGCACCCTGCGCCCTGCTGAAGGTGCTCCGTTGGCGCCGCGTCCTGCGCGTCAGCCACACATCGAAGGCGAGCGTCCAGGCCGTCCGGCCCGTGACGAAGCTGCACGTCCTGCGCGCAAGCCGTCGGGTCGTACTGACCGTGTGCCTGCGGGTCGCGGTGCGCCTGTGGCCGAGCGTCCGAGCGAAATCAACAAGCGTCCTACCAAGCCGAGCCGTTCGGGCCCTAAATTGGTTGATGATGCACCGTCGGGCAAGCGTCGTGGCGCTCCGGCCGGTTCCGGCCAGCGTCCGGGCTTCGGTCGTCGCAAGCCGTAACAGGCTTTAAGCGGTACTAAAAACGCCAACCCCCTAAGGGGTTGGCGTTTTTTTATGCCTGCTGTGTAGCCGCTGCCGAAGGCTGCGTTCGGTTGCAAAGCAATCGTGAAATCATTTATCGCGGTGAATCAGAAAGACCTCGCGCTCAGGGTTTGCGCTTGCTTCGCAACCGGACGCAGCCTTCGGCAGCTGCTACGAGATTTAGCTTTTAAATATATGGAAAGTTTTCTTTACGCGTCGTCAATAAATCTATACAAATTCAGGCACTTATCGGCCAATTATGGCCTGTGCAGTCCCTCTGTAATGAAATGCTTCCGCTTATTTGGTTTGTGGGACAGTTCCTACATATTTTTTGGCTTGTTTCGTCTTGCCAGCAGCGGTGTGATGAGACCTTGCTTGCGTGCGGGTGTACAATGCGCCGCGTTTTAACTGTGACTCATTGGCGTACCCGCGCCTTTTGCGCCGCTCATGCTGCGCTGAACGGCCAGAACCCGAAGGCCTATCCGGCCTTGCCAATTCCGTGATGCCACAAGCATTGCGGGTTCGATTCCGTCACAGATAAAAACAAACAGGTGACGCATGACTCGTGAAACAACCTTGGATTCCTGGCGTCTGCGCTGGGGTTTGATTTGTGTTGTAGACCCTTCGATCACTGCCTCTGGTGCTCAAGCTACATCGCACTGAACGCCATCAAACCTTGTGTGGGACCTTTTTCAATGAGTGCAAATTCCTCGCATTCGGGCGAGCTTAAACGCGGCCTGAAAAATCGTCATATTCAACTGATCGCCCTGGGTGGCGCGATTGGTACTGGCTTGTTCCTCGGCTCGGCCGGGGTGCTTAAGTCCGCTGGCCCGTCGATGATTCTGGGCTATGCCATTTGCGGCTTTATCGCGTTCATGATCATGCGCCAGCTCGGCGAAATGATCGTCGAAGAGCCTGTGGCCGGCTCTTTCAGCCATTTCGCGCACAAATACTGGGGCGGTTTTGCCGGTTTCATGTCGGGCTGGAACTGCTGGGTGCTGTACATTCTGGTCGGCATGTCAGAGCTGACAGCCGTCGGTAAATACGTGCACTACTGGTGGCCCGAGATCCCGACCTGGGCCTCGGCCGCCGCCTTTTTCGTATTGATCAACGTGATCAACCTGACCAACGTCAAAGTGTTCGGCGAGGCCGAATTCTGGTTTGCAATCATCAAGGTCGTTGCCATTGTCGGCATGATCGCTCTGGGCAGCTACTTACTGGTCAGCGGCAGCGGCGGGCCTCAGGCTTCGGTCAGTAACCTGTGGGAACACGGCGGGTTCTTCCCGCACGGTATCACCGGGCTGGTGATGGCGATGGCCTTCATCATGTTCTCCTTTGGCGGTCTGGAAATGCTTGGCTTCACCGCCGCCGAGGCGGACCAGCCGCGCACTGTGATCCCCAAGGCGATCAATCAGGTGATCTACCGGATTCTGATTTTCTACATCGGCGCACTGGTGGTGCTGCTGTCTCTGACCCCGTGGGATTCACTGCTTGAAACCCTGAATGCCGGTGGCGACAGTTACAGCAGCAGCCCATTTGTTCAGGTGTTCTCGATGCTGGGCAGCAATACCGCGGCACACATCCTCAACTTTGTGGTGTTGACCGCAGCGTTGTCGGTGTACAACAGCGGCACTTACTGCAACAGCCGCATGCTGTTGGGCATGGCGCAACAGGGCGATGCACCGAAAGTGCTGGCCAAAATCGACAAGCGTGGCGTGCCCGTCAACTCGATTCTGGCGTCAGCTGCGGTGACGGTGATTGCCGTGTTGCTCAACTACCTGATGCCCCACGATGCGCTGGAGCTGCTGATGTCGCTGGTTGTGGCGACGTTGGTCATCAATTGGGCGATGATCAGCTTTTCGCACTTCAAGTTTCGCCAGCACATGGATAAAACCGGGCAAACCTCGCTGTTCAAGGCGCTGTGGTACCCGTACGGCAATTACATTTGCCTGGCATTCGTGGCGTTTATCCTGATTATCATGCTGATGATTCCGGGTATTCGCGTGTCGGTGTACGCGATTCCGGTGTGGGTGGTGTTTATGTGGGTGTGTTACCTGATCAAGAACAAGCGCGCCGGGCAGGCTTCGGCGGCGGGCTATAGTTCAGCGACCAAGTAAGCGCTGCGAAATATCCGACAAGCCCGGCCATTGCGCCGGGTTTGTTGTTTGTGGGGTATCCTGCCCGCCTTGAAGAGGACTGATTTTCAATGCTGGTGATTTCCAACAACGTGCACATTCCCGATGCCGAGATTGAGCTGACAGCGATTCGGGCACAAGGCGCGGGTGGGCAGAACGTCAACAAGGTGTCGAGCGCCATGCACTTGCGCTTTGATATTCCTAACTCGTCGTTGCCGCCGTTTTACAAGGAACGCTTGCTGGCGCTGCGTGACAGTCGCATCACCAGTGAGGGTGTGCTGATCATCAAAGCCCAGCAGTACCGTACTCAGGAACAGAATCGGGCGGATGCGCTGGAGCGGCTGACCGAGTTGATTGTCAGCGCTACCAAGGTCGAAAAGAAGCGCCGTCCGACCAAGCCGACACTGGGCTCGAAAAAGCGCCGACTTGAATCCAAGACCAAGCGTGGGAGTATCAAGGCCGGGCGAGGGAGGGTGGATTTTTAATCGTCAAAGTCCCCTTTCCCAGAGGGGGAGGGGACGGCCGTACACTATTCAGCTCCCTCTCCCTCCGGGAGAGGGTTGGGGTGAGGGCTGAGCCTTGCGCGGTTGGCCTGTCGATACAGGTACACGCTCAACAGCAGCCCGCTAAACGCCGCCAATGCAGCGAACAGGAAGATCGATGCAAAGCCAAAGCCCGCGGCCACCGCGCCGACCAAAGGCCCGGTAATCCCCAGTGACAGGTCGATAAACAGCGAGTAGGCGCCAACGGCCGCCCCCCTGCTCGACGCGGGCACCAGATTGACGGCTTCCACGCCCAGTGCCGGAAAGACCAGAGAAAAGCCAAAACCGCTTAGCGCCGCACCGGCCAGTGCCAGTTGCGGATTGGGTGCCAGCCATAGCAGCAGCAGGCCGAGGGTTTCGACACTCAAGCACACAATGGCGACCCGAAAACCGCCGATCCGATTGATCAAGTTGCCAAACAGCAAGCGCGCGCTGATAAAGCTGGCGCCAAACACACTCAGGCACAGTGCAGCGTTTTCCCAATGGTTGGTCGCGTAGTAAAGCGTGATAAAGGTTGCAATGGTGCCAAAGCCGATCGAACCCAGCGCCAACCCTGTGCCGTGAGGCAATACCCGGCCCAGCACATGCAGAAACGGCAAGCGCACACCGCTGACGATGGGTGCCGCCAGCTTGGGCCATGCCAGCAACAAGCCCAGTGTGGCAAGGGCGATGATGCTGACGCCCAAGCTCCACATGCCCAGATGGTTGACCATCACTACGCCCAGTGGCGCGCCAACGGCAATCGCCCCGTAACTGGCAATGCCATTCCAGGAAATGACCTTGGCGGTGTTGGCGGCGCCCACGCGGCCAATGCCCCAGCCGATGGAACCTGAGCCCACCAGACTTTCCGCACTGCCCAATACCAGGCGTCCGATCAACAGGCTGGCAAGGCTCAGTGCCGGCATGGCGGTCAGCCAGCTGGAAGCGAGCATGAACACGCCGCTCAAGCCGCAGCCGGCCAAGCCAATCATCACGGCGCGCTTGCTGCCTTGGGTGTCAATGATGCGACTGGCGTAAGGGCGGCTGAGCAATGTCGCCAGGTACTGGACGCTGATCACCAGACCGGCGATGACCGTGCCGTAACCCAGATGGTTGTGCACATAGCCGGGCAGCACGGCCAGGGGGATGCCGATATTCAGATAGCCAATAAAGGTAAACAGAACGATGGACACCACTTGCAGTGTGACCGCCAGTGGACGTTGTGTTTCGGACATGGGGTGAAGGTCCTGCGGGTGCGAGGTTAAAGCGGGGCAACCAGACGGGTTGCGATCAAGGCCGCCAGAGCGTTCTCTTGGGTGCCAAAACGTTTTAGCAGAGTAGCCTGTTTTTCGGGGGTTAGACGCTCCCAGAGCTCGATCATTTGCTCGGCTGTACCGATCAGAACGCTGGCCTGGGTGTCACTGAAAGTATCGGTCACGCTTGAATCCTGGAGGGAAGGGGGCAGCAATTGTGTCAGACGGTGTGAAAAACCGGTGGCTTTTCGCACCGCCTGATAGGCAAGCGTTCAGTCTTCGCTGTCGGCTGTGAGGCTGTCTTGAGCCTCATCCAGTGCGGGGTTTTCGCCACTGGTGTGTTGCGGGATTGGCTGCTCGGGTTCGTGCAGGCTTGGGAAGGGGAGGTTTGGGATTTCGTGCATCGTCGCGCTCCTCGCAGGTTTGCATTAAGTAGCTGGCTAAGGATACAGGACAGAGTGTGACAATTTGTCTTTTTATTACGTGTGGCAGGATTTATGTCGAACTTTTCATTTTTATGTTGTCCCCGGAATGTCATCGCTGTGGCGGGCAGCGATGACGGGGTATGCCTTTAACGAGTGCACACCTGCGCAATCGCCTTTGCGAGCTGGTTCAAGCGCGTGCCGTCCACGCCGGCAATATTGGCCCGGCCCGAACCCACCATGTACACGCTGTGTTTCTCACGCAGTGATTTGACTTGCTCGGCGGTGAGACCGGTGTAAGAAAACATGCCGCGCTGCTCATTGATATGGGCAAAGTGCTCGGCCAGCCCGAACGATGCGAGGGCTTCGACCAGACCGCTGCGCAGTTGCGCAATACGGGTGCGCATGGCTTCGACTTCCTGGGCCCACTGATATTTCAATTCGGCATCGCCCAGGATGGTGGCGACAACAGCGGCGCCGTGGTCGGGCGGGTTGGACCACAGATTGCGGGCCAGAAAGGCCAATTGGCTGCGCACGTCCGCCAGTTTCTCGGCGTCGCCCGCACACACAATCAAAGCCCCCACACGTTCGCGGTACAGACCAAAGTTTTTCGAGCAGGAACTGGTGATCAACACTTCCGGCAGTTCACGTACGAACAGGCGTGTGGACCAGGCGTCCTCTTGCAGGCCGTCACCAAAGCCCTGGTAGGCAAAGTCGATCAGAGGCAGCAACTGGCGCCGACGTACCACGTCCAGCACCTGTAGCCAGTCAGCCTGAGCCAGGTCAAAGCCGGTCGGGTTGTGGCAGCAGGCATGCAGGAGCACCACGTCGCCTTCGGGGGCCGCTTCCAGTGCTTGCAACATGCCCGCGACATTGAGCTTGTTATCGCTGCCCACGTACGGGTAGTGACTGACCTTAAGGCCCGCCTCGGCAAAAATGGTTTCATGAATCGGCCAGGTTGGATCGCTCAACCAGATGCCGCGCCCCGGCAAGCAATGGCCAATAAAGTCAGCGGCCAGTCGCAGGGCTCCGGTGCCGCCGGGTGTTTGGGTCGCGCCTGCACGTTTGCTGGCCAGCAGCGGCGAGTCGCTGCCCAATACCAGCTCACTGATCAGTTGACCGAAACGGCTGTCGCCATGGCCGCCGATGTAGGTTTTGGTTTGTTGGTGATCAACCAGGCGTTGTTCGGCCCGTTTGACCGACGGCAGAATCGGCGTCAGCCCCTTGGCGTCTTTATAGACGCCCACACCCAGATCGAACTTGTGCGGATTCGGGTCCAGATTGTAAGCATCGATCAACCCCAGGATCGGATCGCCCGGCACCCGGCCGATGGTTGCAAAGTGCATTACTTGCGGCCCTCGGCAGTTTTGGCGACTTCATCGGTGCGTGCGGCCATGATGAAGTCATTGCGGTGCAGGCCTTTGATCGAGTGGCTCCACCAGGTCACGGTGACTTTGCCCCACTCGGTCAACAGGCCCGGGTGATGGCCTTCGGCTTCGGCGATCTCTCCCACCGCATTGGTAAAGGCCAGTGCGAACTTGAAGTTTTTGAAGGCAAAGACTTTTTCCAGTTGCATGACGCCATCGCGAACTTCGATGTTCCAGTCCGGGATTTGCTTGAGCAGCACGGGCAGCTCTTCATCGCTGACTTGGGGAGCATCGGCGCGGCAGGCTTCGCAGTGGGCTTGGTTCAGTGCGTTCATGATGGATTCCTGAAATCGTTTTTTATTGATGAGTTGAAAACGTCTTACGCGGCTTTGGGTTTAGGGGGGAACTTGGGCGCATGCAGCCCCAGGGCCATCCCTTGTTCAACCATGCCCATGATGTCTTCGTGAGCCAGATCAAACAGCCGCTTCAAGTCCGGGAGGACAAAATACAGGGGTTGCAAAATATCAATGCGATAAGGCGTGCGCATCGCTTCGAGCGGGTCGAAGGCATGATGTTCGGGTGCTTCGGACAAGCTGTAAATAGTTTCTTTGGGTGAAGAAAGAATCCCGCCACCGTAGATGCGTTTGCCTTCGGCTGTGTCGACCAGGCCAAACTCAATGGTCATCCAGTACAGGCGGGCGAGGTACACACGTTGTTCCTTGCTCGCTTGCAGGCCCAGCTTGCCGTAGGTGTGGGTGAATTCGGCAAACCACGGATTGGTCAGCAGTGGGCAGTGGCCGAAAATCTCGTGGAAAATATCGGGCTCTTGCAGGTAATCCAGTTCTTCAGGTGTGCGAATAAAGGTTGCCACCGGAAATTGCTTGTTGGCCAGTAATTCAAAGAATGTCTGGAAAGGGATCAGTGCGGGCACGCGGGCCACTTGCCAGCCCGTGGTGGCGGCCAGTACTTCGTTGATTTCACTGAGCTGCGGGATTCGATCATGGGGCAGGCCGAGTTTTTCGATGCCTTGCAGGTATTCCGGGCAGGCGCGACCGTTCAGCAGTTTCAACTGGCGAGTGATCAACGTATTCCACACCCCGTGTTCCTCGGATGTGTAATCGATATAGCCATTGGCGTCCGGCTCACGGGCGACGTATTTCGTTTGCTTCATGGGGCTCTCCGCACGGCAATCGTTTTTATAATTCGGTGAGATGCGATGCCATATTGATACCTCAGCTGCGAATGCCTGGCTGCTGGCCTAATGCCCGTAATGCTGGGATGATGCGGTCATTGCGTAAATGTTTCGTTACGAATGCGCGATTATGTTGGTGTGATTGCTATTTAGCGCACATCCACTGTCACAATTTCGTGCCACTTAAACTCACTTTGCAACAAATTCCATCTGTAATAACGGCCTGATCCTTTATTTATTCACCCGAGCCATGCCCCATGCGTATCAAAGTCCACTGCCAAAACCGGATTGGCATCCTTCGCGACATTCTTAACTTGCTGGTTGCCTATGGCATCAACGTCAAGCGCGGGGAGGTGGGTGGCGATCAGGGCAATTCGATTTACCTGTTCTGCCCTAACTTGATCAATCTGCAATTTCAGGCATTGCGTCCCAAGTTTGAAACCATTGCCGGTGTGTTCGGGGTCAAGCGGGTTGGCTTGATGCCCAGTGAACGTCGGCATATGGAGCTTAATGCGCTGCTCGGGGCGTTGGAGTTTCCGGTGTTGTCCATCGACATGGGCGGCTCCATCGTCGCGGCTAACCGGGCGGCTGCGCAGTTGCTCGGAGTACGCGTGGATGAAGTGCCGGGCATTGCCTTGTCGCGCTATGCCGAAGACTTTGATTTGCCCGAGCTGGTGCGCGCCAATAAATCGCGGATTAATGGCTTGCGCGTCAAAATCAAGGGGCAGGTTTTCTTGGCCGATATTGCTCCCTTGCAGTTGGAACATGACGAAAGCGAGGCGATGGCGGGTGCCGTGTTGACGTTGCACCGCGCCGATCGTGTCGGTGAGCAGATCTATAACGTGCGCAAGCAGGAATTGCGCGGGTTCGACAGTATTTTCCAAAGCTCCAAAGTCATGGCCGCGGTGGTGCGCGAAGCCCGGCGCATGGCGCCGCTGGATGCGCCGCTGTTGATTGAAGGTGAAACCGGCACCGGCAAAGAGCTGTTGGCGCGGGCCTGCCATTTGGCCAGCCCGCGTGGGCAATCGCCGCTGATGGCGCTCAATTGCGCAGGGTTGCCGGAGTCGATGGCTGAAACCGAGCTGTTCGGCTACGGGCCGGGGGCCTTTGAAGGTGCGCGGGCCGAAGGCAAGTTGGGGCTGCTGGAACTGACGGCGGGCGGTACGTTGTTTCTGGACGGTGTGGGCGAAATGAGCCCGCGGTTGCAGGTCAAACTGTTGCGGTTCTTGCAGGATGGTTGTTTTCGTCGGGTCGGCAGCGACGAGGAGGTGTACCTCGACGTGCGGGTGATGTGCGCCACTCAGGTTGATTTGTCGGAGCTGTGCGCGCGTGGTGAGTTTCGTCAGGACCTTTACCATCGGCTTAATGTGTTGTCGCTGCACATTCCACCGTTGCGAGATTGTCTGGACGGGCTGGAACCTTTGGTTGAGCACTTTCTGGACCAGGCCAGTCGCCAGATTGGCTGCCCGCTGCCGTGTTTGGCGCCTGCCGCGATGGAGCGCTTGAGTCATTACCATTGGCCGGGCAATGTCCGGCAGTTGGAAAATGTGCTGTTTCAGGCGGTGTCATTGTGCGATGGCGGGGTGGTCAAGGCTGAGCATATCCGCCTGCCGGATTACGGCGTGCAGCAACCATTGGGTGAGTTTTCGCTGCACGGCGGGCTGGATCAGATTGTCGGGCGTTTTGAAAAGGCGGTGCTGGAACAGTTGTACCTTGAACACCCGAGCAGTCGCCTGTTGGGCAAGCGGTTGGGGGTGTCGCATACCACCATCGCCAATAAATTGCGCGAGTACGAGATTATCAAGCCGGGTAGGGAGTGATGGCTTGAAACCCTCACCCTAACCCAGAGGGAGAGGGGACTGATTTAGGGTGTGGTCACGATTATCGATTCGCCTCGAACAAGCCCCCTCTCCCTCTGGGAGAGGGCTGGGGTGAGGGTTTAGCAGTCTCCCCCAGGACATCCCTTGCCGCAACCGGCATAACCCCGCCGTTTTTCTGTCTTTGTTCTGCCTCCTGCGCCTCGCGCAATCGCGCCATACCCCCGCAACACAAGCCTTTCCCACCGTCAAAAAAAAGTTGGTGCGCAAATTGCTAGACGCTCTGTAGTACAGCGGTGGGCGGCAAGCGTCCGTCAGACAGAGGAAAGACTGTGGACAAGTACCTTTATGTGGCAATGACCGGCGCCAGTCAGAACGCACTGGCGCAAAAGGCGCATGCCAACAATCTGGCGAACATCTCGACCAACGGTTTTCAGCGCGATCTGGAGCAAGCGCGCTCCATGCCGGTGTTTGGCGACAGCTTCCCGGCACGTGCCTTCGCCTTGAGCGAACGCCCGGCCACCGATTTCAGCCCCGGTGCCATGGTCGAAACCGGTCGTGATCTGGATGTCGCGGTGTCTGGCGACGGTTGGCTGGCGGTGCAGGCGCCTGATGGCAGTGAAGCCTATGTGCGCACGGCCAGCATGAATGTCGATGCAATGGGCATTCTGCGTGCGGGCAACGGCATGCCGGTCATGGGCAATGGCGGGCCTATTGCTGTGCCGCCCCAGCAGCAAATCGAAGTCGGCGAAGACGGCACCATTTCGATCCGTGCCCAGGGCGAAGGCCCGCAGGTCATGGCTCAGGTAGACCGGATCAAGCTGGTTCAGCCCGACCTCAAGACCATGAGCAAAGGCCTCGACGGGCTGATCCACACCAACAACGGTCAACCCGCTGTGGCTGATGCCAATGTGAAGGTGGTGTCCGGCTTTCTGGAGGCCAGCAACGTCAATGCCGTGGATGAGATGACCTCGGTGCTGGCCTTGTCCAAGCAGTTTGAATTGCACATCAAAATGATGAACACCGCCAAAGAAGACGATCAAGCCATGACCCGCGTCCTGGCAATGAGCTAATTACTTAAACGCGGCGCCGATAAACTGGCGCGCGAGGAGAGCACGATGCTTCCAGCACTGTGGGTTGCAAAAACCGGTTTGGCTGCACAAGACACCAACCTGACGACCATATCCAACAACCTGGCCAACGTTTCGACCACGGGTTTCAAACGTGATCGCGCCGAGTTTCAGGACTTGCTGTACCAGATCAAGCGCCAGCCGGGTGCTCAGTCGACCCAGGACAGCGAACTGCCATCGGGCCTGCAAGTGGGCACCGGTGTGCGCATTGTTGGCACTCAGAAGAACTTCTCGACCGGCAGCCTGCAAACCACCGACCAGCCGCTGGACATGGCGATCAATGGGCGGGGCTTTTTCCAGATCATGCAGCCTGACGGTACAACGTCTTACACCCGTGACGGCACCTTCCATCTGGACTCAAACGGCCAGATCGTGACGGCCAACGGTTTCGCCCTTGAACCGGCGATTGTGGTGCCCGCCGATGCGCAGACGTTCACGGTCGGTCAGGACGGCACGGTTTCCGTCACCATCGCCGGCAACCCGGCGGCACAGGTGATCGGCAACTTGCAGACCGCCGACTTTATCAACCCGGCCGGTTTGCAGGCCCAGGGCGGCAACCTGTTCCTTGAAACCGCGTCCAGCGGCGCGCCGCAAATCGGTACGCCGGGCCTCAACGGGTTTGGTCTGACCATGCAAAGCACCCTTGAGACGTCGAACGTCAGCACCGTGGAAGAGATGGTCAACATGATCACCACCCAGCGTGCTTACGAGATGAACTCCAAAGTGATTTCCACCGCCGATCAAATGTTGTCGTTTGTTACGCAAAATCTGTAATTACGTAAAAGCGGGAGAGGTCATGAAGCGCTTGTATTCTGTTCTGGCATTGGGTGCGGTCACGTTTCTGGCAGGTTGTGTCAGCCCGCCGCCACGTCCCAACGATCCGTACTACGCCCCTGTACTGCCGCGCACGCCGCTGCCGGCAGCGGCCAACAACGGCTCGATTTACCAGGCAGGCTTTGAACAGAACCTGTACAGCGACCGCAAGGCGTTTCGCATCGGTGACATCATCACCATTACCCTGAACGAGAAGACTCAGGCGAGCAAAAACGCCAACTCGGCCATTGGTAAAAACAGCAACACCAGCATCGGCCTGACGTCTTTGTTTGGCGGTGGGTTGACCACCAACAACCCGCTGGGCAGTGGCGACTTAAGCCTGGATGCCGGTTACAGCGGCAGCCGCGCCACCAAGGGCGACAGCAAGGCCGGGCAGGGCAACAGCCTCACCGGTTCGATCACCGTGACCGTGGCCGATGTGTTGCCTAACGGCATCATTGCCGTACGGGGCGAGAAGTGGATGACCCTCAACACCGGCGACGAGCTGGTGCGCATTGCCGGGCTGGTACGTGCCGATGACATCGCCACCGACAACACGGTGTCTTCGACCCGGGTGGCCGATGCACGCATCACCTATTCGGGCACCGGCTCGTTTGCCGATGCGAGCCAGCCGGGCTGGTTCGACCGTTTCTTCCTTAGCCCACTGTTCCCGTTCTAGGTGATGGCCTCCATGTCCAACCTCAAGCATGTGCTGGCAGCGCTATTGCTGTTATCGACCTCACTGGGCGTTCACGCCGAGCGGTTGAAAGACATTGCCAGTATTTCCGGCGTACGTTCCAACCAATTGATTGGGTATGGCCTGGTGGTCGGACTTAACGGTACGGGCGACCAGACTACGCAAACCCCGTTCACCTTGCAGACGTTCAACAACATGCTGTCGCAGTTCGGCATCAAGGTGCCCGCGGGCACCGGCACGGTGCAGTTGAAAAACGTTGCAGCGGTGTCCATCAGCGCGGACTTGCCCGCGTTCGCCAAACCGGGGCAGGTGATCGACATCACCGTGTCCTCCATCGGTAACTCCAAAAGCCTGCGCGGTGGCACGCTGCTGCTGACGCCGCTCAAGGGTATCGACGGCAATGTCTACGCCGTGGCGCAAGGCAATCTGGTGGTGGGCGGGTTTGATGCTGAAGGCCGCGACGGTTCGAAAATCACCGTTAACGTGCCCTCAGCCGGGCGTATTCCGGGAGGCGCATCGGTTGAGCGGGCCGTGCCCAGTGGTTTCAATCAGGGCAATAGCCTGACGTTGAACCTTAACCGCTCCGACTTCACCACGGCCAAGCGCGTGGTCGACAAGATCAACGACTTGCTCGGCCCCGGTGTGGCGCAGGCGATTGATGGCGGCTCGGTGCGTGTGACTGCACCGCTGGACCCAAGCCAGCGGGTCGATTACCTGTCGATTCTGGAAAACCTTGAAGTCGATCCGGGGCAGGCGGTGGCCAAGGTCATCATCAACTCGCGCACCGGCACCATCGTGATTGGCCAGAACGTCAAAGTCTCGCCCGCCGCCGTGACCCACGGCAGCCTGACCGTGACCATTACCGAAGACCCGATTGTCAGCCAGCCCGGCCCGTTCTCCAACGGCGAGACGGCGGTGGTGCCGCGTTCGCGCGTCAATGCTCAGCAGGAAGCCAAGCCGATGTTCAAATTCGGTCCGGGCACGACCCTGGACGAAATTGTCCGGGCGGTGAATCAGGTGGGGGCGGCGCCAGGGGATTTGATGGCGATTCTCGAAGCGCTTAAACAGGCCGGTGCCTTGCAAGCCGACCTGATCGTGATTTGAGGCTGACGTTATGGACTTGAGCAAGCGCGGCGTCAGTAGCAGCGATTCGGGGGCGTTTACCGACCTGAACCGGCTCAACAACCTGAAAGTGGGTGATCGCGAAAGCGACAGCAATATGCGCAAGGTGGCGCAGGAGTTCGAGTCGCTGTTCCTCAATGAAATGCTCAAGTCCATGCGCTCGGCCAACGAAGTGCTGGGCAAGGACAACCCGCTTAATACCCCGGCCGCCAAACAGTATCAGGAGATGTACGACCAGCAGCTGTCGGTGACATTGTCCCGGCAGGGCGGCGGCATTGGTCTGGCTGATGTGTTGATGCGCCAGATGTCGAAGAACAAACCCACGGCGCCGCAAGACGTTTCAGTGACTACAGCGCTGACGAGCGACGCCAAAACGCCTGCGGCCACGACAGTGGCAGCGACCACCAACAGCCCGTTTGTGCGCACCTCGGGGCAGCGTGCCTTGTGGAGTGCGCGGGTAGCCGCGCCCGCGGCGGCTGAAGGCGGTCACCAAAATGACATGGCCAAGATCAATCAGCGCCGCTTGGCCTTGCCGAGCAAGCTGACGGATCGTCTGTTGGCGGGCATCGTGCCCTCTGCTGACCCGACGCGCTCGACCCTCAACGCCGGCACTGTGCCGGGGCGCACCTCGCCGGGTCTGGACGCCGTGCTCAAAGGCAGCCGCCAGCCCATGCTGAGTGCCAGTGGTGTGCAAGGGCGTATGCAGATTTACGGGCGTGCCGTGGCGCAGCCGCCGCTGGCACCCGCCAAGCAAGCGTTCGAGTCGCCGGATGCCTTTGTCGCCACCATGTTGCCGATGGCCCAGCAAGCGGCCGACCGTATCGGCGTCGATCCGCTGTATCTGGTGGCCCAGGCGGCGCTCGAAACCGGCTGGGGCAAGTCAGTGATGCGCCAGCAAAATGGCAGCAGCAGCCACAACCTGTTCGGCATCAAAGCCACGGGTAACTGGCAAGGCGCGCAAGCACGCGCCATCACCAGCGAATTCAAGGGCGGGCAGATGGTCAAGGAAACGGCGGACTTCCGTTCCTACGACTCCTATCAAGACAGCTTCCACGATCTGGTCACCCTGTTACAAAGCAACAATCGTTATAAAGAAGTGCTGAATGCGGCCGATAAACCAGAGCAGTTTGTTCGAGAGTTGCAAAAGGCCGGTTACGCGACCGACCCCGAGTATGCGAGCAAGATTTCGCAGATAGCCAAGCAAATGAAGACCTACCAGAGCTACGTCTCGACGGGTTCTTTAACGAATTTATAAGGTTTGAACCATGGCGAGTTTGATCAACATCGGGATGTCGGGGCTTAACGCCAGCCAAGGGGCTTTGGCGACGGTCGGCAATAACATTGCCAACGCGAACACCTCGGGCTACTCGCGTCAGCAAATCGTGCAGGGCACGGCGGCGTCGCAGCAGGTGGGCGGGGTGTTTATCGGCACCGGCACCACCCTGGCCGATGTGCGCCGTGTGTACAACGCCTACCTCGACGCCCAGTTGCAAACCACCACCTCGCTCAATGGCGACGCACAGGCTTATCTCGATCAGATCGGCTCGGTTGACAAGCTGCTGTCTGACTCCAGCACCGGCGTATCGGCCGCGTTGAGCAGTTTTTTCACTGCCCTGCAAACCTCGGCCGCGGCGCCCGGCAACACCTCGTCCCGCCAGTTGCTGCTGACCAGTGCGCAAACGTTGAGCAATCGTTTCAACTCGATTTCGTCCCAGCTCAACCAGCAGAACGAAGGCATCAACAGCCAGCTTGATACGCTGACCTCGCTGGTCAACCAGCACACGTCGACCCTTGCCTCATTGAACAAGCAGATTGCTCAGGCGACCACCGCCGGCAATACCCCGAACGACCTGCTGGATGCGCGCAACGAAACCGTTCGCAGCCTCAACGAGCTGGTCGGGGTGACGGTTCAGGAGCACGACAACGTTTATGACGTGACGCTGGGCACCGGTCAGTCGCTGGTGCAGGGCAGCACCTCCAACACCATTTCGGCAGTACCGGGCAAAGTCGACAAAAGCCAGTTCACTATTCAGATCAACTACCCGCAGTCCACCTCGGACGTGACCTCGGTCATCAGTGGCGGCAAGATTGGCGGCCTGTTGCGCTATCGCGAAGACGTGCTGGCGCCGGCCATGAATGATCTGGGGCGCACCGCGTTGGTGGTGGCTGACGCGATCAACTCGCAGTTGGGGCAGGGGCTGGATGCCAACGGCGAGTTTGGTTCGTCGCTGTTCAACAGTATCAACAGCGCGCAGGCCATCAGCCAGCGCAGCTTGGCGTCGTCCGGCAACAACGTGAACTCGGGCAACCTGGACGTGAGCATTCCCGACAGCGGTGCGCTGACGACTTACGATTATCAAGTGACGTTCAGCAGCGACAACGACTACACGGTCAAGCGCTCGGACGGCACCAACATGGGCGCGTTCAAGCTGGATCAAAAACCGGCTGCCGTGATCGATGGTTTCACCATGAGCCTGAACGGCGGGGATTTGAGCAAGGGCGACACGTTTAAAGTCAGCCCCACCCGCAATGGCGCCAGCGCCATCGGTGTGCAAATGACCGATTCCAGCCAGTTGGCCTTCGCTGCGCCATTGGTGGCCAGTGTGGGCAGCTCGAACACCGGCACCGGTGCGGTGAGCACGCCGAGCCTGTCTGCGGCGCTGGACATCTACGGCGGCGCAGCCTTGGGGCTGACGCAGTCGCAGATTGAGAGCGCGATGCCAGTTCGCATCGCCTTTGACGAAGCGGCCAATGGCGCGCAGGGCTACCGCGTGCTGAATGAAAAAGGCGATGAAATCGGCACGGGCACCATCGTGCCGGGCCAAGGCAACAAGGTCACGATCAATGTGCCCGTCACCAACGCTGACGGCACCACCACCCAAATTGCGTTTGACACCACCATCAGCGGTTCGCCGGGCAAGGGCGACAGCTTTGACATCAAGTTCAACAAGGACGCCAAGGCCGACAACACCAACGCCAACTTGCTGCTGGACTTGCAAACCAAAGCCACCGTGGGGACGAACGCCGGTGGCGGCGGGGTGAGCATGACAGGTGCTTACACCCAACTGGTCTCCTCGGTGGGTGGCAAAGCCAGCCAGGCGAAAGTGGATGCCACGGCCAACACCGCGGCGTTGTCCTATGCCAAGGAAGTGCGCAACTCGGTGTCTCAGGTCAACCTGGATGAAGAAGCGTCCAATCTGGTCAAGTTTCAGCAGTACTACACCGCCTCGTCGCAGATCATCAAGGCGGCGCAAGAAACCTTCACCACGCTGATCAACAGCCTTTAAGGGAGCCTTCGACGATGCGCATTTCCACATCCCAGTTTTATGAGTCGACCAGCGCGACCTATCAGAACAACTTTTCGTCGGTGGTGAAAACCCAAACCCAGATTGACTCGGGTGTGCGCATCCAGTCCGCAGGGGATGACCCGGCCGGTGCGGCGCAGTTGTTATTGTTGCAGCAGCAAAAAGACATGCTGGGGCAGTACAGCACCAACATGAACACCATCAAAGCTTCCCTGAATAATCAGGAAAGCATTCTGGACAGCATCAATACGGCGCTGCAAACGGCTAAAAACCTGACCATTCAGGCGGGTGGCATCATCAGTGATGCCGACCGTGCTTCTATTGCCAATGAAATCGGTGGCATTGAGGAGCAAGTGTTCAGCTTGCTCAACAGCAAGGATGCCGACGGCAATTACATGTTCTCGGGTTCCAAAACCTCAACGCCGCCGTATGCGCGCAACAATGACGGCACCTACACCTATCAGGGCGATGACATTCAGCTGAACCTGAAAGTCTCGGACACCATCACGATGGCTGGCAGCGACACCGCCCGCAGCTTTCTGGAAAGCTCCCCGAATACCGGGCGCACTCAAGCCACGCTGCTGCCCCCGGCTGTCAATGATGGCAAGGTGTCTATTACGGCGGGGACGGTGACGTCAACGGCGGTCTACGACCAGGGATTTACCGCAGGCCAGCCTTATACCTTGACGTTCACCAGTAGCACTCAGTTCACCTTGACTGACGGCACGGGAAAGGACATTACCTCTGAAATAGCCGGTAACGGGACGTTCGATTCAACCAAGGAAGGCGCTCACAGTGTCAACCTGCGCGGCGTTCAGTTTGATATCGGTATGGATTTCAGCGGCGCAGAGGACACCGTGGCTCAGGATGCACTGGCCAAGGACAAGGTCTTTACGCTGGAAGCCAAGCCTGACAGCTTCAATGTCTCACGCACCCCGAGCAATGCCTCTACGGCTCAATTGACCAGTGCGAGCATCGCCGACGCGAAAAAATACAGCGACAGCTTCCCTGGCAGCGGGGCGGTGATCAAATTCACCAGCGACACTGAGTATCAAGTGTTTGCCCAGCCAGTGAGCGCCAACAGCAAGCCGCTGGCTGAAGGCACCATGACCGGCACCTCGGTGACGGCGGCCGGGGTTAAATTTGATTTCTCAGAGGCACCCAAAGCGGGCGACCAATTTGTGGTGAATGCGGACAACCACAAAAACCAGAGTGCGCTGGATACCCTCAGCGAGATTCGCAAAGCGTTATTGGTGCCTACTGATAATGACCCGGTGGCCAAACTCAAGCAGCGCGACGCGATCAGCGCCACCATCGGTAATCTGAGCAATGCCAGCGAGCACGTTGATAAAGCGCGCGGCTCCATTGGTTCGCGCCTCAATGCCGTAGATATTCAGGCGGACGCCAACACCAGCATGGGCCTGGCCAACGACACCACCATGTCGGCCATTGGCAATACCGATATGGCCAGTGCGTCGGTTGACCTGGCGTTCCAGAAAGCCATGCTGGAAGCCTCGCAACTGGCCTTCGTCAAAATCGCCCAGTTGAGCTTGTTTAACCAGCTTTAAACGGTAGACACCCCTCATGTAGTCGCTGACGTGGCACGAAGGCTGCGATGGGCTGCGAAGCGGACCCTGCGGTGTTTCTTCAACACAGCTCGCAGCCTTCGTGCCTCGTCAGCGACTACGAATCGCCAGGTATCGGGCGAAATGTTTTGAAAAACCACACAAAATAGCGTGACCTGTGAGTCACAACGCGCATCTCACTGTATCGTGTGCAGCATACGGGCGGGTGCCGAGCCATTTACGGGCTATTTTTTTGTGTTTTCAGGCACCCATTCACGCCCTTTTATTGTTAACGCCCCTCGATTGTTCGAGCGGTGATCTCCAGCTATTCAGTATTGGGAAGCCACAATGATTGGCATTAAAAGCATCGCCAGTTACGTGCCTGCGGACGGCGTAGACAACTACGCCCAAGGCGCGAAATTCTCCAAGGACGAAGAATTCATTCTGGGCAAGATTGGCTCGGCCTTCCTGCCGCGCAAAGGTGCTGACCAGGAAACCTCGGATCTGTGTGTCGAAGCTGTCAATGCGCTGTTCGCCAACAATCCGCAGCTCAAGCGCGAATCCATCGACGCGCTGATCGTCGTCACCCAAAACGGTGATGCAGAAGGCTTGCCGCATACCGCTGCCATCGTTCAAGACAAGCTCGGCCTGCCGACCCACGTCGCCGCCTTTGATATTTCCCTGGGGTGCTCGGGGTATGTCTATGGCATTTACGCGATGAAAGGCTTTATGGAAGCCACGGGCCTGAAAAACGGCCTGCTGATCACTGCCGACCCGTATTCGAAAATCGTTGACCCTGAAGACCGAAACACCACCATGTTGTTTGGCGATGCCGCCACGGCCACGTGGATGGGCGAAGAAGCTGCCTGGCAGTTGGGCAAGGCCAAATTCGGCACCGACGGTTCCGGGGCGCCGCACCTGAAGGTCAGCGATGGCGTGTTCTTCATGAACGGTCGTCAGGTGTTCAACTTCGCGCTGCTTAAAGTGCCGGCGCACTTGCATGAGCTGATGGAAGAGTCGGACTTGACCTCCCAGGACATCGACGCATTCTGCATCCATCAGGGCAGTGCGGCGATTGTTGATGCGGTGGCGCGTCGCTTTGAGGGTGAGCCCGAGAAGTTCATCAAGGACATGGTCGAGACCGGCAATACCGTGTCTTCGAGCATTCCGTTGCTGCTGGAAAAACACGTGATGGACGCCACCTGGAAGCGCGTTGCGCTAAGCGGCTTCGGCGTGGGCTTGTCGTGGGGCTCGGCGATTATCTATCGGCCGTAGAGAACACGCTTCAACTGCAAGATAAAAAACGCCCATGGCTCAATAGCGATGGGCGTTTTGCGTTGGGGTCAGCGGCTGTACAGCCGTAAAATTACCCACTGCGTAAAGCCTGTGTGAGGCCAGCGTGGTTTAAGGGGGCCCGTAGATCAAAAACCAGATCAAGATCAACAGAGCGCGCAAGACCCGTAGCAGTTGACGAGCTCCGCGAGGCTACGTCCGACTGCAGAGCAGTCGCTAATCCTGCCTGCCGGATCTATCTGGCAAACACAAAAGATCGCAGCTCCCACCTGATTAACGTTGTGTAGATGCCTTGAATCACTCGGTGAGCGAGAACTCGGTCAGGCAGAAGGTGGGCACGCCCATCGCCTGCAAGCGCTGGGAGCCGCCCAGTTCCGGCAAGTCGATAATGGCGGCGGCTTCAAACACCTGCGCACCCATGCGTCGTACCAGGTTGGCAGCGGCGATCAGCGTGCCGCCCGTAGCGATCAGGTCATCGACGATCAGCAGTGAGTCGCCTTCGCACAAGCTGTCGGCGTGCACTTCAAGAAAGGCTTCGCCATATTCTGTCTGATAGCCTTCGGCCAACACGTCGGCGGGTAACTTCCCTTGCTTGCGGAATAGAACCAACGGCTTGTTGAGCTGATGCGCAAGCACCGAACCAATCAAAAAGCCGCGCGCGTCCATTGCGCCGATATGGCTGAAATCAGCCTCGACGTAACGGTGAATAAAGGTATCGGCGATGACACGCATGGCGCGTGGTGATTGGTACAGTGGCGTGATGTCGCGGAAAATGACGCCTTTTTTAGGGAAGTCAACTACAGGGCGAATCAAGGGTTTGAGGCAAAAATCGTCGGCGACCATGGTCGGGCTATCCTGGTGTGCGTAAAGCGCGTCAGTATAGCCCGGTCCGTGATGAATTCAGACCTCCAGTGAACCACCGGCCAAGGCGCATAGCTTGATCGGGTCAAGGATATGCACTTCTTTGCCTTCTGCCTGGATCAACTCGTTTTCTTGCAGACGGGTAAACACGCGGGAAACGGTTTCCACGGCCAGGCCCAGGTAGTTACCGATTTCGTTGCGCGACATGCTCAGGCGGAACTGGTTGGCAGAGAAGCCGCGAGCACGGAAACGCGCTGAGAGGTTCACCAAAAATGTGGCAATCCGCTCATCGGCGGTCTTTTTCGAAAGCAGCAGCATCATTTGCTGATCGTCGCGAATTTCGCGGCTCATGATGCGCATCAGCTGACGACGCAGCTGCGGCAGTTGTACCGACAGCTCGTCCAGACGCTCAAAGGGTATTTCGCAGACCGGCGTGGTTTCCAGCGCCTGTGCGGAGACCGGGTACGTTTCGGTGCCCATGCCGGATAAACCCACCAGCTCACTGGGCAGATGAAAGCCAGTGATTTGTTCTTCACCCGAATCGCTCAGGCTGAAGGTTTTCAATGCCCCGGAGCGAACCGCGTAGACCGAGCCAAAGGGGTCGCCCTGGCGAAACAGAAACTCGCCTTTTTTCAAGGGGCGACCGCGCTTGACGATTTCCTCTAACGCATCCATGTCTTCCAGATTCAACGAAAGTGGCAAACAAAGAGGGGCCAGACTGCAATCCTTGCAGTTGGCCTGACTATGAGCGCGCAGTTTTACTGGCTCGGACATTTCTTCAATCCTTGTGGGAAAACACACATAAGATGCAAGGGTAACTCAGCGAAGAGGTCGAGGCCAGCGCACCATGGCGGTGCCGCGACCTAAGTCTCATTGCGGCATCAGGCAGGGTAGAGGCGTTGAGCAGAAGTAAAAACAATTAGATCACTCGCGAAAATCGTTCTCGATTGGCCTTTTCCAAATACGCATCGAAGGCCATGCACACCGAACGCACCAGTAACCTGCCTGCGGGCAGTACGGTCAATTGTTCCGCGTCCAGGGCGATCAGGCCATCGGCCGCCATTCTCTGCAAGGCGGGCCACTGCGGGGCAAAGTAACCCCGAAAGTCGACGTTGAAGGCGTGTTCTATAGAGGCGAAAGGCAGGTGCAGGTTGCAGATGATCTGTTGAATGACCTCGCGGCGAATTCGATCGTCCTGATTGCACAACAGCCCACGGCTGGTGGCGAGCTGGCCGCTGCCCAGGGCGTGCTGGTACTGCGTCAGGTCGCTGTTGTTCTGGCAGTACAGGTCGCCGATCTGGCTAATGGCCGAAACGCCCAGCCCGATCAGGTCGCAATGGCCGTGGGTGGTGTAGCCCTGAAAATTGCGCTGCAGGGTTGATTCTTCCTGAGCGATGGCCAGTTCGTCGTCCGGCAGGGCGAAATGATCCATGCCGATATAGCGGTATCCGGCGTTGGTCAACTGCTCAATGGTGTGCTCCAGCATGCGCAACTTGTCAGCAGGCGAGGGCAGCTCCAGTGGGTTGATCCGGCGCTGTGGCATAAAGCGCTCGGGCAAGTGCGCGTAATTGAACACGGACAAGCGATCCGGTTGCAGGTTGATCACTTCTTCGATGGTCTGCGCGAATGCTTGCGGGGTTTGTTTGGGCAGGCCATAGATCAGGTCAATATTGATCGAACGAAACTGTAAGGTGCGAGCAGCATCAATCACCGCACGGGTTTCTTCCAGGCTTTGCAGGCGATTGACGGCGCGCTGTACCTGCGGATCGAGGTCTTGCAGGCCAATGCTGACGCGGTTGAATCCCAGTTCGCGCAACAGGCCCATGGTTGACCAGTCGGCTTCTCGCGGATCGATTTCGATACCGTAATCACCCGAGTCGTCATCCAGCAAGTTGAAGTGTTTGCGCAATGTCAGCATCAGCTGGCGCAATTCATCGTGGCTGAGAAATGTCGGTGTGCCCCCGCCGAAGTGCAGCTGTTCGACTTTTTGTCTGGGGTCGAGGTGGCAGGCAATTTTCTGGATTTCCTGTTCCAGTCTTTGCAGGTAAGGCTGCGCCCGACCACGGTCTTTGGTGATGACCTTGTTACAGGCGCAGTAGTAGCAAATATTGGCGCAAAACGGCACGTGCACGTACAGAGACAAGGGCCGGAGTGCCTTGCGGCTTTCGCGCAGGGCGTGCAACAGGTCGAAGGGGCTGACCTGATTATTGAACTGCACCGCCGTCGGGTATGAGGTGTAGCGGGGGCCGGCAATATCGTAGCGGCGAATTAAAGTTGAGTCCCAACGAATGGCGTCGAGCATGCGGGCATTCCCCTGGGATGGCTGACAATGCTCTGGATTCTAGGGGCAGGAAATGGGTCAAGCCTTGATATGCATCAACGGCGGCTGTGTATCAGTGCCCCATCAACCAATGCTGATGCGGGCCGGGCAGGGTCCAGATACCGAATAGCATCACCAGCACGCCCCCGGCCATGCGAATGCTGCGCTTGCGCAAAAGAGCCGTGACCCGTTCGGCGGCCAGCCCGGTGGCGAGCAACACTGGCCAGGTTCCCAGGCCGAACGCGAGCATCAGCAAGGCGCTGTTGATCGCGCTGCCCTGGCTGGCTGACCAGATCAACGTGCTGTACACCAATCCGCACGGCAGCCAGCCCCACAGGGCGCCCAGCAATAAGGCGCGGGGCAGGCTCGACACTGGCAGCAGTCGGTTGGCCACGGGTTGAATATGTCGCCACAGACCGCGGCCCAAACTTTCGATGCGGGTCAGTCCACTCCACCACCCCGCCAGATACAGGCCCATGCAGATCAGCAGCAGCCCGGCCAGCACGCGCATAAACATCGCTGCGGGGCTATTGGCCACAGCCCAACCGGCCAGCCCCAGCAGCAAACCTGCGCACCCATAGCTGAGAATTCGGCCCAGGTTGTAGGCCAGTAACAGCCTGAAGCGGCGGCTGCGTTGTTCTTTGGGGATGGCCATGGTCAGAGCGCCCATTAGCCCACCGCACATGCCCAGGCAATGACCGCCGCCCAGCAAGCCGAGAATCACCGCCGATACCAGCACGGGCGCCAGCTCAAGCATGGGGTGGCGTCCGGGTGTCGTTGTCGGGGCCGGGCGCAGGGTGTTGGCGCTTGGCTTCTTCGATGGCTGCGGTGTGCTGCGGGTCCTGATCATCGAACAGAATGCTGTGCGCCGGACTGTCGAGGTCGTCGTACTGGCCGCTGTCCACCGCCCAGAAGAAGATGTAGATCGCGATAGCGACGATCAACAGGGCCGCAGGAATCATGATGTAAAGCGCTGGCATACAGGCTCCATGCTACGGGTTCAGGCCGCTGTCGGGCGGGCATCTGCGGTGGGTCGGGCGGGCGCCTGATTCGGCAGGCGGGTCAGGCGCAGGGCATTGAGCACAACCGTCAACGAGCTGACCGACATGCCGATGGCGGCCCAGACCGGCGTGATCCAGCCGAGCGCCGCAAAGGGCAGCATAAAGCCATTGTAGAGTGTGGCCCACAGCAGGTTTTCGATGATCACCCGGCGCGTGCGTCGCGCTAGACTGAATGCTTGCACCAAGGCCTCCAAACGATTGGACAGCAATACCGCATCGGCGCTGGTTTTGGCCAGGTCAGTGGCTGAACCCATTGCCACGCTGATGTCGGCAGCGGCCAGCACGGGCACATCGTTCACGCCGTCGCCCAGCATCAGCACCTTGCGGCCCTGAGCGTGTAACTGTTGCAGTACCTGCAATTTATCGTCCGGGCGCAAGCCGCCCTGTGCGTCATCAATGCCCAGCTCGGCGGCCACGTGGGCGACCATTGGCGAGCTGTCTCCCGAGAGCAGCAGCGTGTGCCAGCCGCGGGCCTTGCACGCCGCCACCAATGCCGGTGCGTCAGCCCGCAGACGGTCGTCGAGTACCAGCCAGGCCAAGGCCCCTTGAGTGTCGCCCAGTAGCAGCCATTGACCGGGTTCATCCGGCATGACCGGGACGGCGCAGTGGCTCAGTTCACAGACGAACGCTGGTTGGCCGATACGCACGCGCTGTCCACCGACCCGGCCTTCAAGGCCGAGGCCGGGCGTGCTGTGTACGTCTTCGGCGGCTTGCGGGGCGCGGCCGAAAGCGCGGGCGATGGGGTGTTCGGAGCGGTTTTCGAGGGCAGCGGCGAGGCTCAGGCACTGATCGCTGTCCACTTCGCGTAACGGGTGGATGGCCTTTAAGGTCAGGCGCCCTTCGGTGAGGGTGCCGGTCTTGTCGAAAATGACCGTATCAATCTGGTTCAACCCTTCGAGCACATGCCCACGGGTCAGCAGCAAACCCAATTTGTGCAGGGTGCCGGTGGCGGCGGTGAGGGCGGTCGGAGTTGCCAGCGACAAGGCGCACGGGCAGGTGGCAACCAGCATGGCCAGTACAATCCAGAAGGCTCGCTCGGGGTCGAGTTGCCACCACAGCACGCCAATTACCACCGCCGCAATCAACGAAAACAGCAGGAACCATTGCGCTGCTTTGTCGGCTATTTCGGCGAGGCGTGGTTTTTCGGTCTGGGCGCGATCCAGCAGGCGCACAATGGCTGACAGACGAGTGTCTTGGCCCAGTGCCAGTACTTCAACGGTCAGCGCCCCTTCGACATTCAAGGTGCCTGCGGTCACGGCATCGCCCACGCCACGAGGTTGCGGCAGGTATTCGCCCGTGAGCACGGACTCGTCAATGCAGGTCTGGCCTTGAAGAATTTTGCCGTCGGCGGGCAGCGTCGCTCCGGGGTGGACCAATACGCTGTCGCCGACGTTCAGTTCGCTCAGCAGGATGCGTTCGCTCTGGCCGTCTTCGCTCAAGCGCAAGCAGGACGCGGGCAGCAAATTGACCAGCTGCGCGGTGGCGGCGGCGGTGCGTTCGCGGGCGCGGCGTTCCAGATAGCGCCCGGCCAGCAACAACAGGGCGAACATGCCGACGGCATCGAAATACAGTTCGCCGACTCCGGTGATTGCGGTCCAGATACCGGCGATATAGGCGCTGCCAATGGCCAGTGAAACCGAGACGTCCATGGTCAGGTGGCGGGTGCGCAAGTCGCGCATCGCGCCTTTGAAAAAGGGCGCGCAGCTGTAAAACACGATGGGAGTGGTGAGAAACAGCGCCACCCAGCGCAGGATGGTGTGCATCTCGGGGCTGAGGTCAGTGTTGAATTCCGGCCAGGTGGCCATGGTCGCCATCATTGCCTGAAACCACAGTAATCCGGCTACCCCCAGTTGGCGCAAGGCCAGCCGGTTTTCGCTGGCCAGTTGTTCGGTGGCCCGATCCGCCTGATAGGGGTGCGCGACATATCCGATATGGCGCAGTTCCCTGAGTATTTCGCTGAGTGGTAACTGGCGATCATCCCAGCGCACATGTAGGCGGTGATTGGACAGGTTGAGTCGCGCCTCGCTGACAGCGGGTAAGTGCATCAGGTGTTTTTCGATGAGCCAGCCGCAGGCGGCACAACTGATTCCCTCAATCAACAGCGTGGTTTCGGCCTGTTCGTCGGTGTGCCGCACAAAGGGTTTTTGTACGTCGGGGCGGTCGTACAGCGCCAGTTCTTCGCTCAGTTGTGCGGGCAGCGCTTCAGGGTTGGCCGACGCTTCACTGCGGTGTTGATAATAGCTTTCGAGGCCGCCCGCCACGATGGCTTCGGCGACGGCTTGGCAACCCGGGCAGCAGAATTCGCGAGATTGACCCAGCACGACAGCCGTAAACCGGCTGCCGGGCGGAACGGGCAGGGCGCAGTGGTAGCAGGGTAAGGGTGAGGTCATGGGGTTTGCTGGTGTTCGGCGCCTTGAATCGGCTCATCCCCCAGCATCAAGTCTTTATCGTGGTCGACCTGTTCTTCTTCGAACAGACGCCATGTCTGGCCGTTTTCGACTCCCAGCAATTCAACGAAGCGGCGTCCTTCAACCTTGTCATCCAGTTGCCCGGTATAGCGGCCCGGCTCGGACGTGCTTTGTTTGAGGTTGATGCGACGGTCTTTTTCCGGTTGTGTCGGTGAAATCAGGTTCAGTTCCAGTGCGTCAGGTTGGCTGTTGCCTTCCAACAGCAACACCACTTCGCCGGTCATTTCGTCCAGACGCAGTTTGGCTTTGAGTTGCAGGGTCTGGCCGAGCAGTTCGCGGTCCAGAGAGCGGTTGATGCCTTTACCGGCTTCGTAGTAGTTGTCGTTGACCAAGTGATCCGGATTGTTGACGGCAATCGTCACCATCGACAGGGTCAACGTCACCGAGCAGGCAAGAATGGCAATGATGATCCACGGCCAAATGTGCTTGTACCAAGGGCTGGAGCCGTTTGCTGCGGGCATGGCAGTGTCTCTTATCTGATGAGTGGGCCGATGAAGCGGCTCTTGGCTTTGACATTGATGTCGGGGTTGTCGGCATCCTTGAGGATGAAAAACACCTCGTTGGTGCTGGACGGCAGCTGCTCGGGTGCCACCGACAACTCGACCGGCAGGCTGACAATATCGCCTGCGGCGACCCGGATTTCGCGTTTGCCTTGCAGTTTCAGATCAGGCAGGCCTGTGGCCTCCAGCACATAGGTGTGGTCGTGCTGGTCTTTGTTCATGATTTTCAGGCTGTAGACGTTTTCGACCCGACCTTGTGCGTTTTCGCGGTAAAGCACACGGTCTTTGCTGACATCAAACCCGACCAGCGAACGGGTGAAGAAAGCCGCGGCCAGCAGGGCCATCATGGCTAGCAAGACCACGGCATAGCCGATCAGGCGCGGGCGCAGGGTGTGGGTTTTCTGCCCCGAAAGGTTGTGCTCGGTGGTGTAGCTGATGAGACCGCGAGGGTAGTGCATTTTGTCCATGATGCTGTCGCAGGCGTCGATGCAGGCCGCGCAGCCGATGCATTCAATTTGCAGGCCGTCGCGAATGTCGATGCCGGTCGGGCACACCTGTACGCACAAGGTGCAATCGACGCAGTCGCCCAAGCCTTCGGCCTTGTAGTCGCTGTCTTTTTTGCGCGGGCCGCGCTGCTCGCCACGCCGTGGGTCGTACGAAACGATCAGTGTGTCCTTGTCGAACATGACGCTCTGGAAACGCGCATACGGGCACATGTAAATGCACACTTGTTCGCGCAGCCATCCGGCGTTGCCGTAAGTGGCCAACGTGAAAAAACCGACCCAGAAATACGCCCAGCCATCGGCTTGCCCCGTGAAGAAGTCGATGACCAGCTCGCGGATAGGCGAGAAGTAACCGACAAAGGTCATGCCGGTGACAAAGCCGATTATCAGCCACAGGCTGTGTTTGCCGAGTTTGCGCAGGAATTTGTTGGCGCTCATGGGAGCTTTGTCGAGCTTGATGCGCTGGTTACGGTCGCCTTCCGTGACCTTTTCACACCACATGAACAGCCATGTCCAAACGCTTTGCGGACAGGTGTAACCGCACCACACGCGACCGGCGTACACCGTAATAAAAAACAGGCCAAAGGCGGCGACGATCAGCAGCCCGGATAGCAGGATAAAATCCTGTGGCCAGAACGTGGCGCCAAAAATAAAAAATTTGCGCTCGGGAAGGTTCCACCACACCGCCTGATGACCGCCCCAGTTCAGCCAGACGGTGCCGAAATACAGCAGGAACAGAAAAGCGCCGCCGACCATTCGCAGGTTGCGGAAAAAACCGGTGAAGGCGCGGGTGTAAATCTTTTCTCGTGGGGCATATAAGTCGACGGTCTGCGGTGGTTTCTTGGCAGGTGCAGTCACGTCATTGACAGGAATCTGATTGCTCATTTGGTCGTCCCACGGCAGTGGAAAATGCCTCGGTCAGTACGTGCCGACCGCGGTCAGAAGGTGGTGCAGTGGCGTAATGATACCTGCGTGACACGGGTGCAGGGGTGCGACCTTTGGTCGCGTTCACAGGGGTGTGACTTTGGTATAGCAATTGCTGCAAGTAATGATGTGGGTCAATTGACTTCGGGTTGGCACTGAGGGTCGAAAGGCCAGAAATCAGCACTCCCAGGGGTTGATGACGGCAATGCCGTCAAAGGTGAAATCCTTGGCGTTGCGGGTGACGATGGTCATGTCATGTACCAAGGCAGTGGCGGCGATCAAAGCGTCGCACTCGTTGCTGCGATCCGGTACGTGGAGGCGGGCGCAGCGTCTGGCAACCTGACTGTCAATTGACAGCACGCGCCCGGCAAAGGCGGGAATCACATGGCCTTCAAGCCAGGTACGCAAGATGGCCGCCTGTGAGCTGTCGCGCCGTTCCAGACGCAATATGCCGGTTTCGATTTCGAGCAAGGTGATGGCGGATATATACAGTTTGTACGCCGCCATCCCTCTGGCCCAGGCCACCACCGCGGGGTCAGCCTGAGGTTTGCGCAGCTCTGAAATCACGTTGGTGTCGAGTAAGAACATTAAAAACCCAGTGGGCGCGGCGTGATAGCTGCGCGTTCGGGTTCAAAGTCAACCGACGCCGAATCAGGCATGACGAGCAGGTCGACGATGCTGGCGTCCAGGCCGGTCAGTCGTTGGTACTCCTCCATGCATAGCAGTACATGCGCAGGGCGGCCACGATCGGTGATGTAAACAGGCCCATCCTGGGCGGCTTTTTTGGCACCGCTTGTGTCTTGATTGAATTCGCGACTTGAAATAGTGGTGATGGACATGAGGAAGACCTCCGTGGCAAAGCAATGTAGAAACGTTACTACTTAGGGCAATTGTTTGGCAACTGAAAAAGTTGTTCGTCACACAACGGCTCCTTAGACGGGGAGCCGTTTTCACCGCGATAACGGACTCTCTATTCCTCGGCCTTGGCGTTTTCGCCATGAGACAAGCTGTAGACATAGGCGGCTAGCAGGTGAACCCTGTCATTGCCTTGCAACTCGGCCTGCGCCGGCATCTGGCCCTGGCGGCCATAACGAATGGTCTGTTGCAATTGAGCGAAGCTTGAACCGTAGATGAAGGCGCCCGGATGTGTCAGGTCAGGCGCGCCCATCAGCGGATTGCCTTTGCCTTCGGGGCCATGGCAAACCGCACAGTTGGTGGCATAGAGTGCCTGGCCCTTGGCCGGGTCAGCTTTCGCGCCTTCAGGCAATTTGCGGCCATCCAGTTGGGTCAGTACATACGCAGCCACGTCGCTCACACCTTGTTCGCCAATGACCTGTGCCCAGCCGGGCATCACCGCGTGACGTCCTGCCATGATGCTGGTCTTGATCTCGGCCGGTGTACCGCCCCAGCGCCAGTGGGCATCGGTCAGGTTCGGGAAGCCATAAGCGCCTTTGGCATCGGAGCCGTGGCACACCGAGCAGTTGGAGGCAAACAGACGACCGCCCATTTTCAGGGCTTGAGGGTCTTTGGCGACTTCCTCTATGGGCATGGCGGCGAATTTGGCGAAGATCGGGCCGTATTTGGCGTCCGATTTGGCCATTTCCTTTTCCCACTCGTGCACGCCGGTCCAGCCGGTCTGACCATTGGCAAACGGCGTGCCTGTTTTAGTGTCCAGCGCCTCGTAGCCGGGCAAAATGCCTTTCCAGTTGCCCAGGCCCGGATAGAGCACCAGATACCCCAAGGCGAACACGATGGTGCCTACAAAAAGCCAGAACCACCAATTGGGCAGGGGGTTGTCGAACTCTTCAATACCGTCATAGGCGTGCCCGACTTTCTCGTCTGTCTGGTCGCTGCGTTGCCCCTTGCGGGTGTCCAGCAACAACCAGGTCAAGGCGAAAATGGTGCCCAGCGTGAGGACGGTGACGTACCAGCTCCAAAAGCTAGTCATTCTTTGTTACTCCTGGACGCTTGTTCTTGTTCGATGTGCTTGATGGCTTCAGGGTCGTCCTTGAACGGCAACAGGGTTGCGTCATCGAATTCCGATTTGCGCTTGGGGCTGAATACCCACAAGGCCAAACCGATAAAAGCCACCATCACGACGACAGTGCCCAGGCCACGAATCATCCCGATATCCATTCAGATCACCGTTTGCTTTTGATCAGAGTGCCCAGGCCCTGAAGGTAGGCCACCAGCGCGTCCATTTCGGTTTTCCCTTTGACGGCATCCTTGGCTCCGGCGATGTCTTCGTCGGTATAAGGCACGCCCAGGGTGCGCAACACTTCCATTTTTTTGGCGGTGTCTTTGCCGTCCAGGGTGCGCTCTACCAGAAAAGGGTAAGCCGGCATGATCGACTCGGGCACCACGTTGCGCGGGTTGTACAAGTGGGCACGCTGCCAGTCATCGGAGTAACGTCCGCCGACACGGGCCAGGTCTGGCCCGGTACGTTTGGAACCCCACAGGAAGGGGTGATCCCAGACGCTTTCACCGGCAACCGAATAGTGGCCGTAGCGTTCGGTTTCGGCACGGAACGGCCGGATCATTTGCGAGTGACAGCCCACACAGCCGTTGGCGATGTAGATGTCGCGGCCTTCCAGTTGCAGCGCGGTAATCGGCTTCATGCCTTCGACCGGGTTATTGGTGACGTCCTGGAAAAACAGCGGAACGATTTGGGTCAGGCCACCGATGCTGACGGCAATGACCATCAGGAAGGCCATGAGGCCGATATTTTTCTCGACTGCTTCGTGCTTCATCAGTGCGCTCCCACGACAGCGATCTGGCTCGCCGCTTCAGCTTCTACCGGGTTAGATGCACGAACAGTGCGCCATACGTTGTAAGCCATAAACAGCATGCCGCTGGCAAAAATAGCCCCGCCCAGTGCGCGCACGATGAAGCCCGGATGGCTGGCTTGCAGGGCTTCGACGAACGAATAGGTCAAGGTGCCGTCTTCGTTGATCGCACGCCACATCAGCCCCTGAGTAATGCCGTTGACCCACATCGAGGCGATATACAGCACGGTGCCAATGGTTGCGAGCCAGAAGTGCACGTTGATCAGGCTGACGCTGTACATCTGCTTTTGACCGTAGATTTTAGGGATCATGTGGTACATGGAGCCGATCGTAATCATGGCGACCCAGCCCAAAGCGCCCGCGTGTACGTGGCCAATGGTCCAGTCGGTGTAGTGGGAGAGGGCGTTGACGGTCTTGATGGCCATCATCGGACCTTCGAAGGTGGACATGCCGTAGAACGCCAATGACACCACCAGAAAGCGCAGGATCGGGTCGGTGCGTAACTTATGCCAGGCTCCAGACAGGGTCATCATGCCGTTGATCATGCCGCCCCAGCTGGGTGCCAGCAGGATGATCGACATGGCCATGCCCAGCGACTGGGCCCAGTCCGGCAGCGCGGTGTAGTGCAAATGGTGCGGGCCGGCCCAGATGTACAGGGTGATCAATGCCCAGAAGTGCACGATGGACAGCCGATACGAATAGATCGGGCGCTCCGCTTGCTTGGGCACGAAGTAGTACATCATGCCCAGAAAGCCTGTAGTCAGGAAAAACCCTACCGCGTTGTGGCCATACCACCACTGAATCATGGCGTCGGTCGCACCGGCGTAGGCAGAGTAGGACTTGAAAAAACTGACCGGCAACGACGCATGGTTAACGATGTGCAGCATCGCCGTGACCACAATAAAGGCCCCGTAGAACCAGTTGCCGACGTAGATATGTTTGGTTTTGCGCTTGGTGATGGTGCCAAAGAACACCATGCCGTAAGCCACCCACACGATGGCCAGCAAAATCGCCAACGGCCATTCCAGCTCTGCGTATTCTTTGGTGGTGGTGTAACCCAAGGGCAGGGTGATGATGGCGCCGACAATGACCGCCTGCCACCCCCAAAAGGTGAACGCGGCCAGCGAGTCAGAAATCAGGCGTGTCTGGCAGGTGCGCTGTACGACGTAATACGAAGTGCCAAACAGCGCACAGCCACCAAAGGCAAAGATCACAAGGTTGGTGTGCAGCGGGCGTAGACGGCCGAAAGTCGTCCATTCCAGGCCAAAGTTCAGTTCAGGCCACACGAGCTGTGACGCGATAAAGACCCCGAGCCCCATGCCTAGGATTCCCCAGACCACCGTCATGATGGCGAACTGGCGGACGACCTTATAGTTATAAGCAGTCGGACTGATTGCTGTGCTCATTCTAGGGTTCCACGGTTTTATATTTTTTAGGGGTAAAAAAGCGGCGCAAGTATGGGTAAAGCATTGGGGTATTGCAACGAAGCGTAGCATCGTTCATTGAGCGCCAACGCTTGTCCTGCGGCCTTTCCATGTGTTGAGTAAGGTCAAAACGACCTCTAAGTCTCATCACATTCGGGGCAATGGCGAAGGCGATTGGCGGGGCGATACTGGGGAGGAAAGTAAAAGAGGCGGGGACAAATGTCCAGAAATTGTTCACAAAGTTGTATACAACTCTACAGAAGCACCCTGTCGGTGCTCCTGTAGCGAGAGAGGCATTATTCGGCGTTTTTTTCCTCTTTATTAGCCTGCGACAAGCTGAACACGTACGCGGCCAGTAACTGCACCTTGTCATTGCCCAGCAGTTCGTTTTGCGCTGGCATATGGCCTTGACGGCCGTGGCGGATGGTCTGCTGCAGTTGCCCCAGGCTGGTGCCGTAGATATAGGCCTCGGGCACCGTCAAATCCGGCGCCCCCATTGCTTGCATGCCTTTGCCGTTGGCGCCGTGACACGCCACGCAGGTGGTCTCGAAGGCGTGCTTGCCTGCGTTCAGATCAACCGTGGTGCCTTGGGGCAATGGCAAACCGGCCAGGTCGTGACGCACGTACGCGGCGACGTTTTTGACCCCGTCTTCACCCAGAACCGGCCCCCAGGCAGGCATCACAGCAATGCGTCCGCCCATAATGGAAGCCTTGATGGTGTTGGCATCGCCGCCCCAGCGCCAGGTGCTGTCGGTCAGGTTAGGGAAGCCGTAAGCTCCCTTGGCATCCGAGCCGTGGCACACCGAGCAATTGGAGGCAAACAGGCGACTGCCCATTTTCAACGCTTGGGGGTCTTGCGCCACCTCTTCCACGGGCATGGCTGCGTACTTGGCGAAAATCGGGCCGAAGCGGGCGTCCGCCTTGTCCATTTCCTTTTGCCACTCGTTAACGCCCGTCCAGCCATTCTCATAACCGGGCAGCAGGCCTTTCCAGTTGCCAAGGCCGGGATAGAGGATCAAATAACCGACGCCGAAGACCAGGGTGGCGACAAACAACATAAACCACCATTGCGGCAGCGGATTGTCGTATTCCTCAATGCCATCAAAGCTGTGGCCCATCGTCTCGACGTTTTCGCCTTTGTTCTCGCCTTTGCGGGTCCCCACCAGCAGCCACGTCAGGCCTATCAGCGTGCCGATGGTCAGCACGCAGATATAGATGCTCCAGAAGGTCGTCATGCTTTGTCACTCCTCGACGCTTGCGCTTGCTCGACGTGTTTGAGGGCCTGCGGGTCGTCCTTGAAAGGCAGTAACGTGGCGTCTTCAAACTCGGATTTGCGGCGCGGGCTGAACACCCACAGCGCCAGGCCGATAAACGCCACGGCCACCAACAGCGTGCCCAGGCCGCGGATCATTCCACTACTCATCTCCAGAACCATGTTTCACCTCTTGCTCTTGATGGCAGTGCCGAGCACTTGCAGGTAAGCCACGAGCGCGTCCATCTCGGTCTTGCCCTGTACGGACTGTTTGGCATTGGCGATCTCTTCATCGCTGTACGGCACGCCGAGGGTGCGCATCACCTTGAGCTTGGTTTGGGTGTGGGAACTGTCGACCGGGGATTCGACCAGCCACGGGTAGGCCGGCATTTTTGATTCCGGCACCACGTTGCGCGGGTTGTACAAATGCGCGCGGTGCCAGTCATCCGAGTAGCGCGCGCCCACCCGGGCCAAGTCCGGCCCGGTGCGTTTCGAGCCCCACAGGAAGGGGTGATCCCACACGCTTTCACCGGCCACCGAGTAATGGCCATAGCGCTCGGTTTCAGCGCGGAACGGGCGAATCATCTGTGAGTGACACTGCACGCAACCTTCACGGATATAAATGTCGCGACCTTCCAGTTGCAACGCGGTGTAGGGCTTCATGCCTTCCACCGGGGTATTGGTCACATCTTCGAAGAACAGCGGAACGATCTGTGTCAGGCCGCCGATGCTCACGCACAGAATCATCAGCAACAGCATCAGGCCGATGTTTTTCTCAATCACTTCGTGTTTCATGGCGAACTCCTCAGGCCATCTGCGCGGCGGCTACGACTTCAGCGGGCTCGGCGTTACGCACGGTGCGCCAAGTGTTGTAAGCCATCAGCAGCATGCCGCTGAAGAAGATCGCGCCCCCGATCAGGCGCACGACATAGCCCGGATGGCTGGCCACCAGGGTTTCGACGAAGGAGTAGGTCAGCGTGCCGTCCGCGTTCACGGCGCGCCACATCAGGCCTTGAGCGATGCCGTTGACCCACATCGAGGCGATGTAAAGCACGGTGCCGATGGTGGCAACCCAGAAGTGAGCGTTGATCAGGCCAATGCTGTACATCTGCGGGCGGCCGAAGATTTTTGGAATCATGTGATACAGCGCGCCAATCGAAATCATCGCCACCCACCCCAGCGCACCGGCGTGAACGTGGCCGATGGTCCAGTCGGTGTAGTGGGAGAGGGCGTTGACGGTCTTGATGGCCATCATCGGGCCCTCGAAGGTCGACATGCCGTAAAAGGCCAGCGACACCACCAGAAAGCGCAGGATCGGATCGCTGCGCAACTTATGCCAGGCGCCCGAGAGCGTCATCATGCCGTTGATCATGCCGCCCCAGCTGGGCGCCAGCAGAATGAGTGACATCACCATGCCCAATGACTGCGCCCAGTCCGGTAGCGCGGTGTAGTGCAAGTGGTGCGGGCCCGCCCAGATATACAGGGTGATCAGCGCCCAAAAGTGCACGATGGACAGGCGATACGAGTAGATCGGACGCTCGGCCTGTTTCGGTACGAAGTAATACATCATCCCCAAAAAGCCCGCCGTCAGGAAAAACCCCACAGCGTTATGGCCGTACCACCACTGCACCATCGCGTCCGTTGCACCACCGTAGAGCGAGTAGGACTTGGTGAGGCTGACCGGGATTTCAAGGTTATTGACGATGTGCAAAATCGCCACCGTCACGATAAACGCGCCGAAGAACCAATTGCCGACGTAGATATGCTTGGTCTTGCGCTTCATGATCGTGCCGAAAAACACGATGGCGTAAGCGACCCAGACGATGGTGATCAAGATGTCGATCGGCCATTCCAGCTCGGCGTATTCCTTGGAGCTGGTGAAGCCCAAAGGCAGGCTGATGGCAGCCAGCACGATGACCAGCTGCCAGCCCCAAAAGGTAAATGCTGCAATTTTGGGTGCAAACAACGTGGCCTGACAGGTGCGTTGCACCGTGTAGAAGGAGGACGCGAACAGTGCGCAACCGCCAAAGGCGAAAATCACCGCGTTGGTGTGCAGCGGGCGAAGACGGCCGAAGCTGGTCCAGGGCAAATTGAAATTGAGTTCGGGCCAGACCAACTGCGCGGCGATAAAAACCCCGAGCCCCATACCGACGATGCCCCAAACCACCGTCATAATGGAAAATTGGCGGACCACCTTATAGTTGTAGGCGGTACTGATTGAAGTGTTCATGGTTCCCCATCCACGGTTCAGGCGAGTACATGTGCACGCCTGGAGTTATTGGCAGACTAAAAGCGAGGCAAGCATGGGCGTAGCAGGGCAGCTCGGTATTGACGGGGATCAATGGGCGCAGTGCGTGCAGGATCGGGGCTGGTTATGGAATGCAGCGGCTGGTGCGGTAAAAACAGCTGAACCGGCCACGCTGATACTGGCCCACGGCGCGGGTGCGCCAATGGACAGCGACTGGATGACCGGCATGGCTGAACGCCTTGCCGCACGCGGGCTCAACGTGCTGCGCTTCGAGTTTCCTTACATGGCGCAACGCCGACTCGACGGTGGCAAAAGGCCGCCTAACCAACAGGCCAAATTGCTCGACTGCTGGCGCGAGGTCTACGCCGAGGTGCGACGGCATGTCGCTGGGCGCTTGGCCATTGGCGGTAAATCCATGGGCGGGCGCATGGCCAGTCTGGTGGCGGACGAGCTCGGCGTGGATGCGCTGGTGTGTTTGGGCTATCCGTTTTACGCATCGGGCAAACCGGAAAAACCCCGTGTGGCGCATTTGGCCGAGCTGCACACGCCGACCCTGATTATTCAGGGCGAGCGTGATGCGTTGGGCAATCGCGAGGCGGTAGAAGCCTACACGCTGGCGCCGAGCATAGAAGTCCTGTGGCTTGCGGCGGCAGATCATGATTTGAAGCCGCTGAAAGCTTCGGGCTTTACCCATGTGCAGCATCTGGATGCGGCCGCCGATAACATAGTGCGGTTTGTGTAGCTTGGCGCTTTCGCAGTATCGGCGGCGATAGCAATCATGTAGCCGCTGCCGAAGCCTGCGTGCGGCGGCGCAGCCGTCGTAAACCCGTTCAGGCCGGACGTTCCTCGTGTGGTCTACAACAGCGATCGCACACGGCTGCTTTTGTCAGATACGAGTTTCAACAAAACAGCATGCTTCTGTCGTCTCAGGCGGAACAGTCCGACATACAAGAGTTTTTTATTCTCATCTAATCCTTCCCTGTCAGCCATGACGGGGGAGTCGAGCAGCGCGTTCCCTCACCGCCACAACATTGAGGGAAACGGATGCCCATTTTCTGCCTGCTTTTTCGCCGTCGTTCATCACTCGATACGTGCCCCATCGAAGCTGCATGCGGGGATCCCTCATGACGCCCGCAGGTGTCTGGATGGTCGCGGCCAGCCTGTTGCTGCAAGGCTGTGTCGAGTCGCGACCGACGATGTTGGGGGCGCCCATTTCAGGGATTAATCACACTTCGGCGGCCATCAACCAATTCAGCGTTAACGGCGGCGGTGGCCCGAACCTCGGCCCCTACGGCGGCGGCCCAGGTAGCCAGATGTGCTGTGCGATGTTGCCAGTGCAATGGCGCGAAGGGCTGACCGTGGTGGTGGAGTGGGAGAAAGATCCTTCGCCTCATGATTATGCGAATTGGTCAGAGCCTATGTTCACCGATGCTTGGCGTAATCGAGTCAAAGCCCATCGAGCTAAATACACCCGTCACCGCGCTGTCGTTGAAGTTGCGTCCTACGAAAAGCTGGGCGTGGTTGATGTGCATTTTCTGCCCTGTGACCAAGTGGTGGTGTCGGCGGTAGCGCATCTGCCCGGCATGCCCGGTTATCC
>NZ_WIWC01000022.1 GCF_009600315.1 Pseudomonas helleri | reverse complement strand
CGCTGAGTTCGGAATAAGACATAGGGCAGCACCGTACCGGAAAGGTCAGGTGTTGCACTCAGTTTTTGCCGCCGCCCCGTGTATCAGGAGATCTTTGGGAACCAGGATATTAAAAACCGTAGTAGGGTCCGCTGCCTGAGCGACTGACACCACTTCATGGGTCCCAACCAAATCATCATCATCTGGATTTTCGGGATTACCGGGGGTAAATGCTTTCCAGCCCGCCTGCAAGCGCGTCTCCGGCGCCACGCCGTTCCACCATGGCATATGGATAACCAGATCGTTGGCTAACTCGGTAATCGGCAACAAACCATCAGAACCAGCTATGGTTGAGGGCACTGTGATGTCTGACACAGCCCGAACTACACCACGGAAGGCACGGGTTGGGCGGGTGCGGGTAATGAACATGATCAATTCTCCTTAAGGACACTTCTGCTGTGTGAACATGGGTGAATCCAGATCGCTTTCTGATTAACGGTACGACTTTAATCCGAAGTTTTACATTCATCGAGCAGACACTACTGGCGTAAACCAGGCCGTCTCGAGTCTGATGTTGAACTAACCATCGCTTGAAAAAATTTTGCACCACCCCTAATGTCTTAAATACCTTATAAGCAATCACTGGACTCTTGTTGTGTGATTATTTGATAGTGGCCGTGGACATAAGCATCAGGCATATTTATAACTCCCGAATGATTTTTCAAGGTAGGTTGCAGACACGTGGTTTAAATCTAGTAAGTGTTCAATTCTTAAGTGATTTCCAGTGGAGAAATCATAAAATACGCTTGGACAGGTAAATGCAAATTCATCAATCGCGACTTCACCCTTTTCCCTGGATGACTCAGCATAAAAAATAATGTTTGTCATAGCGGCACCGACATTAGATTTAATTTCGATAACTTAGTATCTGCGTATTTTTTGACGTTTGCAGCTGTAAGAATTGACAGTTGATCATCGTATTTTGCGATTAAAGGAGGCTTTGATATAACCAGAAAAATTAAAAGTGGCGCGAGAACTGAGTGCAACGCCTCGCCCTCCGGCAAGGCGCCCTTGATGTCCCGTTTCATAAGAACAGCGGGGCTGTCCGTGGACTTTCGGAAGTCGACGAGCTCGGTATAGAGATAGATTTTTCAACTTTTGCGTCGGGACGCATTATGGGGTGCTGGCTCCGCAAAGTTATCGGGAGCACAGCATTGATCATTAGATTAAGGCGTGGAGTGTGTAGGTGGGGGGGTCGCTTACGATTTTTTACATCGTCAATGGTCGAAGCCTCAGCTCTATCAGAGCTGAGGCGATGTTGAAATTATCACCAGTTATATCGCAGGCCCAGGTTTACACCCCAAGGCATCTCAATGTTTTCGCCGTTGCTATATTCTACGTCTCCATGAACTTGAAGCACATCACTCAACTGCGCTACTAGTCCTGCACCTATTTCCCCTCTATTACCAGAAAGGTCATTGCTGAATCGGGTGGTGTTTATCTTGACGTTGTTGCTATTGGCAAATTCACGGGCGACTGCCACCTTGACATAGGGTTGAACAAAACCACCAGAATGCAGCGGAAAGTTTTTGCCCACACTCGTACCTACCTTACCTAAAAATGAATCAGCTTTATTGCTTTTTGCATTCAGGCCATTATCAAGATGATACCCCTCACCATTAACCCAAAGGGATGATGCCTGCACAAAGGGTTCGACAAACCAATTATCTTTTAGCTTGATATGTTTACCTGCTTCTACGGACGCCCCCAATCCATAATTTTTATAATTGCCTTTGGATTTTTCACCATCACTCATGCGCACATCAGCGTTGTTTTTGAACTGGTTGGCTTTGATGATTGCATCAATATAGTAACCTTCATCCGACAACCAAGTACCGTAGACACCAACATACGTACTTTTGACCGAACCAGTAGTGCCCGCAATTATATCTAGATCAGATTTACTGTAGCCACCCATAACGCCAAGGAGTACATTTCCGCTGGACGTCGGTAGCATGCCATCAGCACCAAAGGATACGCCTTGCTGTGTCTGCTGGTAAGCCGTACCGCCGGCTGCTGATAAATTATATTTATTCCCGTATGAGCGCATCCAGGCCCCACCTTGAGCCTTACCGTATCGCAGCTCGCCCATGCGGCTGCGAAGAGAACTTAGCTCTCCGTACCAGACAGTGGGTGCCGCAGAGAATATACCGATTGCTGCTTTCGTACTTGGCGTGGTGATCTCGCCATTTTGCACCAAAAACCAATCGGTCCCTTTTTGCTGCAAGGTGTATGTAAACGTACCCAAATCGACCTGATCACCGACTACGCCAAACTCAGCTGTACTTCCATTACCGGTATGCACCAACTGTTGATCCTGGTCACCTACTAGAGGTTCGCTACCCGTATTTCGCACTAACAGTTTGTAGCTACCCGTCGCCACACCCGCGACGTTGATAAGATCACTGGCATGGGCAGCCAAATCAGTGTCCATAACGAACAGACCATTACCCGACAAGCTATCGAGACTCAACGTACCGAACGCGCCTACTCCACTGCCGAGTTCAACAGTGCCAGCATTCATAGCAAGATTAGAAACGCCCAACCCATCATCTGTTGTCCAGGTAGAATTATCCAAACTCAGGTTCTCGACGCCGCTAAGATTACCGCTTAATGTCGAATTAGCGAATAGGCTAATGTTTTCAACGTCGCTAATATTACCACTGACGCTTGAATGATTACGGACAGTCAAATCGGTAGTACCTGTCAGATTACCGGTATAACTCGAGTTATTATTGAGATCAAATGACGCCACATTAGTGACATTACCCGACAAACTTGAACTGCTATCTAAAAAAACGGTAGCGGCCGCACCATCGGCCACTAACACATCACCATTCAATGCATTATTAATAATATTGAACGTTGCCGATGAGTTATTTGCGACTTCAAGAATAATGCCATTACCGCCAACCAGCGTTGAGCCATTTTGAATGGTTACAACAGCCTCTGAAGGGCGGGCGTCATTATAGCTACCAACGAGTATTGCGCTTCCTGTATTTCCAATAATTGTCGATCCGTCGACGATCGCTGAAGGTGTGAACGCCTCTGGAGTAGACCCTGAGTCAGCACTCAAAAGCAGACCGGTTTTGTCCCCTGTCACTACACTGCCATTTTCAATTGTCGCACGGCCGCCAAACAGCGCTACACCGTGGCCGCCATCTAAAAAGCCTGTTCCGCCGGCGTCTGATCCATAAACATTCGAATTAGACAGCACTATGTCGCTTCCCGCGGCCACGCTAACGCCCCTACCGACCCCGCTTATTTCACTGCCTGAAACTGATGCCGTCGACACATTGGCAAGTACAAGAGCGAATGAATTAGAACTTGTAACGGTTGAATCTGAAATAGTAGCGCTGGCGTTTTGAAGGTCGAGGCCATTTATTTCCCGTGAAGATGAGGGCGCTCCAGTTACAGTCGCTCCAGTGAGGTTTATTTGAGCGCCTCCTGATGCGACTATCTGCTCAGTTGCAGCACGTGAAGCCACGTTAAGTGTTGCACCATCACTCACCACCCAACTTTCAACCGCATCCCCGGATTCTACTGTCGATACCACTCCTGGACCGGTAATGGTATCGGCCTGCAAATTGGCGGACAAAGATCCGCTTGCCAAAATAGCCATTACTAGACACGACCGCTTAGGGACTATAAGTTTTCCGTTCATGCCAACCACCTTGCTTGAATCGAGTATGAAATGATGGATTGCCGTGCTTGCAAACGACTGAACTTCCAGCCAATTACCAAACACCTCCAAAGTTCGTACAGTATTTTTAATACTGAAAGACTTGATGCAGGGTATTTCGCCCCCACTCAAGTGTGGACGCGAAGATTAGTTAGCCATACAACCACCGTCAACTCATCTCAAGCACAAAACATAAAGGTAAGAACTATAATCTCCGCCCTGCAAACCAATCGGAAAAACCCTACAATCATGCGCTTATAAACCCATCGCTTAACAGCAACAAATATGCTAACTACTGCCTATCAGCCACAAGCCCCAGTTCTCAGAGTCTGTAAAACGCCTTAGCCACCCATGGATTAATGAGTTCAACCCTGTAAAAGGGGTGAACCCTCGCTGGGCAAATGCTCAAGATCAAGTCGATTGAGCACATTAAGGAATAATCCTTATTCCCTTTTATCTAACTCACTGCTTGATCGTTTTCATCATAAGCTTTGTTCCTATTTACACTTTCACTTTCACAGTAAAGCTGGCAAATCTGAAAATATAAACTGTCACTTATGACAGTAGACAATGCGGATAAAACCAGTGATACCTGATTGTTTTGTCTGTCAAGAATTGCACTCCAAAACCAAACACGGCTACGTACCTCCCTTACGTTCCTGTAAATCACATTATTTGTACAACCGCCCGCACTCACGCCCTTCCATAGGAAGGGCGCAGCAGCCGATAACCATTAACCTTTACGTGGCTTTATACGGGCCGTCGCTTGCGCAACGAGCGGGTCATCGGGCCAGTAATGTTTGGGATAGCGACCCTTCAAGTCTTTCTTCACCTCGGCATAGGTGCTGCGCCAAAAGTTGGCCAGGTCCTGAGTCACTTGCACTGGGCGTCGCGCTGGCGACAGCAAATGCAACTTGACCGTTTGTCGACCTCCCGCAATCCGCGGTGTATCTGATAAGCCAAACAGCTCTTGTAAACGTACGGCTAATATCGGCGGATGCTCACTGTAGTCCAGACGCACTGACGACCCCGATGGGACGGTAATGTGGTGCGGTGCCAGCTCATCAAGACGCTGCGGCAAAGGCCACTTCAACACGTTACGCACAATGCTCGACAGGTCGAGATTGGCAAAGTGACTTAACCGCGTTACCCGCCCTAGATAAGGTGCCAGCCACTCTTCAAGGGTGGCCAGTAACGCGGCATCGCTGACATCCGGCCATTCGCTCTGCCCTTGGCTCTCTATATCGAGTTGACGCAACAACGCGACTCTGGCCTGCCACTGCCGCAGTTCGGGTGTCCACGGCAACAGTTCAAGGCCTTTGCGCCGCACCAGGCTGACTAATGCCTGGATGCGCGCCGCTTCATCGAGGCCGGTCAGCGGTTCACGGCTCAGTACCAGTTCGCCCACTTTGCGCTGGCGTTCAGCACGCAGTACGCCTTCGCGTTCGTCCCAGTCCAGTTGATCGACCACGCTCACCTGCTCGCTCAATACACCGTCCAGCAAGACGGGATCAAATTCGGCGGCCAGATAGATACGCTCTTCACGCTGACCCTGACGACTGCCCAGGTCCGCAATCACCAACCAAGGCTGTTTCATCAAGCCATCAACTTCGCCGAACAGAGCTGCGCGGCCATTGGCGAGCCGATATTCCGCCCCTCCTGATTTGCGCTGCTGAGCAACGCGGTCGGGGTAGGCCAGCGCCAGCAAGGCGCCCAGCCAGCGCGGATGATCCGGATCGGCCACCGGCTGCGTGGCCTTGCCCCGTAACATGCCGCGATACTGACGGGCCAATTGCTTTGCCCGCTGCACACCGCCCTGTCCGCCGCGTGCCGCACGGCTTTCGCCAGACAGCAAGGCGAGACGGCTGTGCACATCAGCCCCGGCGCCGCGCAAAATATCGCGTTCACCCAACAAGGCTGCGACGTCACAGGCCATGTCAGCCAGCCCGAGCGCTTGCCCACGCAACAACAAATGAGCGATGCGCGGATGCGCCGGCAATTCGGCCATGGCTTCACCGTGGGGAGTGAGCTTGCCGTTGCTCAACGCGCCCAGCCGCTCAAGCAATTGCTGGGCCTGTGCATAACTGGCAGCGGGCGGCACATCGAGCCACACCAGTTCATGCGGGGTCACGCCCCAGCGCGCCAGCTGCAACGCCAGCCCGGCCAGATCGGCCTGTAATATTTCGGCGCTGCCATAAGCCGCCAATTGTGCATGTTGATCTTCCGACCACAGCCGATAACACACGCCCGGCTCCAGCCGCCCGGCCCGGCCCGCGCGCTGGGTAGCGCTGGCTCGGGAAATGCGCTGAGTGTCGAGACGGGTCATGCCGCTGCCCGGATCGAAGCGCGGCACCCGCGCCAGCCCGGCATCGATCACGACCCGAACACCATCAATGGTCAGGCTCGTCTCCGCGATATTGGTCGCCAGTACCACCTTGCGCACACCGCTGGCCGCGGGCTCGATGGCGGCACGTTGGGCGGCCAGGTCCAACTCGCCATGCAAAGGGCAAAGCAGGATGTCACTGCGTGAACCCAGCGCCTCAGCCAGTTGTTGATTGACTCGACGAATTTCCGCCTGACCGGGCAGGAACACCAGCAGGCTGCCGCTTTCGTCGTTGATGGCATCCAGAACGGTCTGCACCACCCGTGGTTCGATAAATTCGCCCGGTACAAACGGCCGGCCCCAGCGCAGGGCCACTGGGTACATACGGCCTTCGCTGCGGACCACAGGCGCATTGTCCAGCACGCTGGATAACCGCTCGCCTTCCAATGTGGCGGACATCAGCAAGAGTTTAAGTGGCTGCTCATCGCGAAACAGCTCACGCCCATTAAGGCTCAAAGCCAACGCCAGATCAGCATCCAGACTACGCTCATGGAACTCGTCAAAAATCAGCAAGCCCACGCCTTCGAGTGCCGGGTCGTGCTGCAAACGGCGGGTCAGGATGCCTTCGGTGACGACTTCAATACGGGTATTGGGCCCTACTTTACTGTCCAGTCGAATCCGATAGCCCACGGTTTCGCCGACCTTTTCGCCCAGTTCACTGGCCAAACGCTCAGCCGCCGCTCGGGCGGCCAGACGCCTGGGTTCCAGCATCACAATCTTCTGCCCGGCGAGCCACGGCTCGTTCAACAGGGCGAGCGGCACCCGCGTGGTTTTACCGGCGCCGGGCGGGGCTTCAAGCACCGCTTCATGGCGTTCACGCAAGGCCTGACGCAGCGCAGGTAAAACTTCATCAATCGGCAAACAAATCATGGTGGCTCCAGAACAGTGCGACGAGTATAACGGCGAACAGTTCGGCATTAAGCACGGTCTTAATGTTGAGTCCGATTCTTTAAGCTCCTTCGAGGTCTTGTGTATGCGTATCCCTTCTCGTGTGATTGGCGGCGTTGTAGTGGCGGCTCTGCTGACCCAGTTGACCGCCTGCGGAAGTATTTTCTTCCCTGACCGGCGCGGTCAGATCGACGGCAAGATTGACCCGATGATTGTGGTATTGGATGCCGTGGGCCTGCTGTTTTATGTGATTCCCGGCCTGATTGCGTTTGGCGTCGACTTCGCAACGGGCGCAATTTACTACCCACCGGGCAAAACCGCACACATCGCTCCGGAAAAACTGCGCGAAGCGGTTGGCGCCGATGGCAAAGTCGACAACAGCAAACTTCAGGCGATCCTTGAAAGTGAATTGGGCCATAGCTTCCCGCTCAATGACCCGCGCCTGATTCAGCACAAAGGCAGCACGCAACAGTTAGCGATGTATGGCCTGAGCCCTGCCGCCTGAATCAAGGACGTTTTATGACCAGCAGCGCGGAACACGCTCGCCTTTTACGCTTGGCCACCCGTGCGTCAGTGGCAGTGGCCAGCCTGTTGATCGTGACCAAGGCCATCGCCTGGTGGCTCAGCGGCTCAATCAGCATGCTCGCGGGCTTGACCGATTCGTTGCTCGACGGTGTCACCTCGTTTCTCAACCTGTTAGCCGTCCATTACGCGCTGCGCCCGGCAGACGACGATCACCGTTACGGTCACGGCAAGGCCGAGTCATTGGCCGGAATGGCGCAAGCGCTATTTATTGGCGTGAGTGCGGTGCTGATTGCGTTTCAGGCCGTCGAACGACTGAAACACCCGGAGCCGGTCGGGGCACCGTGGATCGGGATTGGCGTGATCATCTTTTCGCTGGTCATGACCGTTGGGCTGCTGGTGTTACAACACCGCGTGGTCAAGGCCACAGGTTCCAACGCGGTACGCGCAGACTCGCTGCACTACCGCTCAGACCTGATGCTCAACGGCAGTATTTTGGTGGCGTTGGTGCTGGCCAGCGTGGGCTTCCCGCAACTGGATGCCTGGTTCGGTCTGGGGATTGCGGTGTATATCCTCTGGAGCGCGTATCAGATCGCCCGCGAGAGTTTTTCTGTGCTGATGGACGAGGAGTTACCCTCCGATGTCAGTGACAACATGCTGACCTTGGCCTGTAACGTGCCCGGCGTATTAGGTGCGCATGACCTGCGCACTCGCATCTCCGGCAACGTCTGGTTTGTTCAACTGCACCTTGAACTGCCTGGTGAACTCACACTGTCCCAAGCGCACAGCATCAGCGACAGCGCGGCGCAAGCCATTGCCGAGGCTTATCCACAGGCCGAAGTGCTGGTACACGCTGATCCGCAAGAAGTCGTCAAACCCCGGGCCACTTCACTCAATAGTTGACCTGATAACCGCGGCTGCCCAGACAGTTGCCCTGAGCCTGCCGGTAGGTTTGCACCACGGCGGGCGATGGGGCATAGGTCACTTTGGCCGGGTCAAAGCCGCTTTGGTCAACCGCCCAGCGATAACAGTCGTAGCGATCCTGATCGATTTGCGCAGCACTCTGACCATTGGCCGGGTACGCCACCACGTCATAACCGTTGCCTTGAGGCTGCGGCATCGGCTGTGCGATGGCCGTTGGCGGCTGTACCACGATGTAATCCTGTGAGGCCGGTTGGTAGGCGTAATAAGCGCCGGCTGCGAGGAACAACAACGACCCTCCGATCCAGACTTCTCGCGCATAGTCCGGCAAATACCCTACGCGGATCCCGTAAGGCGGCTGCACGACCACGTACCTCGGACCTTGGGGGCGATACCAGTAGCCGCCGGAAAAGAAGTAGTTCTGCCCACGATACGGCACTTGCCAGTGGCGATCAGGGAACCGGTCAACGATGTAACCGGGCCGGTATTGCGGGCCCGAGCCCCAGCCATTGCCGTGCCCACCCGGTCGACCCGGCCAGCGATTAGCGTCAGGGCGGCCGTTATTGGCGCCAGGGTTGTAGCCCGGCCTTGAAGGTCCCCCGCCCTGCCAGTGAGGGGAATTGCCCTGCGGTCGGGGCGCGGTTTGCCAATGACCACTCGGCGGGCGCTGGCTTTGCTGTACCGCATCGGGACGCGGCTGGATCACAAGGTTATTGCCCGGCTGACCGGGTCGGCCTGAAGGCTGATGGTTGTCAGGGCGCGGTTGATTGCCTGGATGCTGATTCCATTGCTGACCCTGTGGTCGACCCTGCCATTGCCCTTGTTCGGGACGCGACTGATTGCTGCCGCCCTGCCCTTGCTGACCCTGTTGCTGGCCACGCTGTTGCCCACCGTCCGGGCGGCTTTGTTGCTGAGGGGGTCCATCACCTCGCTCATCGGCCAACGCCTGACTGCCGACACTCAGGCAGATCAGACCAGCAGTAGCCAAACGCCAGATGCGCGATTTCATGGTGTTCCTCACGAGGGGTTGGGGCGTAAACATGAGACTGATAAACCGCAATCCGGTTCGGCGCGAGACTAACAGGTGCGCCACTTATTTCGGGCACAAAAAAAGGCGACCCGTCGGTCGCCTTTTGAATTTTTTCGGTCCTGGCTCAACACTTGTGATGTTGGCTCACCTCACGCCGTCTTGTGGACAGTGTGTAGCCCGGGGGCCGGGGCAACCCTGTGGGGTTGGCGGCCGCGGCTGGCCTGATTCGGCGGGCCGCAGTGGACGCTATGTCCGGGCAGTGATTCTGGTGTTAAGAATAGGCCTGAGGCTGTAGCAGAGGATTGCGAAGATTGCTGAATAAAACATTACTTGCGCAATTTTTGACTTAAGGCGGATACTTTCACGCAATAGTTATGACAAAGGGTGTCTTCGTGAGCAAACTCGACCGATACGATCTGAGTATTTTGGCGGAATTACAGCGTGATGCGCGCATCTCTAACCAGGAACTGGCCGAGCGTATTGGCCTGTCGCCCTCCCCGTGTTCGCGCCGAGTCAAGCAATTGGAAGATGACGGGTATATCGCGCGTCAAGTCGCGCTGCTGGACAGAAAACTGTTGGGCTTGACCTTAACCGCCTATGTACTGATCGGCATGGATCGCCACACGCCCGAGCGCTTCGAGAATTTTGAAGCACAGATCCGCACCTTGCCGCAGGTGCTCGAATGCAGCCTGGTGACCGGCATAGATGCGGACTATCAATTGAAAGTGGTGGTCCCGGACATGGATCATTATCAAAAACTGCTGCTGGGTCACTTGACCCGCATCGACGGCGTGACCAGCGTGCGCTCCAGTTTTGTGCTCAATCAGGTACTCAACAGTACCGAATTGCCGCTGACTCATCTGCGCACGTAATAGACCCGCTGACTTCATACCGCAACACACTGGAGAACACCGATGGACCCGGCCCTGCTTGAAGAATGGATGATGACGATTCTGGTCAGCGTCCTGATTATTTTTATGGCCTTTATCGTCTGGGATCTGGCGAAAAAGTCCAAGGCCGGGCGTTTTGGCTCTTTTATCCTGTTTTTTGTGCTGGGGCTGGGCGTGGTCGCGTTCGTGATCAAAAGCGTGGTCATCACCCTGATTGAGTCCGGCGCGCTATAGCCGCGCCGGCACTTCCTTGTACTGGCCCTGATCCAGCCCCTCAATCGTCCAGTCGCCAATGCGCACCCGCACCAGCCGTAAGGTCGGCAAGCCGACCGCCGCCGTCATGCGCCGCACCTGACGATTACGCCCTTCGCGGATCACCAACTCCAGCCATGAAGTGGGCACGCTTTTGCGAAACCGCACCGGCGGGTTGCGCGGCCACAGCTGCGGTTCTTCAAGGGCTCGGGCTTCGGCGGGCAAGGTCTTGCCATCATTGAGTTCGACGCCGTCACGCAATTGTTGCAACTGTTCAGGCGTCGGCTCGCCCTCTACTTGCACCCAATAGGTCTTGGGCAGCTTGTGCTTGGGGTCGGCAATGCGCGCCTGCAACTGGCCATCGTTGGTCAGCAACAGCAAACCTTCACTGTCGCGGTCCAGGCGTCCGGCCGGGTAAATGCCGGGGATGGGGATAAAATCCTTGAGCGTCGCCCGTCCGCCTTCATCGCTGAACTGGGTAAGCACATCGAACGGTTTGTTAAACAGAAATAACTTGGGATCGGACGGCGGCGCTTTGGCCACGCGGCGACCGGCAGCGCTTGCAGCAGGTTTTTTGGACGCCGGGCGGCGTGCAGGGGGATGGGCAGGACGGGACATGACAAAAGGACATCTAGCGATCAGGGCTCAATATGCTAGTGCCCTGATCGCCAAATGACCATCGTCTATCAGCGGAACGGCGGTTCGTCGAAACTGCGCAGCTTGCGCGAATGCAGCGATGTCAGTTGCTTGCGCATCAAATCCACGGCAGCGATGCCGATTTTCAAATGCTGGTTCACCGCTCGCTCATAGAAAGCGTTGGCCGAACCCGGCAGCTTGATCTCGCTGTGCAACGGTTTGTCCGACACACACAGCAACGTGCCATACGGCACCCGCAAACGATAACCCTGAGCGGCAATGGTGCCGCTTTCCATGTCCACGGCCACCGCGCGGGACAAGTTAATCAGCGGTCGTTCCTGCGCCCAGCGCAGCTCCCAGTTGCGGTCGTCGTAGGTCAGCACGGTGCCGGTGCGCAGGCGTTTTTTCAGTTCATCGCCATGTTCGCCCGTGACTTGCGCCGCGGCTTCTTGCAGCGCCAACTGAACCTCAGCCAAAGCCGGGATCGGAATATTGGGCGGCACCACACGGTCGAGAATCCCGTCGCGGCGCATGTAGGCGTGCGCCAAGACGTAGTCGCCAATGGTCTGCGACTGACGCAGACCGCCGCAGTGACCAATCATCAACCAGCAATGCGGGCGCAGCACCGCAAGGTGATCGGTGATGTTTTTCGCGTTGGACGGGCCCACACCGATGTTCACCAGGGTCAGGCCATGACCATCGCTGGCCTGCAAGTGGTAGGCGGGCATTTGATAGCGGTGCCACACCACACCGGCAGCAATTGCCTGAGCTTCGCCATAGTCCATCGACTTTTCGATGATCACGTTGCCCGGCAAGACCATGCGCACAAAACGCGGGTTATCGCGCAGTTGCTCCAGGCCGTGAAGGATGAACTGATCGACATAGCGATGGTAGTTGGTCAGCAAAATCCACGGCTGAACGTGGCGCCAGTCGCTGCCGGTGTAATGCACCAGACGACGCAGCGAAAAGTCGACGCGGGCCGCATCAAACAGCGCCAACGGCAGCGGGTCAGTGTTTTCCCAATCGTACAGACCATCGGCAATGCCATCGGTGGCTGCTGACAGGTCCGTACTCGGGAAAACCCGTGCCAGCGCAGCGGCGGTTACACCTGAACCGGCCAGCTCATCGCCCTGCTCGACCACGTAAGGGTAAGGAATGTTTTGCTCACTGACCCCCACTTCCACCTCGACGGTGAAATCGCGCATCAACGGCACCAGCTGTTCCAGTAAATAATTACGGAAGGCCGCCGGATGAGTGACAGTAACGCTGTAGGTGCCGGGCAGTTGAACCTTGGCATAAGCCCGAGTCGTGGTCGGGACTTCGCCATTGATGCGGTAGGTCAAACGCAGTTCCGGATAGCGAAACTGCGCGCGCTCCTCGGCAGTGGGCTCAAGCCGGTCTTTGAGATAACGCTTGAGCGCTTGGCTCAACGCCTTGGTTGCACGTTCGTGGAGGGCTGCGAGGCGATCGACGGCCTCTTCAGCGGTTGCAACGACAATAAAATCTTCAGTCACGATAAGCATCCTGTCATCAGAACGGGCAGGCCTTTATCTTGCCTGCATCGCAAGCCAATGCACAGCCGCTGTACCGCCTTTAAATCTGCGCAGTAGAGCGGGCAACGATGGCAGCGATGTTCAGCCCACGGGGCAACAAACCGTACACCCGGCCGCTGCCGTGCAGCCGGCTGGCAATAAACGCATCACTGACATCACTTTTACCCGCCTCCAATAACAATTTGGCCTGCAAGCCCAAGGCAATGTCCTCGGTCAATTGCCGCGCACGGTATTGAATATCCTCTGTGTCGTTAAAGGCTTGCTTCAAGGTACGGATATGCTGGGCCAAACGTGCATCGCCATGGCCTTCCCCCAACTCGGCAAACAGCGCATCAAGTACGCCGGGTTCTTTGGATAAGGCGCGCAATACATCAAGGCACTGCACATTACCCGAACCTTCCCACGTCGAATTAACCGGTGCCTCGCGATAAAGACGCGGCAGGATGCTGTCTTCCACGTACCCCGCGCCACCCATACACTCGGCGGCTTCATTGATCATGGCCGGGGCCCGTTTGCAGATCCAGTATTTGCCCACGGCCGTCACCAGACGCGCGAATTTGGCCTCTTGCGCGTCATCCAAATGATCCAGTGCTCGCCCCATACGCAGGCTCAAGGCCAGGGCAGCTTCGCTTTCAAGGGCCAGATCGGCGAGTACGTTTTGCATCAACGGCTGCTCAGCCAGTACCCGGCCTCCAACCAGGCGATGCGCGCAGTGATGGCTGGCCTGAGTCAGCGCCTGACGCATCAAGGCGCTGGAGCCGACCATGCAATCGAAGCGAGTCATGGCGACCATTTCAATAATCGTCGGCACGCCACGCCCTTCTTCGCCCATCATCCACGCCAGCGCCCCACGAAACTCGACTTCACTGGAGGCGTTTGAGCTGTTGCCCAGTTTATTTTTCAGACGCTGGATGTAGAACTCGTTACGGCTGCCGTCCGGGCGATGGCGCGGCAGTAGAAAACAACTCAGGCCTTTATCGGTCTGCGCTAACGTCAGAAAACCATCGCACATGGGGGCTGAACAAAACCACTTGTGCCCCAGTAACTCATAGGCCTCACCCGACCCGCTGGCACCCACCGGATAGGCCCGCGTGGTGTTGGCCCGTACATCCGTGCCGCCTTGTTTTTCGGTCATGGCCATGCCCAGGGTCACACCGGCTTTTTGACTGATATCGACGTTGCGCGGGTCGTACTGGGTCGACAGGACTTTGGGCAGCCAGAGCTGGGCAATGTCCGGTTGCAACCGCAGGGCCGGCACGCTGGCAAAGGTCATGGTCAGCGGGCAGCCACTGCCGGCCTCGGCCTGCGAGTGCAAATAGGTCATGCAGGCACGGGCTACGTGTGCACCGGGTTGAGGGTCGGTCCAAGGTAATGACGGCAAACCATGCTCAATCGCCGTACGCATTAACTCGTGATAGGCGGGATGAAACTCCACCAGATCAATCCGATGGCCAAAACGGTCATGGCTGATAAAAACAGGTTTGTTTTCATTGGCCAGAAAACCCGCCGCCATCAAGGGCCCGCCTGCCAATGCACCGTATTGATCAATGCGCGCCTGCGCCCAGCCCGCCCCGAAATGCTGGCTCCACTGCTGCAAGGGCAAGTCGATGCGGTACAAGTTAGCGCCGTCCAGAGATGGCGGCTGATTGGTGACTTGATGGGTCTCGGCAAATTGATGCAGGTTCATGGCGCAGGCTCCTGAGTTCAATGCACCCAGTGAAGCACGCATGGCCGCCACCACAAGGGGCATAAGCGCCTAACCTCAGGCGCTTATGCCGTCCTCACCCCATCAATAACCGCTGCCGGAGGGTGCGCTGGACCTCTTCAAAACGCAGAGGCTTGATCCACTCGTCGCTAATGCCATCGACTTGCTCGCACACTTGCTGCGCTTGCGCCTGAGTGTCGAATACGCCATCACGGGCAGTTGCGCGCAGTCTGCCAAGCTAAACAGTTGCCGGCCTACCGACGCGTCTTCGACAAGGGTAACCGGGCATCCGACGATCAGCGCATCCACGCGCTCACGACGCAAAGCGGCCACTGCCGACTCGCCGCTGTCGACGCTGATCAGTCGATAGCCCAGTTTGAGCAACATGCCACGCAGCACCCTGCAATCGGCGCTGTTATCTTCCACCAGCAAGACCATACATTCATGGGAGTTTCTTGCTGCAACTGCGCTCGGCGGCTGGAGAGGCGAATCCAGCATCAGTAACAGTTGAAACTGAGAGCCCTCGCCCGGCTGCGAATGATGCGTGAGCTGACCGCCCAACAACTCGACCAAGCGCCGACAAATAGCCAGACCGATGCCCAACCCGCCGTAGCTTCGAGTCATGGAGCCATCGACCTGAAAGAAATGCTGATACAGCTCGCCCTGTTCTTGATGAACAAAACCAATGCCGCTGTCGATTACATTAAAGGTCAGCGCCCAGCGATCGGTTTCTTCAGAGGCATTGCCCGCCACCCGTAAAATTACACCACCTACGCTGGTGAATTTAATCGCGTTCTCCAGCAGGCACTCCAGACACTGACGAATCTTGTCTGAGTCCCCTTCCCATTGGTCAGGCAGGTCGCTGGCGATTTCATACGCGAATTCCAGCCCTTTACTCTGTGCCAATGGCGCGAACTGCGCGTTCAAACCCTGCACCAGACTCTTCAAACCAAAAGGCTGAGGGCGCGCGATCAGGCGCCCGGCTTGCAGCTCGGTCAGGGACAGAATGCCATTGACCATGTGCATCATTTCCCGGGCCGAGCCTTCAGCCGTTTGCGTATACAGCTCCAGCTCCGGGTTTAAATCCAGGGTCTTGATCAACTCCAGAGACCCCAGCACGCCGTTCATGGGCGTACGCAGTTCATGAGTCACCGTCGACAGAAATTCGTCCTTGAGCTGGTTGGTACGCGCCAATTGTTGGTTCATCGCGGCCAGCTGTTGCCCCGACTCTTGCAACGTGCGCGCCTGCAAGTCGCGCATCGCATTGATGCGGTCAGCCAGCGCCAGCGACAGCAGGCCCACTTCGATAGCTGCGCCGATCTGGCTGGAGTACATGGTCAAAAACACATTAGGCAGGTAGCCAAGCACCATTAACGTGTTGATCAGCCCGCCCAGCAAGAAGGCCGACCAGGCAATCACGAAGTAACGAGCGACCCGCAGGCCGCGGGCCCAGGCAACGATGCCCGCAGTAAAAATAGTGACGATAAAGGCCAGAGCCAACCCGGTCGCCAAGCGCAAAGACACGGCATAGCTGGTCGCCAAAGCAAGCACCATCACCAGCACACCCACTGCCATCAGGGCTTTCAATGCCCAATCAAGCTTGCGGCTAAGAGTGGCCGTTTGCAAAAAAGTGCGAGCAAACTGGCAACCAAAAAAAGCCGCCGAACCAATCAAAAACGGCGTGGACGCGTTGGCCCACCACGGATTATTTGGCCAGAAATACTGCACCGCGGCGCCATTGACGGACAGTTGGTACAACCCGAAAGAGGCGATATAGAAGATGTAATAGAGGTAGCTGGTGTCGCGTACGCTGAGATAGATAAATAGGTTGTAAATCAACATCCCCAGCAACACGCCGTAGATCAGACCCAATATATAAATTCTGACGGGCTGATTTTCGAGGTAGGACTGCGCCGACCACAAGGTAAGCGGCGCCTGCACCGACCCTTGGCTGGCCAGCCGCATATACACCGTTTGAGGCTGCCCAGGCTTGAAGTCAAGCTCGAACAGGTAGTTGTTTTCTTTTATCTCGCGGCTGTCGAAAGGCAGGGCGTCACCCGTTCGGGCGGCCAGACGATAGTGGCCAGATGCGTCCGGGGTATATAGATCAATCTGGTCCATTGGCGGGTAAGCCAATTCCAGCAACCAGGTGCGGTGTAGGTCGGGGTTTTGCGGTTGATAGCGCAAGTCCAGCTTGACCCAGAAGGCTGAGTGGGAATAACCGGCATTCAAGGTGTCTTTATTGAGAGGCTTGAACAGTTCGTCATGGCCGATAACATCTGCCAGCGTCGCCGTACCACTCGCATCTTCAAAGACTTGCATCACTCGGCCCAAGGGCAGGCTCTGTGTGGTTTCGTCAAAATCCACTGCGCTGGCCAGCATCGGCAGCCAGCCCAACAACATCATCAGCAAATAGCGCATACAGCCCCAACGTGGCTGCCTGGCAGTATGGGTAATTCGCTCATTCCCTTTGAGACCCCACTGACCAAACAACCTGTTATTAATTTGCGGCCACTTTAACATAGCCACTAGTGGCAAATATGCATCACTCTAAAATTCACATCAAAGGCTCTAGGTCGGGCTTTACAGGGATATTTCAGCGCAAGCAGAATAGTGGCAAAACGCCAACTAGCGATTGATCGCGCGCTGCACATCAGGCTTCGGGCAACGCGCCTGAAAAAACCGTTTGGTGGTAAGCTCGCGCACCATGAATATCTACAGTTCTCGCCCCGTTATCCTCTGTCTCTCCGGCCATGACCCCAGTGGGGGTGCCGGCTTGCAGGCAGATATCGAAGCTCTGCTGGCTCAAGGCTGTCACGCCGCTCCAGTGGTCACTGCCCTGACTGTGCAGAACACGGTCAATGTCCGCGACTTCCGCGTGCTGGATCGCGAGTGGGTACTGGCGCAAGCCGATGCCGTGCTCACCGACTCCTGCGTTGCGGCGGTCAAGCTGGGCATGCTCGGCTCGCTGGAAATGGTCGACACTGTCGTCCAATTGCTGCAAGCCAACCCGCATCTGCCGATGGTCTGCGACCCGGTACTGCGCGCGGGCGGCGGAGGACGTCTGGGCAAGGACGAAGTAGGCTTCGCCATGCGCGAGCGCCTGCTGCCTTTGGCTACCATTGCCACGCCCAACTTGCCTGAAGCCCGCATCCTCGCCGAACTGCCCGATGGCAGTGCCGATGAGTGCGCTGAAAAGCTCCTGCCTTTTTGCCAACATTTATTGATCACCGGCGGCCACGGTGACGAACACGAAGTCCATAACCGTTTGTACAGCCGCGACGGCAGCCGTCATACCTTCACCTGCTATCGCTTGCCCGGCAGTTACCACGGCTCGGGCTGCACGCTGGCCAGTACGCTGGCTGGCCGGTTGGCCATCGGTGAGCAACTGGTCAGCGCCGTCGAAACTGCGCTCAATTACACGTGGCGCACGCTGCGCGATGCCGAGCAACTGGGCCAAGGACAATTTGTCCCCCGTCGCTTGCCACTGGATTTCTGTTCGTAACGCGAGAGGCTCGACCTATGACCTTGCGAGGCCTGTACGCAATCACTGATAGCCAGCTGCTCTCCGGCAAACTGCTGGCCTATGTAGAGGCGGCCCTTGATGGCGGTCTGACCCTGTTGCAGTACCGAGACAAAAGTAGCGATGACGCCCGTCGACTGCGCGAAGCCGAGGCTTTGCGCGATTTGTGCGCACGGTACAACACCCGGTTGATCATCAATGATGATGCAGAGCTGGCAGCCCGTCTGGGTGTCGGTGTGCACCTTGGCCAGACCGATGGCCCCCTGACCCCGGCCCGCGCTCTGCTCGGCCCCAAGGCGATCATCGGTTCGACCTGTCACAGCCAGATTGATCTGGCCGAGCAGGCTGCCAAAGAAGGCGCGAGTTATGTCGCTTTCGGTCGCTTCTTCAATTCCAGCACCAAACCCGGCGCCCCGACCGCAACCCTCGACGTGCTCGATAAAGCTCGATCGCAGCTGAAATTGCCCATCTGTGTGATCGGCGGCATCACCCTCGACAATGCCGCGCCACTGGTTGCCCACGGTGCCGATTTACTCGCCGTGGTGCATGGCCTGTTTGGTGCCGACAGTACTCGGGAAGTGACTCGCCGCGCCTTGGCCTTCAACCAATTGCTTAATACCGAATCCTGATTCAGAGAGAGCCCATCATGTCTCGTTCCGAAACCCTGTTTGCCAATGCCCAGAAACACATCCCCGGTGGCGTCAACTCGCCCGTTCGCGCGTTTAAAAGCGTGGGCGGTACACCGTTGTTCTTCAAGCACGCCGAAGGGGCTTACGTCACCGACGAAGACGACAAGCGCTATGTTGATTATGTAGGCTCATGGGGCCCGATGATTCTGGGCCACAGTCATCCAGAAGTACTGGATGCCGTGCGTGCGCAACTGGAACACGGCCTGTCGTACGGCGCTCCAACGGCCATGGAAACCGAGATGGCCGATCTGGTGTGCTCGATTGTGCCGTCGATGGAAATGGTCCGCATGGTCAGCTCCGGCACGGAAGCCACCATGAGCGCCATCCGCCTGGCGCGTGGCTTTACCGGCCGCGACAATATTCTCAAATTTGAAGGCTGCTATCACGGCCACTCCGACAGCTTGCTGGTCAAAGCCGGTTCTGGCGCACTGACTCAAGGCGTTCCCAGCTCAGGCGGTGTACCAGCCGATTTCGCCAAGCACACCCTGACGACCACCTTTAACGACCTCGACGCCGTTGAAAAACTGCTTAGCGAAGTGGGCGACACCGTGGCCTGCATCATCGTTGAGCCAGTGGCGGGGAACATGAACTGCGTACCGCCTGCGCCGGGCTTCCTGCAAGGTTTGCGCAGCCTGTGCGACAAACATGGCGCGGTGCTGATTTTTGACGAAGTGATGACGGGCTTCCGTGTCGCGTTGGGCGGTGCTCAAGCGCACTACGGTGTGACACCGGACCTGAGCACGTTCGGCAAAATCATCGGCGGTGGCATGCCGGTTGGCTGCTTTGGCGGTAAACGCGAAATCATGCAGCACATCGCCCCGTTGGGCCCGGTTTATCAGGCAGGCACCCTCTCGGGTAACCCTCTGGCCATGGCCGCTGGCCTGACGACCCTGCGCCTGATCAGCCGCCCGGGCTTTCATGCCGAGCTGAGCGACTACACCACTCGCCTGCTCGACGGCCTGCAACAACGCGCCGATGCGGCCGGTATTCCATTCGTCACCACCCAGGCCGGTGGCATGTTCGGCCTGTATTTCAGCGGCGCTGATGACATCGTCACCTTTGACGATGTCATGGCCAGCGATGCGGATCTGTTCAAGCGCTTCTTCCACCTGATGCTGGAAGGCGGCGTGTATTTGGCGCCTAGTGCCTTTGAAGCGGGTTTCACTTCGATTGCCCACGGTGACAAGGAGTTGAAGCTGACCCTCGACGCGGCCGAACGTGCCTTCGCCGCATTGAAGTAAGCACTGAAACCGGTAAGGGCTTAGGCCCTTGCCGACTTTTTAGGCGGTAATGGCTGATTCAATTACGCCACCCGTCCAAAATCGTCTTAAATCAACGGATATCGCGGTCAGGCAGCAGAAAAACGAGTAAAGACTTTGTAAGGTTGCCTCTGCTTATTTCATAATGCGCGCCTATAGACCCCTTGGTTGTACTTGCCCACCTTTCAGAGGTACGTCGAATCTCATGAACCGCACCGGCCGCGCCCTTGCATTGGGCTGCCTGTTGCTCCTGCAGCCGCTGCTTGTCCAGGCTGGCGGTAACTCGTTGTTGATTCCGGCAATGGGTCGCTGCACCCTCGATACACAGCCAGAAAACCTGGCTGAGGCGCTGGCCGCCTGCGAAGCAGCCGCCAAAACCGGCGATGCAGAAGCTGAATACGAGTTGGGCGAGTTCTATTACGACGGTAAAAACACCCCCCGCGACCTCAACAAAGCATTGAGCTACTTCGAGCAGGCGTCCCTGCAAGGCCACGCAATGGCCCAGTACCAGCTCGGCACCATGTTCTTCAAGGGCGAAGGTGTACCGGCCAATAACATTCAGGCGTATATCGTATTGAAGATGGCGGCCGTCAATGGCGCCGAAGAGGCATTGGACACCGCGGATCAGGTGGCAGAGCAAATGCCCCGCGACCAACTCGAAACCGCGACCCAAGTGTTGGGACAGATCTTCCGCAAATACCTGCTGGAACTGCAATCAGCCGACGGACGTTCGCCGTTTTCGCCGCTGCCTTGAGCGCCTCACACCACTACGTCACGCCAACTATCACAAACGCCCTATTTTTCCGGCATCGGAAACGGAAACGGCATCACATTGCTGACGCCACGGGCTTCGCTGATTTTCGGGGTACCCAGTCGCTCCACTTCGTCGATGCGCACAATCGAATGCATCGGCACAAAGCTGCGCACCACGCCTTCGAATTGAGCCTTGAGCTTTTCTTCGCTCGGATCAACGACCATTTGCGTGCGCTCACCGAAGACGAATTCCTCCACTTCCAGAAACCCCCACAGATCACTTTGATAGATCTGCTTGGCGTACATTTCGAACACCTGGCCCTGATTAAGGAAAATCACCTTGTAGATTGGAGCGTCACGTTTGGTCATGGTGGGCGGGTAAACATCTGAGGATATAAAAGAGGGTGCGAACTATAGCATAGCCACCAGACGCACAACGCTAGGAAGCAAAGCCCATGCCCCCTATAATGCGCGGTTCTTTGAATCACTTGATGAACACCCATGGCCAAGAAGCTTTACATCGAAACCCACGGCTGCCAGATGAACGAGTACGACAGCTCACGCATGGTCGACCTGCTGGGTGAACATCAAGCCCTGGAAGTCACGGCGCGCGCTGAAGACGCTGATGTCATTCTGCTTAATACCTGCTCGATCCGTGAACGCGCGCAAGATCGCGTTTATTCGCAATTGGGCCGCTGGCGCGAACTGAAACTGGCCAACCCGGACATGGTGATTGCCGTTGGCGGTTGTGTTGCCAGTCAGGAAGGCGCCGCCATCCGCGACCGTGCACCCTACGTTGACGTGGTATTCGGCCCGCAAACCCTGCACCGCCTGCCCGAAATGATCGACGCCGCCCGCATCACCAAGCTGCCACAAGTGGACGTGTCGTTCCCTGAAATCGAAAAATTCGATCACCTGCCAGAACCTCGCATTGACGGGCCCAGCGCTTACGTCTCGGTGATGGAAGGGTGCAGCAAGTACTGCACGTTCTGTGTCGTGCCTTACACCCGCGGTGAAGAAGTCAGCCGTCCGTTCGATGACGTACTGGCAGAAGTCTTTCACCTGGCTGAAAACGGTGTGCGTGAAGTGACGTTGCTGGGCCAGAACGTTAACGGTTATCGCGGCTTGACCGAAGACGGTCGCTTGGCCGATCTCGCCGAGTTGATTCGCGTGGTGGCGGCCATCGACGGGATCGAGCGCATTCGTTACACCACCTCGCACCCGCTGGAATTCTCGGACAGCCTGATTCAGGCGCATGCCGAAGTGCCTGAGCTGGTGAAGCATTTGCATTTGCCGGTGCAGTCCGGTTCGGATCGCATCTTGTCGGCGATGAAGCGCAACCACACAGCATTGGAGTACAAATCCAAGCTGCGCAAACTGCGTGCGGCCGTGCCAGGCATTTGCATCAGCTCTGACTTTATTGTCGGTTTCCCGGGTGAGACGGAAAAAGACTTCGAGCAGACCATGAAGCTGATTGAAGACGTCGGTTTCGACTTCTCTTATTCGTTTGTGTACAGCCAGCGGCCGGGCACGCCTGCAGCCGACCTGACCGACGACACCCCGGAAGAGCGCAAGAAAGAACGCCTGAACGCGCTGCAACATCGCCTCAACAAGCAGGGTTTTGAGATCAGCCGACAAATGGTGGGCTCCACTCAGCGGATTTTGGTCACGGATTACTCGAAGAAAGACCCCGGCGAGCTGCAAGGTCGCACCGAGAACAACCGCATCGTCAACTTCCGCTGCGATAACCCGCAGTTGATCGGCCAATTTGCCGACGTGCATATCGATGCCGCGCAACCGCACTCGTTGCGGGGCTCATTGCTGAATTGACTTCGCTCTGTAGCCGCTGCCGCAGGCTGCGATAAGATCCGCAGGATCTTCAGCCCTGAAACGCGTGCGTCCGCTGCGTGGACGTTCGCAGCCTGCGGCAGCGACTACAGGTTCTACGTCGCATCAGTAAGTCCTTTCGCCCATGACCTGCTAGCGTTATCCTTCAATTCATCTTAATTGCCTAAGGGCGGCTAAATACGACCTTGAACGCACCCATCGAACCACATCGTTTTCTTCTCGAGCCGTTTGAGGCTCGCCGTTTCGCCAATCTGTGCGGGCAATTCGACGAGCACTTACGCTTGATCGAACAACGCCTCACGATCGTAATCCGCAATCGCGGTAATCAATTCGAGCTGATTGGCGACCCCAAACTGACGTCTTCCGCAGAAATCCTGCTGCGCCGTCTATACCGCGAAACACAAGCCTCAGAGCTTTCGCCGGACATGGTGCACCTGTTCCTGCAAGAATCTGCCGTAGAAGACCTCGCCAGTAACCCGGTGGCTGAAGCCAGCGTATCGTTGCGCACCAAAAAGGGCATGATTCGTCCTCGCGGTATTAATCAGCAGCGCTACGTCAAAGAAATTCTGGGTAACGACATCAACTTCGGCATTGGCCCAGCGGGTACGGGTAAAACCTATTTGGCCGTGGCCTGCGCCGTTGATGCCCTTGAGCGCGAGCAAATCCGCCGCATCCTGCTGGTGCGTCCAGCAGTTGAAGCGGGCGAGAAGCTGGGGTTTCTACCCGGCGACCTGTCGCAGAAAATCGATCCGTACCTGCGCCCGCTTTACGACGCCTTGTACGAAATGCTGGGCTTCGAATATGTCGCCAAGCTGATCGAGCGCCAGATCATCGAAGTGGCACCGCTGGCCTACATGCGCGGGCGCACTCTGAACAACAGTTTCATTATTCTCGACGAAAGCCAGAACACCACCGTCGAGCAAATGAAGATGTTCCTGACCCGTATCGGCTTTGGTTCTACGGCCGTGATAACCGGTGACATTACCCAGATCGACCTGCCAAAAGGCACTAAATCGGGGCTCAATCACGTCATCGAAGTGCTAAAGGATGTACCCGGTATCAGCTTTACCCACTTCCAGTCCAAAGACGTCGTGCGTCACCCACTGGTGCAGCGCATCGTAGAAGCCTACGGGCGCTATGAGCAGGAAGCCGCAGACAAGCTCGCCGCACTGCCTGCTGCCAAGGATTACCGCAAAGATGCTTGAGCTTGACCTGCAACTGGCGACCGACGCCACTGCCCCCAGCGAAGCCCAGTTCCGCCAATGGTGCGAACTGGCCTTGCGCCAGCGCACGGCTGATTCAGAAATGACCATTCGTCTAGTAGACGAAACTGAAGGCCGTGAGCTAAATCACACCTGGCGTCAGAAAGATTACGCCACCAACGTGCTGTCCTTCCCGGCCGATGTGCCGGATGAATTCCTCGATATCCCGTTATTGGGCGATCTGGTGATATGCGTACCCGTGGTTGAACGCGAGGCGACTGAACAAGGCAAATCGCTTGAAGCACACTGGGCGCATCTGGTGATTCATGGCTGCTTGCATCTTCTGGGTTACGACCATATAGAAGATGAAGAAGCTGAAGAGATGGAAGCGCTGGAACGAACGTTGCTTGCTGAACTGGGTCATCCTGACCCGTACGCTGACGACGATACTGAATAACCCCACTGAAACAACCAAGGGATACGAGTAAATCGCTATGAGCGAAGACCGATCGAGCAACGGGCAAAAGTCATGGTTAGGTAAGCTGACCCAGGCCTTTGCCCATGAGCCGAAAAACCGCCAGGAGCTGCTTGAGCTGCTGCGTGAAGCACACCAGAACAAACTGTTGGACAGTGAAGCGCTGGCCATCGTCGAAGGCGCCATTCAAGTGGCTGACCTGCAAGTACGGGACATCATGGTTCCGCGCTCGCAGATGATCAGCATCAAGGCGACCCAGACCCCCCGCGAATTTCTCCCGTCGATCATTGATGCTGCGCACTCGCGCTATCCGGTGATCGGGGAAAGTCATGATGACGTCCTGGGCGTCCTTTTGGCCAAAGACCTGTTGCCGCTGATCCTTCAAGAAAACGGCGACAAATTCAACATCAAGGACTTGCTGCGCCCGGCCACCTTCGTCCCGGAATCCAAGCGCCTGAATGTGTTGTTGCGCGAGTTTCGTGCCAACCACAACCACATGGCCATCGTGATCGACGAATACGGCGGCGTGGCCGGTCTGGTGACCATCGAAGACGTGCTTGAACAGATCGTTGGCGATATCGAAGACGAACATGATGTTGAAGAAGACAGCTACATCAAGCCGCTGCCCAGCGGAGATTTCCTGATCAAAGCCCTGACCCCTATCGAGAATTTCAACGAGTTCTTCGACAGCGAATTCTCCGACGATGAGTTCGATACAGTGGGTGGTTTGGTCATGAGCGCGTTCGGGCACCTGCCAAAACGTAACGAAGTCACTGAAATCGGCCCTTATCGCTTCCGCATCCTCAATGCTGACAGCCGCCGGATTCACTTGATTCGACTGACGCCCATCACCCGCTAAACCTCTCAACACCAAGGATTGAAATGCGCTGGATAACCTCCCCCGGCTGGCCCGGTAACCTGCTGGCCGTGGTGGCCGGCGCACTGACCACCTTGGCGTTGGCGCCTTTCGACATATGGCCACTGGCACTGGTTGCCTTGGCCATGTTCTACCTCGGCTTGCGCGATTTGTCGCCCAAGCAGGCGCTGGGTCGGGGCTGGTGCTTCGGCTTTGGCCTGTTTGGTGCTGGCACCAGCTGGATTTACTACAGCATCCATAACTTTGGCGGCGCCTCCGTGCTGTTGGCAGGCTTGTTGATGCTGGCCTTCACCGCGGCAATCGCCTGGTTCTTCGCCCTGCCCGCCTGGATCTGGGCGCGCTGGATCCGTCGCAACGAAGCTCCGCTGGCAGACACCTTGGCGTTTGCGGCCCTGTGGGTCGTCCAGGAGATGTTCCGCGGCTGGTTCCTGACTGGTTTTCCGTGGCTTTACTCGGGTTACAGCCAGCTGGACGGCCCTCTCGCCGGGCTCGCACCGCTGGGCGGCATGTGGTTGATTTCATTCACCCTCGCATTAACCGCTGCCCTGCTGTGTAACCTGCCGCGCTTAATCAAAGCCAAACGCAAAGGCTTTATATTCGCGGGCGCGGTGTTACTGATTGGCCCTTGGTGCGTTGGCATTGCGCTTAAGCATCACGCCTGGACAAGCCCTTCGGGCGATCCGCTCAGCGTGGCCGCTATTCAGGGCAACATAGAACAAAGCATGAAATGGGACCCGGCGCAGCTCAATGCCCAGCTGGCGCTGTACCGCGACATGACATTGAGTTCAAAACGCGTTGACCTGATCATCTGGCCGGAGACCGCGATTCCGATACTCAAGGAAAATGCTGAAGGGTATCTGAGCATGATGAGCCGGTTTGCGGCTGATCGACATTCAGCGTTGATTACCGGCGTGCCGATACGTCAGGAAGTGCACCATCAGCCGCGCTACTTCAACGGCATCACTGCGGTGGGTGAAGCGGATGGCAATTACCTGAAACAAAAGCTGGTGCCATTTGGCGAGTACGTGCCGTTGCAGGATGTGTTGCGGGGCCTGATCGCGTTCTTTGACCTGCCCATGTCAGACTTTGCCCGCGGCCCGGCGGACCAAGCCATGTTGCAAGCCAAGGGTTATCAGATTGCCCCACTGATTTGCTATGAAGTGGTGTACCCCGATTTCGTGGCCGGCCTTGCGGCTCAAAGCGATATTTTGCTGACCATCAGTAACGACACCTGGTTTGGCACCTCGATTGGTCCGCTGCAACACTTGCAGATGGCGCAGATGCGCGCACTGGAAGCGGGACGCTGGATGATTCGGGCGACCAACAACGGTGTTACGGCACTGATTGATCCGTATGGACAAATCACCACGCAAATACCGCAGTTCGAGCGTGGGATTATGTACGGCGAAGTAGTGCCAATGCATGAGCTGACACCGTACCTGCAATGGCGGTCTTGGCCGTTGGCTATTTTGTGCTGCTTGTTAATCGGCTGGGCGCTGGTGACCAGTCGGATTGCCAAGACGGTTTAGGACCAACAACCCTCACCCCAACCCTCTCCCAGAGGGAGAGGGAGCAGATGTGTGGTGTAAGTCCCCTCTCCCTCCGGGAGAGGCGTGGTGAGGGGCTTTTGATCTTCAGCTCATTGGTAAATAAACCGATACGCCACCTGCCCCACCGCCTCATTAAGTAACAGTCCCGACTGCCAGATAGCCGAATACTCCGGCATCCAGCCCCCCAGCGGCCGCGCATCATCCGCGCTCAAAAACCCCACGGGCGCAGCCACCACCTCAAACCCGGCCTGCTCGAAGCTCCACACCGAGCGCGGCATATGCCAAGCCTGAGTCACGACCACTACACGCCTGATGCCCTGCGGCAACAAAATGCCAGCCGTCATGTGTGCGTTTTCCCACGTCGTACGGCTCTGCTCTTCCTTCCAGCGCACAGACACGCCGAAGTCATCGCACAGCGAATCAGCCATCAACTGCGCTTCACTCGGCGGCGAGCCGTCTTCCAATCCCCCAGCAGTCAACACCGGCAACCCCGACGCTTTAGCCAAGCGGGCCGCATACCGTAAACGTTCAAGCCCGATCAACGTCGGTTGATCGCGGCCCCACGCTGGATCGCCCCGTTCACGCCCCGATCCCAACACTACAATCGCATCCGCGCGGGCAGCCAGCGTTGACCATTCACTGAGCACCAGCGCGGGCTCACGCTCGACTACCCGGGCAGCCCACTGCACCACCACCGGCAAACTCATGAGCCAAAGACCACCCAATCCGGTCGCAAACAGGACACAGGCTAAACGCGGGCGCACATCCTTCAGCCACCAGGCAAACGCCAGCAGCAGCAAAAATAATCCGGGGGGCAATAGAAGGTGTTTAACAACATATCGAATAGGCATCGAGCATCTCCACAGATGCCCGAAGCCTAAGGGGGCTGAAGGGACTCATCAACAGGCCAGGCCACAATTGAACGCTCATGCCTGCTGCATCAACCCGGGAAACACACGCGGGTATACGATTTTCAGCAAGGGTGTGATGAATAGGGTCATACACCCTTACTTTCCCTGCACCCTGTCTTTCAGCCAGATGACCTTGGCTTTATAAGGGGGTTCATGCTCACTCATGCTGCTTTTGGGGCGTACATCAGCCTCACGTCCCATCCGGTTCAAATACACATTGATCAACTCCAAGTCGGCACGACTCAAACCACGCAATTCCAAATCGACAGGTTGCTCGTTACGCAATTGCACTGCCGTTCTTGCTGAATCAAGAGCCACACTCAAACGATCAATCAGCCGCTCATACACCTGCGTTTTTATAGCGGTTCGTTGCGTCTCTGCCATTCGTTCACCTCACACTAAGGAATTATATCCTCCCCCCGGATAGCTTAGCTGCGCTTGTAAAACCGGTGAGGCACTGCGACCAACGGAGCCATGAGGCAATCAAGGTTTCCCTCGATAGAGTGGGGTCATGTATGCTACGGGACTTCCTGTAACCCCTGCTCCAACCTGACCGGGCGCGCAAACGCCTGAGTATGTTGAAGAGGATTAGGCCACCCTTTATCAGTACAAGTAGCCATGCACGAACAATATCAGCCCCGTGAAATAGAAGCCGCCGCCCAATCATTCTGGGACAACCAAAAGTCCTTCGAAGTCAGCGAAGATCCAGGCAAAGAAACCTATTACTGCCTATCGATGTTCCCGTACCCAAGCGGCAAGCTACACATGGGGCATGTGCGCAACTACACCATCGGCGACGTGATCTCCCGCTATCAGCGCATGCTCGGTAAAAACGTTCTGCAACCCATGGGTTGGGATGCGTTCGGTATGCCGGCAGAAAACGCCGCGATGAAAAACAAGGTCGCCCCTGCCAAGTGGACCTACGAAAACATCGCCTACATGAAAACCCAGTTGCGCAGCCTTGGGCTGGCCGTTGACTGGTCGCGTGAAATCACCACCTGCAAGCCGGATTACTACCGCTGGGAACAATGGCTGTTCACTCGCCTGTTCGAAAAAGGGGTGATCTACCGCAAAAACGGCACCGTGAACTGGGACCCGGTTGACCAAACCGTTCTGGCCAACGAACAAGTGATCGATGGCCGCGGTTGGCGTTCGGGCGCAGTAATCGAAAAACGCGAAATTCCGATGTACTACTTCAAGATCACTGCTTACGCAGATGAATTGCTTGAAGGCCTCGACGATATGCCCGGCTGGCCGGAGCAGGTCAAAACCATGCAGCGCAACTGGATTGGCAAATCCCGCGGCATGGAAGTGCAGTTCCCTTACGATCAAGCTTCTATCGGCGAAGCCGGCGCACTCAAGGTGTTCACCACCCGTCCCGACACGCTGATGGGCGCGACCTACGTGGCCGTGGCTGCCGAACACCCGCTGGCCACACTGGCTGCGCAAGGTAACCCCGAGCTGCAAGCCTTTATCGCTGAATGCAAAGGCGGCAGCGTTGCAGAAGCCGATATGGCGACCCAAGAGAAAAAGGGCCTGCCAACACCGTTGTTCGTGCTGCACCCGTTGACTGGCGAAAAACTGCCGGTATGGGTCGCAAACTACGTATTGATGCATTACGGCGATGGCGCTGTGATGGCAGTCCCAGCACACGACGAACGCGATTTTGAATTTGCGACCAAGTACAACCTTCCGGTTAAAGCGGTCGTTCGTACCAGCGCTGGCGAAGAAACCCCGGCCCCGTGGCAGGATGCTTACAACGAACACGGCGTACTGATCAATTCCGGCGAATTTGACGGTCTGGACTTCCAGGCAGCCTTCGACGCCATCGAAGCAGCCCTGACTGCCAAAGGCCTGGGTCAATCGCGCACCCAGTTCCGCCTGCGCGACTGGGGCATCAGCCGTCAGCGCTACTGGGGCTGCCCGATCCCGATCGTACACTGCGATACCTGCGGTGACGTGCCTGTGCCGGAAGACCAATTGCCTGTCGTTCTGCCAGAAGATGTCGTACCCGACGGTGCTGGTTCGCCCTTGGCACGCATGCCTGAGTTTTACGAATGCAGCTGCCCTAAATGTGGCGCCCCGGCCAAGCGCGAAACCGACACGATGGACACCTTCGTCGAGTCCTCGTGGTACTACGCCCGTTACGCTTCGCCGCACTATGAAGGCGGCCTGGTCGAAAAATCGGCAGCTGATCACTGGTTGCCGGTTGATCAATACATCGGCGGCATTGAACACGCGATCCTGCACCTGCTGTACGCGCGCTTCTTCCATAAACTGATGCGCGACGAAGGCTTGGTCAGCTCCAATGAGCCGTTCAAGAACCTGCTCACTCAGGGCATGGTGGTTGCCGAGACCTACTTCCGTACGCTGGACAACGGTGGCAAGGACTACTTCAACCCGGACGACGTTGAAATCGAACGCGATGCCAAGGCCAAGATCGTTGGTGCCAAGCTGAAAACTGACGGCCTGCCTGTCGAAATCGGTGGCACGCAGAAGATGTCCAAGTCGCTGAATAACGGCGTTGACCCGCAATACATGATTCAACAATACGGCGCTGACACCTGCCGCCTGTTCATGATGTTTGCTTCGCCACCTGACGCGAGCCTGGAATGGTCCGACTCAGGGGTTGAAGGCTCGCATCGCTTCCTCAAGCGTGTCTGGCGTCTGGCTTACCACCACGTTGGCCAGGGTCTGCCCGGCACACTGGACATCGCCAGCCTCAATGACGAGCAAAAAGTCGTTCGCCGTGCGATTCACCACGCCATCAAGCAAGCCAGCCAGGACGTCGGTCTTCATCACAAATTCAACACCGCCGTCGCTCAGGTCATGACCGTGATGAACGTGCTCGAGAAAGCCCCGCAAGCCACCGCGCAGGATCGTGCCTTGTTGCAAGAAGGCCTTGAGACCGTTGCACTGATTCTGGCGCCTATCACGCCGCACATCAGCCATGATCTGTGGAACCAGTTGGGCCATGCCGGTGCCATCATCGACGCCGCGTGGCCAACACTCGACGAAAGCGCGCTGGTGCAAGACACCCTGCAACTGGTTATTCAGGTTAACGGTAAATTGCGCGGTCAGATCGACATGCCAGCCGGTGCCAGCCGTGAAGAAGTTGAAGCGGCTGCCCGGATCAATGAAAACGTGCTGCGGTTTACCGAAGGCCTGACGATTCGCAAAGTGATCGTGGTGCCGGGCAAACTGGTCAACATCGTCGCCAGCTAAACAGGAACAGGCACCTGCAAAGAATGCGGGTGCCCATTAAAGCCTTCAGGGCCGCATCGTCGGCCTATCCGGTTTCAAGGGGAGCTACACATGATCAAACGCAATTTGCTGGTGATGGGTCTCGCTGTTCTGTTGAGCGCCTGCGGCTTTCAGCTGCGCGGTACCGGCACCAACCAACTGAGCATCACCGAGCTTGATGTGACCGCGCGCAATGCCTACGGCGAGACCGTTCGCCAACTGCGTCAGGTACTGGAAAACAGCGGCGTCAAAATCACCGACAGCGCACCGTACAAACTGGTACTGACCAGCGAGCAGGAATCGCAACGTGCAGCCACTTACACCGGTGTCGGTGGCACGGTTGAGTATCAACTGACCAATGTCTTGAACTATGAGATCGAAGGCCAGAACCACCTGCCGTTGCTCAGCAACAAAATCGAAGTGCATAAAATGTACTTGCAGGACACCAGTAACATCACGGGTTCCGAGCAGGAAGCTGCCGTGGCCCGTCAGGAAATGCGTCGTGAAGTCGTACAGCAAATGGTGCTGCGTCTTGAACAGCTGACGCCTGAGAAACTGGCTGAACTGCAAAAACTGGCTGATGAACGGGCTCAAGCCGAAGCGGCTGCTATCGAAGCGGCTCGCAAGGCTCAAGAAGAAACCCCTCAGCAGTCGCCACTCGAACTGCAAGACCAGTAAGGCATACGGGGCGCGCAAGCGCCCCGTCATCTATCAAGCCCCTATGAAACTCGCTCCCGCCCAACTCGCCAAACATCTGCAAGGCAGCCTTGCTCCGGTTTACATCGTCAGCGGTGATGACCCGTTGCTCTGTCAGGAAGCCGCAGATGCCATTCGCAGTGCTGCCCGCCAACAGGGTTTCGATGAACGCCAGGTATTCAGTGCCGACGCCAGTTTTGACTGGGGTTCGCTGCTGCAAGCAGGCGCGAGTATGTCGCTGTTTGCCGAAAAACGCCTGCTGGAACTGCGCCTGCCGTCGGGTAAGCCGGGTGACAAAGGCGCTGCGGCACTGATCGAGTATTGCTCGCGTCCGGCCGAAGACACTTTGCTGTTGATCAGCCTGCCCAAGCTTGATGGCAGTGCGCAAAAGACCAAGTGGGGCAAAGCGCTGGTCGAAGGTGCACACACTCAGTTCATTCAGATCTGGCCCGTGGATGCCAACCAGTTGCCGCAATGGATTCGTCAGCGCCTGTCAAACGCTGGCCTTTCAGCCAGCCACGATGCTTTGGAGCTGATTGCGGCCCGTGTCGAAGGCAATCTGCTGGCTGCCGCACAAGAGGTCGAAAAACTCAAACTGATGGCCGAAGAGGGCCAGATCACGGTTGAAACCGTGCAGGCTGCGGTGGCCGACAGTGCGCGCTTTGACGTGTTTGGTCTGGTCGACGCCGTACTCAATGGGGAAGCCGCGCACGCCTTGCGCATGCTCGAAGGTTTGCGCGGCGAAGGCGTCGAACCGCCGGTCATCTTGTGGGCACTGGCGCGGGAGTTGCGGGTACTGGCCAATATTGCATTGCAATACAGTCAGGGCATCCCGTTGGACAAAGCTTTCAGCCAAGCCAGACCGCCGGTGTGGGACAAGCGCAAACCGTTGATGAGCAAAGCCTTGCAGCGTTATTCGGCGCAGCGCTGGGCTCAGTTATTAATGGATGCGCAGAAGATTGACGCGCAAATCAAAGGTCAGGCGGCGGGCTCTGCCTGGAGCAGCTTGAGCCGCCTGACCTTGCTGATGTGTGGGCAGCGTCTGAACCTGCCAGCGGAGTGATGCGCCGATCCTGATACTGGACAACCGAAAAAAACTGGCCGATGATTTGCGCGTGTTCAACCACGTGAGAGTCAATGCCATGAGCAAGCGCCCCAACAAGGCCAAATCCATCGTCGCCCAACCCTTGTTCCGCAGCCGCCAGGAACGCCCCGCCAAAGGCAAAGGCAGCTATCGCCGCGAAGCCTTCCAGTCGAGAGACCGGGAGGCTTTTTACTTTCTGGCTGCCTGACAGCGGGAATGATAAGGTCTGCATCTGATTTGCATTACCTGGACCTGAGCATGCCCTTAAGCCATAAACGTGGTTGGCCGATGCGCCAACTGATCGCAGCATCCAGCGTCATTCTTTTAGTCGCCTGCGCTGAAAAACCGACCGCAGCCGATGCTCAACCCTTGCCTGTAACGCCCCCCGCGCCAGTGATCACCACAGGTACGCCCAACACAGACATGCCGGTTGTCACGCCCGAGCAGAGCTTTAGCGAGTGGCAAGCCAAATTCCGCGTACAGGCGCTCAACGCCGGTATCACCCCGCAGGTATTCGATAGCGCCTTTGCCGGCATTACGCCCGACATGAGCGTGATCAAGGCTGACCGCAGCCAGCCCGAGTTCAGCCGCCCGGTATGGGAGTACCTCGACGGTGCCCTTTCGCCTTTGCGTGTACGAAATGGCAAACGCTTGCTGGAAGAAAACGCTGAGCTGCTGACCCGAATTGAGCAACGTTACGGCGTCGACCGTCAGGCGCTGGTCTCGGTCTGGGGCATGGAAAGCAACTTTGGGACCTTCCAGGGCAACAATTCGGTGATCCGCTCTTTGGCGACGCTGGCCTATGAAGGCCGCCGCCCTGAGTTTGCGCAGAGCCAATTGATTGCAGCACTGAAGATTATTCAGGAAGGCGATGTAACGCCCGAGAAAATGCGTGGTTCCTGGGCTGGCGCAATGGGCCAGACTCAATTTATACCCACAACCTATGAAACCCACGCCGTGGATTTCGATGGCGATGGTCGTCGGGACATCTGGAACAGTTCGGCCGACGCACTGGCCTCAACTGCACACTACCTGCAGAGCTCTGGCTGGAAGCAAGGTCAGCCGTGGGGCTTTGAAGTCACATTGCCTACAGGTTTTGACTATGTACTGGCTGACGGCGCTGTGCGTAAAACCGTCAGTGAATGGCAGAAGCTCGGCGTGGCACTGCCTGCGGGCAAGTCGGTTCCGGACGGTACTGAAGAGCTGACCGCGACACTGTTGCTGCCCGCTGGTTATCGTGGCCCAGCGTTTTTGGTACTGGATAACTTCCGCGCCATCCTTCGCTATAACAATTCATCGTCATATGCATTGGCGGTAGGTTTGTTGTCTGAGCGTTTTGGGGGTGGTGGGACTATTTTGGGCGACTGGCCCAAAGATGATCGCCCGCTGAGTCGCTCTGAACGCGTTGAGCTGCAAACCCTGCTGAACCAGCGCAACTACGATGCTGGCAACCCGGACGGCATCATCGGCGCCAATACCCGCAAAGCGATTCGCAGTGCGCAGCAGGCGTTTGGTTGGCCGGCAGATGGTTATCCTTCGCATAAGCTGCTGGAAAGTTTGCGCAGTCAGTAAGTACCCTCACCCCAACCCTCTCCCTGAGGGAGAGGGAGCTGATTTGTGGTGATTTTTAAGCCGCGTGCGGCCAGTTCCTCTCCCTTCGGGGGAGGGAGCTGATTAGTGGCGTTGCCAAAATCCGCTTTTGCTTTTAATCCCCTCTCCCTCCGGGAGAGGGTTAGGGTGAGGAGCTTTTGATGTTGGCGGTATCAACCACCACCTGCTCAAGCACCACCTGCTGCTGATCCGCATCCAGCCGCACCAAGGCTCCCATCGGCAACGTCAGGTTGGGATCACAGTGCCCGCTGCGCCAACCAGATAAAACCGGAACCCCCAACGGTCCCAACTCCTGCCTGATCAAGCGCTCCAGCGCCACCGCATCAACACCAGCAACATCCCCCACCAACACCCCTCGAACCCGCTCGAGTTTGCCCGCCAATCGCAACTGCGTGAGCAGCCGATCTACCCGATACAGCGGCTCGTTAACATCTTCAATAAACAAAATGATGTCATCCGAATCCAGCTCAAACGCCGTGCCCATAGCAGCACAGATCATCGACAGATTGCCGCCCAGCAGTCGGCCTCTGGCCGAACCCGGCGCCAGCGTGCTCAGCGGATAGGCGCTGGGGTGTTCCAACACAGCACCTTGCTCGCCCGTAAGCATGCGCAGCAGTGACGATTGCGTTGGTTCTTGTTTACCGCCCAACAGGTCCGCATTCAGCATGGCCCCATGAAAGGTCACAAAGCCTGCGTAGCGGGTGATCGCCAGATGCAGTGCGGTGATGTCGCTGTAGCCTACAAAAGGCTTGGGATGGCGGCGCAGAAGCTCAAAATCGATACCGTCAAGCAAGCGTGGGCAGCCATAGCCGCCGCGCAGGCAAAAAATGGCATCAATGCTGTCGTCGGTAAAGGCTGCGTGCAAATCACGCAAGCGCACGGCGTCTGAACCCGCGAGGTAGCCGTCTTTCTCCCACACACCGTCAAACACCCTCAGCGAGTAGCCGTGGGCGTTCACCCATTGGGTGGCGCGTTCAAGATCAAGTTCAGCGGGACCTGCCGGGGCGATCAGGCCGATCACCCCGCCAGCGGGAAGCGCGGGTACCGCGCTGTGAACCTTGTAAGTCACGGGCGCGGTAAGCCGGCTGTTCATCGTATCAAGCACCTACCAGCATGGTTTTAACCAGTTTGGCTTGCTCGTCAGCATGGTACGAAGAACGTACCAACGGCCCCGATGCCACGTTTTTGAAGCCCATTTTGTAGCCTTCTTCGGCAAACCAGGCAAAGGTGTCCGGGTGCACAAAACGCTGAACCGGCAAGTGACTGCGCGACGGTTGCAGGTATTGGCCCAACGTCAGCATGTCGATGTCGTGTTCACGCATGCGCTTCATCACTTCAATGACTTCTTCGTCGGTCTCGCCCAAGCCCAGCATCAAGCCGGATTTAGTCGGGATATGCGGCATCATTTGCTTGAAGCGCTGCAACAAGGTCAGCGACCACTGGTAGTCGGAACCCGGACGCGCGGCCTTATACAGGCGAGGTACGGTTTCGAGGTTGTGGTTGAACACGTCAGGTGGCTCGGCCGCGGTGATTTCCAGCGCCACATCCATACGTCCGCGATAATCCGGCACCAAAGTTTCAAGGAGCACGTTCGGCGACAATTTGCGGATTTCACGGATGCAGTCAGCAAAGTGCTGAGCACCGCCATCACGCAGGTCGTCTCGGTCTACCGAGGTGATCACCACGTACTTCAAGCGCAGATCAGCAATGGCAACGGCCAGGCTTTCAGGCTCGTTGACGTCCAGTGGCTTCGGACGACCGTGGCCCACGTCGCAGAACGGGCAACGACGGGTGCAGATGTCGCCCATGATCATGAACGTCGCTGTGCCACCCGAGAAACACTCGCCCAGGTTCGGGCAGGAGGCTTCTTCGCACACGCTGTGCAATTTGTGCTTACGCAGCAAAGCCTTGATACGGTCGACTTCGGGCGAAACCGGAATGCGCACGCGAATCCAGTCCGGCTTCTTCGGCAGTTCGGTCGTCGGGATGATTTTTACCGGGATACGCGCAACCTTCTCGGCACCGCGCAATTTGACGCCGGTCTCAACCTTGGAACGGGCCTCGTTCGCACGGGCCACACGTTCGGAGATATCCAGCGTAGGGATCAGGGTTTGAACAGCGTCTTGCGCAGTAGTCATATCAATCGATTCCGCCCGTAAGGGTCGTCTGCTCAGCATAGTCGAGGTGTTTGACGAGTTGCGCACGCAGCCTCGCAACGACCTCGGCAAATTCAATCGGCCCTGCATGGTCACGCAACTGGGTCATCGCCAGCCCCGCGTAGCCACAGGGGTTAATCCGTCGAAACGGTTCCAGGTCCATGTCCACATTCAGGGCCAGACCATGGAAAGAGCAGCCATTGCGAATCCGCAGGCCCAAGGAGGCAATCTTGTCGCCCTCCACGTACACACCCGGTGCATCAGCCTTGGCCGCCGCACTCACGCCATAGCTGGCGAGCAGGTCAATCAGGCAAATTTCCATCCGGCTGACCAGCTCTCGTACACCAAAGCCCAAACGGCGTACATCCAGCAACAGATAAGCCACCAGTTGGCCCGGGCCATGGTACGTCACCTGACCACCGCGGTCCGACTTGACGACCGGAATATCGCCCGGCAACAACAGATGTTCGGCCTTGCCCGCCTGACCTTGGGTAAACACCGGCGGATGCTGCACCAGCCAGACTTCGTCTTGCGTGTCCGGCTTGAGCTTGCGCTCGTCGGTGAACCGCTGCATCGCTAGCCAGGTCGGCTCATAGTCAGCCAGCCCCAACTCGCGAAACCCCAGGACCTGCGGCATCACAGCACCATGTGCACAAAGCCGGTGGCGCGCAATTCGCTGTTGATGTTGTAAAGCTGGTCTTGATCGGTCGCAACGATGTGCAACTGGATCGTGGTGTACTTGCCGTTAGTGCTCTGGCGTTCGTCCACACGCGATTCATTGACCGTCGCGTGCTTTCGCATGATTTCGATGATTTTGTCCTTGTTGCCAACACCCGTGTCGCTGATGACCTTAACCGGGTAATCAGTCACTGGGAATTCGATCTTTGGCGCCTTTACTTCGGTATCGCTCATGGCGTATTGGCCTCGTAAGCCGAGAACTACAGAGATAACCCCGCGCCGTGTCAGCGCGGGGTCATACAGATGGCTGCAATCAGTTGAACAGACCATAGAAGAATAGACGGATGCTATCCCACACGCGTCGGAAAATACCACCTTCCTCAACGGGTTCAAGAGCGATCAGGTCTGCACTGTGTACAACCTTGTCGTCCAGTTTGACTTCTACCTTGCCGATCACGTCACCTTTGGCAATAGGTGCCATCAGTTGCGGGTTCATGGTCATGCTGGCAGCCAGTTTTTTCAATTGGCCTTTAGGCATGGTCATGGTCAAGTCTTCGGCCAAACCGGCTTTGACCTGATTGGTCGTGCCTTTCCAGACAGGGGCCTGGGCCAGCTCAACACCCTTCTGGTAGAAGGTCTGGGTTTCGAAGAAGCGGAAACCGTAGGTCAGCAGCTTTTGGGTTTCAGCAGCACGTGCCACTTCGCTGTTGGTGCCGAACACCACGGCAATCAGGCGCTGGCCGTCACGAACAGCCGAGGACACCATGCAATAGCCAGCTTCATCGGTGTGACCGGTTTTCAGACCGTCAACGGTCTTGTCACGCCACAGCAACAGGTTGCGGTTAGGCTGCTTGATACCGTTCCAGAAGAACTCTTTCTGCGAGTAGATCGCGTAGTGAGTCGGGTCTTCGTGAATGATCGCCCGCGCCAGCAACGCCATGTCGTGTGCCGACGAATAGTGCTCAGGGTTCGGCAGACCGGTCGGGTTCATGAAGTGGCTGTTGGTCATGCCCAGCTCGCCAGCGGTTTTGTTCATCATGTCGGCGAAGGCGTCTTCGCTGCCGGCGATGTGCTCGGACAGCGCAACACTGGCGTCGTTACCCGACTGAATGATGATGCCGTGCAGCAGGTCACTGACCGACACTTGAGTGCCGACCTTGATGAACATCCGCGAACCGCCGGTGCGCCAGGCGTTTTCGCTGACCGTTACGGGGTCGTTTTCGCCGATCTGACCGCGACGGATTTCCAGTGTCGCGATGTAGGCTGTCATCAGCTTGGTCAGGCTGGCCGGTGGCAGGCGCTGGTCGCCGTTGTTCTCAACCAGTACGTTACCGCTGCTGGCATCCATCAAAACGTAGGCTTTGGCTGCAAGCTGGGGGGCCGAAGGCATCATCTCAACGGCCCAGGCAGCAGGCGTGATGATCAGCGGGACAAGCAGACACAGGCGTTTGGCAAAGGTGGTGATGTTCATCCGTCTCTCGAAATTGTTAATAAAAACTTACCCTCACGGGCAAAACGGGTGTGGCAGCCGTTTGACAGGCTGTCGCGTGTTCAGTTGCAGGTCAGCCGTTCAAGGGCTTTTATTGTTGAGCCTGCCAACTGCGTCGAGCCTTCACGCATGAATGCCCGACGCTTTAATCAGTGTTACTGATCCGTCACAACGCTCGGCTGGCCCAGGTTGGCCAGTCGCACGCTGTTTTGTGTCTGCTGCACTTCATTCACCGAGCCAATCGGGCCCATGCGAACGCGGTGCAAGGTTTGCTGGTTACGCACCACAGAGCTGATAAACACCGGGGCGCTGACCATGCCACTGAGCTTGGAGCGAAGCAACTCTGCCGCATCAGGATTGGCGAATGCACCCACTTGCAAGTAGGTGCCCTGCCCCTTTTGGGCGGTTTGAAGCGGAATAACATCCGAGGCGTGCTGCTGGGCCGGCGGTGTCCATTGCTCGACTTTGCCGGTGTTGACCGTAGGCCCCGGTGCTGTCTGAGCCATTTTTGGCTCGTTAAGCATTAACGGCGCCGGTTGCCCACGCTGGGCCCACCAGGCTTGCGGGTCAATGCCTTCGACTTTGACCCGAGCTGTGCCGGTCTCGGCGTAACCCAGTTTTTTGGCCGCCGCGTAAGACAGGTCGATGATGCGGTCCGAATAAAACGGACCACGGTCGTTTACCCGCAGAACCACGGCTTTGCCGTTATCCAGGTTGGTCACTTTGACGTAGCTGGGCAGTGGTAAGGTTTTGTGGGCGGCACTCATGCCGTACAGGTCATAGACCTCGCCATTGGCGGTGTTTTGACCGTGAAACTTGGTGCCGTACCAGGACGCCGTACCAGAAGCCACGTAAGTCTTGGACTCCTGCATCGGGAAATAGGTCTTGCCCAGCACGGTATACGGGTTGGCCTTATAGGCCCCGGTGTGCAGGGTCGGAGTGGCATCCGGGATGCGCGACACATCGACGTCCCACCACGGCGCACCATCTTTATGCGCGCGGTTGATGTCCAGTCCCGGCTTGGCAGCAACGGCCACTGTGGTTTTTTGCGGGGTGCTCGGGCGGCTGCTGGAGCAGCTCACCACTGCCAGCGCAATTGACGCGCAGGCCACAAGTTTCAAAGGTGTGCGGATCGCTAAAAACGGCATTACTTGTTGCCCCGGGCTTGAACCAGCAGGTCGGACAGTTGGTGCACTGCCATGGCGTACATCACGCTACGGTTATAGCGCGTGATGGCATAAAAGTTCTTCAGGCCCATCCAGTATTCAGGGCCATTGGCGCCTTCCAGACGGAATGCCGTGACGGGCATTTCGTCACGCAGCGCATCATGACTCGACCAGCCCAGCGCTCGCAACTCCCCGACGGTTTTGATCGGCTCGATGCCTTGGGTCAAACCTTCGTCTGCGCGCTCGCCCTGCACTTCGGCGCGGGCCACGACCGGTTCACCGGCGACCCAGCCATGGCGCTTGAAGTAGCTGGCCACACTGCCAATGGCATCGTCCGGATTGCTCCAGATATTGATGTGGCCATCGTTGTCGAAATCCACGGCGTAGGCGCGAAAGCTGCTGGGCATAAACTGCGGCAAGCCCATTGCCCCGGCGTATGAGCCCTTGAGGGTCAACGGATCAACCTGCTCTTCACGGCTCAGCAGCAGAAACTCACGCAGTTCCTTGCGGAAAAACTCGGCGCGCGGCGGATAGTCAAAGCCCAGCGTCGACAAGGCATCAATCACCCGGTAGTTACCGGTGTTGCGGCCATAGAAGGTTTCAACGCCAATGATCGACACGATCACCTGCGCGGGCACCCCATATTCCTGCTCGGCGCGAGCCAGCACCGCTTCATGTTCACGCCAGAAATCGACACCTCTGGCCACGCGGGCGTCGGAAATGAAGATGGGACGGTACTCTTTCCATTGCTTGACGCGTTCTGCCGGGCGCGAAATGGCGTCGAGAATGCTCTGTTTACGCTGCGCCTCACGGAACACAGCCATCAGTTGCTCGCCGGCAAAGCCGTAATCGCGGGTCATTTCACCGACGAACTCGGCCACTTGGGGCGAACCTTCATAGTCGCCGGCTACCGCGCTTTGCGCTGTCCCGAACAGGCCCACAAAGCCCATCCACGGCGCAAATCGAGCGGCCCAGCCACGCATTACTTGCATTGAATAATTCACCTTAATCAAACTTGTGCGATCCATTTGCGATGTGTGTGGATCGACATCAAAACCCCGAACGCTGACAGCAGCGTCACGAGCGAAGTACCGCCGTAACTGATAAACGGCAAGGGCACGCCCACCACCGGCAACAAGCCACTGACCATACCGATGTTGACGAAGACATACACAAAAAAGGTCATGGTCAGGCTGCCTGCCAGCAATTTTCCGAACAGCGTTTGTGCCTGTGCGGTGATCACCAGGCCGCGACCAATCAACAGCAGGTAGATCAGCAGCAGCGCGCAAATGCCCACCAGACCGAACTCTTCGCCCATCACCGCAATAATAAAGTCGGTGTGGCTTTCAGGCAGGAAGTCCAGGTGCGACTGCGTACCCAGCAGCCACCCTTTGCCAAACACCCCGCCTGAACCGATCGCGGCTTTGGACTGAATGATGTTCCAGCCGGTGCCCAGCGGATCGCTTTCGGGGTCGAGAAAGGTCAGAACGCGCTGTTTCTGGTAGTCGTGCATGATGAAATACCACATGCCCACGGCCACCGGCACGGCAGCCGCCAGCACGCTGATAATCCAGCGCCAGCGCAAGCCGCCCATAAACAGCACGAACGCACCGCCCGCCAGCACCAGCAGCGCAGTGCCCAAGTCGGGTTGACGAACGATCAGGCCAAAGGGAATGCCGATCAGCAACAAACTCACGGCCACGTGCTTAAGCTGTGGCGGTAACGTGCGTTTGGACAAATACCAGGCAATGGTTGCTGGCATCAGAATTTTCATGAATTCCGACGGTTGGAAGCGAATGACCCCCGGAATGTTGATCCAGCGTGTCGCGCCCATGGCGTTGTGGCCCATCACATCCACCACCACCAACAGCAAAACGCCCGCCAGATAACCGATGGGCACCCAGCGCGCCATAAATCGCGGCTCCAGCTGGGCGATGATAAACATCGACACCAACCCGATACCAAATGAAGTGGCTTGCTTGGCCAGCAAATCCCAGCTTTTGCCGCTGGCTGAATACAGCACGAACAAACTGCCCGCCGCCAGAGTCAGGAGCAGAATCAGCAAAGGGCCATCGATGTGCAAACGCTGAAGCAGCGTGGCACGCCGACGCATCACATCCTCGCTGGAGAGGATGCGGTCAAAATTACTCATCATTGGCCGTAACCTCTGCCTTCAAAGGACCGGCGTACTCAGGTTTGAGCTTGCCTTCAGCGTCCAGCAGCCAGGCATCCATGACCTTGCGCACCACGGGCGACGCTACCCGGCTGCCGGCTTCGCCGTTTTCAATCATCACCGAGACGGTAATTTGCGGGTTATTGGCCGGCGCAAAGCCAACGAACAATGCGTGGTCACGGTGACGCTCCTGTACTTTGGAACGGTCGTATTTCTCGCCCTGCTTGATCGCCACCACCTGCGCCGTACCACTCTTGCCGGCAATCAGGTACTGCGCGCCCACACCCGCCACCCGGGCCGTGCCGCGGGCACCATGCACCACTTGCTGCATGCCGTGGTTGACCTTGGCCCAGCTGGACGGATCACGCAGCACGATGTCGGGCATCGGGTTCGGATCAACCGGGGGGACGCCCTCAATGGTTTTGGCCAGATGCGGACGTATCCATTTGCCCTTGCTGGCGATCAACGCGGTCGCCTGCGCCAATTGCAAAGGAGTGGACTGCATATAGCCCTGACCAATCCCCAAAATCAGGGTTTCACCGGGGAACCAGGCTTGACGCCGAGTGGCGCGTTTCCAGTCACGGGACGGCATCAGCCCGGCCGACTCTTCGAACATGTCGAGGGAGACTTTTTGACCAATGCCGAATTGGTTCATGTACGTGGACAGGCGATCTATCCCCAACTTGTGGGCCAGGTCATAGAAGTAGGTGTCGTTGGAACGCATGATCGCCGTGTCCAGATCGACATAGCCGTCACCTGTGCGGTTCCAGTTACGGTACTTGTGATCGTAATTGGGCAACTGGTAATAGCCGGGGTCGTAGACCCGCGACCCGGCGGTGATTACGCCACTGTCCAGACCGGCAATCGCCACTGCCGGTTTGATGGTCGAACCCGGCGGGTACAGGCCACGCAGGATGCGGTTGAACAACGGCCGGTCAATCGAATCGCGTAACTCGGCATACGCCTTGAAGCTGATACCGGTCACAAACAGATTGGGGTCAAAACTTGGCTGGCTGACCATGGCCAGCACTTCACCGGTCATCGGATTCAGTGCTACCACCGCACCACGGCGACCGGCCAGCGCCTCTTCGGCCGCCTCTTGCAGCTTGATATCGAGGCTGAGCACGATGTCCTTGCCCGGAATCGGGTCGGTGCGTTTAAGCACCCGCAACACCCGGCCCCGTGCGTTGGTTTCAACTTCTTCGTAACCCACCTGACCATGCAACTCGGCTTCGTAAAAACGCTCGATGCCGGTTTTTCCAATGTGATGGGTGCCGCTGTAATTGACCGGATCGAGGGTTTTAAGCTCTTTCTCGTTGATGCGTCCCATGTAACCCACCGAATGCGCAAAATGCGCGCCCTGCGGGTAATGACGAACCAATTGCGCCACGACCTCAACCCCGGGCAAGCGGAACTGGTTCACGGCAATGCGGGCGATCTGTTCTTCATTCAGCTCAAACAGAATCGGCACCGGCTCAAACGGCCGCCGCCCCTGCTTCATGCGCTTTTCAAAGAGCGCACGATCATCCGGGGTCAGCTCCAGCACCTGAACGATGGTGTCAAGCACTTGTGGCCAGTCACCGGAACGCTCGCGCGTCATGCTCAGGCTGAAGCTGGGACGGTTGTCCGCGATCACCACACCATTACGGTCAAAGATCAGACCCCGGGTCGGAGGGATCGGCTGGACGTGCACCCGGTTATTTTCTGAAAGCGTGGAGTGATACTCGTACTGCACCACTTGCAGAAAATACAGACGTGCGATCAGCACACAAATCAGTGCCACCACCACGCATGCGCCGACCACGACACGGCGGCGCACAAGGCGAGCGTCTTTCTCGTGATCTTTTAGGCGAATCGGCTGAGACATTCGGGACGCTGACTATTTGTGATAAGGGTGCCCGGACAACACCGTCCAGGCGCGATACAACTGCTCACCAATCAGAATCCGTACCAACGGGTGCGGCAACGTCAGCGGCGACAGCGACCAGCGCTGATCGGCGCGGGCGCAGACTTCGGGTGCCAGCCCTTCAGGGCCACCGACCATAAAGTTCACCGTGCGCGAGTCCAGGCGCCAGCGGTCGAGTTCGACCGCCAGCTGCTCAGTGCTCCAGGGCTTACCGTGCACCTCAAGGGTGACGATCCGCTCACCCGGACCGACCTTGGCCAGCATGGCCTCGCCTTCCTGACGGATAAAACGGGCCACGTCAGCATTCTTGCCACGGGTATTGAGCGGTATTTCCACCAGTTCAAGGGCCAGTTCGGATGGCAGACGCTTGGCATATTCATGCCAGCCTTCTTCCACCCACTTGGGCATACGCGAACCGACAGCGATCAGGCGCAGGCGCACAACGAACCCTTACTCTTGGTCTTTGTTGAGCTTGGTGAAATGCTCATGGGTGTTTTCCGGGCTGTGGTGAGCAGCGCTTTCAGCACGGCTCTGTGCAGCACCGGCCCACAGGCGTTCCAGGTCGTAGAACTGACGGGCGCTGGCGGTCATCATGTGGACGATCACGTCGTCCATGTCCAACAGTACCCAATCGCTGTCGCCCTTGCCTTCTTCACCCAGTGGCTTGATGCCCAGGGCTTTGACGGCTTCACGGACCTTGTCCAGCATCGCGCCGATCTGACGGTTCGACGTACCGGTGGCGATGATCATGAAGTCAGTGATGCTGTGCTTGTCACGCACGTCGATGACCTGAATGTCCTGGCCCTTGACGTCTTCCAGCGCGGCCACGGCAACCTTGACCAGCTCTTCACCTTTAAGAGGCTCGGCAGCGAAGGTTTTTTCCGGCAGTGGAGCGCTTTTGAAGGTGCCTTTACGCTTTACTTTGCTTACATCTTTGTCAGTCATATAAAACTCGTTTTGCTCGTATGTTCGGGGGGTTCAATACACGTTAGATCGTGCCATGAACCACGCCTTTCAGTTCGACGCACGGTAAAGCCCGTGCGCATCGATATAGGCCAGGACCGCGTCGGGCACCAGGTAACGTACCGACTTACCGCTGGCCAGCAGTTGACGGATCTGGGTGGCGGATACCGCGAGCGGTGTCTGCCAGACGAATGCAATCTGTCCGCTCGACCCTTTCAGGGCCAGCGGGTCGCTTACCGAGCGCGCTGCCAGCAGGTTGCGCAAGGCATCCGGCGGTTCGCTGTCGGCATCCGGGCGCTGTAGCACCAGGATATGGCAATGCTGGAGCAACTCCTCCCAGCGGTGCCACGTGGGCAGGCCGCAAAAAGCGTCCCAGCCCAACAATAAAAACAACTGGTCATCTGCGGCCAGCTCGGCCCGCATCAGTTCCAGGGTGTCAATGGTGTAAGACGGCGTGTCCCGATGCAGCTCCCGAGGGTCGACCTTGAGCGGAACCACTCCGGCCACCGCGCACTCCACCATCGCCAGACGGTCAAGCGCCGACACCTGCGGCGTATCGCGATGGGGCGGCCTGGCATTGGGGGTCAGACGCAGCTCATCGAGCGTCATCATCTCCGCCACTTCCAGCGCCCCGCGCAAATGCCCGATGTGCACCGGGTCAAAGGTTCCACCCAGCACACCGATGCGCAGGGGCAACACTTTAGTGACCGGCACTGTCGCTAACGTGCTGAGGTCGGCCAAGTCAGACTGGCTCCTGACCGCGTAGCTGGCCGTCACCGACCACTATGTACTTCTCACAGGTCAGACCTTCAAGTCCTACCGGACCGCGGGCGTGCAGCTTATCAGTAGAAATGCCAATCTCGGCACCCAATCCGTATTCAAATCCATCGGCAAAGCAGGTTGGTGTGTTGAGCATCACCGAACTGGAGTCGACTTCGGCCATAAAACGGCGGGCGTCGCCCTGATGTTCGGTCACAATCGAGTCGGTGTGATGGGAGCCATAGTGATTGATGTGCTCAATCGCCTGATCCAGCCCGTCCACCACGCGAATCGATAGAATCGCGTCCAGGTACTCGGTGTGCCAGTCTTCTTCGGTGGCGGGTTTCACGTCGATCATTGCTTGTGTGCGTTCACAACCGCGCAATTCGACGCCTTTAGCGCGGAACTGTTCAGCCATTGCCGGCAAAAACTGCGCGGCCACCGCCTGATCCACCAGCAAGGTTTCCATCGCGCCGCAAATACCGTAACGGTAGGTTTTGGCGTTGAACGCGATGCGCTGCGCCTTGACCAGATCGGCCTGAGCACTCACGTACACATGGCAAATACCGTCGAGGTGCTTGATAACTGGCACCTTGGCATCACGGCTGACGCGCTCGATCAAACCTTTACCGCCACGGGGCACGATCACGTCCACGTACTCGGGCATCGTGATCAACGCCCCAACGGCGGCGCGGTCAGTGACTTCAACCACTTGCACCACGGCCGGCGGCAGCCCGGCCTCGGCCAGACCTCGCTGGATACAGGTGGCAATCGCCCGGTTGGAGTGAATGGCTTCAGAGCCGCCGCGAAGAATCGTCGCGTTGCCCGACTTAAGACACAGGCTGGCGGCATCAATGGTCACGTTCGGACGCGACTCGTAGATGATGCCGACAACGCCCAGCGGCACGCGCATTTTGCCGACCTGAATCCCCGAAGGGCGGTAGCTCATGTCGCGAATGGCGCCGACCGGGTCCGGCAAACTGGCCACCTGACGCAAACCGACGATCATGCCGTCGATGCGCGCCGGGGTCAGCGCCAGACGCTCCAGCATGGCGGGCTCAAGACCATTGGCCCGGCCAGCGGCCAGATCCAGCTCATTGGCAGTCGTCAGTTCGGGTCGCGCGGCATCCAGTGCGGCAGCCGCCGCCAGCAAGGCACGGTTTTTTTGCCCGGTACTGGCACGGCCAATCACTCGGGAAGCTTCACGAGCAGCGCGACCCAAACGGGTCATGTAGTCAAGAACGGACTCAGTCATGGTCTCAAGGGTCTTGGCAGGGAGGAAAGCGGCCGATTATAGCTGTCGCGTAGCCTCAATCACAGCAGTGGCTGGCGGATGGTCGAAATGGGCTGCGAATACAGCGTGTTCAGCAAGGATTAAGCATGTGTTGCTATGATCTGCGCTTTTTCAGCCATCCACTGACCGACCTGAACATGCCCATTATGTTGCCGGACTCATTTTTCGACCGTGACGCCCAGTTACTGGCGCGCGAACTGCTGGGCAAAGTGATACGACACCGGGTCGACGGCCTGTGGCTTAGCGCCCGGATCATTGAAACCGAGGCGTATTATTGCGCGGAAAAAGGCAGCCACGCTTCGTTGGGCTACACCGAAAAGCGTAAAGCGCTGTTTATGGATGGCGGCCACATCTACATGTACTACGCGCGCGGTGGTGACTCGCTGAACTTTAGCGCTCACGGTCCGGGTAATGCCGTGCTGATCAAATCGGCTCATCCCTGGCTGGATGAGCTGTCTGGCCCCGCCAGCTTGTCCCGCATGCAACTGAACAATCCTGACGCCCAAGGCAACTCGCGACCCGAGCAAAAACTCTGTGCCGGGCAAACACTGCTGTGCAAAGCGCTGGGCCTGAAGGTGCGCGAATGGGATGCAAAATGTTTCGACCCAGAACGTTTAAGGGTCGATGACGTCGGAGCAAAACCGGCGCGCATCATCCAGACCACGCGATTGGGCATCCCTCACGGGCGCGACGAGCACTTGATGTACCGGTTTGTGGACGCGGAGTATGCGCCGTATTGCACGCGCAACCCGTTGCGTAGGGGGCAGGTTGAAGGGCGTGATTATGTGATCGTTGAACCGCTGCCCTCACCCCAACCCTCTCCCGGAGGGAGAGGGGGCTGATCGGTGGCGTAACACACATTTGCTTTTGCCTTTAGTCCCCTCTCCCTCCGGGAGAAGGTGTTGATCGGTGGCGTAACACACATTTGCTTTTGCTTTTAGTCCCCTCTCCCTCTGGGAGAGGGCTAGGGTGAGGGGCTTTTGATCCAATACAAATAAGGACATAAACATGGGCCCATGGCTCGACAGCATCACTGGCTGGCTCACCGCAAACCCACAATGGTTGGGCCTGGCGGTCTTTATCGTAGCGTGCGTGGAGTGCCTGGCGATCGCCGGGATCATTGTTCCCGGCACGGTCTTGCTATTCGCCATAGCTGTCATGGCTGGCAGCGGGGCTCTGACTTTAGGTGAAACCCTGCTCCTGGGCTTCTGCGGCGGTTTACTCGGCGATGCGGTGTCTTACTTTTTGGGCAGACGTTTCCACCAAAACATCCGGCGCTTGCCACTGCTGCGCACGCACCCGGAGTGGATGAACGGTGCCGAAACCTACTTCCACAAATACGGCATCGTCAGCCTGTTGGTGGGTCGTTTTATCGGCCCTCTGCGGCCCATGCTGCCCATGGTTGCCGGCATGTGTGACATGCCCATCCCGCGCTTTATCGGCGTCAGTCTGTTGGCAGGCGCGGGGTGGTCCGTGGCTTATCTGTTACCGGGCTGGGCCACTGGCGCGGCCATTCGGCTGCCACTGCCCGAAGGCTTCTGGCCGCAAGCCGCCATGGTTGCGGTCGGGCTATGCGCATTGCTGGGGCTGAGCATCAATGCCAGTATTCGCCGACAACCCAAAGCCACCCTGCTGATTGGCGCATTAAGCCTGACCTTGTTACTGGCCGTATTCATCGGCTACCCGTACATGACGGCGTTCGATCAAGGCATCAACGCTCTGGTGCAAGAGCACCGAAGCAGCGCCATGGACACTGCCGCCGTGCTGGTGACGCAAATCGGCAACTTCCGCACCCAGTTTTTGGCCGCCGCACTGATCTGCGTGATCTTGCTGTTCACGCGCCAATGGCGAGCCATGTGGTTTTTTGGTGGGGTGACGCTGGTGACCGCCCTGACCAACACCGCCACCAAGCACTTCTTTGCGCGGGTACGCCCCGAAGTGCTGGTAGACCCACTGACCAGCTACAGCATGCCCAGCGGCCACAGTTCAGGCGCCTTTGCGTTCTTTATTGCACTGGCGGTTCTGGCGGGACGCAACCAACCCCAACGCATGCGCGTGACGTGGGTGCTGTTGGGGTGCCTGCTGGCGATCACCGTGGCGATGACGCGGGTTTATCTGGGCGCTCATTGGCCTACCGACATCACTGCAGGGGCGCTGCTGGCCATCACCGTTAACGCTTTTGCATTGGCCCTGAGCCAGCGCTTTATGCCGCTGGAGCCTGTGCCGCAAAAAATCTGGTGGCTGATCTTGCCTTCAGTGACCGCGCTGTATGGCTTTTTTATGCTCGGCCACCTGTCCAAAGAGCTGCTGCGTTACGCCTATTAGCGGGGGTGCTGCTCAACTATTGAGCATCTCGCCCTGCATTTCATCGAGCAGGACCTGGATGCCGTCCAGACGCTGCTGCGGGTCATTGACCAGCAGCAGCTCCAGCTTGTCCTCTTCGGCAAAGGGCAAGAGATACGCCAACTGATTGGCCAACGACTGCTGCCCCGCCACCTCGGTGCTCATGTTCAAGGCCGCCACCATCGGGTGCTCGGCCAGCGCCTTGAGCAACGCCAGCAGGTCCTGGTCTTCTTCGGCCAAGGGCTGCTCGGGCACCTCGTCCAGCCACTCAACCTCTGCCACCATGAGTTGATCGCGCTGAAGCTCGGTGTCCAGCACCTCAAAACGGCGCCCGCCTTCGACCCGAATCCCCAACAGGCCATTGTCCTGACGCTGAAAATCACGGACCAACGCCTCACACCCCACCCGGGCAATACCTTGCGGTGCGTCGCCGACCTCTTCACCTTCCAGAATGCACACCACACCAAAGCCCGTCCCCTGCTTCATGCAGCGGGCAATCATGTCCAGATAGCGCGCTTCGAAGATCTGCAAGTCCAGTACGCAGCCCGGAAACAACACAGTGTTTAAAGGAAACAACGGCAACGTCATAATTTGGTTCCTACGCTATAAGGGAGACGGCAAATGGCAAAAATACAGCCGTTGCCACGCCCATCAAACTCATCGCCAGCGCCGCAAAGGCGCCGCATTCTTCGCCTTCCTGCAAGGCCACCGATGTGCCCACCGCATGGGCGGTCATGCCCAGCGCCATGCCGCGCGCTTCCGGGCTGTGAACCCGCAAAAGTCGTAACAGACCTGGGCCGAAAATGGCTCCGATCACCCCGGTAATGAGTACAAATACTGCTGCCAGCGCCGCAACGCCACCGATTTGTTCGGCCACCAGCATGGCGATTGGCGAGGTGACTGACTTGGGCGCCAATGTCATCAACATCATGTGCTCGGCACCGAACCACTGCCCCAGCAGCACCACCGAGGCGGTCGCCACAACACCTCCAAACACCAGCGTAGTAAAGATGGGCCAGAACAGCTGATGAATCCGCCGCAGGTTCAAGTAAAGCGGCACCGCCAGCGCCACGGTGGCCGGGCCCAGCAGAATGCTGAGAATCTCGGTGCTTTTGCGGTATTCGACGTAACTCAAACCGCAACTGAGCAACACCCCAATGACCAGCAGCATGGAAGCCAGCACCGGTTGCAGGAAAATCCAGCGGGTCTTTTCATAGGTCGCCAGCACTAATTGATAGGCACCCAGAGTGATACCAATGCCAAACAAGGGGTGATGAATCACCGACTGCCAGGCGTCCTGCCATTCAAGGTTCATGGCCGCTCCTCAGGATGAGCGTGGCCTTTGAGCAAGCGCTGCATCAGCACTCCGACAAACGCCATGGAGATCAGCAGCGACAGCACCAACGCCCCGGCAATCGCCCAAAAATCGGCCGCGATGTCCGCGGCATAGACCATCACGCCTACCGCTGGCGGCACTAGCAACAAGGGCAAATAGCGCAATAAACCACTGGCGGCCTGGCTTAAAGGCTCGCTCACCCGACCGCGCACCATCAAGAACACCAACAGCAGTAACAGGCCGATGATCGGCCCCGGCAATACCGGGACGAACAAGTGATTGAGGGCCGTGCCGAGCAATTGAAACAGCACCAGCCAAGTCAAACCGCGTAACAACATTTCACCTCTCCAGCGATTATTATTTTTGGCCCTGCATTATAAGCACGTCCCTTCTCAAGCCGGCATCGGCTACCCGCCGAATATGTACACATGTTTCATGCGCACCTATAGAGCCGCTTGGGTTGCTGCGGCATACTCGCAGGCCTAACTTTGCGGATCCTGCCATGCGCTCACTTGCTCCCCTTGCTTTGACATTGCTGCTGACTGCCTGCGGTGAGGGGGAATCGCTATTGCCACCCGACGCACGCCTGCCGGATGGCGGGCGTTATCGCGGCGAAGTGGTCAATGGGCTACTGCAAGGCCAGGGCCGCATCGACTACCCCAATGGCAGTTGGTACGCCGGTGAATTCCACAAGGGCTTGTGGCAGGGTCAGGGCGAATGGCACGCCAGCAATGGTGACGTCTATCGCGGCGGCTTCGAGCAAGGTCTCTATAGCGGACAAGGCAGCCTGACCACCCATGACAGCACCTATGTCGGCGGCTTCAAGCAAGGCCGACGCGAAGGGGAAGGCACCCTCAAACAGGGCGAAATGACCTACCGCGGTGAATTCAAGGATGATCAATTTTCGGGTATCGGCCACCTTGAGCTCGAAGACGGCAGCCAGTATCAGGGTCAGTTCGCCCACGGCAAACCCCACGGCGAAGGCAAGCGCAGTGACGCCAGTGGCAATGAGTTCAGCGGCCAGTTCGTCAATGGCGATCTTGAAGGCAATGGCATCTTTAACAGCGCTGATGGCGACCAGTACGAAGGTGCCTTCAAAAACAACCAGTTGAATGGCAAAGGCCGCTACGAAAATGCCGACGGCGATGTCTGGATCGGTGAATTCAAGGACGGTGCCCTGACCGGTCAGGGCGAATTGATCGGGATCGACGGTTCCCACTATCGCGGCCAGTTCAATGAGTGGCGTTTTAACGGCCCAGGTCACCTGAGCATGCCCGATGGCAGCACCTATGTCGGTGAATTTGCCGCCGACACCTATCATGGCCACGGCACCCTGACCTTGAGTGATGGCACCGTACTAAGCGGCGAATGGGTAAACGGCCAGCGGGTGCGCGATGCCAAAGGCGCCGTGCTGCCCGACCCGCTGGAGCTGGGGCTGCTCAATCAAGGCACCCTGCTAAATGAAGCGCTGAACGCGGTTGCCCCCTCGACCCCGGCCGTCGAGCTGTACAGCCTGGTGCTGGCCGGCGATGGCAAGCAAAGCGTATTCAAGCGCGAAGCCGAGTACGTCAACAACATGCTCGCCAGCCGCTTTGGCAGCCGTGGCCAGATCAGCCTGATCAACCACCGCGATCACCTCCTGGACCGGCCAATGGCCACCCGAGAAAATCTTTACCGCGCCGCTAAAACCTTGGCTGAACGCACGGGCCCCGAAGATTTGGTGTTTATCTACCTCACCAGCCACGGCACCGCCGAACACCAATTGGTGCTGGAACAACCGCGCATGGAACTTGCAGACCTGGCCGCTGACGAACTTGCAGCGGCACTGGCGCCATTGAAAAACCGCGACAAGATCATCGTCATTTCGTCCTGTTATTCCGGCGGGTTTATTCCGGCCCTCAAAGATGAAAAGACCCTGATCATGACCGCATCCAGTGCTGACAATGTTTCATTTGGTTGTTCGGAAGAAGCCGACTTCACTTATTTCGGCAATGCGCTGTTCGCTCAGGCGCTGAACCAGACCGACGACCTGCAAAAAGCTTTCAAGCTAGCCACTCACGCCATCACTGAACGAGAACAGGCTGAGGGTTACGAACCTTCCGATCCCCAACTATGGGCGCCAAAAGGCGTTCTGGCCCACTGGCAACGCTTACGTCAACAGCAAGCAAAACAGGCTTTGCAATAAGCAAAGCCCCCCGAGCTGACTAAGCTGAATGTATCAAGGGAGACACACTATGCATTTGAGACCTTCCAACATTCTGCTGGCAGGAGCGTCCGGGCTTACCGGCGAACACTTGCTTGACCGTTTGCTGAACGAGCCCACCATCAACCGTGTTCTGGCCCCGTCGCGCAAACCATTGGCACCCCATCCACACCTTGAAAACCCTGTGGGCGATCCTGCCGTATTTCTGCCGCAACTGAGCGGCAAGGTTGATGTGGCGTTTTGCTGCCTGGGCACCACGATCAAAATAGCCGGCTCAGAGGCTGCTTTTCGGGCGGTCGACCATGACATGGTGGTGGCGTTTGCCAAACGCGCCCTGGAAATGGGCGCACGGCATCTGGTGGTGATTAGCGCCATCGGCGCCGACCCGAAATCATCGGTGTTTTATAACCGGGTCAAAGGCGAGATGGAGCAGTCGCTGCGGGCTCAAGGCTGGCCACAACTGACCATTGCCCGCCCCTCGATATTGATTGGTGATCGCCTTGAACCGCGACTGGCCGAGCAAATTGCCGGGCCGCTGTCCAAACTGATTCCGGGCAAGTACCAAGGTATCGAGGCTTGCCACCTCGCACGCGCACTGTGGCGTCTGGCGCTGGAGGAACAAGAAGGTACGCGGGTTATTGAGTCGGATGAATTACGCAAACTCGGCAAGTAAACGGCCTTACAGCCCTCCGCTGGCCTGAAAGCCGACACCCAGCACTGTGAGCACTGACAACGGCAGCAGTAGCGTGTCGAGCAGCGCGCTGGCGGGCAGGTCTGCCCCCGGATAACGCGGGGCCTCGGCGCCAAGGCGTTCCGTTGCACAACACCCGCCTTGCAGCGCATAGAGGTCCAGCCGAGTCCCTGAGTAGACCACCGGGGCGCCCGGCTTGGCCGCGTCCAGCGTGCGAACACTGGCGCAACCCCCCATATGCAAAGTCATCAACAGCGCCAGCAGCGCCTTATTCATCGCCGCCCACGTGGTGCTCGCCCCACCGCGGGAGCATGTCTTGCGGGATGTTCAGCAGATTGAGAATCCGCGCCACGACAAAATCCACCAGATCATCAATGGTCTGCGGCTGGTGATAAAAGCCCGGTGATGCTGGCAATATCACGACGCCCATGTTCGACAGCTTGAGCATGTTTTCAAGGTGGATACTGGAATACGGCGCCTCACGGGGCACCAGAATCAACTGACGGCGCTCTTTGAGTGTCACATCGGCAGCGCGCTCAATCAGATTGTTGCAAGCGCCCGTCGCAATACCCGACAAAGTGCCCGTTGAACACGGCACCACCACCATCGCAGCAGGCGCGCCTGAGCCGGAGGCCACCGGCGACATCCAGTCTTCCTTGCCGTACACCCGGATCTGACCGGCCGCCGCGCCGGTGTACTCGGTCAGAAAGGTTTGCATGGCCTGGGGCTTGGGTGGCAACAGCACATCGGTTTCAGTGGCCATCACCAATTGGGCGGCCTTGGAAATCAGAAAGTGCACTTCGCGGTCTTCCCGCACCAGACAGTCGAGCAGGCGCAGCGCGTACGGCATACCCGAAGCCCCGGTGACTGCCAGCGTGATGCGTTCCGGGCCGCTCATCGCAGCGCGTCCGCCAATTTACCGTGCAGACCACCAAAGCCGCCGTTGCTCATGATGACGACATGAGTACCGGGCGTGACCTTCGCCTTGACCTCGGCAATGATGGCCTCCAGCGAGTCGCAGACCTTGGTTGGCACAGGGCTGGAAGCCACAGTGCCCGCAAGGTCCCAGCCCAGATTGGCCGGTGCGTACCAGACCACGTGGTCGGCTTGCACGACACTGTGCGGCAAGCCATCACGGTGCGCGCCCAGCTTCATGGAATTGGAGCGCGGCTCAATCACCGCAATCAGCGGCGCATCACCGATGTGTTTGCGCAGGCCATCCAGCGTGGTGGCAATGGCGGTCGGGTGATGGGCGAAGTCGTCATAAATGGTGATGCCGTGCACTTCGGCGACCTTTTCCATGCGCCGTTTTACGCTTTTGAACGCGTTCAACCCGGCGATAGCCAAGCTCGGCACCACACCTACGTGACGCGCGGCAGCCAGCGTGGCCAAGGCATTGGCTACGTTGTGCTGGCCTGTCATATCCCATTCGACTGTGCCTTGCACGCTGCCTTCGAACAGCACGTCAAAACGCGAGCCGTCATCACTGAGCAAACGGGCTTGCCATTGACCACCTTCGCCGGTGGTTTGAACCGGCGTCCAGCAACCCATCTCAATCACGCGCTGCAATGCAGGCTCGGTCGTGGGATGTATGACCAGACCTTCACTCGGGATGGTGCGCACCAAATGGTGAAATTGGCGCTCAATGGCTGGCAGATCGGGGAAGATGTCTGCGTGATCGAACTCGAGGTTATTGAGGATCGCAGTGCGTGGGCGGTAGTGAACAAATTTTGAACGCTTGTCGAAAAAGGCGCTGTCGTATTCGTCGGCTTCCACCACAAAGAACGGCGTATCACCCAGACGGGCGGACACGGCAAAGTTCTGCGGCACACCGCCAATCAAAAAGCCCGGCGCCATGCCCGCGTGCTCCAGCACCCAGGCCAGCATGCTGCTGGTGGTGGTTTTGCCGTGAGTGCCCGCGACGGCCAGCACCCAGCGACCTTGCAACACGTGATCAGCCAGCCATTGCGGGCCTGAAACATAGGGCAGGCCTTTATTCAGTACATACTCCACCGCTGGGTTGCCGCGTGACAGGGCATTGCCAATCACCACCACATCGGGCGCGGGGTCGAGTTGGGCCGGGTCATAGCCCTGCGTCAATTCAATGCCTTGAGCTTGCAGCTGGGTGCTCATTGGCGGATAGACGTTAGCGTCGGAACCGGTAACGTGATGGCCCAGCTCTTTGGCCAACACCGCCAGAGACCCCATGAAAGTGCCGCAAATACCAAGAATATGAATGTGCATAGTCGACCTCGTAAAACATCGGCGAAGGGTAGCGTAGGAGAGTTCTTTTAGCACCTATGTTTCGGTTCGACGGCCTAAACCCTCACCCTAACCCTCTCCCTAAGGGAGAGGGGACTGACCGCGTGCACCTTCACATTCATCGCCAATCTGCCCCATTCTCCAAAAAGGAGAGGAATGACCGTGCACAATTTCAAAATCACCGCCAATCTGCCCCCTCTCCCTCCGGGAGAGGGTTGGGGTGAGGGTGCTTCAGGGTTCAACGCGCTATCCCATGCCTGCGCAGCTTGCGATAAAGCGTATTACGACTGACCCCCAACTGCTCTGCCGTCTGCGTCATATGCCAGCGGTGCTGCTCCAGCGCCACCAACAAGGCCAACTTTTCCGCATCTTCCAGCGGGTGTTCAGACTGCCGGGCAGGTTCAGCAGTGACCTGACGAATGGCCCCCGGCAAATCATTCACTTCAATCACCCCGCTGTCACACAACGCGGCCATCGCTCGCAATACCGTGCGCATTTGCCGTACGTTGCCCGGCCAGCCAAAACCCAACAACGCAACACGCGCGCAAGGGCTGACCGCGATCCGCTGGTCCCCCGCCTCCTGCGCCAACAAGACGTCCAGCAACTGCGCTTTATCGGTGCGATCTCGCAAGGCTGGCAAGCCAATCTCCAACCCATTCAACCGGTAGTACAAATCTTCACGAAAAGTGCCCGCCGCCACATGCTCCTGCAAGTTGCGGTGGGTGGCACTGATGATGCGCACATTGACCGCCAGCGGCTCACCCCCAATCGGCACCACCAAGCGGTCTTCCAATACTCTTAATAGCCGGGTTTGCAGCGCCAGCGGCATATCGCCAATTTCATCCAGAAACAACGTGCCACCATCGGCCTGCTGCAACTTGCCCGGCATCCCTTCTTTGCGGGCGCCAGTGAAACTGCCACCGCGATAACCGAACAGCTCGCTTTCAATCAAATTCTCGGGAATCGACGCGCAATTGAGTGCGATAAAAGGCTGTTGGCTGCGCAAGCTGGCCTGATGCACGGCCTTGGCGAACACCTCTTTGCCCGAACCGGTTTCGCCATTGATCAACAACGGCACATCCCGCTCGAACACCCGCAGCGCCCGTCGAAAATGCTGTTGCAGGCCCTCATCCCCCAGACAAATACCGTTCAGGCGCGGAGCGGCTTCAGGCAGCGCTTGAGCCTTGAGCGGCGTCGGCATACTGCGCGGCTGCCCACGCACGACGACAAACAGACTGCGACCGTCGCGCGTGCGTAACGGCCAGCAGTTATTGGCCTGTGCGCTGGCCCGAGAGAAAAGCTCGTCACGCGGGCAGTCGAATACGCTTTCAACAACTTGCCCGAGCAAGCCTGCGCGACCGTTGCCGAGCAAATTCAAAGCACTTTGATTGATCGCCACAATCACGCCGTCGCCATCAAACGCCAGCATCCCTTCACTGAATAGCCCCACCGACTGCGCTTGAACATTGAAGCGCAGCAGCCACTGATGCTCGTAGTGGCGCAGGAAGTAGTTGTTTTCGATGAGCTTGGTCGAGAGATTGATCAGCGCCATGCTATGAAACTGGCTCTGGCGTGAAACCTCATGGCGGGCCGAGGACACATCCAACACCGCCAGCAATTCACCCTGAGGATCGAACACCGGGCTCGCTGAACAGGTCAGTCCGGTATGACGCCCGCGAAAGTGCTCGTCCTGATGAATCGTCAACGCCTGACGCTCGATCAGGCACGTACCGATTCCGTTGGTCCCCTCGCGCGCCTCGCTCCAGTCAGCGCCCAGCCACAAACCCGCCCGCTCAAAGACGGCACGCTCAGTCGGCGCGGTGACGCAGTTCAGAATTACCCCGTGAGCATCGGTCAGCAGCACCGCATGCCCGGCCCCGGACAGTTGCTGGTGCAGGCTGTTCATTTCATGCCCGGCAAATTGCAGCACCTGCTGCAAACGCTCCCGCCTCTCCAGAATCCGGGCGTGCTCAAGCACCGTCGGGGCGATGGTCTGCGCAGGATCGAGGTGGTAGTCGTCCAGGCAGCGTTGCCAGGAACGAATAATAGAAGGGTCACAACCCAGCGGGCGGCCTTGGGTGACATCTATGACTTGCCGCGCGTGGCGGCTGAGTTCGGTGTTGTGCATTGTTATTGTTCTCCGTTCTCGGCGGTCCCGCGCTCGTGTGAGGCATTTTTCCTCAACCCCAGCAGAGACCCAGTTCAAACCGAACGCCCAGCATCCTCTTGGCTCCCGACCATTGCAATCATGAACTGACTCGCCGGTCGTCGACTGTGTCACCCCTGGCACACCCTGTCACAGCGAGCGTGTCACTTTTGGCACAGTCGCGAGTTCGCCCGCCTTGACCAAGACCTGCCAAGCCCCGGCCTGCCTGACTCTCAGCAAGATGGCCCGGCCTTTGCTGCTGGATTGACCAGCGCCACAGCGCACCCTCCCATAAGCACAATAAAGCCAGGAGACACTCACCATGCGTTACGCACAACCCGGTACTGAAGGCTCGATCGTCTCGTTCAAGAGCCGTTACGGTAACTACATCGGCGGCGAATTCGTGGCACCGGTCAAAGGCCAGTACTTCACTAACACTTCGCCGGTTAACGGCAAAGCCATTGCCGAATTCCCGCGTTCGACCGCCGAAGACATCGAAAAGGCCCTCGACGCGGCCCATGCGGCGGCCGATGCCTGGGGTGCGACCTCGGTACAGGCCCGCTCTCTGGTCTTGCTGAAAATTGCCGATCGCATTGAGCAGAACCTCGAACTGCTGGCCATCACCGAAACCTGGGACAACGGCAAAGCGGTGCGTGAAACCCTGAATGCCGACGTCCCGCTGGCGGCTGATCACTTCCGTTATTACGCCGGCTGCATCCGCGCCCAGGAAGGCAGCGCCGCCGAAATTGACGGCAACACCGTGGCGTATCACATCCACGAACCGCTGGGCGTGGTCGGGCAGATCATCCCGTGGAACTTTCCGCTGCTGATGGCCGCCTGGAAACTCGCCCCGGCGCTGGCCGCCGGTAACTGCATTGTGCTCAAACCGGCGGAACAAACGCCGCTGAGCATCACCGTGTTTATGGAACTGATCGGCGACCTGTTGCCGCCGGGTGTGCTCAACGTGGTGCAAGGCTTCGGTAAAGAAGCTGGCGAAGCCTTGGCCACCAGCAAACGTATTGCCAAAATCGCCTTCACCGGCTCCACCCCGGTGGGCGCACACATCATGAAATGCGCCGCCGAGAACATCATCCCGTCGACCGTCGAACTGGGCGGCAAGTCGCCCAACATCTTCTTTGAAGACATCATGCAGGCCGAACCGGCGTTCATTGAGAAAGCGGCCGAAGGTTTGGTGCTGGCGTTCTTCAACCAGGGCGAAGTGTGCACCTGCCCATCGAGGGCACTGGTGCAGGAATCCATTTACGACGACTTCATGAAAGTGGTCATGCGCAAAGTCGAAGCCATCAAACGCGGCGACCCACTGGACACAGACACCATGGTCGGCGCACAAGCGTCCGAGCAACAGTTCGACAAAATCCTGTCCTACCTGGAGATTGCCAAAAACGAAGGCGCTGAACTGCTGACCGGCGGCGCAGTGGCCAAACTCGAAGGCGATCTGGCTACCGGCTATTACATCCAGCCGACCCTGCTCAAGGGCACCAACAAAATGCGTGTCTTCCAGGAAGAAATCTTTGGCCCGGTGGTCAGCATCACCACCTTCAAGGACGAAGCAGAAGCGCTGGCGATTGCCAACGACACCGAGTTCGGCCTGGGTGCTGGCCTGTGGACGCGCGACATCAACCGCGCCTACCGCATGGGCCGTGCCATCAAGGCGGGTCGCGTCTGGACCAACTGCTACCACCTCTACCCGGCCCACGCTGCGTTTGGTGGTTACAAAAAATCCGGTGTCGGCCGTGAAACCCACAAAATGATGCTCGACCATTACCAACAGACCAAAAACCTGCTGGTGAGCTACGACATCAACCCGCTGGGCTTCTTCTAACCTCTCGGCCCCGTAGCAGCTGCCGAAGGCTGCGTCCGGCGGCAAAGCCGTCGTAGATTCGATGAATGCGGTTTTTCTGAACAAACCGAACAGTTGGATTTACGACGGCTACGCCGCCGGACGCAGCCTACGGCAGCTGCTACAGATTACTCTGGCTCATCTTTTGCTTTACACCCTGTCAAATTTTTCAAACGATAAAGAACAGGTGACTGCACATGCCTAGCGAACCGATTGCCGCGACAGCGGCCCCTTCTTCCGTCGACTTTGAAAAAGTCGGCTCCGATTACTTTCAACAACGCGAACTGAAAAAAGGCGCCGCCGGTTGGGTCCTGCTGGTGGGTCTGGGCGTGGCTTACGTCATTTCCGGCGACTACGCCGGTTGGAACTTCGGCCTCGCCCAAGGCGGCTGGGGCGGGATGTTTATCGCCACCCTGCTGATGGCCACCATGTACCTGTGCATGTGCTTTTCGCTGGCCGAACTGTCCTCCATGATCCCGACTGCCGGCGGCGGCTATGGCTTTGCCCGAAGCGCATTCGGCCCTTGGGGCGGCTTCCTCACCGGCACCGCCATCCTCATTGAATACGCCATCGCCCCCGCCGCCATTGCCGTGTTTATCGGCGCCTATTGCGAGTCGCTGTTCGGCATTGGCGGCTGGATGATTTATCTGGCGTTCTACATCATCTTTATTGGCATCCACATCTTCGGGGTCGGTGAAGCGCTCAAATTGATGTTTATCATCACCGCCGTCGCCGCCATCGCTCTAGGCGTGTTTCTGGTGGCGATGGTGCCGCACTTCAGCGTCGCCAACCTGCTGGACATTCCGGTCACTCAAGCCAAGGGCGCCAGCGCCTTCCTGCCCTTCGGCTACGTCGGCGTATGGGCCGCCATCCCCTATGCCATCTGGTTTTTCCTCGCCGTCGAAGGCGTTCCACTGGCTGCCGAAGAAACCAAAAACCCCAAGCGCGACCTGCCTCGCGGCCTGATCGGCGCCATGTTGGTGCTCGTGACCTTCGCCCTGCTGATCCTGATCATCGGCCCCGGCGGCGCAGGCGCCCATCACTTGATGGCCTCCGGCAACCCGCTGGTTGAAGCACTGAGCAAGTCCTACGGCGGCTCGACCTGGATGGGCGGCTTTGTGAATCTGGTGGGCCTGGCCGGTTTGATCGCCAGCTTCTTCTCGATCATTTACGCCTACTCCCGTCAGATCTTCGCCCTCTCCCGCGCGGGTTACTTGCCACGCAAACTGTCGCAGACCAACAAAAGCAAAGCCCCCGTGCTGGCCTTGATCATTCCCGGCATCATCGGGTTTGGTCTGTCGCTGACCGGCCAAGGCGATTTGCTGATTCTGGTGGCCGTGTTTGGCGCAACCATTTCCTACGTGCTGATGATGGCTGCGCACATCACCCTGCGCATTCGTCGCCCCAAAATGGAGCGTCCGTATCGCACACCGGGCGGAATTTTCACTTCAGGCATCGCTTTGGTGCTTGCTTGTGTCGCGGTCGTCGCCGGATTTCTGGTGGACCCGCGGGTGGTGATTGGCGCGGCGGTGATTTATGGCGTATTGATTGCCTACTTCGCGTTCTACAGTCGACATCACTTGGTGGCCGGTACACCGGAAGAGGAATTCGCGGCGATTCAACAGGCCGAAAAAGCCTTGCACTAACCGCGAGCGTCACGTCAGGCGCACTGCGCCTGACGTTAAGGAGCATTGAATGGCAACTTTTTCTCACGCGGTCGGAACTCAGACTTACCGTTTTGACAGCCTCAAAGACTTGATGGCCAAAGCCAGCCCGGCCCGTTCAGGGGATTTTCTGGCGGGCGTGGCCGCGCAGAACGACGGTGAACGCGTCGCTGCACAAATGGCACTGGCTGACATTCCCCTCGCCTATTTCCTGCAAGAAGCACTGATTCCTTACGAAACCGATGAAGTCACCCGGCTGATCATCGACAGCCATGACCGGCTAGCCTTCACCCCGGTGAGCCACCTGACCGTCGGCGGTTTTCGTGACTGGCTGCTCAGCGACGCCGCTGACGAACACAGCCTGCGCGCCTTGGCGCCCGGCCTGACCCCGGAAATGGCCGCCGCCGTCTCCAAGATCATGCGTGTGCAGGACCTGGTGCTAGTGGCGCAGAAGATCCGCGTCATCACCCGGTTTCGCGGCACCATGGGCCAGCGCGGGCGCCTTTCGACCCGCCTGCAACCCAATCACCCCACCGACGACCCGGCCGGTATCGCGGCCAGCATTCTGGATGGCCTGTTGTACGGCAACGGCGACGCCATGATCGGCATCAACCCTGCCACAGACAGCATCGCCTCCATCTGCGACTTGTTGAACATGCTCGACGCCATCATTCAGCGCTACGAGATCCCCACTCAATCCTGTGTGCTGACTCACGTCACCACTTCCATTGAAGCGATCAATCGAGGCGTGCCGCTGGACTTGGTGTTTCAGTCGATTGCCGGCACCGAAGCCGCCAATGCCAGCTTCGGCATCAACCTGAATGTATTGCAGGAAGGCTACGAAGCGGGCTTGAGCCTCAATCGCGGCACGTTGGGCAACAACCTGATGTATTTCGAAACCGGCCAAGGCAGCGCGCTGTCGGCCAACGCCCATTTCGGCGTTGACCAGCAAACCTGCGAAACCCGCGCCTACGCCGTCGCCCGGCACTTCAAGCCGTTTCTGGTCAACACCGTGGTGGGCTTTATCGGCCCCGAGTATTTGTACAACGGCAAACAAATCATCCGCGCCGGGCTTGAAGATCACTTCTGCGGCAAGTTGCTGGGCGTGCCGATGGGCTGCGACATCTGTTACACCAACCACGCCGAAGCCGATCAGGACGACATGGACACCCTGCTCACGCTGCTCGGGGTGGCCGGGATCAACTTCATCATGGGTATTCCGGGGTCAGACGACATCATGCTCAACTATCAGACCACGTCATTCCACGACGCCCTTTATGCCCGCAAAACCTTGGGACTCAAACCTGCCCCAGAGTTCGAGCAGTGGCTGAGCAAGGTCGGAATATTTACCCAGATCGATGGCCGCATTGAGTTCGGTCATCAATTGCCGCCAGCCTTTCGTCAGGCGCTGGCTCATTTGGGAGGGCGCTGATCATGACTGACGCTCTTAACCCGTGGCTTGAACTGCGTCGCCTGACCCCGGCAAGAATTGCGCTGGGCCGCACGGGCACCAGCCTGCCGACCCATGCCCAGCTGGATTTTCAGTACGCCCATGCGCAAGCGCGGGACGCGGTGCATTTACCGTTTGATCATACCGGCCTGAGTGAACAACTGGCCGAGCGCGGGCAAACCACGCTGCTGCTGCACAGTGCCGCCCCGGACCGAAACAGCTACCTGCAACGTCCCGATCTGGGGCGCAAGCTCGATGAAGCTTCGGCGCAACACTTGCGTGAGCACGCGCAGGCCAATCCCGGCGGCATCGACCTGGCTATCGTGGTGGCAGACGGCTTGTCGGCGCTGGCCGTTCATCGTCACACCCTGCCTTTTTTGAACCGCATGCAAGCGCATATCGACCAAGCTGGCTGGCGCCAGTCGCCGGTGATTCTGGTGGAACAGGGCCGCGTGGCCGTGGCGGATGAAATTGGCGAGTTGTTGAGCGCACGGATGGTGGTGATGTTGATTGGCGAGCGTCCCGGCCTCAGTTCGCCGGACAGCCTGGGGCTGTATTTCACCTACGCGCCCAAAGTCGGCCTGACCGATGCCTACCGCAACTGCATCTCCAACGTTCGGCTTGAAGGATTGAGCTACAGCATGGCCGCTCATCGGTTGGCGTATTTGATGAATGAAGCCTGCCGCCGACAACTGTCGGGGGTTAACTTGAAAGACGAAGCGCAGGTTAATACCCTCGAATCCGAAGTTCCCAATGAAAACTTCTTGCTTAAGGACGCAGACTAAAAATCGACCTAAATCTCTGTAGCAGTTGACGAGTAGTGCGAGGCTACGTCCGGCTGCGTAGCAGCCGTAAGCCATACAGTCGGGTGATTTCAGATATACCGCGCTCAATTAGCTGGCGACGATTGCATCGTCGAACGCAGCCTCGCACCACTCGTCAGCTGCTACGGGGAGTGGCGAAGCGAAGACTTTACTTCCAAATACACGCTTGGCTACAAACTCCATCAGCAGAATTCGCGTCAGCCCGTATAATCCAACTCGTTAAAATTGTACGAAATTACTACTTAGCTTGTAGTTAAATACCATCTCCCCCCGCACAGGCCTGCTGAGTCGGGTCATCAACACAGGTGCTTCACATGGATTTCAACCCGCTCGACATTATCTTGCACCTCGATGTGTACCTCGACTTGCTGGTAAACAATTACGGGCCGTGGATCTACGCCATCCTGTTTCTGGTGATCTTTTGCGAAACCGGTCTGGTGGTCATGCCGTTTTTGCCGGGTGATTCCCTGCTCTTTATTGCGGGCGCGGTCGCGGCTGGCGGCGGCATGGACCCGGTATTGCTGGGCGGCCTGCTGATGGTGGCGGCGATTTTGGGCGACAGCACCAATTACGTCATCGGACGAACGGCGGGTGAACGCCTGTTCAGTAACCCGAATTCGAAAATTTTCCGCCGCGACTACCTGGAAAAAACCCACGATTTCTATGAACGTCATGGCGGCAAAACCGTGACCATGGCGCGCTTCCTGCCGATTTTCCGCACCTTCGCGCCCTTCGTTGCCGGTGTTGCGCACATGTTCTACCCGCGCTTCCTGATGTTCAGCGTAATCGGCACCATCCTGTGGGTGGGCGGTCTGGTCACGCTGGGTTACTTCTTCGGCAACGTACCGTTCATCAAGACCAACCTGTCGTTGCTGGTGGTGGGCATCATCCTGCTGTCGTTGGTGCCGATGATCATTGGCGTGATCCGCAGCCGCATGGGCCGCACCCCTGTAAAAGCTAAAGCCTGATCGCGGCCCGCCCTTATGTGGTCACTGCGCGAATGGCGGCGCCAGAGAATTCTGGCGCAGCACCCGGTTGCTTCTGATGTATGGCACAACGTTCGCCAGCACTTGAGCATCCTCGACGGCCTGGATGACGCGCAGGACAAATGGCTGCGCGAAACCAGCATCCTGTTCCTGCAAGAAAAACACCTGACCCCCATGCCGGGCGTAGACCTCACCGAAGAAGGCCAGCTGCTGCTGGCCGCGCAGGCGCAACTGCCGCTGCTCAACCTCGGCGATCTGGACTGGTATCAGGGTTTTCACGAAATCGTGCTGTACCCCGACGATTTCATCAGCCCTCAACGCCATCGCGATTCAAGTGGCGTGGAACATGAGTGGGAAGGTCATCACAGCGGCGAAGCCTGGCAACACGGCCCCGTGGTTCTGGCCTGGCCCGGCGTTCTCGCCAGTGGTGGCTGGGAAGGTTACAACCTGGTGATTCATGAGTTGGCGCACAAACTCGACATGCTTAACGGCGCAGCGAACGGCATGCCACCGTTGCACAGCCACATGGTTGTCAGTGATTGGACGCAAGCCATGCAACATGCCTACGACCACCTCAACCACATCCTTGATCATCACCCCGATCACGCCCCAATCGACCCGTATGCGGCGGAAAACCCGGCTGAATTCTTTGCCGTCACCAGCGAATACTTTTTCAGCGCGCCCGACCTGCTGAACCGTGCCTACCCGCAGGTCTATCAACAACTCGGCCTGTTTTATCGCCAGGACCCTTTGGCCCGGCTGCTCACGCTGCAAAGCGAACACCCCGAATACCGTGCGCAGCCCCTGCACGGCCAGACGTGACGGCGTTATACGAATACGCCTATAATCGCCGCCACTTTTTGGTCAAATTGGCCAAGTAAATTCGCCTATACACGGGGGCACCGCCCAATGAGCTACAGCAAGATTCCGGCTGGCAAAGACCTGCCGAATGACATCTACGTCGCCATCGAGATTCCGGCCAACCACGCGCCGATCAAATATGAAATCGACAAAGACAGCGATTGCCTGTTCGTTGACCGCTTCATGGCGACCCCAATGTTCTACCCAGCCAACTACGGCTTTATCCCTAACACCCTGGCTGACGACGGTGACCCCCTCGACGTGCTGGTTGTGACCCCTTACCCGGTTGCTCCAGGTTCGGTTATCCGTGCACGCCCGGTGGGCATTCTGCACATGACCGACGACGGCGGTGGCGATGCCAAAGTAGTTGCCGTACCTCACGACAAACTGTCCCAGCTGTACGTTGACGTGAAAGAGTACACCGACCTGCCACCGCTGCTGATTCAACAAATCCAGCACTTCTTCGAGAACTACAAAGATCTCGAAAAAGGCAAATGGGTGAAAATCGAAGGTTGGGGCGACGCTGAAGCTGCCCGCGCCGAGATCACCAAATCGGTTGCTGCCTACAAAGGCTAAAAGAAGTCGGTCATGCCTTAATGGCATTTCCACTTCCTGAAAAACCTCGGTTCGCCGAGGTTTTTTTATGCCCGAAACATCACTACCAAACGGTCTGTTCAAGAGGTTTAACGATTAAGCCGTGCACTAGTAGGAATTTACTTAAAAAGCCTCGGAAACTTCTTCTGATGATAGGGATTTATCCTATTTCAGACCTGCTTTATTGAACGCTTGGTTTATTTAAACGGACAGGGGTTGCCCGTAAACTCCCTATTCATGAATACATCCGGTGATCGCCTCAAGTCACTCCTGCGGGAGTGCCATTTATCCGCTTCGGACTTCGCCGCCAACCGCCGCGTTACGCCGCAGCACGTCAACAACTGGTTCAAACGCGGTATACCTATGGCCCGCCTGGACGAAATTTCCGAACTGTTGTGCGTCAACAGCCGATGGCTACGGACGGGGGAAGGCGTAAAACATCCTTCAGTCCCGGGACTGAGCCCCAACGCACCCAAAATGACCACTGCGGCCTCACCTGATGCCGACTTTCCTGCCAGCGACATCGCCGTCCCCTATTACAACGAAGTCCTTAGCCCCAGCGTCCTGGGCAAAACCCGCGTGGTTGAAATCCCCGACCATCACGTGCGATTGAGCCTTGCCTGCCTGCTCGCCATGGACGTCAACCCGGACGAAGCCATCTGCGCGCCCATGCTCGGCAACAGCATGGCCTGCCGGATACAACACGGTTCAACGGTCGCCATAGACCGCAGCCTGACCCACATCGTCGACGGCGAAATTTACGCCCTCGAACATGACGGCATGTTGCGCATCAAATACGCCTACCGGCTGCCCAACAATGGCCTGCGCCTGCGCAGCCACAACCCGGGCGAGTACCCGGACGAAGCCTTCAGTGAATTACAAATAGAGCAGCAACACATACGCATTCTGGGCTGGGTGTTCTGGTGGTCGACCTTGAACACACGACGCCCTGTCGTGCCTTACGCACTGAGTGAATAACACCGGTTGGGCTTTTTTCTGGGAAAAGCGAAGCAACCTCAGTATGATTGCCGCACTTGCGCATCCCCCTCGCTCACCGCGAGCAGGCATGCAGGGCCAGGCAACACAAGGTTGCCCTGCCCCACTCCCCGTTTGAAGGTGAGTACGGTTTACCAAAAATAAACCAGACCCACCCCCGAGAAGCCGGCCACAAGCCGGCTTTTTAATTGTCCGAAATAATCCTATCCCATCCGATAATCTTCCTGATAGCTTAGCTATTCCGGGGGTTTCAGGCATTATCCTGTCCGATGGCGTTCAACGCCACTTGACCTCATCCGACGATGAAGTGGGGGGACAGGTGGGGGGACAAAACGGACGACAGGGGAAATCCAATGGGTAAGCTGAATCCGAAACAAGTCGAAAACCTGACCGAACCTGGCACCTATGAAGATGGTGATGGACTTCGCTTAGTCGTCAAACCTACCGGACGTAAATCCTGGCTACTTCGCTTCCAGCTGGCAGGCCGTCGCAGAGAGATGGGCCTGGGCTCATTCCCTGAGGTCAGTCTCAAGAAAGCCAGACAAGATGCCAGCACCAAACGCACCCAATTGAGTGACGGCATAGACCCATTAGCCGCTCGCGACATAGAGCGCGCCGCTCAACGGGAAGCCCAGCGTGCAAGTGAAGCCAAGCAACTGAAGTTCGAGACACTCGCAACGGAATACCGTGATGCTCACGGCGCGGCATGGTCGGATAAATGGCGTAAAGGCTGGCTGCGAAAGCTGGAGCTGTATGCGTTCGATCACATAGGCAAGCTGTCAGCAGAAGACATCGGAACTCGCGAAGTGCTCAAGGTGTTGCAACCCATCTGGGCCACTAAGACTAGAACCGCCGACGAGGTACGCGGACAGATCGAACAAGTCCTGGACGCCGCCAAGGCACGCAATCTACGACAAGGTGAGAACCCTGCTCGCTGGCGCGGGCATTTAGACAATCTGTTGAGTCGTGCTGAAAAGAAGAAGGCTCGGAAGCGTGAGCACTTTGAAGCATTGCGGTGGCAGGACGTACCCACTCTGATGGCTAAACTCAGCGCAAACACCACACCAGCGTCCTTGGCCGCTCAACTACTGATCATGACCAGCGCACGCGCCCACATGGTGAGGTTTGCACGTTGGGATGAGTTTGATCTGGAAGCTGGGACATGGTCGTTGCCAGGTGAGCGTATGAAAATGCGTATAGCGTTCGTAATCCCGCTTGCCGAGGAAGTCGTAAAGCTGGTGAAGAGCATTCCGCAAGATGAAGGAAGCCCTTTCCTTTTTCCTGGCCAGGGCAAGACTGGGGTCATGCATGCAAACGCGGTAAGAACGCTTCTGCATGGCATGGAATACAAACAAGTCACGCGACACGGTTTTCGATCATCATTTCGAGACTGGGCGGGAGAATGCACTCAATTCCCGCGCGAGGTTTGCGAGATGGCTCTCGCTCACGACGAACGCGACCAGACTGAGGGAGCCTACTCTCGGACTGACTTTCTCGACAAGCGACGCGCCCTAATGGGCAGATGGGCCAATTACTTAACTTCTAAGGATCTGCTGCAAGAGCCCACTCATGAGCAGCACGCAGCCAAAGTGTAGGGACGGTGCATACAGGTAACTACGACGCAGCAGTCCAATAGATACCTGCTCACAAAGAGCATATGCCCATACGAGCAACGTGATTCACCCTCACCCAAACATCGCTGCTACTCTATCGTCCCCATCTATCAGATAGGAATATGACCTTGTCATTCCGGAACAATGTTGAGGCGAGTGCAGTGAGTCCACATACAGTCACGGCGACTATGCTACTCAACAAAGCTGCCCAGGTTGTACAGCACGTGTTTGACCTGCGGGGAATAGCCCAGCATGCGAGAGAGCAAACGCTGCAGTCGCTTTATGAACGGATGGATAGTTTTGAGATCCGACCTCTCGAGAACAATCAAGTCGACCCGATCATTCGTCAAAGCAAGGTCGCGATTGAAGAAAAGCTGACCGAGCATACCGACGCCTCCCTGCAACAGGCAGTCCACGTGCGATTTGTCTACGACAAACACTTGCTGCTACTGAATACGCCGAGAGCAGAAGCCTCATATGAGCAATATTTACAGGACATGGTCGCTTCTTTAATGCTGGCCAATCGTCATATGGCAATGCTAGAGGCACTGGAGAACATAAAGAATAAAATTTACATTGTTCGCGCTTCTGCAGGAGGAAACTCTAAAAAAAAAGCGCCATCTACAAAAATAACCTCTCAACTTCTTGAAGCCATGATCAAGGGCATGATCTATAATAATGCGAAACTCGTAAAACGAGATAAAACTCATGTCGCCGACGAGATAGCTACACGCATCTTCAAAGTCAACCGCGAGTTCGAGATGTTAGATATCGCCAATCTCGATGATTTGAAGCACAAGGTACGAAATATCCTGTTTGAAATTAGCCGTACCTGTAAGCAAGGCGACCAGCGAAAAGCAGATCGCTTGCAACTAGGGTATTCCCTCCGCCACTCGTTTCCAAATCGAAATACGGAAGAAGAGCGCCAGATGGACGTGGAGGCCGCGCGCACTTTTGGGCGAATTGAAGGAATAAAAGTGGCGTTGATTCAGCAGATGAAACAGCGGTTTGGAGAGTTGCCGACGTCAGCAATTGAAACGTTGGAGACCACTGGCGATATGGATCAACTGCAAATCTACCTAGAGCGGCTAACAGAGGCCCGGTCTGTAGATGACGTCATTCAAAATGCCCAATGAGAGATATTAATCTAAATGAAAACGCCACCGTGACGGTGACGTTCTCAATTCACAAGTAGCAACAGGCATACGATCGCCCAGTAATGGCTGACGATTGCGGATTATTTCCTCATGGCTGAGCGCGCTAACATAGCTTGGCGCTACACAGCACCATCAGGCCCTATGCCCCCGCTAAATTGAAGTTTTAAAAGGATCAAGAACACTTCTAGTAGTAAAGTTGCTCATCGAGCGCTCAGGAAATATATCAAGACACACGACCTTTCCAACCTTTGACAACAACACCTTCCTCTGCGCCATGAGCACTTCTATAGCAGAATCTAGACGCTTCACGTCACGCACCGGATTGGGCCCCCTTTGTCGAATTGAGTTCTTCGCTACGAACCTCACACCAGACTCTCGCTCTTTCTGCAGCCAAGCGTCCAATTTCTGAGCATCAGCTTCTTCTTGAGGTTGTGGCGTAAACATCCGTAAAAACTCGTCAGAGTACCAAAAGCAAACTTCGATAGCTGCCTCCAAGGTTTCCACAGCTATTTCTCCATCTTTTTTTTCGAAGAAATGAAATATAGCAGCGACTCTGGCGATATTATCTGCCAACTTGGACGCATGATCCCCCATACCAAAATATCGCCCTCCCGGTCTAATCTGCGCCTCCACCCCATTAAAAATACTGACCCACCGGTGAATCGCCGCCTGAGAAAACCTAACCACCAACTTCGGCTTCTTGGGGTCAGCTAGAAACTCAACACTGTTTTTAAGTATCTCGCCGACGCGCTCAGAAAACCTGTCACAACAATCCCAACGCGCGGCGCCTTCCGTAATAAACCGAGTCCCCTGAGTAGACTCTGGACTGCAAACCAAAAACCTAGCCCACAAGCCAGACCCACGTGATTTTTCACCGTTTTTCTCCATATAGCTAAAAAAGGAACTTTCTTGAACCATTAACGATACCGTCAACCGTCCTCTGACCTCATAACTTTCAGCCGACACACGATCAACCGTTATGGTATCCCCGCTCCATAACGCATTTTGTTTTGAAAGGTCATTGAATGCCTTACCCGTCAGCACGCCACCGCCCTCACTGGAGATAAGTCCAGCTACTGGAATGTTCTGGTGCAAGCCAAGAAACAACGCCTCTGACGTAGCATCTTCGTACAGCAACTTGAAGCGCCTAGGTTTGATCGGCGTACAGGCTTGATGTTCCATGAGTTGTCTATTCGGATCACCCCCCTCCGACTGATCCAATAGTAGAGTTTCTTTCAAGATAGCCTTTCGACGAGCGTCCCAGATCGACTGTTTAGCACGCCAATCAGAGAGCTCTGATTGATAAATAACATCCATCTCATCCTGAAAGCGCCGAACTCCTCCCATAAATACATTCTCTGCGGTCGACTTTCGCTCCCCAGAGTTGGCCACCGTGAGCACCATTAGTGATACCGGACTGATTTGGCCATTTGGTTTACAGACATCAATTGAACCTTGAGCCGCAGTCGCCATGGTTGGCAACGCAGCTGAATAAATAAGTGCTCGCGGGGCCATTATATTGCGCTCAGCTTCATCTACTGCGGCCCCGATAATCGGCAAAGCCATAGACCTTGGAAATGCTCCACCTGGGACAGGAAGCCAACTTGACACACCATTAGAAAAATTCATAAACCACCCCTCTCAAGAATTCACGCTGTAAACATTTCGGCTTTCTGCAATTCGGGACTCAATCCACCGACAAACATCCTCCTCAATCCAACCTACAGCTGACGCCCCCAATTTAATCGGCCTGGGAAAACTGCAGTCGTACCTGGGCGACATTGGATTTAAGCGATCGTAGATGGTCGACGTACTCAGCCCGAGACGCTCTCGCAACTGCCGCATACGCAAAATTCTTAACATCAGTTTATTACTGTTTTCTTTGATCATTTCTACACCCTCTTCGGCTACGGATTCGATGAGAAGGACTCTAAAGCCCCTGCCTCCCCTAGTCGTTGAAGGTGCTAAACGCCACACCCACTCTAAGCAGATCTATAGACATCGCCGTGCATTTTGTGCTTGTCGATTTCACCCCATCGAATCTGCCTGGGTCCACTGCAGCTGCTATTCCTGCTATTAGTAGCAGGAATAGCAGCCTCACTTCCCCCTACCTCCGCTCAAGCCTCCCTTTCGGCTGCACCCTTCGCGTGAATAATTCAGCAGCCATGAGCCGCCTGCTGGTCAACCCATTGCAGTAGTAAGGCCCTACCAGGTCCGCTTGGCCGTCGTCGACCCTGCTCCCAGTCCTGCAGCGTGCGAGAGCTGATCCCCAACTGTTTGGCGAGCCCCCGCTGGGTTAGCTTCAGTCGTTGACGCAAACAACATACTTGCCTGAGGACGTCTGAAGATATCGAGCGGTCCTGCGTGGGATTATGCTGTCTCCTTGGCCCTTGCTGAGGAAGTTGCTTCGAAAACTCAGAGTTAACCGTTGTAAAAGTAGATAAGGGAAATTCGGAACTTACAGGCGCAGGCGGCTGCACTGCCTCTTGCGAACTTACCTGTGACTGACTTTCATACTCAGGGTGCCGAGTGAGAAACTCACGGCGCCAATGCTCGCTGTAGCTCATGCGAAAGACTCCTTTTCCAGTGAGGAACAGTGCGGCATTGCCGCACCATACAATAGGCATATTGAAACACCTATCTGACCGTACTCAGATTCGGCTGGTGGTAAACACTGCAAAGCCCTGCCTCAGCTCCTGTGACTTGCTGTATTCCTTACACAAGTAGCTCATGGCGTAGACCACCGGCTTGATCGAATCAGGAAAGCGCCGCTCCATGCACTGGTAAACCTGACCACTGAGTTTGTCCTGGCAGGCATGCACCAACCCTGACATGTCGTGTGCAGCACAACCAATTGCCCAGGCCCAAGCGCGCACGATGCGATGAAACAAGTTCTCTCTGCTGTAAGTGCCGTCTGCGCTAGGCCCGTAGTTACCTAAGCCTCCAATGGCGTCGTAGTTGAGCAATAGCATGAGGTGATAATGGGGTGCCTCGCTGCTGTTGCGCTCCCGACACCAGATGTAGCGAATTTCAGTCGAGTACTTAGTCTCCGCCCAAGCCAACTCTTTATTTAACTGGTAGAAGAAGCGAGTCATCACCTCGTTACTGATGAGCGCATCGGAAGGCATCAACCCAACGGGATAACGTAAATCCACCCGACAGACTAAGGTACGGGACTGTACCGAGAGACAGTGCTGTAAAGCCTCCAAGCCACGCTCTAGGTAGTTCTCAATCAACGGACCATGTGCCAACTGTTGCTGCACGGTGAACCCACGGTATTTATTATCGTAATATAACTTCAGACTAGTATTGCTGGGATGACGTTTGGGTTGATGCTGGAACATGATCGATTTCCTGTAGGCAGTGCGTTAGGGATCCACCGGGAGGAACACAACACCAGGTGCAATTCGGCACCTTGCTTCGGCTTATACGCTGATAACAACTTTCAAAGGGCTTTGACTTGTAGTCACGCCATACGTTATTGCTGCTTATGGCGAGCTAGGCTTGTAGGTATCTATCAGCACACACCCATTAGGTGAGTGCTATGGAAGACTCAACACTCAATGACAACCATGCTAATTATTAGTCACAATTACAGAGCGTGCTAGATACATACTACTTTAACCGTAACAACAGCACTGCCGCACCTGCACATACTCTGGACAAACAAGCCGCATGAAAACTTATTCTCCAGTACACCAGCAAGGAAACGGACTTTAACATTCATAAAAAGATTCCATTCTCATTCGAAATAATAGCGTACAAACCGACAGGTATGTGCCATCGGTGATCTGCAGTCATATAGACACTTGGCGGTTGCAGGAGCTGAGTGCAACACGGTTATTGAATTGAAGCCGGAGCATCATGCCGCATAGCCAAGGCTTCCTG
>NZ_WIWC01000218.1 GCF_009600315.1 Pseudomonas helleri | reverse complement strand
GCAGCGGACGGGACTCGAACCCGCGACCCCCGGCGTGACAGGCCGGTATTCTAACCGACTGAACTACCGCTGCGCGTCGGTTGGTTGCTCTTTTCAGAACGACCTTCTCTTTCGAGAAACTCAAGAAGTGGTGGGTGATGACGGGATCGAACCGCCGACCCTCTGCTTGTAAGGCAGATGCTCTCCCAGCTGAGCTAATCACCCT
>NZ_WIWC01000217.1 GCF_009600315.1 Pseudomonas helleri | reverse complement strand
CGCAGGTGCTGTTATGGGGGTGGCGAGGCAGGACGCCGAGCCAGCCGCGATCGGGCCAAGGATGGCCCGTCGCGGCGTGCCCCCATAACAGCACCGGAGAGAAGGCACCGGGCGAGCCTAGGCGAGCTCGGCCGTATGGTAGGGCGCAGACCTTTTGGTTCCTTTTGGGGCGTCTGCCAAAAGGGACTCGCCGTAAGGGCGAAACC
>NZ_WIWC01000216.1 GCF_009600315.1 Pseudomonas helleri | reverse complement strand
ACCTGCGCCTGCTCACCGACAGCCGCAAAGGTCAAAACAGCTACGCCTACGACCCCCTCGACCGCCTCACCGAAGTCATCGGCTTCATCAACCACGTCGAACACTTCGCCCACGACCCGGCGGGCAACCTGCTTAGCCAAAGCTACAACGGCCAGGGCCGCAGCCACGGCAAAATCAAAGGCAACCGCCTGCTGATGCAAGGTGATTGCCA
>NZ_WIWC01000021.1 GCF_009600315.1 Pseudomonas helleri | reverse complement strand
CGGTAGTTCAGTCGGTTAGAATACCGGCCTGTCACGCCGGGGGTCGCGGGTTCGAGTCCCGTCCGCTGCGCCATATTTGCTTCAGAGCCCTTGAACTCTCTGAAGCTGCAAAAAAAGCGACCTTCGGGTCGCTTTTTTTGTGCCTGTAAAAATTACAACTTCGCACGGCTCATCAGTTGGCTACTACGTTAGTGCGAGTTCTTTAGATTGAAGCTCACGATCATCATGAACTGATGCACAATGCGCCCCGTACCGTTCTTTTCAGGATCATCAATGTTTAGGTCATTTCCCTTGCATACCGTTGTGGCAGCCCTTGTGCTGGTCGGGATCGCAGGTTGTGCATCGAAGAAACCAGCCGTCTACGAGAATGAAAACTTCGATGATTCAGGGACGTTCTCGCGTAACTACCCGGTTGCCGACAAGGCCTCGTGTGAGGCTGCGCGCCGGGCGCTGCTCAGTCAGGGCTATATCATCACCAGTAACGATCCGAAAATGATCAGTGGCCACAAGAGCTTCCAGCAGACGGGTGAAAGCCATCTGGAGATCAGCTTTAACGTCGTCTGTGCTGACGATGGCGGTGCGGCGCATCACTCCACCATGTTTGCCAACGCCTTGCAGGATCGCTATGCGCTGAAGAAGGTCAATAATTCCGCCAGTCTGGGTGTGGGCGTGTTGGGTTCGGTATCGATGCCGATTGGATCGTCCGATGATTCGATGGTCAAAGTCGCCAGCGAGACGGTCTCTTCGTCGCAGTTCTACGACCGTTTTTTCGCGCTGGTGGAAGTGTTTTTACCCAAGCAGGTGAAGAAAGAAGCGCATATCCCGGACAAGCCAAAAGCAGATTTAGGGGTGCCTGAAGTCTCGCCCGCCACAGTCGAGCCGGTAACGGCGCCGCAGTCGCTATCGCCCGCAGTGCCCGCGCCAGTTGTTGAACCCCAGCCGGCACCTGTGCAACCTGAACCCGTAATCAGCGAGCCTGTTGGCTCACAGCCGGTCGTGCCGCCGGTTGAAGCCGCGCCCATCACCCCGGTGACGACGCCAGAGGTGCCTGAGACCCCGGCGGTCACAGAGCCGGCCACAACCCCCACACCTACTGTTATAGAGCCCGCGACGGCTCAATAAGGGCGGGCTAAACCGAAAAGGTTCTGCTACGTTTATTGATCAGTGTGCATGTGCCCGTGAGCCTGTCATGTTTTCTTCATACGGGCACTTTATGCTCACCTGTAAAGCCGCTCAGGCATGACGTAAACGAACAGAGTTAAAGAGGATATAGCCATGGATGACTATCAAGAAGAATTGCTCGAGCTTCAGGCTTTCGAACTTGATCCGCTGGACCCTGCAGAGGACGCCACCGAGCTTTAATCAAGGCCGGTGTCGTTCACACAGATTGACGCTGGCGACGGCGGAACTCTCCCGGAGTCTCCCCGTTCCAGCGCTTGAATGCCCGCTGAAATGCCTCTGCCGAGGCAAACCCCAACAAATAAGCAATTTCGCCAAAGGCCAATTCCGTATCGCGGATATAAGTCATTGCGAGGTCGCGCCGTGTGTCATTGAGAATCGCCCGGAACTGCGTGCCTTCTTCTGCCAGCTTGCGGCGCAAGGTCCAGCTGGGCAGCTTCAGCCGTGCGGCGACTTCTTCCAGCCCGGGTTCCTGACCACCATTGAGCAAGGGGCCGAGCAATTGCGTTATGCGTTCGCGAAGACTTCGGGTGCGGGTCATCTGCTCCAGCTCGCGCTCGCACAATTGCAGCAGGTGCGCCCATGTGCTTGGGCAGTGCACAGGGTTGCGTAAGTCGAGGGTGGCGTGGTTGAGGCGCAGTTGATTGGTCTGGGCGCCAAAATTGACCGCCGCGTGGCTCAGTCCGCTGTAGTGCAGGGCGTAATCGGGTTCGTCGAATTCAATGTCAATGTGCTCGCTACGCAAAGGCTGGCCCGCAACGCAGGACAGTTGTTGCAGCCAGCCAGCGATGATGGAGTCGACCACAAAGCGGTTATAGGCGTTGTACGGGCTGATGGAGTAAAAGCGCAGCCAGGCACCTTGAGCGTCTTCATGCAGGCTGGACTGGCCGCGATAATTAGAGCCGTATAGAGGTTCAAAGCGAATCAATGTGCGGGCGGCTTCCCGAACAGTCGGTGCTTGTGCGGCGGTGACACCGGCCAGCCCGGCGTGTGGCAGTTGGCTCACCTGACCCATGCGCAGCCCTAGCGCGGGCTGGCCGGTGAGGGTGATTGCCGCATGTCCAAGACGCATGTAGCGGGGTATCGACAAGCGCGCCAGCGGCTGCGCCAGGCGCGCCGGGTCCAGTCCGTACTCAGCCAGTAACGGTAGCGGGTTGTAGCCATAGCTGCGCACAGCGTCTGCCAGGCAATCCACAAAGCCTGTCGACAGGTCGCCCAAGCGTATGGCCAGCGGTTTCACGGGCTTACAACCAGAGGTTCAACAGTCGGGCGCCTGTGCCGGGGATGTCCGGGCTGGTCTGGCCATTGCGACTGATAAAGCCGTGTCCGACACTGCGTTTGTCCCAGAATTTGCCGCGATGAAAGACGGTGATTCCGGCTTGAGCATTGCTGCTGGGAACGCTGCTGATCAGGGTCAGACGGTGCCAGGCTTCACCTTCACTGACCTCGCCGGGCTTGAGGCTGATCTCGCTGGGTGTTGACACGCTTTTATAACCACCCCACGGGCTGTGCCACGTGTCTTTGCCAATGATAAAGGCTGGCACTGCAATCAGTTGCGCGCCTTTATCGTTGAGGGTGCGGTAGTTTTCCGGGTACCAACTGTCACTGCCCAGCAATATGCCCAATCGCCCCGCAGGGGTGTTGACGACATTCAGTTCATGGTCGGGGCTGGGCTGGATATAGCTTTGCTCTTCGTAGGTGGGTAGCAGTTGCGGTTGCGGTGTACCCATGAGCGCCCCGTCGCGACCAAATACCACGCTGATGTTGTACAGCGGCCCTTTGCCAGGCAGCAGCGTGCCGTTTTCCACGCGCGGCTCGGGCAGAGCAATACTGCCCGCAACCAAGGTGACGCCGAACTCTTTGGCCAACCCGCCAAACAGGGCTTGGTAATCACGGGCCATGCTGTCCGCTTTCATGCGCAGGTGCGCGTCGTTCGCCCGGCTTTCACCGTCAGCCCGCAGCCAGGCATTGGCAAAGTCCAGCGGGTTGCTGAGCGCCAGCCAGCGCATGGCGTCATTCAAACTGGCCGCCTGATACAACTCATTCTTTTCGCCGCGAAACACCAGCCAAGTGCCGATGTGCTCAGGCAGCACCACAATGGTTTTGTCATTAAGCAGCCCGGCCTCGCGTGCGCTGTTCAGGTAGGCAGCCAGTTTCAGATGGACAAGATCCAGACTTTGATAGTCACGCGGAGACAGTTCTGGCTCAACGCCTAGTAGGTTGCCGCGCTCTTGATTGACGCCGTCGTTGATGGCGACCTGGATTCGCAGATCGGACAGGTAATGGCCGACGTCACGTTTTTGGGTCCACAGGCCATAACCGGCGGCAGCGGCGACAAGGGCAATAAATAAGGTGCAGCCAATTAATTTACGCATGAGAAATAGAGCGACAGCCGTAAGCAGAGACAGAGCAGTGGGTTCGGGGTTGGCTCAAGGGTAACGTAAAACCACTCTTTGGCCGGTTTTTTTCCTGACCAGTAGCTCTGCATCCGGCCGTAGCCGTTGCCTGAGACTGGGCTAGGGCGGAGAGTTGCTTGTGCGAGAGGTAAAAACAAGAATTCTGCCAAGACGCGATGGTGGCGTATTTTTGGGTCTTCAGTGTATTTTAAATCATAAAAAAACATTGCAATGATAAAAGCAGGCTGCAATTATGCTCTGGCGATTATAAAAATACATGTCCGCCGGGTGTTAAGCCAGGTTGGAACTGAGCGCATTCACTGCGCCGGATCGACTTTCAAGAAGAACAACAATGAATTCAGCGATACCTCTAACGCCGGCCCTGCCCGTGGCCGTTGCCACCGTCCGGATCTCCTTGTGTGGAATGGAGTACTTCTCCCGTGCATAGCATTGTTAAAACAGCGTTGAGTGCCAGCGTGCAGGCTTTGAGCCTGTTCGCCCTGGCGACCACGGCGCAGGCGGCTGAAGCGCCGTCAGTCATCAAAGTCGGCCTCAATGCCGATATCCGCAGCACTGAGCCGGGTGTCAATCGCGACGAGAATACCGACGCCGTAGTCATGCACATGGTCGAGGGGCTAGTGGCCTATCGTGAAGATGCTTCCGTGGGGCCGCTGCTGGCTAAAAGCATTGATCTCTCGGCCGACGGCATGACCTATACCTTTGCGCTGCGAGATGGCGTGAGGTTTCAGAACGGCGCAGCGTTGACTGCGGCTGATGTGAAATGGACCTGGCAACACTACCTGAACCCCAAAACCCAATGGCGTTGTTTGCCTGAGTTTGATGGGCGTGGCGGGGCCAAAATTGTCGATATCGCTACCCCTGACCCCCACACTGTGGTCTTTCAACTGGACCAACCCAATGGCTTGTTCCTGGCGTCGATGGCGCGTCCTGACTGCGGCGGTAGTGGCATTTTGCATCCTGATTCAGTGGACGCGGAGGGGACGTGGAAAGCCCCAATTGGCACCGGCCCGTTTCAGTTGGGTGACTGGCAGCGTGGACAATATGTGGAGTTGAATCGCTTTGCCGAGTACAGCGTGCGCGGCGAAGCCGCCGTTGATGGCTACACCGGCAATAAACAACCGTTGGTGGATAAAGTTCGCTTCGTGGTGATACCCGATGTGGCATCGGCCAAGGCGGCCTTGTTGGCAAAGGGCGTCGACCTGTTGCCTGATGTCACTGCGCTGGATGCCGAGGAGCTTAAGGCCACGCCCGGCCTGAACATATCGGTCAGCCCGATCATGGCCATCTGCGGATTGTTATTCCAAACCCGTGATCCCTTGCTGCAAGACGTGCGTATCCGTCGTGCCATTGCCTTGTCGATGGATTACGTGCAGATGGTGGCCGCATTGTCCAATGGCTTGTCTACGCCGAACAATTCGGCCATTCCCCAAACCAGCGCCTACTACGATGGGGTGGCTCGCAGGGGTTACACCTATGACCTGGATAAGGCGCGAGCGTTGCTTGGCGAGGCCGGTTATCACGGTCAGCCAATCAAAATGCTGGTTAACAAGCGCTATCAGCAGATGTTCGACATGGGTGTGCTCACCCAGGCGATGGCCCAGGCCGCAGGGCTGAATATCCAGATGGAGACGCTGGAGTGGGGCACCCAGTTGGAGCGTTACCAGAGCGGTAATTATCAGATGATGTCGTTCTCCTATTCCCCGCGTTTTGATCCGGCACTGAGCTTTGACACTGTGATGGGTGACAAGGACAAGGAGCCCCGCAAGGTCTGGGACAACCCTCAGGCTCAAGCCATGCTGCGCGAGGCTGTGCGCGAGACCGACACGATCAGGCGTCAGAAGCTGTTCGATGCCTTGCACGCGATGATGATTGAAGAGGTGCCGATGGTGATCATTTACAACGGCACCACCATCGGCGCCTATCAGCGGCGCCTGGAGGGTTACCGCTCGTGGCCCATCGCCAAGCCCCGGCTGTGGGGTGTGCAATTGGTCAGTCAACCGTAGGGGGGCGTCATGTTTCGATTGATTTTGCAGCGGCTCGCCATGGCCGTGCCCACCCTGTTGCTGATTTCGCTAATGGTCTTCGCCTTGATCCGGCTGATTCCGGGCGATCCAGCGCTATTGATGCTGGGCGATATGGCCGACCCGCAGAGCCTGGCGGACATGCGCGCCTCACTGGGACTGGATCATTCGCTGGTGAGTCAGTACCTGATTTGGATCAAGGCCGTACTCAGTGGCGATCTGGGTTTTTCCATCACCAGCAAACAAGCGGTGCTGCCGCTCATTTTTGAGCGGTTTACGGTCAGTGCGCAGATCGTGCTGGTCTCGGTATTGCTGGCCACATTGATTGCCGTGCCCGTCGGCATGCTGGCCGCATGGAAGCAAAACAGCGCACTGGACCTTGGCCTGGTGGCCTCGGCAACGGTGCTGCTGTCGATTCCCAGCTTCTGGCTGGGCTTGCTCTTGTTGTATGTCTTCGGCATTCAGTTGGAGTGGCTGCCGGTGGTGGGCTATGTCAGTTTTGCAGATAACCCGTGGCAGGCGCTGACCTTTCTGGTGTTGCCGATTGTCACCCTCACGCTGGTGGAGTTTGGCTCCATCGCTCGTATGGCCAGGGCCAGCACGATTGAGGTACTGCGGCTTGAATACATTGCTCACGCCAGAGCCAAGGGGTTGTCCGAAGGCGCTGTGTTGTGGCGCCACGCGCTGCGCAATGCCTTCGCGCCGACCTTGACATTAATCGGCCTCATTCTGGGCAACTTGTTGGGCGGCATTGCGGTACTGGAGACCGTGTTCACCCTGCCGGGTATTGGCCGCTTGATGGTCGACTCGATCTTTGCCCGCGACTACCCCGTGCTTCAGGGCTGCCTGCTGCTGATTACCGGCATCTATGTGTTGGTCAACCTGTTGGTGGATTTGCTCTATCCGCTGTTTGATCCGAGGGTGAAATTATGAGTGCCAAGTTACCTGTGGCGCCGCCTGGCTATGTGCCTGCTACCGATACTGAAACTGTCAGCCTGATGCGCCGCAGCTGGCGCTACCCGCCAGCCAACGTGCTTATAGGGGGCGGTTTGTTGCTGTTGCTGGTGGCCATCGCACTGCTGGGCCTGGTCTGGACACCCTATGATCCGTTGCGTCTTGACCTGCTGGCCCGCCTCAAGCCACCGTCTGCGGCGCACTGGCTGGGTACCGATGAATTTGGTCGTGATGTGCTGAGTCGCCTCATGATCGGCGCTCGCACCAGCCTGTGGATCAGCTTGCTTTCAGTCAGTGTGGCAGTCGTTGCCGGAACCCTGATCGGCCTGCTTGCCGGCTATATGCGCGGTTGGACAGACCGTTTGCTGATGATGATTAACGATGCCTTGCTGGCATTCCCCGGCATTCTGATGGCGCTGGGCATCATGGCCATTATCGGTGCAAGCCAATACGGCATTGTGCTGGCGCTGGGGATTGCTTACACCCCCTCGGTGGTGCGTGTGGTACGCGGCAGTGTGCTGTCATTGCGTGAACTGGAATTTATCGAAGCGTCCCGAGTGATCGGCAATTCGCAGCTGTACACCTTGTTCAGGCATATCGCGCCCAACTGCCTGGCGCCGCTGTGTGTGCTGGCAACCAGCATGTTCGGCTGGGCCTTGCTGTCTGAAAGCGCCTTGAGTTTTCTCGGGCTGGGCGTGCCACCGCCTGCGGCGACCTGGGGCAACATGCTTGCTGCCAGCCGTCCCTACATCGCCTCCGCTAGCTGGCTGGGACTGTTTCCGGGCCTGTTCATCTGCCTGGCTTTGCTGGCGATCAACCTGTTTGGCGATGCCTTGCGCGATCGTCTCGACCCGCGCATGAGGAAGTGAGCATGACTGAGCCAACCACACTGTTGTCCGTAGAGCACTTGAGCATCCGAGTCGGTAGCGATGGCCCGCTGGCGGTCGATGATCTGAGCTTCAGTGTTGCGCCCGGCGAAATCGTCGCGCTGGTCGGCGAGTCGGGCAGTGGCAAGACCATGGCCGCTCGCGCCGTTATCGGCCTGCTGCCCGCGCCCATGACCGTGTGTGCAGGGCGCATTGATCTGCACGGCGTGGATCTAGCCACGCTGGGCATTGAGCCTCTGCGCAAGATCCGCGGGGCTACCGTAGGCATGGTCTTTCAGGAGCCTATGGTCTCGCTTAACCCTGCTCTGACGATTGGTCGGCAGATGAGTGAGGCCTTGCGACTGCACACCTCGCTGAACACGCAGCAGATTCATGAGCGCTGCGTGCAGATGTTGGAGCGTATTGGCATCCACGATGCCGAGGGCTGCCTACTGTCTTACCCGCATCAATTTTCAGGCGGGATGCGTCAACGGATCATGCTCGCTTCGGTGATGCTGCTGCGCCCGGCGCTGTTGATAGCCGACGAGCCGACCACGGCGCTGGACTGTCTGGCGCAACTGGACGTTATCGAGTTGATGCTCGAGTTGACCCGTGAGCAGGGCACCGCCATTTTATTTATCAGCCACGACCTGTCGCTGGTCGCGCGTTATGCCGACAAAGTTGTGGTGATGCGCCACGGTCGCTCGGTGGAGCAGGGCGGCATTGAAGACATCTTGCTGGCGCCCAAGGCGCAATACACCCGTCAGTTGCTCGAAGCCTTACCTCTGCGCGGCACGCTGCCTGTGCTGCCAGACGCAGACAGACCGTTGCTGGAAGTCGATAACGTGTGCATAGAACACCCCGGAGCAAGGAGTTTCTGGGGGACGTCACAGCCCAATCGCGTGGTGCATTCGGCCAGCCTGAGCATCGCGCGGGGCGAGACACTTGCGCTGGTGGGGGGCAGCGGTTCAGGCAAGACCACCTTGGGCCGTTCTGTAGTCGGGTTGATAAAACCGTGCGCGGGCAGTATCCGTTTTGAGGGGGTGGACATACTCAAGGCGGCCAACCGTAGCCATCGTCTTGAGTGTCAGATGATTTTTCAGGATCCGTTTTCATCGTTGAATCCGCGCATGAAAATCGGTGACATCCTTGTCGAGCCGCTGCGCCATGAGCCGGGCATGAGTGCTGCCAGTCGTGCCGAGCGGGTGCGTCAAACCCTGCACGACATTGGTTTGGCCGAGCACTTCACCACGCGTTTCCCGCATCAGTTGTCCGGTGGTCAACGTCAGCGGGTAGCCATTGGCCGGGCCTTGGTCAGGCGACCGAAACTGGTGATCGCCGACGAACCTATTTCCGCCCTGGACATGACCATCCAGAAGCAGATTCTCGAACTGTTCGAGCGCTTGCAAAGCCAATACGGTTTTGCCTGCCTGTTTATCTCTCACGATCTGGCTGCGGTGGAGCGTATTGCCCATCGGGTGGCGGTCATGAGCCGGGGCAAGGTGGTCGAAATCGGCACGCGTGAAGCCGTGTTCGATTCACCGCAACATCCATACACCCGACAACTGCTGGCCGCGGCCAGCCCATTGGAAAAAATCGAAGGCGGTGGTTACCGAATCAGACCGGGCGTTGTGCCCGGGGCTCTTTAGCACCCTCGATGCGTTAAACCCCAGGGCATGAAGCGTGCGCGGATCGCTGATCCGCGTGATGGGCGTAGCCATGTCTGAAGAAAACAAAAACAACTCATTAAACATCTTCTGCCAGGAGCCAACAGCATGAAACTACTTATGAACCACGCCGTGACGGGGGCAGGTCTGATCGGCGCAAGTCTATTGCCAGGTCTTGCTCACGCAGACTTTATTGGCGACAGCAGCGCCGCGCTGGAATTGAAAAACTATTACTTCAACCGCGATTACCGCGAAGACGCCGGGCAGTCCAAGCGTGACGAGTGGGCGCAGGGTTTTATCCTCAAAGTGCAGTCGGGCTACACCGAAGGCACGGTAGGGTTTGGCCTGGACGCCATCGGCATGCTAGGCCTCAAATTGGACTCCAGCCCTGATCGCTCCGGCACCGGCATTCTGGCCCGTTCCGGCACGTCCGAGCCGGGTAAGCCCAGCTATGCACGACGGGCTGAGGACAGTTATTCAAAGTTGGGCATCACTGGCAAGGTGCGGCTCGCCAAGAGTGATCTGAACATCGGTTACCTGGTGCCCGACATGCCCACGCTGCAACCCAACGGCAGCCGGCTGTTTGCCCAAAGTTTCCAGGGCGCGGCCTTGAGATCCAGTGACATCAAGAACCTGGCTCTGGCGGCTGGTCAAATAGATCAAGTGCAACAGCGCGACTCGATGGACTATGAGGACATGGGCCTGACCAGTCAGTACGGGGCGTATAAAAGCACGGCAAAAAGTGATCAATTTCGCTATGCCGGTGGGGATTACAAGCTCACTCCCGATATGACCGTGAGTTACCAGTTTGCGCAACTGCAAGACCTCTACCGTCAGCACTACGTGGGTTTGAAGAACAGCTTTGCGATTGGCCTCGGCGCACTGAAAACCGATATCCGTTACTTCGATGCCGGTAAAGATGGTGCAGGGTTGGCCGGGAAGGTTGATAACCGTGCGTTGAGTACGCGAGTTGCCTACAGCTATAAAGGCCATACCCTGGGTGGCGGGTATCAGGGGCAGTACGGCTCAACGCCGTTTACCTACGTCGATGGCACCAATACATTCCTGTTTACTGAGTACCAACTGGGCAACTTCTCCCAGACCGGGGAGCGCAGCTGGCATGCGCGGTACGATTACGACTTCGCGGCACTGGGGGTTCCGGGCCTGACCTTTTCGACCCGCTATGCCAAGGGCGACAAAGCAAAGGTGATCGGTTTTGCGGGGGAGGGGCGTGAATGGGAGCGTGATTCGACGCTCACCTATCTTGTGCAATCAGGCACGTTCAAGAACGTATCGCTGCGCTGGCAGAACGCTACCGCGAACAGTAACTACACCCGTGACACAGATGAGAATCGGGTGATTATTGGCTATAGCCTGGCGTTGTGGTGACAGTCACTGGCGGCAGTTTCGCAGCAGATGTCGAGCAGTGCGAGGGTGCGTTAGATGGCGCAGCCTCAACCTGTTGTCGGGGCTTACAATCGCTTCGCGACCGAACGCAGCCTCGCGCTGCTCGTCAGCTGCTACGAGGTTTGCATGCCGGTACTGCGCGCTACACCCATCTGGCTGGCGACTTCCAGATGGCGCTTGAGCAGGGTCGATGCCCATTGGTTATCACCCTGTTCGAGTGCATCCAAAATGGCCAAATGCTCCCGGCATGAGGCTTTTACTCGTTCTACGTTATTGACTGAGTGAAATTCGGTCAGGCGCCGCAAGCGGTTTTGTTGCTGAACCGCTTGCAGAATAAACGTGTTACCCGAAGCCGCCGCCAGCAGTTCATGGAACTCGGCGTTACTTTCAAAAAAGCTTTTGTTATCGACCCGGCCCTCGAGCAATTCGACCTGTCGCTCACGGCAACGTTGAAAATGCTCTGAATTGAGCTTGAAGGTCGGCTCCAGCAATCCCGCCGGCTCCAGCAGCATGCGAAAGCGATAGCTTTCAAAGCGCTTCTCTTTGGAGCTCAAGGTGGGCAAGAAAATCCAGCCGTGGCCATGTTTGCGCTGCATAACCCCCTCATCGGACAAACGAAGCAGGCAGCGGCGCAGTACGCCTTTGCTGACGTCATAGCGGCGCAACAAGTCGCTTTCCATGATCTGGTCGGGCAGTTGCTGGTTCAGGCGATCATCAATCAGGCGTCGATACAGTTCTTCGTCTTCCCCGCGCAGTTGCTGCGCTTCGAGTCCGATGTTTTTGACGGCATTCAGTGGGACGCGGAAGCCTTGCTGGGCCAGCGGCTCAATCAACTGTTGTTGCGCAAGCCAGACCAGCGCACCGCGCACGGGTGAGCGGGACACACCGAAACGTTGGGCAATCTCCACTTCCTTGAGATGGGCACCGGGCTGCAAGTCGCCTGACTGAATGGCATTGAGAATCTGCCCGGCGACTTTGGTTTGCAGTGATGTGAGCTGACTCATTGTCGTTAAGGTTCCAAAAACACAATGGGCACAAGGATACCTGAATCCAGCAGTCGTGCATGTGCCGTATTTGCGGGGTTTTAGCCATAAGGGTTGTGCGCGGACAGTGACTTATTTTGCATTTAAATACATTGAGAGTCTTTCGCTGGTCTTTAATTGTGTATTATTGAGCATCTAAATACATTGCCGGGATAGGCTCACGTACCCCGGTTCCAAGTGAGATTACGTTAATGACAGACATGCACTTGCCCAGAGCGTTGCCGTGCGAAAAAGGCGTCGATGCTCGCGGCATCAGTGACTTTATCGAGGCGGTCAATGCTGTCGGCCTGGAGTTGCACAGCTTTATGCTTTACCGAGCGGGGGCTGTAGTTGCCGAGGCGTACTGGTCGCCGTATCGCGCTGATCGCCCGCATGTTCAGCATTCCGCCACCAAGAGCTGGGCCGCAACCGCCGTAGGCTTGCTGGTCGATGACGGGCGTTTGTCGCTGGACGACAAGGTGGTGAAATTTTTTCCGGATGATTGCCCGCCCGTGATCAGCGACAACCTGGCGGCGATGACCGTAAGGGACTTGCTGACCATGCGCACCGGTCATCAGCGCGGCATTTCCGGCGGTGCCTGGCGAGGTCTGCGAGACAGTTGGGTCAGGGCGTTTCTCGCTGAGCCGGTAGCGGACAGGCCGGGCGAGCATTTCATCTACAGCAGCGGTTCGAGCTTCATGCTCTCGGCAATTGCCACACGGGTATCGGGTAAAACCCTGCATGAGCTGTGTACTGAGCGTTTGTTTACGCCGATGGGCATGGGCCGTATCGACTGGGATATGGCCCCCGACGGCTTCAACACCGGGGGCAACGGGTTGACCTGTACGACCGAAGATTCACTCAAATTCGGTGTGTTGCATTTGAACCGCGGTCAGTGGCTGGGGCAGCAACTGCTTTCTGGTGAATGGATCGATGAGGCCACCCGCAATCATGTCGAGCATGTGTGGATGGGCGAGTTCGACGGTAAAAGGTTCCTTGGCCGTGAAGAAGGCGCGCAAGGGGCCGTGGCCAAGCGCGATGGCTACGGCTATCAGTGGTGGATGACCCGTCACGGCGGCTATTACGCCTCCGGAGTATTTGGTCAGCAATGCATTGTGTTGCCAGACCAGCAGACAGTGATTGCCTTCACCTGTGGTTTACCGCTGGGTGAACGGCGCTTGCATATGCTGATGTGGGAGCATCTGTTTCCCGCGCTGGATACTCCTGCTCGGTTACCCGGCCATGCTGAACAACAGCTGCAGACATTGATTGAGGGCCTGCATTTGCCCGAACTCTCTGGCGCTTGCGATTCCCCGGCGCTGCCTCTGTTGCAAGGGCAGTTCGACATTGAACCCAACGAAGATCAGGTCACTCATGTCAGCTTTGACTTCAGCGCTGGCGCCTGTGAATTCACCCTGAGCGATCATCGCGGCACCCATCGAATTGCGGTCGGGCTGGCGCTGGGCATTGAGAGCCAGACCAGCATGACCGGCAACTATTTACATCATCAATATCAGCCCGATCTCACGCCTGTCGTGGCTCAGGGACGCTGGACGGCAGAGCATGAATTCACCATGAACTGGCGTTTTGTCGAGACGGCCTTTAGTGACCGCGTGGTGTGCCGCCTTGAACAGGGCCAATTGTTTCTGGACCGCAGCGTCAATGCCAATGCTGGCCCTTTATTGCGTCCTACGTTGACCGGCACGCCCGTTCAATAGTGCCTTCATTCCCCCCCGTTCAAGCACACAGGAGTTTTTATGACTGACCTCGCCCACCTTGAAAGTGGCCGCGATTCAATGGCCTTTTGGGCACCTTTCACGCCCATGCGTCAGTTTAAGCAGCAGGCCATGATGTTCAGCTCGGCCCAAGGCATGTACTACACCACCACGGACGGCCGTCAGGTGCTGGATGCCATGGCCGGTCTATGGTGCGTGAACGCGGGCCATGGTCAGGCAAAAATTACCGAAGCCATTCGCGAAGCCGCCGGGCGTCTGGATTTTGTGTCCTCGTTCAAAATGAGCCATCCCGCCGCTTTGCGCATGGCCGAGCGCTTGATCGACGTTGCCCCGGCAGGCATGGAGCAGGTCTTTTTTACCAACTCCGGCTCGGAGGCTGTGGACACCGCCCTGAAAATCGCTCGCGCCTACCACCAGGCCCGTGGCGATTGCCGCCGAACACGCTTTATCGGACGTGCCAAGGGTTATCACGGTATGGGCTTTGGTGGCCTGTCCGTGTCGGGTATCGGTCGGCAGAAACGTGATTTTGGCCCTTTGCTGGGTGAAGTTGCTCATCTGCCGCTCCCGTATGACGCCAGCATGCGTTTCAGTGCCGGCCAGCCGGAAGGCGGTCTGCAGTACGCCCACGCGCTCACTCAATTATTGGAGATTCAGGATCCGGGCACTGTGGCGGCAGTCATCATTGAGCCGGTGACCGGCTCCGGCGGTGTATACCCGCCGCCTGTTGGTTATCTGCACGTGTTGCGCGAGATCTGCGACCGGCACGGCATTCTGTTGATTTTTGATGAGGTCATCACGGGCTTCGGCCGACTAGGCAGCAGCTTTGCCGCGCAGGCATTGGGCGTGACACCAGACATCATGACCACGGCCAAGGGTTTGACCAATGGTGCCGTGCCCATGGGTGGGGTGATCGTCAGCGCAGCGGTGTATCAAGCGTTTATGCGAGGCCCTGAAAATGCCATCGAGTTGATGCACGGCTACACCTACTCGGCCCATCCACTGGCGTGCGCTGCGGGGTTGGCCACGCTTGAGGTGCATGCCGAGCAAGGCATTAACGAACAGGCCCGGGCTATCGAGCCGCTTTGGCAAGCCTGTGCATTAGCCTTGCAAGGGGTGCAATGGGTTGTCGATATTCGGGCTATTGGCCTGCTCTGCGCGGTTGAGTTGGCACCGCGTGAAGGTGCCGTTGGCGCTCGGGGTGCAGCCGTGGCGCAAAGTTGTTTCGAGCACGGCGTGCTGGTGCGTGGCTCCGGTGACACCATCGTTATATCGCCACCCCTGGTGATCACCCGTGATCAGGTGGCACAAATCTTCGACACGCTGCGCAGTGCGATCCTGAGCGTAGCCTGAGGCAACTGAAAAATGGAGGCAAAAATGGATTTGCTCACGTTCTATATCGACGGGCAATGGTGCGCGCCCTCAGGCCAGCAGACGCTTGACGTCGTCGACCCCACGAGTGAACAAGTCATCGGGCAACTGGCTCTCGGTGATGGCGAGGACGTAGAGCGTGCCGTGCAAGCGGCACGCAGGGCGTTTTCAACGTGGTCAGTGTCTGCGCGGGCGGATCGCCTGGAAGTACTGGCGGCGATCATCGAGGGGTACGAGCGATGTGCCGAAGAGTTGGCTCAGGCCGTACACCTGGAAATGGGAGCGCCTCTGTCATTGGCGCGCAGTGCCCATGTGCCCGCCGGCAAGGGGCACTTGCAGCGAGCGTTCGAGGTCTTGCGCGATTACCGTTTTGACCAAGTCTGCGGGTCGACCCTGATCACTCGCGAGCCGATCGGTGTGTGTGGCTTGATTACGCCCTGGAATTGGCCGCTGAACCAGATGACTTGCAAAGTCGCCCCGGCGATGGCCGCAGGCTGCACGGTGGTGCTCAAACCCAGTGAGCGTGCGCCTTTGTCGGCGCTGATTTTTGCCCGGATTCTGCACGAAGCCGGTGTACCCAAAGGTGTCTTCAACCTCATCAATGGAGAGGGCCCGGTGGTTGGCGAGGGACTCTCGCGTCACCCCGGCATTGACATGATGTCTTTCACCGGATCGACTCGCGCTGGTGTGGCGGTGGCCAAGGCTTCCGCCGATACGGTCAAGCGCGTGGCGCAGGAGCTGGGAGGCAAATCGCCAAACATCATCTTGCCCGACGCCGATCTGGCCGCGGCGGTGCGCCACGGCGTGCTCGGTTGTCTGCGCAACAGTGGGCAATCGTGTAATGCGCCGACGCGGATGCTGGTGCCCAGAGCATTACAGGCTCAGGTGATCGAGATTGCTCGAAAAGTCGTCAGTGAGGTCTGTTTCGATGATTCTAATCCGCTCACGGCCCTGGGTCCGGTGGCTAACCACGCACAATTCGAGCGTGTTCAGACGCTGATTGACGAAGCGATCAATCAAGGCTCCCGCTTGATTGCCGGTGGCAGGGGCCGGCCAGCCGGCTATGAACAAGGGCTATATGTACAACCGACGATCTTTGCCGATGTAGAGCCGGGCATGCTGATCGCTCAAGAAGAGGTATTTGGCCCGGTGCTGGCGATCATGCCGTATGACAGCGAAGCGCACGCCATCGACATGGCCAACGACACGGTTTACGGGCTGTCCGGCTATGTGACAGCGGGCAGTACCGAACGTGCATTGCAAGTGGCCCGTCAGTTGCGTACCGGCATGGTTCACCTCAATGGCAGCAAGGCCGATAACTCGGCACCGTTTGGCGGCTACAAACAATCCGGAAACGGTCGTGAGTGGGGACGCTTCGGTTTTGAGGAGTATTTGGAGATCAAGTCAGTATTTGCTGCCTACCCTGAGGTTTGATCGGGGGAAGGAGGTGTGCAGTAAGGTTATTAATTTGTCACTTTCGGGCATTGAGCGAGCCGTATCAGGTCTTTAATGTGCCTGATATTCAACGACGGGGGCCGCAGAGTCTCCCGCGTGCCGTGAATCCCCTGATGTGGAGTGACCTGATGACAGCCAAGCATTACCCGAACTTGATGGCCCCGCTGGATTTGGGTTTTACCACCTTGCGCAACCGTACCCTGATGGGCTCGATGCACACTGGGCTGGAAGAAAAGCCCGGTGGCTTTGAGCGCATGGCGGCCTACTTTGCCGAGCGTGCCAAAGGCGGCGTTGGCCTGATGGTCACGGGTGGCATTGCACCTAATGACGAGGGCGGTGTTTACAGCGGCGCGGCCAAGCTGAGCACGGTAGAAGAAGCCGAAAAACACGTGGTCGTGACTCGCGCGGTACACGATGCCGGCGGCAAGATATGCCTGCAAATCCTTCACGCCGGGCGTTACGCTTACAGCCCGCGGCAAGTCGCCCCCAGCGCCATTCAAGCGCCCATTAACCCGTTTACTCCCAAAGAGCTGGACGAAGACGGTATCGAGAAGCAGATCAGCGATTTCGTCACCTGCGCCAAGCTGGCTCAGAGCGCGGGCTACGATGGCGTTGAAATCATGGGTTCGGAAGGGTACCTGATTAACCAGTTCCTCGCGGCGCAGACTAACCATCGCACCGATCGCTGGGGCGGCAGCTACGAAAACCGCATGCGTTTGCCGGTCGAAATTGTGCGCCGCGTTAGAGAAGCGGTTGGCCCGAACTTCATCATCATTTATCGCCTGTCGATGCTTGATCTGGTGGCAGGCGGCAGCGTCTGGGAAGAAATCGTGCAGTTGGCCCAAGCGGTGGAGCAGGCGGGTGCCACGCTGATCAACACTGGCATTGGCTGGCACGAAGCACGTATTCCGACCATTGCAACCAAAGTGCCCCGTGGCGCGTTCAGCAAGGTGACGGCCAAGCTGCGCGGTGCGGTCAAGGTGCCGTTGATCACCACCAACCGCATTAACACCCCGGAAATTGCCGAGCAGATTTTGGCTGAGGGCGATGCAGATATGGTGTCCATGGCTCGTCCATTTCTGGCTGACCCGGAGTTCGTCAACAAGGCAGCGGCGGGGCGCAGTGATGAGATCAACACCTGTATCGGCTGTAATCAAGCGTGTCTGGATCACACCTTCGGCGGCAAACTCACCAGTTGCCTGGTCAACCCTCGGGCATGCCACGAGACAGAACTGAATTACCTGCCGACCTTGGCAGTCAAGCACATCGCCGTGGTCGGTGCGGGCCCTGCTGGCCTGGCGGCCGCGACCGTGGCGGCCGAGCGTGGCCATCAAGTGACACTGTTCGATTCGGCCAGCGAAATTGGCGGTCAATTCAACGTGGCCAAGCGCGTACCGGGTAAAGAAGAATTCTTCGAAACCTTGCGTTACTTCAAGCGCAAGTTGCAAACCACCGGTGTTGAGGTATGCCTCAACACCCGGGTCAATGTTGCGCAGTTGGTGGAAGCCAGATTTGACGAGATCATTCTGGCTACCGGCATTGCCCCGCGTACCCCGGCGATCGCGGGCATAGACCATCCAAAAGTACTCAGCTATCTGGACGTCATCCTTGAGCGCAAGCCGGTGGGTGCCAAGGTGGCAGTGATCGGTGCCGGCGGCATTGGCTTTGATGTATCCGAATTTTTGGTTCACCAGGGGGTTGCCACCAGCCAGGATCGCGACGCGTTCTGGCGCGAGTGGGGCATTGATCGTCAGCTTGAGGCCCGTGGCGGCGTTGCAGGGATCAAACCGCAGGTGTCGGCCCCGGCACGTGAGGTGTTTTTGCTGCAACGCAAAAAGACCAAGGTGGGTGACGGGCTGGGCAAAACCACCGGCTGGATTCATCGCGCCGGGTTGAAAAACAAGCACGTCCAGATGCTCAACGACGTTGAATACCTGAACATCGACGATGAGGGCTTGCATATTCGCATTGGCGGCGGTGAGCCGCAGCTTTTGGCGGTCGATAACATCGTGATCTGTGCCGGGCAAGACCCGCTCCGCGAGTTGCAGGATGGCCTGATTGCGGCCGGTCAGAGCGTACACCTGATTGGCGGCGCGGATGTAGCGGCTGAACTGGATGCCAAGCGCGCGATCAATCAGGGCTCGCGTTTGGCGGCCGTGCTCTAAGGCAGTATTGACAGCGCTGCACCCGTCAACACGGTCAAAATAACCCGCATGACTCCTGCTAAGCGCAGGGGTGGTGCGGGTTTTTTGGTTTTCGGCGTTTTTATCAACAGGATCTGATCGATTTCGCACGGTTGGGTGCTCGTGCAGCCAATCCCTCAAGAGAACGTTGCAGCCAATCATGTCGCAAATGATCGTACGCGTGTCGCACCCGGTCGTCCTCGTGTGCCCCGGCATCTGATCCTTCTTTCTCAATACATTCCAAAAACGACGACATTCTTTCCTGATAGCGACGTCATTGTTTTTTAGGTTTATTTGTAAGTACATGATTATAAATAGTTATATCTAATTAATAGGGCTTTTTTGACTGTGTTTTATATGTATACATAGAAAATACAATCCGTTGACGACCTGTTTACCCCATGCGAATCTGGCTTCAACAAACAGCCGTTAACTACGGCGAAAACACCTCTGGAGGTTGTTTGTGAAAAATGGAAAAACCTGTCTTTACGATGACTTGAAGCGGCAAATATTAACGATGGAACTCGACCCTGATGAAGCGCTCGATGAAGTGCTGCTCAGTGAGCGATATGGTTTATCGCGTACGCCGGTTCGCGAAGTTTTTCGTCGTCTGGCAGGTGAAGGCTATGTGGATATTCGTGAGAACCGCGGTGCCCGGGTTATTCCGATGAACCACTCCACCCTGCGCAATTTCTTTCTGGTGGCGCCGATGATGTACGCGGCCATTGGCCGCTTGGCCGTACAGAACTTCAAACCCCGGCAACTCACCGATTTAAAAGACACACAGTCACGGTTTCGCATGGCCACAACGGCGAATGATGCGTTGGGCATGGTGGTCGAGAACAACCGCTTTCACGCCATCATGGGCGAAATGGCCGGCAACCCCTACCTGATGCCCAGCCTGGAACGGTTGCTGATAGATCACTCACGCATTGGCAATACCTTCTTTCGTCCGCACAACGAAGACATGGAAGAGCGTCTGGAACGCTCAGCCGAACACCATGATTTGTTTATCGAAGCCATTGAACGCCGCGATGAAGCGGGGGTGGTTGATCTTGTGTTTGAACACTGGGAGTTGTCGCGTCAGAACATGGAAATTTTTATAGCGCCCCAGGGCATTAAAGCCGACGCACTTGTCGATCTTTCAGGTCATGTATATCCGGAGAAATAATCTTGAAATTTGAAGGTATTTATACGCCCGCGGTAACGCCTTATACGCCAGACGGTGAGATTGACTGGAGTGTTTATTCAGAAGTTCTGGAGTCGCTGATTGAAGCCAACGTACACGGCATTATTATCGGCGGCTCGACCGGCGAATATTATGCGCAAACTGGCGAAGAGCGCACCGAACTGGCCGCCTATGCCAAGGACGTGATTGGCAACCGTGTACAACTGATTGTCAGTACCGGGGCGATACGTACCGAAGATGCCGTGCACTATGCCAAAGAAGCCAAAGCGATCAAGGCGGACGCGATTTTGGTCACGTCACCGCCTTACGCATTGCCGACGTCTCAAGAAAACGCTCACCATGCACTGGCAATTGATCGCGCCGCCGATCTGCCGATCATGCTTTACAACTACCCGGGCCGCATGAGCGTTTCGATGGATGAGGATTACCTGGCGCGGGTCAGCAAATCAAAAAACGTGGTCGCAATCAAGGAAAGCTCTGGCGACATGGCGCGTGTCCATCTGCTGGCCCGTGAGTTCCCGCATATTGCCCTGTCGTGCGGCTGGGATGATCAAGCGCTGGAGTTCTTTGCCTGGGGGGCCAGAAGTTGGGTGTGCGCGGGTTCCAACTTTCTGCCCAAAGAACACGTGGCCCTCTATCAAGCCTGCGTGATTGAAAAAAACTTCGATAAAGGCCGTCAGATCATGTCGGCAATGATGCCGCTGATGAATGCGCTCGATGCTGGCAAATTCGTGCAGTCGATCAAGTTCGGGTGTGAGGTGAGTGGCTTGAAAGTTGGCGATGTGCGCCTGCCGTTGCTAGCGCTGGATCCGGAAGAAAAACACGCCTTGCAAACCATCATTGCCACTGTAAAGCGCACCGTTGCGCACATCACTTCGGGGGCCAACCATGACTGATTTACTGACCAAGGCTGAATACGCGGCCCTCGCGCAATCGATTTCATTCCCGTCCCATGCGTTTATCAATGGGGCATTTAAACCGGCGATTTCCGGTAATACGCTGGCCACGCACAACCCGGCAACCGGTGCATTTTTAACCGATATTGCCGCCTGTTCGGCCGAAGACGTCGATTATGCGGTGAGCAAAGCCAAGGAAGCGTTTGAAGACGGGCGCTGGCGCTTGTTATCTCCCGGTGAACGCAAAGCAGTGTTGCTCAAGTTTGCCCGCCTGATCGAGCGTAATCGTCACGAATTGGCCGTGCTCGAAAGCCTGGACAGCGGCAAGCCGGTCAGTGAATGCCAGTTGGTGGATATTCCCGACACTATTCACACCCTGCGCTGGCATGCCGAACTGATCGACAAGCTATACGACAGCACGGCGCCGGTCAGCAATGATGCGCTGACGCTGGTGGTGCGCGAGCCAATTGGCGTGGTGGGCTGTGTATTGCCGTGGAACTTCCCTTTGCTGATGCTGGCCTGGAAAATCGGCCCGGCCCTTGCCGCTGGCTGTTCAGTCATCGTCAAACCAGCCGAGCAAACCACCCTCACCACGTTGCGTGTGGCCGAGCTGGCCTTTGAGGCGGGCGTACCGGCAGGGGTGTTGAATATTGTGACGGGCACCGGCAAGGACGTCGGTGAGCCGATCGGTTTGCACAACGAGATTGATATGGTCAGCTTCACCGGCTCCACCGCCACCGGGCGCCGCTTTTTACACTATTCGGCAGACTCCAACCTCAAGCGCATCGTGCTGGAGTGTGGTGGCAAGAACCCGGCGGTGGTGATGGATGATGCCGAAGACCTCGACCATGTGGCTGAACAGGTGGTCAACGGCGCCTTTTGGAACATGGGCGAAAATTGCTCGGCAACCTCTCGCTTGCTGGTGCACGAGTCGATCAAGGACGACCTGCTCAAACGCATGGGCGCTTATATCCGCGAATGGAAAATGGGCGATCCGCTGGACCCGCAAAATCGCGTGGGCGCGTTGGTCAGTCCGGAGCATTTCGCCAAGGTGAAGGGGTATCTGGAGCAAGCCATTGCGGCAAAACTGGACGTGGTGTACGGCGGCGATACGGTTGATGGCGTCTTCGTCCAGCCCACCGTCATTGATGGCGTTGACCGTGATAGCCGCCTGTTTCAGGAGGAAATCTTCGGTCCTATTCTGTCGGTGCGTACGTTCAGCACATTGACTGAAGCAATCGCTCTGGCCAATGACACGGTGTATGGCCTCGCCGCTTCGGTTTACACCGCCAGCCTGCGCCGGGCGATCAAACTGTCCCGTGAAATTCGCGCAGGTATCGTCACGGTCAACTGCTTTGGCGAGGGCGATGCCTCGACACCGTTTGGCGGTTACAAACAATCGGGCTTCGGCGGTCGCGACAAGTCTGTGTTTGCCCACGACCAATACACCGAAATCAAAACCATCTGGATCGATGTGTCTGATCGATCGGCAGACGAGTCCCTGATATGAGCCTTCATGCCATCAAGCGCTTGCCGGTAGACACCGGGGTTTCAGGTTGGGAGGCCATCTCCACCCGCACGGTTGCTGTGCGTCGTCTTGATGGCACGGTGTTGGCTGACTGGCTGATTATCGGCGCGGGTTTTGCCGGGCTGTCAGCTGCACGTCGGTTGGCGCAGTTGCATCCGGGCGACAGCATCGTGGTGGTTGATGCCCATGAAGTGGCGAAAGGCCCTGCGGGGCGCAACTCCGGTTTTATGATTGACGTGCCGCATAGCCTGTCGACCGGTGAATATTCCGTAGCAGGTGACAGCGCAACGGCGCGGGAAATTGCTGAGAATCGCCTGGCTATCGCGTTCGCCGCCGACGCTGCGCGTGAATATGGCATGTCGGCTGCCACCTTTGATCCTTGTGGCAAGATCAACGCCGCTGCCAGTGAACGCGGGCTGAAGCTCAATGTTAACTATGCCAAATCACTCAAAGGTATCGGCGAACACTACGAGATGCTGGATGCCGCGCAGATGCGTGCCATTACCGGCTCGACGTATTATCGCGGCGGTTTGTACACGCCCGGTGCGGTGATGATTCAACCGGCGCAGTACATCAAGGATCTGGCCGGTGGGTTGAGCAACCTCATCAGTTTGTATGAACAGTCGCCGATCATTGGGTTGTCGAAATCGGGAAATGGCTGGACGGCAACATCGACGGGCGGTGCAGTGCATGCGCCCAAAGTCATTCTGGCGGTCAATGGCCACATTGAAGACTTCGGTCACTTTCAAGGACGGCTTTTGCATGTCTTCACTTACGCGTCCATGACGGCGGCTTACCGCCCGGATGCTCTGGCCGGGCAGCCGGCGGGGCATGATCGGTGGGCCATTCTGCCCGCAGACCCTATGGGCGCCACCCTTCGAAAAATCACGGTTGATGGTTGTTCGCGCATTGTGATCCGCACCCGTTTTACCTATGACCCCAGCATTCAGGTGACAGCAAAGCGTGTGGCTGAAGTCGCACGTGAGCAGCGGCTGTCAATGGATGCACGGTTCCCGGAGTTGAAGTCCACGCCGTTGGAGTTCAGCTGGGCGGGTCGCTTGTGTTTAAGCCGCAACAGCGCTGCTGCCTTTGGTGAGATTGATGACAACCTGTATTCGGCGTGTTGTGAGAATGGCTTGGGCACGGTCAAAAGCACACTGGCGGGAGTCATGGCCGCCGAATTGGCCAGCGGCGCCGTGTCCAGTGCTTTGGATCTTTTCAGCCGGGCACCTGGGCCGAGCAAATTACCGCCGCGCTTCTTAACCAGGTTGGGGGTTAACTCGGTTATTCGTTGGCAAGCGTTAAGAGTAGGGCGAGAGGGTTAATACGTTTTAATAGCGGCTCTTTTAAATAAAAGCCACTTCACTGTTGTATCCGTCTATCGAGGCTCCTTATGAACAGAATTTGGAAAGCACTCTGCGCACTCACTGTGGCCGGTCTATTAAGTTTGCCCGTTCAGGCTGAAGAAAAAACCATCACCATGGGCACGTTGTCATGGGAGGACTTGACCCCCATCACCGGTATTACCAAAAAGGTGTTGGAGGACGCCGGATATACCGTCAACGTGATTAACTTCTCAGAGCTGGGTATTGCCTTTGCCGCGTTAAGTAAAGGCGATATTCAAGTGTTGGCTGCACAAACCGATTATGCCGCCCAGGATTATTGGAACAAAAATAAAAATCGCCTTGAAAAGTTGTCGCCTGTTTCATTTGGGCTGTATCAGGCCATTGCAGTCCCTCAGTATGTAACCATCGACTCAATGGATGAGTTGAATGCCAACGCTGACAAGTTTGGTGGCAAGGTCATCGGCATTGAACCCGGTTCTGGGGTCATGAACGATGCGGCCAAAGCGGTTAATGACTATGGCTTGAAGCTCAAATTGCTTGATGGCAGTACCGCAGCGATGACCGCAGCGTTGAAGTCCGCGACGGACCGTAAAGAGTGGGTTGCAGTGACTATTTGGGAACCGTCCTGGATGGCACAAAAGTTTGATCTGAAGTTCCTCAAAGACCCCAAGGGTTCTTTCTCTCCCCCTCAAGGTTATTACTGGGTCGCTCATAAAGGTTTCGCCCAGGCCTATCCGCATGCGCGTGAAGTCATGGCCAGTGTGTATGTGCCGCTGGCTGATATAACCGCCATTAATGGTGCGATGAAAGACGGTCAGACGGTCGATCAGGCCGTGCAGTCGTGGGCTGATAAACACCCGGATCTTTTAAAACGCTGGGGCAATATAAAAAACTGATTCGCCCTGTTTGTTGCCACTGCCGCCCTACGATTAATTAGAGAAATCAGGTCAAACTGGTTCGACGGGTTACGATATGACTACGGCTAAAATTGACACTAACGAAGTACTGGTGGATTGCCAGTCGGTCTGGAAAATTTTTGGTAAACAAGCGCCTGCTGCCATGGATGCGGTGGTTAATCAGGGGCTGTCAAAAACCCAGATCTTGCAAAACTACGGGTGTGTGGTCGGCGTGTCCGACGTCAGTCTTCACGTTCGACGAGGCGAGATTTTTTGCATTATGGGGTTGTCCGGCAGTGGCAAATCCACGTTGATCAGGCTGCTTAACAAGTTGATTGAACCCAGCGCCGGAAAGATTCTGGTCAAGGGCAAGGATTTAACCTCGCTCAGTCCTGCACAGCTACGGGAGGTGCGGGCCAAACACATCAGCATGGTGTTCCAGAGTGTGGCCTTGCTGCCCAACCGCACCGTGCTGGAAAACACCGCCTTTGGCCTGGAAGTGCAGGGCGTCGGCAAGACTCAGCGCAATCTGGTGGCCGAGCAATCGCTGGCAAAAGTCGGCTTGAGCGATTGGGCATCGCGCTACCCCAACGAGCTGTCGGGCGGTATGCAGCAGCGGGTCGGACTGGCGCGAGCACTGACCGCTGATCCGGAAGTGATATTGATGGATGAACCTTTCAGCGCGCTTGATCCGTTGATTCGTCGGCAGTTGCAGGACGAGTTCCGGCAGTTGACCAAGGAGTTGGGCAAGTCGGCCGTCTTTATCACCCACGATCTGGACGAGGCCATCCGCATTGGAGATCGCATCGCCATCATGAAAGACGGTGCAATCATTCAAGTCGGCACGGCCGAAGAGATTGTGCTCAACCCGGCCGACGATTATGTGGCCGAATTTGTGGCAGGGATTTCCCGGCTGCATCTGGTCAAGGCTCATTCGGTGATGACCCCGGTGGACGCCTATAAGGCCGCACATCCCGGGTGCGATATTGCCCGCCTGAGCAAAACCACACCTGAAGCCGATATCGACGAATTGATCGAGCTGACCATGAAGTCCGATCGTGATGCGCTCGCGGTGGTCGATAACCGGACGGTCGTCGGCATCATTACGCCACGCGACCTGTTGCGTGGCGTGCAAGGCATTCCCAATGAGGGTGTGGCAAGCCCTGCGGCCCATGAGCTGGAGCCTTCCCTATGAGCATCCCGGACTTTGCCAAACCCTTCGATAGCACAGTCGATTCAGCCCTCGAATGGCTGATGGATAACGGCGAGTGGTTGTTTAGCGCCCTTAACTCCGGACTTAAAAGTGCCTACGAAGCGGTGCAGTGGTGCATTGCATTTGCACCGTATTACGTCATCGCACTGATGGTGGCGTTGATTGGTTGGCGCATAGTCGGGCTGCGTTTTGCCATTCTGGCAGGGGGGGCGTTAGTGTTTTGCAACCTTATGGGCTTGTGGCCGCAGACAGTGAGCACCCTTGCGCTGGTGCTCACTGCCACGTTGCTGGCACTGCTGGTGGCTGTGCCGCTGGGTGTGCTGGCGGGGTTGACCCCGCGTTTTGACCGCGTCGTCGATCCGTGTCTGGATCTGGTGCAAACCTTGCCACCCTATATCTACTTGCTACCGGCGATTGCCTTGCTTGGGTATGGCTCGGCCACGGCATTGTTGGCGACGTTTATTGTCGCTTTGCCCCCGGCCCTACGCCTGACCTCGTTGGGTATCCGCATGACCCCGCGTGAATTTATCGAATTGGGCGAAGCCAGCGGCGTTACCGGCTGGCAGATGTTTTTCAAGATTCGTTTGCCGTTTGCCATGCCCAGCATCATGACCGGCATCAACCAAAGTTTGATGATGGCCTTCGGCATGGTGGTGATCGCCGGGATTGTCGGCTCAGGCGGGCTGGGTGAGGCCATCTACGGCGCCATTCGTACGCTCAATATTGCCCAGTCAATCAACGCGGCCATCGCCATTGTCATTTTGACCCTGATCCTTGATCGCTTGGCACAAAGTGCAGCACTGACTCGCACGGGAGCAGCTCAATGAGTACATCAAGTGTGTATTTCTCCCCGGGCGAATACCTGGCGCCGGGGGTCGATTGGCTCAACACCCATTTTCATGGCGTATTCAAAGGCATCGGGCAGGTGATTGAAGCGGTACTGGGTGTAGTAGAAGGTGCGTTGCTGGCGCCTCATCCTTATGTGCTGATTGCGCTGGTGGGTGTACTGGCCTGGGTCTTCACCCATCGTAACGTGACGATTTTTTCCGTCTTGATGCTGGCGTTTTGTCTGTTCTCAGGGCTTTGGGTGGCGTCCATGCAGACCATCGCGCTGGTTTCAGTGTCGGTACTGCTGTCGGTGGCCATCGCTTTTCCCCTCGGCGTGCTGGCTGCGCGGGTCAAGCGGGTAGACGACATCCTGCTGCCGCTGCTTAACATCATGCAAACCGTGCCGCCGTGGGTGTACCTGATTCCCGCCGTGATGCTGTTCAGCCTTGGGCAGGTGCCAGCGATTATTGCCACCATCGTCTATGGCATTCCGCCCATGCTCAGGCTGACCACGTTGGCGTTCAAGCAACTGCCCAAGGACTTGCTTGAATTGGGGCAGGCCATGGGCGCATCGCCGAGGGCGATTTTGTTCAAGATCGAACTGCCGACCGCCGCGCCAACGCTGTTGGTAGGGTTGAACCAGTGCATCTTGATGTCACTGGCGATGGTGGTGCTGGCAGGGTTGGTGGGCGCAGGCGGACTGGGGGCGGAAGTGACTCGGGGGTTGACCCGAATGGAGATGGGGTTGGGCTTGCGTGCAGGGCTGGCGATTGTGGCAGTTGCGCTGTTGCTCGATCGGTTGTCGCGCGGCGTGTTGCAACGTCATTCGCCACGCACGCTGGGTTGAGCTCGACGGGTTTTGCGGCGCCTTCAGCGCAAGCTTTTTAGGCTGTTGGCGGTTAGCATTGCGTCCACAAATAAACGCATTGAAATGCGTGATCGCCCACCTCAGTAAATGGATCGAGCCTTGATCGAACGACGTCAATTCAGCGGCGGCATGCAGGGTAAAAACCTGCGCTTTGTGAAAGACACACCCAGCACAACGGGCCCACTGGTGCGCACCGGCTTTGTGCTGCTTGAACATTTCTCGCTGCCCGCATTTACCCAGGCACTGGACACGATCATCACGGCCAATCTGCTGCGCGCCGGTCTATTTTCATCGCGCACGTATGGGTTGAGTGATGGCGAGGTGGTGAGTGATTTGGGGCTGGTGATCAGGCCGGATGCCCGGATTACCCCGGCGATCGTTCACGAGCTGGACTTGCTGGTTATTTGCGGTGGCTACCGCACTGAATTGAACGCCCACGACGAACTGACTCACCTGCTCAGGGCGGCTGCTCAGGCGGGTATTACCTTGGGCGGTTTATGGAACGGTGCCTGGTTTCTCGCCAGCGCCGGGCTGCTGGATGGCTACCGCTGTGCTATTCACCCCGAGCATCGACCCGCACTGGCTGAAGTGGCCAAAACCGCGCAGGTCACCAGTGAGCCTTTTGTGATTGACCGTGATCGACTGACCGCTTCCAGCCCGACCGGTGTCTTTCAGATGGCACTGGGCTGGATCAAGGGGCTGCACGACAAGGCGTTGATCGAAGGGATTGAGGACATTCTCGCGTTTGAAGAGTCACGCTATCGGCGCATCAAGCCTGCCGAAAACATTTGCGTGAGCGCGCCGCTGCGTGAAGTCGTCAAGTTGATGGACGCCAACCTGGAAGAGCCGTTGGAGCTGGAGCAGTTGGCAGTCTACGTGGGGCGTTCCCGGCGTCAGCTCGAACGCTTGTTCAAAGAGCAGTTGGGCACCACGCCACAACGCTATTACCTGGAGCTGCGCATCACCGAAGCGCGCCGACTGTTGCAACACACTGAGCTGTCGCAGGTTGACGTGTTGGTGGCCTGCGGGTTTGTGTCTCCCAGTCACTTCAGTAAGTGTTACAGCGCGTATTTTGGCTACAGGCCTTCCAAGGAAGTGCGCCTGGTCAAGTAACCGATGCCGGGTGAGGGCGCTTGACCCTTATCAAGGCCTGCCTGTCAGTCTTGGCCTATGCTCCATGCGTTTTCAAGCATAAGGAGAAGGCCATGAGCGCACCCGCAACCACCCCGCAGCCATCCACGGCAAAAATGAAACTGCCGTTAGGCTTGGTGATTGCCGTGCTGGTAATGGTGGGCGTGTTGTTGTTGCCATTACCCGCCGACTTGCCCGTCGCCGGGCATCGCATGCTGGCCATTCTGGCGTTTGCTGTAGTGGTGTGGATCACCGAGGCGGTGTCTTACGAAGCCAGTGCAATCATGATCACGTCGTTGATGGCGTTCTTGATTGGCATGGCCCCCACGCTGCAAGACCCGAGCAAGCTGTATGGCACCAATGCCGGCATCACCATGGCGTTGACCGGGTTCTCCAACGCGGCGCTGGCGCTGGTAGCTGGCGCCTTGTTTATTGCCGCTGCCATGACCCACACCGGACTGGACCGGCGTATCGCGCTGGTGACGCTGTCGCGTATTGGCACCAGCACCCGGCGCATTTTGCTGGGCGCCATTGCAGTGACCATCCTGCTCAGTCTGGTGGTGCCCAGCGCCACCGCTCGCAGTGCGTGTGTGGTGCCGATCATGATGGGTGTGATCCTCGCCTTTGGCGTGGATAAACGCTCCAATATCGCCGCTGGCATCATGATCGTCGTGGCTCAGGGCACCAGTATCTGGAACGTCGGTATTCAAACCGCCGCGGCGCAGAACCTGCTGACCGTGGGCTTTATGGACAAAATGCTCGGCGAGCGGGTGAACTGGCTCGACTGGCTGATTGCAGGTGCGCCGTGGGCCATCATCATGTCGGCGGTGCTGCTGTTTGTGGTGCTGAAGCTGCTGCCACCGGAAAGCGACAGCATTCCCGGTGGCAAGGAAGCGGTTGAACAATCGCTGGCCGAGTTGGGCCCGATGACGGCGCCGCAGAAACGCTTGATGGCGGTCTCTATTGCTTTGCTGCTGGCATGGGCCACTGAGGGCAAACTGCACAGCTTTGACACCACCTCGACCACGTATGCCGGGTTGGTGTTTTTACTGTTGCCGCGCTACGGCGTCATGACCTGGAAAGATGTTCAGTCGCGTATCCCGTGGGGCACGGTCATTGTGTTCGGGGTCGGAATCAGCTTGGGCACCGCGTTGCTGACCACCCAAGCCGGACAATGGCTAGGTGCCCAGGTGGTGGAGAACACCGGGCTGGATCAGGTGGGACCATTGGGGATTTTCGCCATTCTGGGCGCGTTTCTGATTCTGATTCACTTGGGCTTTGCCAGTGCCACGGCTTTGACCTCAGCGCTGTTGCCGATTTTGATCGCCGTGCTGCAAACCTTGCCGGGGGAATTCAATCGGTTGGGCATGACCATGTTGCTCGGCTTTGTGGTCAGTTACGGCTTTATTCTGCCCATCAACGCGCCGCAAAACATGGTCTGTCTGGGCACGCAGACCTTCACCGCCAAACAGTTCGCCAAGGTGGGATTGATTGTCACAGCCGTGGGTTACTTACTGATGCTGCTGTTTGGCGCGACGTATTGGAGCTGGTTGGGCTGGATGTAAACCCGGGTGGGAGCTAAAAGGATTAGCTCCCGCCTTCATTGCGCCCGCCACTGCTGACTTCCGGGGGCACATCTTCGCCGGCCATGCGCTTGCGAAACAAAGACGTGCGAGCCAGTAGCAACGTCGTTACGGGTACCGTGATCGCCAAGAGTATCGGGATCAGCCAGGCGTGCAGCACCGGCGTCGACTTGAGCGCCGAGAAATACAGGATTGAGGCCAGTGCCACGCACCAGGCGCCTAAGGTAGAGGCCAGTGCGGGTGGGTGCATGCGCTGAAAAAAGTCTTTAAGACGCAACAGCCCGATAGCGCCGCACAAAGCAAACAGACTGCTCAGCACCAACAACACGGCCACGGGTATTTCAATCCACAGTGACAACTCGCTGATTGAATTCATTCGATTACCTCGCCTCGCAAGAGGAATTTGGCCAGCGCAAACGACCCGACAAAGCCAAACAGGGCAATCAGCAGTGCGCCTTCAAAATAGGTGTCACTGGCGTAACGGATGCCCAGCACGAGCATCATCAGCATCGCCAGGATGTACAAGTAGTCGAGCGCCAGTACCCGATCCTGAGCAGACGGCCCTTTGAACAGCCGGATCACGGTCAGCACCATGGCCACGCTGAAGATAAACAGGCTGAGCAAGATGGCATTGGAGAGCAGAGCACTCATTCAAAGATCTCCATGAGGGGGCGTTCGTAGGCCGTTTTGAAATGCTCGATAAACGTCGCTTCGTCATCCAGGTCGAACACATGCAACAGCAGTACGCTGCGATCCAGCGCCAGTTCTGACCAGATAGTCCCCGGCACCACCGTAGTGATCATCGACAAGGCAGCCAACCCGTTGGCATCGCGCAAATCCAGCGGAATTTTGATGAACCGCGAGCGTGGTGGTTTCTTGCCCGCCGTGAGCACGCCCCAGGCGACAGCAATATTGGAGACTACAACGTCGTGGCCCACCAAAAAGAACAGTTTGAGGATCACGCCCGGTCGGCGAATACGAATAGGCAGAGGCCGCAGGGGCGCGAACATCATTGGCGCAAGAAAACCCAGCGCTGCACCGAGTAACAAGTTGCCGGCACTCAGTGAGAGATTGAGCAGCAACCACAACGCCCATAGCGACAACGACAACCATGGCGCAGGGAAAAGACGCTTCATGGCTGTACCTCCAGCATCGCCGCCTTGGCTTCCGGGCTCGGAATGGGGCGCGTGCCTATCACCGACATGACGTAATGCTCGGGATTATTCAGGCTGTCGGCAGCGGCGTATGCGTAATTCAACACGGGCTCGGCTTTGAAGGTGAGCATCACGGTCAAACCCAGCAGCACCACAATGGGGATGTACTCATAGCGGCGCAGTAAGGGGGAGGGCCGCTCAAGTGGGGTCCAGAAACGCTGAATACCCATTCGCGAGAACGCAATCAAGGACGCCAGACCTGAGAGTATCAACAAGGCCACAAGGCACCATGCCGCCGTCGAGATCGGTGCGTCGGAAGCATTTCCCAACCCTGAAGGATTAAGCAATGCGTTGAGCAGGCTGAGCTTGCCGATAAAGCCCGAGAGGGGCGGCATGCCAATGATCAGCAGTGCGCATGCGATAAAACTCAGCCCCAGAAAAGCCATGGTCCAGGGGATGATCTGCCCGACGACAGCTTTTTGCTCGTCATCCAGGTTAGTGCCTCTGGGTGGGTTCAATGATTCCATCAGGCCGGGCAGTTGACCGACATCATCCTCCAGCATCATTTCGTTGGAAGAGCGTGAGCGCTCAATCAACTCGGCCAGCAAGAACAAAGCGCACAAAGCCAATGAAGAACTGATCAGATAAAACAGTGCAGCAGCGGTCAGATTGGGTTGGGCGAAACCGATCGCAGACAGCAGGATGCCGGCAGACACCAGAATGCTCAGGCTGGCCATGCGTTCCAGGCGTTGAGCCGCGAGAATGGCAATCGCGGCGCAGACGATGGTGGCCATGCCGCCGTAAATTAGCCAGTCACTGCCAAAGTAGGCCGATGCGCCGGCCTGACCTGAAAACAGCAGTGTCCATAACCGCAGCAGGGTGTACACGCCGACTTTGGTCATGATCGCGAATAAGGCGGCGACCGGTGCGCTGGCCGCCGAATAGGCTGGGACCAACCAGAAATTAAGGGGCCACATCCCGGCTTTGGCCAGAAACGCGATGGCCAAAATGGCCGCGCCAGCGTGCAGCAAGCCGCGATCGGCCTCTGGAACCAGTGGAATTTTAAGCGCCAGATCAGCCATGTTCAGCGTGCCCGTGACGCCGTAGATCAAGGCCGCACCGATCAGAAATAAAGAAGACGCCAGCAGGTTGATGGAGATGTAATGCAGTCCCGCGGACACGCGTGCTTTGCCGGAGCCGTGAAGCATCAAGCCATAGGAAGCGGCGAGAAGCACTTCGAAGAACACAAACAAGTTGAAAATGTCTGCAGTCAGGAATGCGCCGTACAGGCCCATCAGTTGGATCTGGAACAGGGCATGAAAGCTGGCGCCGGCACGGTCCCAGCGCGCCATGGCAAACAACAGTGCGCAGCTGGCCATGATTGAGGTCAACACCAGCATCAACGCGGATAACCGGTCCACCACCAGCGCAATCCCGAACGGAACACTCCAGTTGCTGGGCAGGTACACGCCAATAGCTGCTGGCGCTGATTGTTGCTGAGTCCAGAGCAGTAACAGCACTGCAATGCCCACACCCGTCAGGGTGGATATCAGATTGATTCGGGCCTTGAGCGGGCGACGTTTTTCACCCAGTAACAGCATGCATGCAGCCGTCAGCAGCGGCAGCAGAATGGGAGCGACAATCAAATGGGGCATCAAATTCATTCTTTAGGCTCCCGGCCATCAACGTGGTCGGTACCGGTCAAGCCCCGAGAGGCCAGCAAGACCACCAGAAACAGCGCGGTCATGGCGAAACTGATGACGATGGCGGTCAACACCAGAGCCTGTGGCAACGGGTCTGTGTAATTGAGCAGGTCTTGTGGCACGCCGTCCTTGATCACCGGCTCTTTGCCGATAAACAGGCTGCCCATGCTGAAGATAAACAGGTTGACCCCGTAGGACAGCAGACACAGGCCCATAACCACTTGAAAGGTACGCGGACGCAGCACCAGCCAAGTGCCGGACGCCGCGAGTACTCCGATTGCAATAGCAATGACTTCTTCCATCAGGCGGCTCCCGTCTTGGGTTGAGCGCCAGGCTGGTTGCCTGGACGATGGGCGCGCACAGACTGGTGCGCCAGCGCCGTGAGGATCAGCAAGGTGGCGCCGACTACGACGGCGTACACGCCTATATCGAAAAACAGTGCGCTGGCTACGTGGATGTCGCCCAGCAATGGCAGGTTGAAATGTGCGGTATGGGTGGTCAGAAACGGATAGCCCAGCGGAATGGAACCAATGCCGGTCAGTGTGGCGCACAGCAGGCCTGTGCCCATCCAACGCAGCGGACGCAAACTCATCTGTGCTTCGACCCACTGCGTACCGGCCACCATGTATTGCAGAATAAACGCGACGCTCATCACCAGACCGGCGACAAAACCGCCACCCGGCTGATTGTGGCCACGCATAAACAGATACATCGACACCACAAAAGCAATCGGCAGCAGTAAGCGCACCAGCACGGCAGGCACCATCATAAAGCCCAGTGCGGTATCGCTGGCGCTGCGCGGATTAACCAGATCAGTCACGACGTCCTTGGCCAGCAGGCGCTGTTGGGCGGGCAACTCCATGCTCTCTTTGGGAGGGCGGAAGCGACGTAACAGGGCAAAAACAGTCAGCGCCACGGCAGCCAGTACGGTGATTTCACCCAGGGTATCGAAGCCCCGGAAGTCCACCAGCATGACGTTGACCACATTGCTGCCGCCGCCTTCGGGCAAAGCGCGACTGAGGTAAAACGAGGAAATATCGTTTGGGGTCTGCCGCGTCAGCATGGCGTAAGACAGCAAGGCCATGCCGCCGCCCACCGCAGTGGACAACAGCAAGTCGCGCAGACGGCGGATGCGCGCTTTGCGCAACGTGCCGGGCAGTGGAGAGACTTCTTCGATACGGCGAGGCAGCCAGCGCAGACCGAGCAGAATCAGCACCGTGGTCACCACTTCGACCACCAACTGGGTCAGTGCCAGATCCGGCGCCGAGAACCATACAAAGGTCACGCAGGTCATAAGGCCGCAGACACTGACCATGGTCAGCGCTGCCAGACGGTGATACTTGGCTTGCCAGGCTGCGCCCAATGCACAGGCAATCGCCAGCAGCCACAAAGTCACGAAGACGATCGAGCCCGGTATCTTCGGCCGGTCGCCCCAGGTAAGGCCGCTGTTGTACATGGGAATCAAGCCAGCAATGACTGCGACCACGATGAGCAGGAACAACTGACTTTGCAGGCGTTGAGTGCTGATGCGCCGCTCAATGCGCCGTGCCCAGCGCATCAGTATCACCACGCTGCGCTCAAAGAAGCGTTTGCCATTGAAGAAGCCGATCAGTGGGGGCAACGCATAACGGCCCAGTTTGAGTTGTTTGCGCAGTACTACATACAGCAGGATGCCGCCGGACATGGCGATCAGGCTCATGATCATCGGTGCATTCAAGCCGTGCCAGATGGCCAGGCTGTACTCAGGCAACTCACCACCTACCACCGGTTGCGCCGCAGCGGCCAACAATGGGCCGACCGTTTGCGCCGGAAAAATACCGACCATCAGGCAGGTAAACACCAGCAGCTCAACCGGGGCACGCATCCAGCGCGGCGGCTCATGGGGTGTAAGCGGTAAGTCGGTGGGCGGTGGGCCGAAGAACACATCCACGGTAAAGCGCAGGGCGTAGGCAACGCTAAATGTACCGGCGATGGTAGCGATCACCGGCAAGGCGATTTCAACCCAGGCGGTGGAGTTGATGAAGACGGTTTCGGCGAAGAACATCTCTTTGGACAGGAAGCCGTTAAGCAGGGGCACGCCCGCCATCGAGGCACTGGCAACCATGGCCAGCGTCGCCGTGTAGGGCATTAGCTTGAAAAGACCGCTCAGTTTGCGGATGTCCCGGGTACCCGATTCATGGTCGATGATACCCGCGGCCATAAACAGTGAAGCCTTGAAGGTCGCGTGGTTAAGGATGTGAAACACCGCAGCGACAGCGGCCAAAGGGCTATTAAGGCCAAGCAGCAATGTAATCAGACCCAAGTGACTGATGGTCGAATAAGCCAGCAAGCCCTTGAGGTCGTTTTGAAACATTGCACAGTAGGCGCCGAGCACCAGGGTGCAGGCGCCAGCCCCGCTAACGATCCAGAACCATTCTTCCGTGCCCGAAAGGGAAGGCCAGAGGCGGGCGAGCAGAAACACCCCGGCCTTGACCATGGTTGCCGAGTGCAGATAAGCCGAGACGGGTGTGGGGGCCGCCATCGCATGGGGCAACCAGAAGTGAAAAGGAAATTGCGCACTTTTGCTCAGCGCGCCGATCAGAATGAGAGGGAGCAGAATCGGATACAGGCTGTGCGCGCGAATTTTGTCGCCTGCTGCCAGCACGGCATCCAGATCATAGCTGCCGACGACATGGCCAAGCAGCATGACCCCCGCCAGCAAGCACAATCCGCCAGCGCCTGTGACCATCAACGCCATATAGGCGCCGCGTCGGGCATCTGAGCGATGGTGCCAATAACCAATCAACAAGAAAGAAAAAAGGCTGGTGAGCTCCCAGAAAAATACAATCTGGATCAAGTTGCCTGAAATGACCAGGCCGAGCATCGCCCCCATAAAGGCCAGAAAAAAAGCAAAGAAGCGCGGCACCGGATCATCGGGTGACATGTAATAGCGGGCATATAACGACACCAACGTGCCGATCCCCAATACAAGGATCGAGAACAGCCATGCGAACCCGTCCATGCGCAGGACGAAATTCAGCCCAAGACTGGGCAGCCACATAAACTCTTCACGTATCACGCCACCGTGGGCGATTTGCGGGTAGAGCAAGGCAACCTGGATTGTACCGATCAGTGCAATCAGACCGGCCAGCAGAGATTCACTGTTACGTGCGTTGTGCGGCAAAACAGCCGCCAGACAGCTGCCTACAAAGGGCAGAAGCAGTAGAACTATCAGGGACATAGGCTTCTAATCTGCAGGAGTTTGTGAGCGATCATACGTGGCGGCAGGTCGATCACCAATAAGGAAGCTGGAGATGAATCCTACAAAATGTGTGCAAAGAGTCAGTGGCACTGCTCAATTACCTCCCTGTATGTGCGCATTAGAGTGTGGGAAAGTGCGTAGAGCATCAGTCACAGGCTTCATTGTTTGGCTTCGCCTCGTTATCACCGAGGGCCTTACCCTTGAGTTTTAACTCACTCACGATCACTGCCGCAACAATCAACACCGCACCGAGCAAGGCTATGGCGGGCAAGCGCTCCCCGGCTAAACGCCCTGCGATCCCGGCCCAGACGGGTTCTCCCGCATAAATTAGCGTGGCGCGGGTGGGCGAAACGCTCTTCTGAGCCCAGTTCATGGCGACCTGAATCACGGCACTGGCAGCACCCAAGCCAAGGGCGCTGGCTAATAGAAGCCATGAGAAATCAGGAATGGTTTCCTGTGTGGGGACTGTCATCAAAAAAGCCAATATAGACGCTGTGCTCAGTTGTATGACAGTGACTCGGCGAACATCGACTTTGCCAGCATAGGCGCTGATAAGGATTATTTCTGCAGCGATGGCAATAGCGCTGATCAGCGTAGCAATTTCACCTGAGCTGAAATTCAGCGATGCGCTGCCAGGGCCGGACAACAGCATCAATCCGGAAAATGCCAGAACGATCCCTATACTCGGCATCAGGCCGGGCCTGCGTCCCAGTACCAACCATTGTAAGAGGGGTACGAAAGGCACATAGAGGGCTGTAATAAAAGCTGACTGGCTACTGGGAATTGTTTGCAGTCCAATGGTTTGCAAACCGTAACCGAACATGATAGCCACGCCTATAAACACCCCGGCCTTTATTTCCAGTGCGGTAATGCCGCGCAGGTTGCGAATCGAAAAAAGGGCAACCATCAGCGCTGCAGCGGCAAATCGCAGACCGACAAAAAACATCGGCCCGCTTGACGTCAGCGCATGCTGTACGAGAAGAAAAGTGACACCCCAGACCATGGTAATGAGGATCAGCACACACTCGGCCTTGCTGAAACGGGACGTAAGAGATAACAGTTTGGGGCGTTTCAATATCGTCATTGCCTTGCACGCTGCCGGTGGAGAGACGCACAATGCGCCAAAGCTGAGCAGTATACTGCGCAGCCCCACAAGGTGAGCAATATAGTGCCCAAAGAAAATTTGCAGCGCGCATCGGTTTTACAACATGTCAGTCAGAACGTACGACGTCTGAGATTGGTGGCGCACTTGAGCCAGAGTTCATTGGCTGAGCTGTCCGGGGTTAGCCGTCGCATGTTGGTGGCCATTGAAGCGGGCGAGAAAAATGTCAGCTTGAGTACACTTGATCGTGTCGCCGAAGCGCTGGATGTTGCATTTAGTGACTTGATACAAGCGCCGGGGGCCGCAGATACCAGTCGTATCAATGAAGTGGCCTGGACAGTATCAACTGCACGAAGCAAGGCAGTGTTATTGGCCAAGGCAGAGGCCAAAAGGGAAGTGGAGTTGTGGGAATGGACGCTGGAGCCGGGGGAGCAGTATCAGTCTCAAGCAGATGCCGAAGGCTGGAGTGAGCAGCTTTACGTATGTGAAGGCTGCTTGACCTTGGTCATTGGCGATCAGGTACTGCATTTTGGTGCGCACGAGTTTTACATGTACCCCAGTAACACGCCTCATGCTTACCGAAACGATGGCGATGTTGCCGTACGTTTTATCCGCAATGTAGTGATATGAGAGTAGGTGGCGGGACAGGAGTCCCGCCGGGCCAGCCGACTGGCAATAGGTACTTTAGCTTTTACAGTTCATTAGGCGAAACTGCGCAAGTAGGGTATGTACTGACTGGGGAATCAGCCCGAGAACCAATTGCCTGACAGACTGGACATGCATTCACTTAACGGATGCTTTTGATGCTGCCTTTGTTGCCAGTCACGGTCACATTCACCTTTTTGAAGATGAAATAGTCTTGAACAGACACGGCATAGCGCGGGGCAACGATCAAATCAGAGCCAGAGCTCTTGACTGCTTTGTACGCAGCTGCAGCTTTAGTAGCCGAGATTGGATCTGGCAGGCTGAAGGCTGGAGCAGGGCCACCATAGCTCACACCGTCTGCGAACTGGCTGTCGCCAGAGATTTTCAGCACGCCAAACAGAATGTTTGAAGTTGACTGGCCAGTAATTTCCCCGCCTACATCAATGTTTGCCTTCAGATCGGCAGTTACAGTACCTGCAATCGGAGCGTTAGGTTGGCTAACGTTGTGGCTCATGCATCCAGTCGTAGCCAATACCACTACAGCAGCAGCTGCAGACATCCATAATTTGTTCATTGCAAAGCTCCAAAAAAGTGCGTCAGTCCGTTCGTTAACGGCGGCGAGACTTTACGTGAGCACCTAGTGAGTGGAAGTCGGCCAAAGTCCAATTAGGTTGTAGGCAAAAGTGACACGTTTGGTAGGACGTGCAAATCAACCTTCAGGAACGATGCGAGTCAGCAGAACCCGGAGGGTTATGACGTGAGGACGCGGGCTGAGAGATGTACTAAAAATTATTAGAATTCAGGGGGTTGCCAGCATCGTTCTTCTCGTACATAATGCGCGCCATCAGCTCAGGGCAACCACCTGAATGACTGAAGATTCATAGGCTTGCGACGATAGAATCGTCCGAGCGAGATTTTATTTTTGATTTTGAATGTTGAATTTCAAAAATATTTGGCCGAATAGCAAAATGGTTATGCAGCGGATTGCAAATCCGCCCACGCCGGTTCGATTCCGGCTTCGGCCTCCACATTCGAAAGCCCCGCAGATCAAGGTCTGCGGGGTTTTTTTATGTCTGTGATTTGAGGATCACTTCCGCAACTTTTAAGATCGCTTCCGCAAGTAGTCACTTCAATCCTTAAATTGGGTAAGGTCAAACCTCAGTCTGTTCCGCCATCTCTAGGGCTTCATCGACCTAAATCTCTAGGTATCGAACAGTACTCTCCAGCTTCGTATGGCCGAGCAGCAACTGAACCGCCCGCAGGTTCTTCGTCCTGCGATAGATCAGTGATGCCTTAGTGAGTTTCATTGTGTGTACGCCATACATGGCTGGATCAAGGCCCACTGAATGGTCCCTCGTTTCCTAGACTCCTTGAGCGGCTGCATATGGCACAGAGAGTGTGAAAACGTGTCGCCATAATCGAAGTGTGCGATTCACCGTTAAATCTGAAATTTATCGGCACATCAGCAGATGTGGATTTTGCGTAGAAGAGCGGTTTCCAGTCTGGCTTTGAGTAGCTGTCGCACGTGAAAAACGTTTTGACACAGCCTGGGCCGATAGCAGTCCTTAGCGATAGGCTGCTATCGGCCAATAGCTGCCGATCAGCACTGGCCGAAATCGACCCAATTCTTCCAATCGATACTCACAGGCCAGTAGGCCAATGTGACGCATCAGCAGTCCAGCGTACCGCTGAGCATGCAAACAACCTAATACGAGCACGCGGCAGTGACCTCCTGCCTCCAAACTAATCCGGAGTGAATGCGAAGCGGCCGGCGATCTAGCAGCAAACGGTAGTGGCCGAAACGCACTCCCTGAGTAGTATGCTCATTCGGACTACAGCTTTGCCAGCCGGTCTGTCAGCAGCGGTTTTCAGTAAGGTGACATAATGATCAAGTTAAGAAAGTCGTTCACGAATGCATCGTCAAACTAAATCCCGCTCCCTTCATGCGTGCAGCTTTTTCCCCTACCTGACGATGTAGTGACGACACCAAGATTGCATGAGTAGATTCCATAATCTTCTGAAACTTTATATCGGACCGAGTCACAATCCCAAGGACCATTGTATAGGTCAGCGCTCGGCACTAACCATTGGTACGTCACGGTGTTCAAGATGCGCGAAATCAGCAAGGTTTCGAAGCACACATGCTTGGGTTGATGCAGCAAAGCAACACTCGACTGATAGCTCCGTCGCGCAGGAGCCATGCGCGCTTGAAGAATCGTTCGCTATTTTTCTCGCCTTCCGGGAGTGCGCAACACCGCACTCCAATGACGCAAATTCAGCTTGGGCAGGCTCCGGCAGGAGGCAACAGTCAGGCATTCGTCGCCTTTTTCCTCAAGCGAGATATCGGCCGCCTCCTTTGGGGCTGGGGCGCCCTGCCGGCCGGCGTTCTTTTATCGAGACAGATCGACATATCCCTCGCTTGGGGAATGTTGAACTCGAGCATACGCTCGAAAAGCAGCGCACCCAGTGAACGTGCTGAATCGTCTAGGTCCTGCAGCTTCAATGCAATATCAACGATCCACTCCGTACTAAAGTACCAAGATGTAGCAATGTTGCCCATCTTTGACCCCACGACATCCAGCATCGCATTCGCCACCAGAAATATTCTCCGCGGCTCCCGCGTTACGAGTTTCGCGAGTTGCTCGGGCAGCATGTCTGCAGTGGCGGTATGGAAGATCTGTGGATGTTCAACGAAGGCATCTAGTACCTCGAAGGTGTCGGCATCAGGTAAGAACGCATCGCAGGTAAAAATAGCTGAAAGAGCTGTCAAAACTTCCGGCTCTCCACGAGCGATGATTTTCACTACGAGCGGCTGCACGGCAGGTCGAGTAATGGACTCGGCCCACAGCCGCGCCACGCTGTGGGCAAGGCCCACAGAGGCTTCACTGCCACCCTCCGCTAAGGCATACGCCATATCACGGGCCCAGCGTTCAGCCGGAAATCTGGCGTGTCTTAAGGCAATCAGTTCGCCTGCCCCTTGTCGGTGTCGATCTGGATCGACGGTAAGCTCTATCCATCGCTGCACGGTTGCAGAAGACGCCCAACGATTGGTCATGGCAAGGAAGCGGATCCAGCCGTCTGTGCATAGCAGCGTGGGTAGCTTTGAAATAATAGTTTCTACAAGGCGCTCCGCTCTGAAGTGATCACACAATCCAAGGTTTGTAAGCTCTGACTGCAGCAGCATTTCCCAAACCTGTGGTACTTCGTTTCGCTGCGCATGCTTTTCGAGAATATCCAGCCACCGATCGCTTTTTTTGGTGGAGGGGACTAGACACGCCGCTGTTAATGCGGATAACACCGGATAATTCCCTTCGGGGATCACCATCGATAAGCCTCCCCCCCACAGGACTGAGGAGCGGTTTGGCTTTTGCGGATCCTCAGGTTCGGAATCATGTACCGTAGAATCAGCGGTTAGCCACTTTTCCAGCATTGCAATCAGAGCCTCTGGAATCGGCTGATCTTCGGTTACGCTCGATTCTATGGCGAAAGCCGCGTCGCTTCTGAAGCCTGGACTTGAGAATCCTTTTTCCGCTAGCTCAAGGACGAGGGCGTGCAATTCAGCCGCCGGGATTTTTGCCGATGTAAGCTCACGCAGAATACAGGCAGCCGGAATTTCATTGACCGCGGGTTCCAGTGAACGGAGGATCCTGAGCGTCTTCGGCAAATCTACATGCGCCAGTCGCCCCAGTTCACGGCCAGCCTGAATCGCGCCACCTTGCATCTGATGGCGAGGATGATCCCAGCCGCATTCGTCAGTTAGCTCCGTGAATATCCCAAAAACATCTTCGTCGGATGCTTTCGCCATCTGTTCTGCAGTAACAGGACTGCCTATCCATTGGGCCTCACCGAAGGTGACTTCCCGAGGGCTTTGACTAGGAAATGCCCGATTTTCTTCCTCGATCAATTTCTGAATTGCAGGCGTGAGCCGCCGCGCGGGTAGTGCTCGGAGTAGCCTAAGACGATGTTGTCGGTTCCAAATGGTCCGCTGCTGACGGATCGATACCGGCTCCGTAATTGCGCCACTCACTGGCATGGACCAGTGTTTGAGTATTTCTTCAAGGCGTAGGTAATGCTGATCATCTAATTGGGGAGCTATCGCTTGGATGAGAGCAATACTGTCGTGATGCACATCGGAATATGGCCCTAACATCAAGCGTCGTGGATCGTCGCTGATGTAGTGCAAGATGCGCGTGGGCCATGTTCGTCCTGCCACAGCCCGTCCGAGGGCCAGGAGACGATGAACTAGCAGACTTTCCGAAGAGGAATAGGAGTCAGCAAAATCAAGAAATTTGGCAGCATCCAGCGTGGCCCATTTTTCCAATGCCAAAAAAATCGAGGCTAATAGTGGAGGGCAGTGCGAGGCGCCCTCACCCATCTGACGAATTGATAATCCCCGACTGTCACGATACCCGCCGCCCGAGCCGGTCGCCTTCGACGAAGTAACCTGAAAGCATTCGACCAGCAGAGGCCAAATTTCTTCGCAGAAGGGTTGGGGGGCAGCTTCCGCAACCGCTTCTATCTCATGAAGGTAATTGCTTTGAATGATGTTTCTGATCACATCAATCATTTTCTCGACAGCGTTCGGCGTACGCGAAGAGGGGCTTTCGATAGATTTCGCGTGCTCGATGGCTCTGTTCAACCATGCCCTTAACAATTTGGGCGCTTCAGTGGGGTGATCTATACTGACCAGATTGGTTGTACTGGCGATCGTCCACTCGGAGAGTGGCGTACGGTTAGCAATGGTCGTCAAACCATCGAGCCAGAGCCCTGGCATAGGCGATACGTCATTCCAAGCGAGTACCTGCCAACTTAAAATGTCTAATTCAGGGGCCGGCAGCCAGAAGCGGTGGATGAAACTGACAACTGCTGACGCATTAAACTGAAGCGCTTGGGTCAGCAAGGGAACCAAGGCTTGCGCTCTGACCTCGCCTTGCGCCATCCATTTAGGAATCGCAGACGTACTCAGCGCGTCAAACCATCCCGGGCTGCCCACCATCGCGCTTATAAATCTGGGAAACAGCCAAGTATCCTCGATGCACGCTTCGACAAGCGTACGTTCTTTACTGAGCAACTCGGTTTGCTTACCCAGAAACTCGATCAGCAACATTCTCAGGTGCGGGCGCAGCTCAGCCTCCCAGAGCTTCTCGAGTTCTTTTTCGTAGTCCAGCGGCGCGGCGCTTCGGAAGTAACTCAGCGCGTGCCATACCTGTGGGCGAATGCGCAGGGTGCTTTGGTTTTGCAATACAGTGTCTGTCAGGCTGCCACTATCTTCCAAAAACATTCTGGCGCGCACGAATTCATAAAGGGTCTGGTGCCTGAACTCTACGCGGCCTGAGTCGATACGCAGCAACCCCATTGCGCTCAACTGCTTAATTACCATGTAATGCTCTTCTACGATCGCGAGCGGTAAGCCTAGTACCTCGCGCTCAGCCATGTTCTTGGCTAGCACCCTGAGCGTTTTACGTTTGGCATCAGTCGGGTCACTTAAAACGTACTTCTCCCACTGTGCTTCCTGTAAGCCATGAAAACTGGTTAAGGCCCCCAATTCGGTATGTTCTCGAAGTAATGACAAGTACACGACCAGTGCATGGGGTGATCGGAGTATCTGTTTAAGCTCCGGATTCCAAACGTCAGCGTGTAAGCCATGTGCTTGAAGGACTGGGAGCACATCACCCCATTCGGGCAGCTCCAAATTCACGATTTGAGCACTGAGATTTCTCAGTGCCGGATCATGCTTTTGCTCGAATGTCCGGCAGGAGATAACCGTTCTGATGCCCGGAATGGAGGCAAGATCGTTCACAAAATCCAGCAATACCCGCAGGCGCGCTGACTGCTGCACTATAAGCTCCGCAAGGGCATCAATTTGGTCGATTACAACCAGAACAGGCCCACGGGCCGCCGCTGTCTGGAGAATGGCGATGCTGTCCCCGCCGAGGTCCAGGTACCCGTTGAGGTCTTGCCGGTCACGAACCTCTTCAGGAAGACGGTCAGCTTTTATAGCTAACACTGACCATCCCGTTTGGCGTTTTTCTTCAGCGAGCTTTACAAGTAGCGAGGATTTACCGCTGCCTGGCTCGCCTAAGATAAAAAAAGTGTGCTCATCCCCCCCGTTTAAATCTAGCGAAAGGGGCTCTAGCTCCATGCGCTGTATCCAAGTGCCGTCAAGAAGCGTGCTGGGCCAGTTGAGCATCTGAGTGGATGCATTGCTGAGTTTTCTGGCAATCTCTTCCGCAGAAGGCAAAACCGGCTCTCGCGTTGCTAAGGGTGTCGTCAGCCCCTGCCCCGGTGGAAAGCCACCGCTCTGCGCTATTCGCTTGATAATTTCTACTAACGCCTTGTGGGCCAACACTGTTCTCGATCTTGGCTTGGCAATCTCTAAATGATCGCCTTCGATTCCGGTTGGTACCACTCCCTCAATGCCCGGATCGCTGCTGTGGCGGTCCACAATAATGAAGCTTTTACCCAGAGGTATGCCGAGGATTCTAATTCCTTTAAAAAGCTTCTTGGTTTCGAAAAATACCCTGACTTGGAATTTGCGACGGGCTTGTTGGTGGCGAAACTGCCCGTTCAGGGTTTTGAGCCAAGCGTCATCGGTCTGCATGTTCCCAACCTGCGGGTTCGGCCGAACAAGGATCCGCAGCACATCTGCAAGATTGGCTAAGTTCGCCCCTTGATGCGGAGTTCCAATGAAAACGACACCTTCAATGGTATTGAGAACTTGAGCATGGGACGGGTCTCCAAGTGATTCCGCCTGTGTCATTCCAGACTTGATCACCAACCCTCCTAGGCTGTGGCCAACAAGGACAGTGCGTGCGCCACTCAGGCTTTCCTCTGCCTGCAGCGCTGACACCAATGCGACCCCTTGGTCCGCCAAATGCATAGCCGTATCGACCCACTTTGTGGGCGCCGCGCCGTAGCCAGCGATCCACACGTGGCAGTCGGTATCCTCACCAATCCAGGTGGGCCATAGAGTCGTATGATCAGTGGCATTGTGCATCCACGTCTCGCGTGGGTGACCGCCCAGTCCGTGTACGAAAACGACATTCAGTGCCCCTGGCTCTGGGGCAGAGTGCACACGGGTCAACATAACCATAGATATTTCTCAAAATTTTTGCCAAGGGGTAGTGAAAAGAGGCCGTAATCTGCGACTCGCGTAGGAACACCACGCAGTTTATCAATGGTCGAGGCACAACGTTTTAGAAAAAGTGGTGGCGTATCCTCTAGGTAACAGGCTTGCGTGACCGTGCTCTCACGTCGACGCTGCCGAGGTATTAAGCCCTTTAGTGGAGTTCCAGCCGCTCAATGGCTTGGTCCACCCGGATCAGTAGCAGAAGGAACAGCATAGTCGTCGCGCTTTACCTAGGTTAATTAGGCTTGTACCTAACTGTGGCCCTAGTGGACCTAAGTCCGTGATGAGAGGAGAACAACCACCGTACGCTAGCGGCAACTCGCCAGCGGCTGTTGAAACCTTCCTGCTGAGCAGCATGGCTGACATCATGACGGTGGGCGTCCGGCTTAGTGGGCGTCCAGCACGAGTCGCGCTAGCTAGTGCACCTATGCAGCAAAGACTGTGAGCGAGGTGTCGTAGATCGCCACAGGGAATCTACGGCAGTGCGACGCAACTGACTGCTATCGACTCGGTATACAACATCTGACACTGGGATAGATAGTTGCTGGTCGTAGATGACCGCTATTGGCCGAAAACTGTCAGTCAATGTAGGGAAAACAACCCTGTACCATTGCTTAATTCGCTGCACCATACTGGCTCACGCTTCCTCAATTTTTCGGTGAATCGCGATTAGGTCAGGAAGGAATTTCAGACAATTCCCTGTAAAAAATTCTCGGGACTTATTGATCCGATATTTATCAAACAAACAGTGCAAAGCCTGCTCTAGCTTTGAATAGTTTGTAGTTTCAAGCTGGCTTAAAATCGTGAAGCGAAAAGGTACCCCCGTCGTATAGAGCTGAGTAATGCGCTTGTCGACTGACCCAGTGGTTATTCCAATCTTTACAATTTCGACTTGCTCAGCGGTATAGAGGCCGGTGGAGAGCACGTACAGCGTCCCGATATCCGCCTCTAGCTTGGCAAGGTCCTCCCCCTCAATAAAATCATCAGCCCTGGTTTCCACTGAGGTGGCGTCTGCCAAGAGAGTCATTAGGTGAGGCTTACGACTTTTATCTGCCGCGATGTCTGAGGCGCCTCTGCAGGCTAAGTAAATTCGGGCAAGAACAGCATGGTCAACATCTTTGTAGTTACCTGCAGCGACGTTTTTCAAATGGCTTGGCGTGCCAACGTACTGCGGGTATCCGATCTTCACGAACTCTCGGATCTGCTGGGGTGTCAGTCCCTCAGGATGCGGCCGAAGAATCTCCCGTACCACATCGGTGAAGCTTAGTTCGCCCTGCATACTCAATCCTAGAAAATGCTGATTTACGTTGATGGTACCAGCGGATCAACGAATGAAACATAACTCACGCACATCGCAAAAAAACGCTTTTCTTCACAGCTCGGACGACTCCTGTTGGCCGATTTCTGACGATCATGAACCGCTGTCCAGGCCGGCGGATAACAAACTTTGATAAGGCCGTTAATTAGGGCAATCTTAGGGCAAATGTGAGGCCTCATCAGGCCGGTATAGGCTTTAGATAGTGCACCAAATACTCCGCATTCACGGCCTGTAGCGGCGCGGGATGCACGCAGAAAACGTTCAAATCCCTATCCTCAGGCATCCGGGTGATAAGGTGTAAATCAGTTCCGCATCCAAAAACGCAACCCATGATTTATCTGAGGTGCAGGCGAATAGATCAACAGTGTTTGCGGAATCGAATGTAATATAACCTTATGATTTATAAGCAAAAAATAGTGGATTGCAAATCCGCCCACGCCGGTTCGATTCCGGCTTCGGCCTCCACATTCGAAAGCCCCGTAGATCAAGGTCTACGGGGTTTTTTTGTGCCTGCGAAAATGGGGGGATGTGTTCCGCATTTTTTTGAGGTGTTCCGCATGTAGGTATCGAAGGCGGGAAGTCAAATGGGGTGGGATGGTATTTCTGGCGGCGAAAACTGAATTTCTCTTTTATTTTGCGAGCGCAAAATTACTACTCAGTGATTTTTTTAAAGCTCATAGTCAGGATATTTTCTGGACATGGAGGCATTTGGCCATCTAAAATATGACGGTTCAGGTGTGCTAGGTATATTGTATTTAGAAAATTCTTTGAAGATTATTTTGATGTTTGATGCGGGAGATAACAGTTGGTCTGATTACTGTTGAATTCCTTAAGAAATAGTTAACGCTGGGCGATAATAATTATGACACCCGCAACTTATGCGGCGATACTGCCATTGTTGTTGATACTTGCTTCATTCATGCTTAAATTGTTGGTTGGTAAGTCTATAAAAGAGATAGAGCTACTAAAGTGTGTCGTAGAGCTCCCTGTAGACATATCAGTTTTTTGTGTTTCGACAATCATTAGTTTGATTATAACGATAAAGACAGGAGAGGTTGTTGCGTCTACACTTGCTTTCTTGTTTGGTGCTTTCATATTAAAAGTTTTTTCTATTTCGTTGTGGCGGTACTGTCTCTCAGCACTGGATGGGAAGCCAGAAAGTGCTAAAGGGGTCGCTAAGATATATTGCACAACAGTGTTTAATCTGACGCTGACTAGCTTTATGGGATATTATTCTGTGATGTTGTTGCTGGGAGAGACTCATGCACCTTGAGTATATGTCTGATGCATTTTATTTTGCAGGTGTTGTAGCTTTCGTGCTTTCTTTTCCGCTTGTATATTTGCTGGTTAAAGTTAAGCGATCTAAGACAAAGTATAATCATGCTCTTGGGAAGGTTGAGCTGGGAGCTGTGAGGTCCTCTCTAGAGGGGAGTATTTATAAAATAAATGAAAAGTTCCAGAAGGATCATGCAGGTTGGCAAGAGTTAAATCATTTAGTCGTTGATGGTGGAGATGCTGACATTAAGCACTCTGGAACTGCTGAAAATAATTACGGTGTAGATCAATTCAGATTTATAAAAAATATCGGTATAGACTTTCAAGCTATTCAAGAAAAAGATGATAAGGTATTTCTGATAACCCCATTCCATGATGCTTACAAGGATGAGCATTTGGCTATTAAAGAAGCCTGCGGTATGCTTGGGTTGGCTTGCGTGAGAGGGGATGAAGTTTTTAAAGAGGGGAATATTCTTAAGCATATTGTAGAGCAAATATTATCTGCAAGATATGTGATAGCCAACCTGAATGGACGAAATCCGAACGTTTATTATGAAGTAGGTATTGCTCAGTGCCTTGGAAAGGCTGTTGTATTGGTTTCATCAGGCTTCGAAGAAATTCCCTTTGATTTGCAGAGTCAGCGTATATTGACTTTTGTTGATTTGAAAGAGCTCAAGGCAAAACTATATGTAAAGCTTTTCCAACTTAATAGAGGCTAGTTTCAGGGTTTGCTATGCGAGGCAACTGATATATTTGTGTCACCAATCACTTAATTATGGAGCTGGCATTTTTAATGCTGGCTTCCACTTTGTGTGGTCGTGTTTTCTTGTGAAGGTGATTTGTTGGTTTTTTATTGGGTGGGTCGTACAACCTCCCCAATCCGCCGATATACTTTGCGAGTTATTTCTTCTTTGGAATGCCCCAACAGTCGGCTGGCATGTTCTAACCCAATCTCACTGGCGGCTTTAGGCCGAATATCCCTGAATTGAAACTGTCGAATACTTGCTGCCAGTTCATGATTGTCATCAGCAACGGCTTGTTTAGCCGCTTTTAAACGAGCCTCGTCCCAGCGGTTGCGCAACATTTGTGAACACATGCGTAACCCTCCGGAATTTGTGATCAGTCGGGAGTTCCGAATTCCGTTCAGCATCCGGCGCTCCATCAGATCATCTATAAACATACTCAGCTTGGTTTCCATCCCTTCATACCGAAGTGATATGCGCAGACGATTCTGGGTTTTCCCCTGACCCACCAGCAAGAAATCATCAGTCAGGTCGTGAATGGATATCTTCAGCACATCCGCCGGGCGCTGGCCCGTGAGGTAAGCGAGCTGCATGGCATCTTCAACTCTTGGGTAGCATGCATATACACAGCGTCCCAGATCTGACTGTCAGCATAAAAATCGCGGGGCGTTTCTTTGTTGCGCCGCACACCGGCGCATGGATTGGTCTTTTCAGTCAGCCCCCATTCCCGTGCAATGGTGAAAACATGAGAGAGCAGGGCAATTTCGCGATTTGCTCTCACCTTTGCAGTCCGGGCATCCCGGTATTGAGCAACGATCTAAGGGGTGATTGCATCTATGGGGGCCTTGTCAAAGCACTTGCGCAGTTGTTTGAGCTCTTTGAGGTTGTCTTGCTGAGTGCGAGGTTTTTTGCCGGGGATGATCCTTTCCTCGTAGCGGTCAAAAACCTCACCCATATTCCGCGCAATAATCGGTGGATTCTTGTATTCAAATTTGGCCCACTTTAGCTTGGCTTCATTGAGGTCTGACCCTAGTGGGATCTCTTTTCTTTTGCCTTGCTCATCTCTGCCATCGTAGTAATAGCCGATCCAAGGTTGCCCGTTCTTTCGTTTGCGCGTGCGACGGATCATGCGTGAGGGTAGATCGCGGTTAGCTGGAGTCTTGAAGGCCATGTCAGCTGATCTTTGAGAGGTCTAGAGTCCAGGTCTGCACTATTGCATTGGCCCCGGTGGGTTTGACGCCAGCAAGTTTCAATCGCGCATAAACCCGGCCAACAACTGGCCGTCGAGCACCATTCAATTCGTAATGCCAGCCATGCTTTTCCAGCCAGTTTATTTGCGAGCGGGCCAGCTTGAAGACCGTAATGGCACTGATCTCGTCTTCTGCGAGAATTTCGCTTTGGATATCCATGGTTTTATCATCGTGGATTGGAAGTGGGCACGTTTGCTGTCTCTCCATGACCGGTCGGGACCAGGGAGTCCAGGTAGTCAGCAAGGTCGTTGAGGTAAATCACGCGCTCAGCCCTGATCGAATCATGCAGTCGCGTGCAGCGCATCTTGATATGGCCGCTGCTGATCTCTTGCAGCAGATATCGGTCAGTTTTTATATGCGCAAAATACCGCTCGCGAACTGCCGTTAGCGTAGGGCAGGGGGTGCTCCATTCCCGGCGGAGTTAATCCAGTGTCGAGGTCATGGCTGCCTCCACATATGGTTTACAGGGCTACCGTTACGCAGCATCGCCACCCCATGGGGCTGCGCGGTTGAGGATTTTTGGCTGTGGCTGTCTTTCTGCCCTTGATGAGCAAAAAGCGACCGGTGTACTTTTGAATCGATTCGATAAGATATCGATCCACTACCGCTGGATGCAGATAGAGAAGGCATTCAGGGGGCTGTGTTGTTTTCATTGTTAGCCCTCCCTGCTTGAGGTTGCAGGATTTAAATCTAAAATTAGTATCGCTGTTTCTGAAATTCAATAAACATGGCGCGATTTATATAGACAGGCGACGAGTGGCTATATTAGCCCGCCATACCAAAATACTTTGCCCAGTACTTTGATGTGATCCTTGATGTAAGCCGCACTCAAACGTTCGTCCGGGTAGTCATTCGTGTTGTAACACCGCAGTCGTAAGCCATGGTTGGCGAGTTTAAATAATAAACGAACTACAATTTGTCCGTCGTTGTCCAGTGCATAGATTTGGCCTTCTTCAATGGGAGCGGGGAGGATGTGCAAAACAGCAATGCATCCATGGCGCAATACCGGGTCCATGCTGTTTCCTTCGACCACCAGGACACGGGCATCTTCAGGCTTGATATTCTTGAGCGCCAGAATCTGTTTACTGAAAGGAAAGCGATAGCCGTTCCCCCCTGATTTCACCTCAGTCCCCCTGCCATCCCTGCGCTCTACCTCGGATAAAGACTCCAGCCCGACCTCATCTTCGCCAAGCGGGCGATCATCGTCTATGACCTCAACAGGGTGGAGCCCAAAAGAGTGGCCAAACGACAAGTAAGGCGTTGAAGTGCGCATAGTAGACGCTCAGTGGGAACTTCTAAATCTTCAAATGGATAGATTTTTAATAATCGCTCACTGACTTCCGCCGGTTTGAATTGCAGTGCCTTTGAAAACTTCAGAAGTGCAGTAAGGTTGAGTGGGATTTTTCCTGTCATGTACTGGCTGACAACACTTTGGCCTGCCCAGTCGCACACTTCGGCAATCCTGGCTTGATTTAGGGTGGGGTCGAGTTTCTTTCTTTGCTTGTAGATGGCTTTTAAACGGGCTGCTTCTTCTACGAGGTCGTCTTTTTGTTTAGTCATGCTGCCAACAATATAAGAGTCTCTTATTTGTTTCGACGTTTTACATTTTCACTTGAGATAAAACAAGTAGAGCTAATTTTTGAGTGTTTTTCATCTGATGGTAATCAGCCATGGCAGACGAAATGGGTGTCCCGTTGCGGGATTTTGCTAAAGGCCGCACTCAGCCGGAGCTTGGGCGCTTACTAGGTATTACCCAAAGCGCCGTATCGCAGATGCTCCATTCTGAGCGCGATGTACGAATCAGAATTGATGCCCAAGGACGGTGTTCGGCAATCGAGATTCGTCCAATTGGCAGCCGTGCAAAGAAAGCGGCGGCCTAGGGCTGCATCATGCAAAGCTTATACGTTTGTGCAGGATGTCAAAGCAGGTTAGTGCCCTCACTGACCTGCTTTGGTTTTGTGTGTATCAGGCGTTTCCCTACCCAAGACACGCTTCAGCTCACTGGCTACGGCCATGAGTTGTTTCTCCAGGGCCTGTACCTCCGATGTACTGATGCCTTCATTGATGACCTCAAGCACCTTCGTGCGATCTTCGGCAATGGCCCTATGGCTATGCGTGATCTTGGGCAGCAAATACTGACGCAGGATGTTGTTGATCATCGTTTGATAACCCATCCCGGCACTTTCGGCCATTTCTCTGGCTACCTGAATCACCGCGTCATCCAGCATGATGGTGATCCGGGTTTTGCCTTTGGTATTGGCAACAGCCCCGCGTTTGGCCGCTCTGAAGTCATATTCGTCTTTCATGGTTTAACCCTCCAGATAGTGGCGGCACTCGGCTTTGGATGCGAGGCGAGCGCTGATGATGCGTATGAAGTTTGGATCCCGGTAGGTATAGGCAACCACCAGAATCTGTCCGGTTGCGCTTTTTCCCATGGTGACCCAGCTATCCTCATCATGGTCCCGATCCTGAATAGTCAGAGCTGCGTCGTCATAAAATACCGCTTCAGCGTCAGCCAGGCTTACGCCCTTGTTCTTCTTCTTGTTCGCGGCATTTTTAGCTTCGTCGTATTGAATCCTGAATGTTTTCATTATGCATATTTCATATGTATAAAAAAGTGGATTGATGAGCCGCTTGTCTGTGAGGAAAGAACGAATGGCTGAGTTATCCTCACTGGCTGATTGGGCCAGGAAGTACATCGAAGTGTCCGGTTTGGCCCTGGTCCCGATTGAGCCCGGACAGAAGGCGCCTAAAGGCAATGCCTGGAATAAACCCGGTGGATTTTTCCGTGACGCTGAACTGGCGGCTGCTTTCTGGGGTGAGCACCCGACGCACAATCTGGGTGTTGTCTTGGGCGAGAGCCGGCTCTGCTCACTGGATGTTGATGACGCACAATGGACCCGCCATATCCTCCGAGAACTTCTGGGGCTTGAGCTTGAAGGGATGGCTGATAAATTTCCGTGCGTAATAGGTAATCCGGCGCGTATGAGAATTCTCTTTTTTGCGCCTGAAAATTCGACTTTGAAACGACATGCATTGACGTGGTCAAGCGCTAATGATCCTGACGGGGCGAAGTTCAAGTCGACGATTACATTACTCAAGGAGGCCAAGAGTGCAGGGGATATAGCCAGCGAACAGGTATTGAAGACTCTGGCCGACAAATACCGGCCATTTACAGTTTTTGAGTTGCGTGCAGGGCCGGTACAGGACGTTCTGCCGCCTTCCATTCACCCCCGCACAGGCAAACCCTACATCTGGAAAACGCCACCTGTAGCCGCAGGGTTTCCATTGCTTTTGCCTGAATTGCTCAGTGCGTGGCAAAACTGGGATCTGTTCAAGCGCGATGCCGAAGCCTTGTGCCCGTGGGCGATAAAGGCCAAACCTTCTCCCAAGACCAGAGCATCCCGAGTTGAAGGCGCAAGCCCCTCGGTGATCGAGCAGTTCAACCACGCCCACAATGTCGAGTCATTGCTCAGCTCCCACGGTTACACCCAACACGGCCAACGCTGGCTATGCCCGCAAAGCAGCACGGGATTGCCCGCCGTTTCAGTGACTGATGGCAAGGTGTATTCCCATCACGGTGCCGACCCGCTGGCCAATGGTCATCAGAATGATGCCTTTGCCGTCTATTGCCTGCTGGAACATGGCGGCGATGTGTCGAAAGCCGTTAAGGCTGCTGCCCGGTTGCTTGGGCTTAACGAAAAGCCAGCCACCAAAACCCGCACGCCGAGCAAGCCACTCAAGCCCGTTCCTGGAACCCGCCACTGACTGGAAATCCTGCCTGCGCCGCACGGAGGACAATATTCTGCGTGCCGAACTGACCAACGCTTATCTGATCCTCAAGCACGCGCCTGAATGGCAAGGCGTGCTGGCTTTTAATGAGTTCTCCAGCCGGATTGAAAAACTCAAAGAGCCATGGTTTTCGGCGGCGAGGTGGGTCGTGGCTGGATGTAGATGCGAGCAAAACTCTGGTGTGGTTGCAGATGGTCTGGAGTTTGCGCCTGCGAAGCAGTCTGGTGGCTGAAGAGGCTGCAAGACTGGTGGCTTGGGATGCCCGTTTTCATCCCGTGCGCGAATGGCTCGAACGCCTGCCGCCCTGGGATGGGCAGCCTCGCTTATCAAATCTTTTGCCCACGGTGTCGGTATCGATGAGAACGAGTACACCATGCACATCGGTCAATCGTTGTTGGTGTCCTCAGTGGCGCGAGTGTTCACGCCGGGCTGCAAAGTCGATGAAATGGTGGTGCTGGAAGGCGGGCAGGGGCTAGGCAAATCGACCTGTATTGCCGAGTTGTTCGGTTTTGACTGGTATCTGGAAACCAGCGAACCGCCGACCACCAAGGACTTTTATGTGACGATGCAGGGCCATACCGTGGTTGAAATTGGCGAAATGCAGAGTTTTTCTAAGGCTGATATCAACCAAGTAAAAATGGCCATTACCCGTCGCGATGACAAGTACCGTGCGCCCTATGAGCGGCATGGGGAAAGTCACCCGCGCCAGTGCGTATTTATCGGCACCACCAATGCCGACACCTACCTCAGCGATCCAACCGGAGCTCGACGTTTTCTGCCGGTGCTCGTCCACAAGGCCGATGTTGAGTACATCCGCCAATGGCGTAAAGAGCTATGGGCAGAAGCACTGCATCTGTACACAACCGATTTCCAGTGGTGGGACTACCCGCAGGAAATTGCCCGCGAGGAGCAGGATGCCCGATATGTGGAGGACCCATGGGAAGAAATCATCATCAACTACCTGGAAGGGCAGGCGCCACAGGCCCATTACCCGGATGGTTTATGGGGGCCCATTAATGAAGTCACGACCATGGCACTGCTAAAAAATGCTCTGCAAATGGACATCGCCAAAATGAACAAACCGGATATGCGGACGTAAAAAAAGCGCCTGCATTCGTTATGTGGGCGCCTATGCGCCTGTATGTGCTCGGGCAGTCAAACCCGTTCGCTGATTTTGCAGCGAAAGCAAATGGGTAGCGCCAGGTTATAAAAAGTGCAACAAAGGCCTGGTTAAGTTCAGCAGGGCCGCGATCTGGGGGGCTGCTTTATGCTGAATGCCTTAGCGTGGAATGCGTGCCGTATTTTGAACCCGAGGGCTTTAAGTGAAATTGACTCCTGAGCGCTTGGTCACGATAGCGATGACCAATCCGATCAACGTGCAGATTGCAGAGCGGTTGCCTTCGCTTGGGCTGAGCCAATGCATGCTCACGGCAGGCTGCTTGTTCCAGGCCGTGTGGAATCACCACTCGAATATGCCACCAGAATCAGGTGTGAAGGACTACGACATTTTTTACTTCGACACGGATCTGTCCTGGGAGGCCGAGAACGACGTTATTCTCCGTATCCATCAGCTTTTCCAGGATCTTGACGCAAAGGTTGATATCAAAAATCAGGCTCGTGTCCATCTCTGGTACGGCGAACGCTTTGGCAGGGTTTACCCTCAGCTTGATTCGGTCAAGGACGGGATTGACCGATATCTCGTTGCGGGTACCTGCATCGGCCTGGACCCAGTCACGGGTGAGGTGTATGCGCCTTATGGGTTGGATGATGTCGCAATGGGTTATTTGCGACCCAACCCCAAAAATATCCAGCCTGACTTGTTCCATCAAAAAGCTACAAGCTATCAATCGCGCTGGCCGTGGTTGCGGATCGTTTAGTCCAAAGCATATGGCTAGGTGGGTTCGGCCCACTGTTTGATGCCCATGGTTGGTCCACCTTCCGGCTAAATTGGGCTACAATCTGCCTACACACAGCTCAAGGAGGCTCAGTTCAATGGCAACCATCAGCCTTGAGGCCAAGAAAGCCTACGCAGTCAAAACGCGCCAATCCAACTACGCGGCCAGCCTTCGTCTTGAAGGGTTCAAAGTGACTATTGCAGACACCGAACGCAAGCTGCCTTCGCGTGAAGACGTACTGAAGTTTTTTGCCAAGACACGGGCGTAATTTCAGATAAGTACGGAGTCGGTCAAGATTCCTATTGTTATCCTGGCTGGACAGTTCTTTGTAATAAGCTCGATATTCGAGATGACTCAACATTAAACGATGTTGAGCAGATGCTCTCGGCCGTAGCTGCTGCAACCCTCGAGTTCAGCCCCCCACCTTATAACTTGGCTTCACTTCAAAAAATCCACCGTACTCTGTTTTTCGATCTTTATGACTGTGCCGGGGAGCTTCGGACTGTCGGCATTTCGAAGCAAGACACGCGCTTCTGTCAGCCGGATTACATGGAGAAGGAAGCAGGCAAGATTTTTAAGGGCATGGCCTCGGCAAATTGGTTTGAGGGCATGAGTCGTTCAGACCTGATCGTCGCAGTCGCGGACGCATACTCTGACCTCAACGTGGTACACCCGTTTCGTGAAGGTAACGGCCGCACGCAGCGTATCCTTTTTGAACATCTCGTGATGAACGCAGGTTTTGAAATCAGTTGGTGGGGCGTCGAAAATGACGAGTGGCTTTACGCAAATATCGCTGCTTACAACTGTGTTCTTGAGCCGTTGCAACAAGTGTTTGATAGATGCATTGGTCAACAGATTCAGGCGTGAGTCGGTGAATTGATTTTCTGTATTCTATATTTCCAAGGTAGTCATTTTTAGTTTTTAATGCGCTTCAAAACTGTTCCGCATCCAAAATTTCGACGGCTCTAGATTAGGCTTTTTAGCGTGGAGCCAATACCCGAAGCCCGCAAAAAACTCTTGTAACTGTCTGAAATCAATAATATTTTCTCGTGGCTTGCAAATCCGCCCACGCCGGTTCGATTCCGGCTTCGGCCTCCACATTCGAAAGCCCCGTAGATCAAGGTCTACGGGGTTTTTTTGTGCCTGCGATTTGAGGATCAGATTCCGTAATCTAGCTGTTTTCGGTGGGAGAATCGTCTTTTGCAGGAGAGAGTTTTATATGGCTTCACAGCTTCGGTCCGCTTGCGGCCAAAGAGGTCGGTGAGCCCAAACGTATTAAATGACTTTTTTTCTGAGCATGTTCACTTGCTAGACCGTCCCCCCAAAGTTAAGGTCAGTCTCATGAGTACGCCACGCGCGGGTCGTGGGAGGTTATGTGAGTTAAACCAGCACACAATCCCTAAAGACCCGCCAGTAATGGACCGGGTCTTTTTTTTGCCCCGGTTTTTGCTGGCACCGACGTAAGGAAACGCACATGTATGCACTTCTGATTCTCGACATGCAGGTAGGACTTGTTCACGGCCCGGACAAACCTTTGGGAGGTCCAGCACTTATCAATACCTTGAATGAGCTCATGAGGAGTGCGCAGGAATCAGGGGCGCCCATCTTTCTTGCCCGGCATATAGGTCCGGCAGGGTCTCCGATTGAGCCGGGTAGCCCGCTCACCGAGCTTGTCCAAGAGTTACAGCTAATGGGTAACGAAGTGATTTTCGAGAAAAAACGCCCCAATGCCTTCGCTCAGACTGGCCTGGCAACTCTGCTACGCGAGCGCGGGTGTGACGGCGTCGTTGTTACAGGCATGAAAACTCAATACTGCGTAGACAGTACCTGCCGTGCCGCCCGCGATTGCGGATTTGATGCCGTGCTCATCGCAAACGGACATACTTGCTCTGATACTCAAGGACTCAAAGCAGAGGCCATCGTTGCCCACCATAATGCAACGTTAGCAGGGCCATTCTGCCGAGTCGTCCAAGCCGAGGAATGGAGTTTCTAGATAACTCGCCTGATCGACCCGGCTCGGGTCGATCAGGCTTTGGCGCTTTCCTTGCCATAAACCATTAGCAGCGAGGAGCCGCCCCTCAGGGCTTGCGCTTTGGAGGCCTGGTGTTTGAGCAACATATGCAGTCCAGGTAGCTATCCCAAGTATTGGATATGAGTAAGTCCAAGCGGTCATTATTTTGATTTCAATAAAAATATGTTTTAGGACTAGCTGGGGATACGGCGGCATAGTAGGGATTACGCGCAAAATCAATGCCCTTCGTATTCCTGCTATTCCTTTGTTCTGTTCGTCAAATCACCAGCCATTTCCTTGGCTAGCGCCACAAACGCTCGGGCAGCCGAGGATTGGTATACGTTCTTACGCTGCATCAATACGGCTGTGCGCTCTAACCGATGCGGCCCTAACTCAACAGATACCAATTCTGGGTGCTCGCGCGCGATGGCGGCGGGTAGCAAGGTCGCAAGTGTGGTTCTGCGAACCACCTCAATCAACGCACCAATTACATTTGCCTCCATCGCCACCCGCGGGCGGATGCCGTGTTGGTTGCAGTAGCGGTCAATCTGCTCGCGTGTGGCGAATGCTTTACTGAGCAGAATCAGCGATTGCGCATTTAGCGTCTCCAGATCGATGGCTCGCTCCCCGGCCAATGGATGTCGACTACCAACAACCAAAGCAAGCGTTTCAACCAGCAACGGATAGGCAACGATGTCGGGCGCATGCACTTCGTCAAACGCAATCCCCACATCCAGTTCGTCCGTCAGCAACAGGTTCTCCATGTGCTCTTGAGCGAGTTCATGCACGTTCAAGGTAATGTTCGGATAACGGCTGTGAAAGGCTTCCACCAACGGCCCAACCAAATAGGTTGTGAAGGTTGGCGTCACCGCTATCCGCAGCGTTCCTCTACTCAGATCACCCACATCGTGGATGGCACGCTTGCCTTCGCGCAGTTCTTGCGCCGCCCGCAATGCGTAACGCAGGTAAACCTCCCCGGCATCGGTCAGGCGCGTTTTGCGCCCAGAACGATCAAACAACTGTGCGCCGAGGCTTTCCTCCAGTTGCCGAACCTGCTGCGACAACGCCGGTTGCGACACATGCAGTGCTGCCGCAGCACGGGTAAAGCCCTGATTTTCCGCGACCGCAAGGAAATACTGAATATGGCGCGCTAGCATGGTTTGCCTATAAGTTTATCTGATGGCTTTGATCATATATCAGACTTTTACCTTATAGCACTAGCTCCGTAACCTTTGCCTTATCGCATCGCGAACCCACGGAGTCACCATGCAAGACATCATCGACGGTTTCCTTAAATTTCAACGTAATGCATTTCCTGAACGTGCCGGTCTGTTCAAAGATCTGGCCAACCAGCAGAGCCCACGTGCGTTGTTCATCTCTTGCTCGGACAGCCGGCTGGTGCCGGAACTGGTCACACAGCGTGAGCCGGGCGACCTGTTCGTCATCCGCAACGCGGGCAACATCGTGCCGTCCTACGGCCCTGAGCCGGGCGGTGTGTCAGCCTCGGTGGAGTACGCGGTCGCAGCCTTGAAAGTCAGCGACATCGTGATCTGCGGGCATTCGGACTGTGGCGCCATGACCGCCATCGCTACCTGTAAATGCCTGGATAGTATGCCCGCCGTGGCCGGCTGGTTGCGCTACGCCGATTCCGGGCGGGTGGTCAACGAGGCCCGTCAGCATGTCGACCAACATGCCAAAGTCGCCTCGATGGTGCGCGAAAACGTCATCGCACAGTTAGCCAATATCCAAACTCATCCCTCGGTACGCCTCGCACTTGAAGAAAAGCGCGTGACCCTGCATGGCTGGGTCTACGACATCGAAAGCGGATGCATCCAGGCCTTCGATAGCGACACCGGCAAGTTCGTGCCGCTGGCCGAAAGCCCGACCGTCTGCGCAGCTTCGCACTAACCCTAATTTCAACCCACGGAGATACCACCATGATCCATTCACAAATCAGCCAAAACACTCGCCTGGCCCTGACCGACGTCATCCTTTTAGCCAAAGCCCGTAAAGACCTGTCGTTCGCTCAGATTGCCGAAGGTACTGGCTTGCATGAAGCCTTCGTCACCGCAGCCTTGCTCGGCCAACACCCACTGCCGGCCAATGCTGCCCAAGTGGTTGCCGACACCCTGGGCCTCGACGCAGATGCCGCGTTATTGCTGCAAAGCATCCCGTTGCGCGGCAGCATCGGCAACGGTATTCCCACCGACCCTACCATCTACCGTTTCTACGAAATGATTCAGGTCTACGGCACCACGCTCAAGGCCCTGGTTCACGAGAAATTTGGCGACGGCATCATCAGCGCCATCAACTTCAAACTCGACGTCAAGAAGGTTGATGACCCGGACGGCGGATCACGCGCGGTGATCACCCTGGATGGCAAGTACCTGCCGACCAAACCGTTTTAATCACTCGGCCCATGGGCCCGGCGCGCATAGCTGCCGGGCTTCACTTTCCTCGAAACCTGAAAGTTGGCATCTGAACATGAAAGCGCTGCTTGTACTGATATTCAGTTTTTTTTGTGCTGGGGCGATGGCTGAAGAACCGCTACCGGTTGAGCAATACAGCTATTCCCAGCACCTGGACATCGCCCACGTCATTTCCATGAGCGAAGTCGCGAACGTCTGCGCCGTGGTACCCGTGCGTATGACCTACGAAGACTCCAAGGGACAGAAACACATTCTTGAATACCGAGTGATGGGCAACGGCTGTTCCAACGGTTGAGCTGTCAACGATTTGTTTATTACCGATGCGCCTGAGGGCAGCAATGTAGCGAGACAACATCATGGATTTAATCTTTCGTAATGTACGCATCGACGATTCAAAACCGCTGATGGACGTGGCGGTGCTTGGCGGCAAAATTGTCGAGATCGCGCCGACAATTTCTGCGCAAGCCGTGCAGGAAATCCAAGGCCACGGCCACGTGCTGATCCCGGGTTTTGTCGAAGGGCATCTGCACCTGGAAAAAGCCAATATCATGCACCGCAAGGCCAATCGCTCCGGCACATTAAAAGAGGCCATAGCGGTTACCGCCGAACTCAAACCCACGTTGACTCGCGACGACATTCTCGAGCGTTCGACTCAAGCACTACGTGCATTAGTGCAGTCCGGCACCACCCACGTTCGCGCCCACGCCGAATTCGACCCGGTGCAAGGCTTCACAGGCTTTGATGTGGTGCTGGAGCTGCGCGATAAGCTGCGTGACATCATTGACATTCAAGTGGTGGCTTTCCCTCAGGAAGGGATCCTGAAACTACCGGGCATGCACGCAATGATGGTTGAGGCCATGGAGAAAGGCGCAGATGTAGTGGGCGGTATTCCTTACAACGATGACTCGGCCCATGAACACATTGACTATGTATTTAACCTGGCCAAGCAGTACGGTAAGGACATCGACTTGCATCAGGACTTCGCCGACAACGCCGAGCATATGACTATTGAGTATCTCGCGCGCAAGACAATCAAGGAAAACTTTCAAGGTCGCGTGTGTGTCGGTCACTTGACCAGCTTGAGCGCCGTGCCGCCGCACAAACAGAGGGAGATCATTGCCTTGATTCGTGATGCTGGCATCAGCGTCATGTGCCTGCCCGCCACCGACTTGCACCTCGGTGCGCGCGGCGACGGCCATAACGTGCGCCGTACCCTGACACCGGTACGGGCACTGCGTGACGGCGGGGTGAATGTGTGCCTTGCTACCAACAATATCCGAAACGCGTTTACCCCGTTTGGCACCGGCGATTTGCTCAACATCGCGCAATTGGCGATACCGGCTTGCCACCTGGGCGGCGCGGATGACCAGGCCACCGTGTTGTCGATGCTCACCACTCATCCTGCGAAAGCGCTGGGGCTGAAGGATTATGGATTGGCGCCAGGAGCCTCTGCTGATTTGGTATTGCTGGATACGTGTTCGGTGAGTGATGTGATTCTCGACTTGCCCACGCGCCTGATGGTGCTTAAGCGCGGCAAGATTGTGGCGACGTCGGTTTGTCAGCGTTCGGTGGCTTTCTGATTCCTCAGGTTGGCTCAAAAGGTTAAAAATCCTTCAATCGCTCTAGTACCGGATCCGGTCAAAACCACTTCCGCACTCAGCCGATTCCGATGACTGAATTGCCTTTTGCACGGCTGTATGCACCTCACGTCAGTCAAATGCCGGTGGACGCAGGCAGCCCATAACCAGTGCATCGACCGTCGTCATGAACTCATCATAAGTGAGCCCCTTAGTACAGGGCACTCGTACTCAGGCCGATGGAGCCACTCAATATCTCCATTCATCCTGGCAATGCTGAGTTGTTCCATGCTCCTCAGTAGCTGGCATTCGGCCAGTCGATGTAGCCCTTGGCACCGCCGCCGTAGTAGCTCTCTCTCGGAGCGATTGTCAGGGCTGCTCCGCGACGCAGACGCTCCACCAGATCGGGGTTGGAGATAAACAGACGGCCGAAGGCCACGGCGTCAATCTTGTTCTGAGCGCGACGCTCGATCGCCATTTCCAGGTCGTAGTTGTTATTACCGATGTAAGGCCCTTTGAAAAGGCCGCTCAGGGAATCCATATCAATGCCCTCGGGAACTTCGCGACTGGTCGCCGTAGCGCCCTCAACGAAGTGCATGTAGGCCAGATCAAGCGTGTTCAGTTCGGGAATCAGATACCCGAAAAGACCCATGACGTTGCTGTCAGGAGGCGTGTTGCCCGCGTCCGGGGTTACTGGCGACAGGCGTATACCGACACGGTCGTTGCCCCAGATTTCGATGACCGCTCGAGTGACCTCAAGCGTCAGGCGCGCCCGGTTCTCGATCGAACCTCCGTACTGATCAGTGCGCTGGTTAGTGGAGTCACGCAGAAACTGGTCGAGCAGATAACTATTGGCCGAATGGACTTCCACCCCGTCAAAACCAGCATGCTTGGCATTGCGTGCAGCTACTCGATATTGCTCGATAATGCCGGGAATTTCGTCGGTTTCCAGCGCCCGTGGCATGGACACCGGAACGAAGCCCTCTGTGGTGTAAGTATTACCTTGCGCTTTGATCGCTGAAGGTGCCACGGGCGCTTGGCCGTTGGGCTGTAATTCAACGCTGGAGAAACGGCCTACGTGCCACAACTGCAACACAATTTTCCCGCCTTCGGCATGTACAGCATCGGTGACTTTCTTCCAACCAGCAGTCTGTTCATCACTCCATATACCCGGCGTAGCTGCATAACCTCGGCCTTGGGCAGAGATGTTGGTCGCCTCCGCGATGATCAGTCCAGCTGAGGCACGCTGTGCATAGTAGGTAGCGTGGAGCTCATTGGGGATGCCATCTTCGGCATAGCGGCTACGGGTAACCGGTGCCATAGCGATTCGGTTGGCGAGTTTGATCGCTCCAAATTGAGTAGGTTTGAACAGATCAGTGTGGGTAGTGTTATCAATCATATGCGAACTCTTTTAGTAGACCAGTCGTCTAGTTTTTTGGGTAAAAAAAAGCCGCTCAACCGAGCAGGCTTTTAGTAATGGTCAGCGCAGATAAAAATGACTGAGTAGAGCGGTTCACTTTCGCCATCAATGATGCGCCCAGCCAAAGTTGGTACATTGACTCAGCCAGCGCAACGCTATCGCAGGCAACGATGCTGCCATCCTCGACACCGCGGTCGATGGTAGCTGTTATCAGATTTACGATCCGGGCAGTGCCTTTTTCCAGCACTTGACGCATGACTTCAGAGAGATCGCAGACTTCAGCACCGAGCTTCACGACTAAACATTTGTTGTCGACGGAGTCGTCATGCTGGGTTTCACTCCAGTAAAGAAAGTATTGCAGGAGGCTTTCAGCACCACTGGCCTGTTGCTTGAGAATCGGTTCGATACGTGACAGATACTCTTCAAAGTACTCTTGCAGTAGTGCTTGGCCGAATTCTTCTTTGGACTTGAAATAGTAATAGAACGACCCTTTAGGAACACCCGCCGTGCTCAAGACTTCGTTGAGACCCACAGCGGTGTAGCCTTTGCGGGTCATTAGCGCCCGAGCGACATTAAGGATGTGTTCACGCATTTCATTAACAGGTTTCTTCATAGTGTGTGGAGTCTAAAATCAATTAGACCAGTCGTCTACAAACTTCGACGAACGGCTAGCCTTCTTGATACAGGTACCTCTGTGTAAATGCCCACTCTATTAAGGGTAGGCCCCCCCTGACGCTGCAGTTGGCGCACTGCGAGCCTATGTCCCAATATTTTTTTGTTCAAGCCACATAGGATAAAGAAGCGCAAACCTCTGACTCACCCAGTCGACAAAAGCATGTACCTGCGGAGCAAGATGCGCTCTGCTCGGATACAACACGGATACCGGGCGCGGTCTTGGCCGAAAGTCCTCAAGGACCTCCACCAAAGACCCGTCAGCCAGATACCGCTCCAGCGTGATCCCCGGTGCCTGAAGAATGCCAAAACCGGCTACGCCACATTGCACGTAGGCATTTGACTCATTGACGACGATGCCTTGGTGGCTGATATAACCCGTGTCGATGCCGCTCTGCGAGAATTGCCAGGGGAGTGGTCGGTGGTTCTAAGGAGAAACGAAATGAAAGCCTGGCTTCTGAATAATTTTGGTCTCGATAATTTAGTTTTAGGTGAAACCCCCACGCCGCAACCCAAGGCCGGGGAGTTGCTGGTTAAAGTGGGCGCCGTTTCTCTTAACTTCCGCGACAAAGCCATCGTCGACGGTATTTACGAGCCACACATGGTGCCTAAACCGCTGATACCCGTGAGTGATGCAGCAGGAACCGTAGTGGCTGTTGGTGAAGGCGTAAGCCGATTTAGCGTAGGCGACCGGGTCAACTCGCACTTGTATTCGCGCTGGATTGATGGCGCTCCCGGCCCGGACGAACCCGACTACTGCTTTGGTTCGCCGCTGCCAGGCGGGCTGGCCGAGTACATGATCATTCACGAGGATAGCGCTGTGCGCGCGCCCGATAACATGTCGGACGAAGAAGCATCGACACTGCCTATCGCCGCGCTGACTGCCTGGTATTCACTCGTGGACTACGGCCAGATCAAAGCTGGAGATAGCGTGCTCGTGCAGGGTACTGGCGGTGTGTCGATCTTTGCTATTCAACTGGCTACCGCGTTAGGTGCCAACGTCATTGTCACATCCAGCAATGACGCGAATCTGGAGGCTGCCATGAAACTGGGCGCAGTTGCCGGGGTTAACTACAGGGCCCACCCGAACTGGGAAGAGCAAGTGCTGAAGCTTACCGACGGCAAAGGGGTAGATCTGCTTCTGGACGTTGCCGGTGGTAATGGCCTGAACCAGTCTATCGCAGCGACCAAGGCCGCTGGCAAGATCGCACAAATCGGCTTCCTGACAGGGCAGACCACCGCGCTTGGCCTGATGCCGCTGATTTTTCGGCAGACGACTATTCGTGGCATCGCAGTTGTGCCACGCTCGTCATTCGACCGTATGAACGCCTTTCTCAACGAGAACCCAATCAAACCCGTCATCGACAAGGTCTACCCATTTGCAGAGGCACGCCAAGCTTATGAACACTTGGCGAGGGGCGCTTTCGGCAAGGTCGTTATCAAGATCGTCTAATTGCTTGAGGGGTAATTTCGAATTACGTGAGTGAAAAAGGAATGCGCATCTCTTCGACAGAACCTGTATCCCGGCCACACATTTCGTCGTGCGCGCATTGCTGCACCAGCACGCAAGGAAATGCCCGTACGGTCTGCAGCAAGTCACGCAGTTGGGTAATCGAACGCAAGTGCATCGGCTTGGCTCTATCATCAAACAAGGTGAACAGGCCGTCATCCAGGCGGATCCGTACCAGATAAAAACCACCTTCAAGAGACAGTAGCTCCAGCTCGCGAATTTCGCTGTTAACAGCATGTTCGGTGAGGGTTTGCAGGTTCATGCTTTACTCCTTGCCTACCAGGGCAGGCGTTCTCCATCGTAGGCAAAGAACTGGCCGCTGTCGGCTGGCGTCAACTGGTCAATCAGGTTCAGTAACTGGGCCGCGGCAACGTCTGCCGGCCGGGCGCTGAAAGCACCGCGAAAAGGCTGCGACAACCCCGATACAACTGTGCCGGGGTGCAAGCTGATCAAGCGGCTCTGCGGACGGGTGCGCGCCAGCTCGATGGCAGCGGTCTTGATCAGCATGTTCAGCGCAGCCTTGGAGGCGCGATAGGCATACCAGCCGCCCAAACGGTTGTCGCCAATACTCCCGACCTTTGCAGACAGCATCGCCATAGCTCCCCGAGGTTCGAGCAGCGGCAGAAAGTGGCGTAACACCAATGCTGGCCCCAGTGTATTCACTTGGAACACGGCCTGTAGTGCTTCCTGCTCGATTGCGCTGAAGCTTTTTTCTGGTTTTATCCGGTCGCGATGGAGCAGGCCGGCGGCGTGTACGATCAGTTGATACGGCGCCTCGGTTGCCAATTCGGTGGCTGCGGCGGCAATCGTTTCTGGCTGCTCAAGGTCCAATTGGGGAATGGTATGACGCCCCAGCTCGCGCACCCCTGTGCAGCGCGGATCCTGTTTGAGTTGTTCGCAAAATGCCGTGCCGAGGGCTCCATTGGCGCCGATCACCAGCGCGCGATAACCGTCGCCTAGCGAAGTCATGGTGCATATTCGGTTCATTGGCTCGTTCCCACGCCTTGGCGCCGGAAGAACAACGTGACCTGACCAACCTCTACCCCAAACTTGGACATACGTGTGCGGTTGATCAACGTGTCCTCGTCCATCAAATACATCCAGTCGTCCATGCTCATTTCGTAGGTAGAGTCGCCGACTGGCAGGTTCAGGCGGTAACGCCAGTGCAACGTGTTGCCAGCGACTTGGCCTTTTGCGACACCCACCACATCATCCGCGCGACCGCTCCAGCGCCCTTGGCCCTCGGGTGTCAACGTCCAGACGCGGCGCTGGCGAGAGCCGTCACTGTATACAAAGCGCTCGTCAAGAATCAGGTTGTTGCCTTCGCGACGGCTGACGATGTTGACCTCGAAACGCTTGGCAACCTCACCATTGCGCTTCTGAAACATCCCCCAGGCTTTTACGGGCTGGCTGAAAAAGTGCTCGAGATTGAATGCCGGTTGCTGATCCGCATACCGGTCGACATCCACACTGGTGCAGCTCGCGACGCTGAGCAGCAGTGCCAGTAACAGCAGAATTCGAGTCATTGCCTTACTCCCTGAAGTACACAGATGTGAAGGACTGATACTGCATCACTTTGGCGGCACGCTCGGAGTTTGCACCGGCGGAGCAGGGGCACCGAAGTTTCTCGATGCGCTATGGTTTTTAGCGCTAGAGGGATACAGATGAAGGAGTTGTACAAGTACAAAAGCTTGTATAGGTTTTGTTCAAGATAGGCTGAAAAAAATCCGCTGACAATAAATCGGTCATATTTATGTGCTGATGCGCCAGCTTCACATGCAAGGCGTGAGGTTGTTCTAATAATTATCGTTATGGCGCTTTGCACGCTTGGTAGTGGGCCGTGCGTTGTTAAAGCCGGGCGTCGATCTGGTTATTAATGGCTGGATATGGCTTTCGGTCTGCTATTTCACTCAAGTGACGGTGGACACAAACAGCCCAGAGCCATGGCGACCAAGCTGTCGACCAAGGCCGGATGTTCAAGTTGCGCTGGAACATCCTCCAAGACCGACTGGATGACACTGCGTAACCCCTGACCAAGCAAATAAGCCGCCAAGGCGGGGTGCTTCGTGGTGATCTCATGCTCGTACAGATGCAGAAGCGGAAGCCAAGTCGCTTCGATGAATTCAACGGTTGTACGGTAAGAGCCGCGCCACATTCCCAAGTGCAGTACAGAGTGGTAACGCAAGTGGAAGGCCTTATTCAATTTGAACAGGCGTGTTTCGACACGAATGATGTTGGCGAAAATATTCCGCAATGCCGACGCCAGCGGCACGCCAATTAAGCGCTCACGCATCTCCAGTAGATGCTCGGACTCCTGATCGAGAACGCGCTCGTAGAGCAAGGTGATGATGGCGTCTTTATTGGGGAAGTATTGGTATATCGAACCGACCGCAACGCCTGAAACTTCCGAGATGCGGGCGACAGTCAGCGTCTGCTCGCCACCTTCATCCAAAATACGCAGGCATGCCTGTTCTACAGCGTCGACAAGTGCGCGTGAGCGCGACTGAGTTGGCCGCTTGCGTAGTGCAGGAAGTTGCTCGGGTGTTAGCCAAGTGTCGATGACGGGTTCACTGTCTTTTTTGTTCATGGGAATCCGAGGGTGAATCTATCGCCATGCCAAATATTAAATTTTTGTTTTATTAATCAGTAACTTATTAGTTAGCAACTGGTGAGGTAAATGCGAGTGTAACAGTAGCATTGACGACAGTATGATCAGTCTGTCGATTAGGCGACCACTAAACGCGCAGTGATTGCGCCATAAAAAGAACAACTTTTCTACCCCAAAAAGGGAGATTGCTTATGTCGTCATCTTTGACTGTCCATTCTCTAGGCACCCGCATTGGCGCTGAAGTGCTTGATCTGGATCCGAGTTCAATCCATTTGCCAGTCACGCTGGCCGCGATTGAGGCGGCACTGGTTGAGCATGAAGCGCTTGTGCTGCATGTTCCAGACCTGAAGCCAGAGCAACACCTTGCGATCGCACGGCATTTTGGTGAGCCTGAAGTTCACACGTTCTATCCCAACCTGGGCAACGGCTTTGAGCAGATAACCGTTATCGACTCAAAGCTCGGTGATCGTGCCGATATGTGGCACCACGACGAGAGTTTTCTACCCAGCCCGCCAATCGTCACCATGACTCACGCTCAAATTTTGCCGCCGGTGGGTGGCGACACGTGCTGGATCAGTATGACCACCGCCTACGACGCACTGTCCGAGCGCATGAAGCAATACCTCAATGGCCTGAGCGCATGGCACGATATGAATGGCCCCATGACCGCTGCTCTACGCCAGAATGTTGTCACTCACGAGCGTTATCTCGATGTGATCAACATGAACCGTCGGCATTTGCATCCGTTGGTGATTAAACATCCGGTATCAGGGCGTAAGGCGCTGTATTTGAGCCCGACCTATACCACCCATATCGACGGCCTGGCCCTCCCTGAAAGCGATGCGGTTCTTGCCTACCTGCACGGCCATTGTCAGCAGATCCAATTTGGTTTTCGCCACCGCTGGACTGTCGGTGACATGGTGATCTGGGATAACCGCAGCGTGCTCCACAACGCCATCCTGGACTATCAACCGCACCAGCGGCGCATGCAGCGTGCTTCGGTATTCGCTCGCGGGGCTTGCCGCGCGTGATTCATAAATGGGTGGATCACCCGTATTCGTGGGTGCCTCAGGGGAATAGCTATGTTGCAAGATAAGTTGAATCAGGATTTGCTGGCTCGATTCACACCCAAGCCGGGTCGACATGCGCTGCTGCCGGAACTGACGCCACAACAGACGTTAGCGTTGTTATGCCGCGTGTTGTTTCGCGAGGGCTATAACGATCACATTGCCGGTCACATCACTGTGCGCCAGGACGACGGCACTTACTTGGCCAATCCATGGGAGTTGACCTGGGGGGAGGTTAGCGCCTCGGATATTGTGCGCCTCGATCAGCAGGGCAAGGTGATAGAAGGGGAGTGGAATATCACCCCGGCCATCAACTTGCATATGGATCTACACGCCGCTCGCAGTGATGTTCACGTAGTGATCCACAATCATCCACAGTGGGGGTCGGTATGGTCTGCGGCAGGGCGTATCCCACCTGTTTACGATCAGACATCCGCTTTGGTTGACTCCGATCCGGTGCTCTATGACGAGTATCGTGGCACGGTTGAAGACACCGAGTTGGGGCGCGCCGTGGTGGACGCACTGGGTCCGAACAAGTGGGCGTTGCTCGCCAATCATGGTGTGTTGGTGGTGGCCAACGGCATACGTCAGGCGCATTTGCGTGCGATCACGCTGGAGTGGCGCAGCCGTCTGGCCTGGCACGTTGAGGCGCTCGGCGGAGGCTCGCCATTGCCCGACCACGTTGTGCTCGCAACGGGCAAGCGCACCGATGGGAATGGGTTCCCGTTTTTATGGGAAGCCATGGCGCGCGAGGAAATCCGCCGCGATCCCTGCGTGCTTGAATAAGCCCACCTCTTCGTTGGACGGCAGCATGGCATCGCACTGTGCTGCCTACTTTCTATTCTGCTTGGAGCTGAGCGCGCGATGAAGCCAACTCTACTACTGCTATCAGTATTTCCCCATCGCTTGATGGAACGCCTGCATGAGCATTTTGAGTGCTACGTGCACTCTCAGCTTGACGAAAAACAAGTCCTGTCTTTGGCTCCACTCGTGCGTGGCATTGTGGCAACCGGCGAGTCGACCGTGACGCGTGAGCAAATCACTCGACTGCCTGCGCTCGAAATCATATCGGTGTTGGGTGTCGGCTACGAGGGCATCGATCTTGAGGCTGCTCGCGACCACAATATCTGTGTTACGCATACTCCAGGTCTATCCACCGAAGATATTGCGGATTTCGCCATGGCCCTGTTGTTGTGTGCTGCACGCCAAGTGATCAGCGCTGATCAGTTTGTGCGACGAGGTGAATGGAGAGGCGGTCGTCATCCCATGACTGCGCGGGTGTCTGGCGGGCGAATGGGTATCCTGGGTTTGGGCCGTATAGGCAGAGCAGTGGCGTCACGGGCCCAGGCTTTCGGCATGAGCATTGCGTATACGGGGAGGGCTCCAAAGGCTGACGTGCCCTACCGGTGGTGCAACGATGTGCACGCATTGGCGGCGAGTGTCGATTATCTGGTGGTATGCGCGAGTGCTAGCTCTGGCACTCACGGCATGGTTAACGCGTCTGTGTTGGCAGCGCTAGGCCAGAGTGGTGTGTTGATCAATATCGCGCGTGGTTCCATCGTGGACGAAGATGCTCTTGTCGAGGCTCTGCGCGACGGCAAGATTTTCGCGGCGGGGCTCGATGTGTTTTGCGATGAGCCGCACGTCTCGAAGGCATTGTTGGCGTTGCCCAATGCGGTGCTGACACCGCATATGGCCAGCTCTACTGAGGCTACCGTTCAGGCAATGCTGGATCTGACGTTTGAGAATCTGGCGACTCATTTTGCCGGGGAGCCTGTATCAACCCAGGTGAACTTACCTAAGCGCCCTCGAACTTGAAGGCGGGCGCTGTTTCAAATTGACTCGATACTTCCCCTGAATAAATCGTGCTTTGATTGGGACCTAGATCCAGCTTCTTGACCGTCCCTGTGGTTTTTGAAAAATCCAATTTTTTAAGATCCACCCAGAATGTGTTGGGCGTTATAGCTGACTCAAAAAAGTAGAGGCCCTGCTTGTGATCAATCACCGAGCGCCAGCGCGTTGAAGAGATGTTTGGCTCCCCTGGTGTGGTGATGCCATAGGGTACAGAGACGTTGCGAATAACACTGAACACACTGGCTAATGACAGGCGTGGATCCTGTGATTGAGGCACTGCGTTTACATAGAAGGACGCTCGAGCGAATCGATCAGCTGAACGATTAGTGCCAGGCAGCATCACCGTTCCGCCAATGGATTGCCAATAAGCGTTCATCGCCAGTTGGTCCGCAAAGGCGGGGGAGTTGGTCATCACCTGGTAGGCGCGGTTGTGGTGAATGACTTGCTTGCCATCGATGTATTCAATAATAGCGCTATCGCCTGAGGCATCCGACATGGATAGATGCAGGGTTGCCAAGCGACTTTCTCCCGGTACCGCTGCAGTCACCACGTTAAAAGGTTCAGTTTCCAGAGCCTTTACGGCTTCAGCAACCGAGCTGAAGTTGTCCAGTACATACTGAGCCCACGCAGCAATACTCAAGCCGGGCTTGCCCTTGGTGAGGGGCGGGTATTCTGACTCAACGAGCCACAGCAAGTTTGCAGAAAGCCCCGCTTCGTTTACGCCATCTGTTGTTGATATATCGTAACCGGTGGCAATGACACTGCCGTATTTGGATGTCCATTTAATGGAGTCAGGGCCCACTTCTCCATTGCGTTGTATGCCCTGGGGGAAAACCCACAGGTTGGTCCCCACATCAGATTTCCAGTCCATGGATCGGGCGGTGATCACCGTCTGATTGTCCCCAAGGTAAACCAGACGTGTGCAGGCCTGTGCGAGCTGTGCACAAGTCAGTAAGCCTGCCAATGCCAACGTCATAACTTTCAGATGTTTTTTTTTCATTCCCTTGCTCCTTTAACAGGCGTTAAAAACGCATGGACACACCCAATACAGGCCCGCGCTGAGTGACATCGTATTTGAATGTCTTGCCTGTAAAATCCTTGGTTCGATAATCTTGAGCCAACACACGATAACCAAAACGAATGATGGTTGGATTCTCCAACAGGTAGAGCCTGTATCCGAGATAAGCCTGCCCGTTATAGGTTTTCTTCGAGGAAGTATCGAACCCACCCGTGTCGACAGCGCCGGACAACGTCCATCTATCGTTCAAATCAATTTGACTGCGTAACCCCACAAACGGGTCTGTCCAATGGGTCTTTTTATGGGTACTGAAGCCAAGAGAGGCGACATCTACAGAGGTCGACAATTTTGTCCAGCGCACCCCGAGCATGGGTTCCAAACGCCATGTTCGAGGTTCATTAAAAACGGTGTTTCCCCCCAGTTCGTATTGGTAGGCACGGTAGTAAGCGCCCGCCGCAAAAGTAGTTTGCGTGATCTCAAGGCCAACTTTTCGGCCGAAGGCTCTATCGGACTGGCTGGTCTTTGCATGAACCCCATCGATAAAAAATCCGACAGTACGATTGGTGACCTCAATATTGCCCATGAATACAGAGTCGAGGTTATGAAGTATCTCGTTAGCACTGAGGTCTGCCTTGGTATGAACGCCTCCTAGCTCTACGTGGCCCTTCATGGATGGCGCCCACGCAAAGGGACTCACCAAGACTAACCACTGGCTCTTTTCGGCGTTTGAATCAAGTGAGGTCTCACTGGCATGAGCGGGTTGCAAAACACTTAATAAGGTGAATGCTGACGCTATTGTTTTAGCCAGTGACGCTATAGCGGTTGAGGGTGTCGACATTGACGAAGTCATCCTGACAAATGCGCGTTAAATAACAAACTCGATTTAGCTTAGGGTCTGTACGAAATGTTTTCGAGCGAAGGTTAGACAAGGCGAAAACAGGCGAGGAACGGCCGGGGTCGCGCACGACTTAACGTGTGTTAATGAGCATTCCGATCGGACTCGCGCACGAGCCTGTTTTCAACGCAGCATAATCGAGCGCAGATACATTTCGTACAGAGCCTAGTCGATAGCGTCACAGGGTTCATGTTGATTTGCGATTATCGGCTAACCCGTTACTGGATCCGGGTTAGCCGGTGTAGTGTTCGGATCGTTTGTTCAAGCCACAATAGGAATCATAGGGTCAGCGGCTGCCCACGCAGCCTCGCGATTGGCTGCTGGCGGGTATATCCATACGGTGTTGATCTGTGTTTTGAGCGCTTTGGCTTCCTGACCAGTCAATACCACGTGGCGATCCCAGCCCTCGGTATACACCGCTCCCCAGCCGCCCAAATCCAGACAGGTAACGTACTTGGGCTGACGGTACATGATCGGCTGTTCGCCCAATATCTGCGCGGCAACGTTATGGCCTGCGTGGCGGCCTAAAACGATGGCGTGCTGGCATGTCATCAATGCGTGATTGCCAAGGTCATCGGTGGCGGCATAGGCGACATCGCCCGTCGCAAAAATATCCGGCTGGCCAATAACTTGAAGGTTGGCGTCGACATGTAAACGGCCGAAGGCGTCGCGCTCGCCAGGAATCTGAGCTGTTAACGAGCTGGCCCGTACTCCGGTTGTCCAGATAACGGTATTGGCCTCAATACGTTGGCCGTCACTGAGTGTCACGCCGTGCTCGTCAACGGCGACCACGGTTGTCTGCAAGCGCCATTTCACACTCAGCGCTTCACACGCCTGAGCAATCGACTGGCTGATTTCAGTCCCTAAAGAGGCGCCAATTTTCGATCCCCGGTCGACGATGATGACCTCAATTTCCGCGTTTTCACCCAAGACCGCACGCAGGCGAGCGGGCATTTCAGTCGCGGTTTCAATTCCGGTAAAGCCGCCACCCGCGACCACGACGGTATTGCGGGCTTTGCTCTCTGGCAAATCAACCAGGCGCTGGAGGTGTTGCTCCAGGCGCATGGCTTGCTCAATCTGGTCCACGTCGAAGGCGTGTTGCGCTACACCCGGCGTATCGGGCAGTGCGAGGCGACTGCCAGTCGCCAGTACCAGCTTGTCGTACGTAAGCGTCTTTATGGCGCCCAAGGCATCACGGTAAGCGACCGTTTTAGGCTCAACATCAATACGTTCAGCGGTGCCTGAGATGAAATTGACGCCAACCGCATCAAAGAGCTCACCCAGAGGCGCAAACAACTGATGGGCATTCGGCTCATAAAAGCGGGGGCGTATGCGTAACTCCGGCTGAGGCGCCAGCACGCTCACTTCGACATCGTGGCAGCCATGCAGGCTGAGCAACCGAGTGGCGCTTAACGCCGCCCACAGCCCGCCAAAACCCGCACCAAGAATCAAAATCTGCTTTTTCATGTGTCACTCCAGAGAGTCACCCGCGAATGTTTGGGTGCGTCTCGCATAAGGAGAACGCACGCGGTGATCGCGCACGTTCAGGGTGAAAAGCGTGTGTTATCCACGCCAAGTAACGGCGACTATATTTGTCGTAGTTACTTGGCGCAAGTAATTTATCTGTGCTGCCAAGACAAAAATTGGCAAGAATTATCATTCTCTTAGCACGAAAACACGGCCTCTCAAGGCTTGAAAGGCTGATTGGGAAATTGATAAAGCTACGAATCGCAGTTAGTATTTGCGACTAAATTAGTCGGAGATTCCCATGTCCTTTTACAGCGCCGGGGTTGAGTACGGTATTCACTGCCTGATATTTCTGGTGGGGGATCGGGGCGAGAGTCGAGAGGCCAGCGTGCGGGATCTCGCTGAGTTGCAGGGCGTGCCGGTGGATTATCTGGCGAAGATTTTCACAAAGCTGGCCAAGTCAGCGTTGGTCGTCGCCACTGAAGGAGTGCGCGGCGGCTTTAAATTGGCCAGACCTGCCGACGAAATCAGCCTGTTGGACATCGTCAATGCCATCGACGGGCAGAAGAAGATTTTTGACTGCAAGGAAATTCGCGGTCGCTGCGCACTGTTCGAGGGGGCTGCGCCTGACTGGGCGCTAGAGGGCCATTGCTCGGTTCACGCGGCCATGTTAACCGCGCAAAAACGCATGGAAGAAGCCTTGGCTCAGCAAACGATTCTGGATCTGGCCAGAAAGGTTGGGCGCAAATCGCCCACTGATTTTCCTGCTCAGGTGGATCAGTGGATCAGCCAGCGCCGAGAGAAAAAAGTCAGCACTCAGGCTTCAAGCGATAGAAATATCCCTCTATGCGATATCTCTAACTGAACCTTGACTCGATTGCTAAGGCGCATCAGTGAAGTGTTTTCACCCGACGACTTTCGCCAATCCGGATTCTGTCCAGTGCTCTATTCAATGCATCCAACGCATCGAGCAGGGCTTTGGCCTCAGCCTCTCTGCCATCCCCCCACAGGCGCTCTGCCATCGTGTTCAAGGCCTGGATTGAGCGCTCTATATCCGCAGCAGTCGCTGGAGCAGGCTTTTCAGGTGGTTTTTTCGGCATTGTCAAAATGTCTTGCTTGGCAGGTCAGGGATGTTCATGGATCGTCACCGCATCACGCGGCACTCATTGATTGTTGGCCCCATGCTATCGCAGTGGGCACAGATGGCCTTGAGGTTTTTTGCTTTGTGCCTTTTCCAGCAGACATAGGGGTTTTAAACGCCGGAGTGGCTAGATGGAGCACACGGGCGTATTTAAAACCGGTTTCAGGTCTTGCACCAGGCAGTAACCACAGTTGCGCACGGACTTGAATAGACGTTCACCCAAGGCGTCTTTGAATTTATTTTGCAAGCGACTCAAGCACATCTCCAGACCCTTGTAGCGGTGTATATCTTTATCCATACCCAGAATGAGCTGTTGTTTACTGCAAATTCTGGAATGGCTGAGCATCAGCGTTTTGATCAGAAGCGATTCGGTCGAGGTCAGGTCAATGCAGACGTGCGCAGCACGCAGTTGTCGGGCGGTAAAATCGAATACCCAGTGTTCAGGTAATGGGTTTGGTGCGGTGTCCATATTTCAGCGCTTCCCTGCGTGAAGAGTGAGTGGGCGAATGCCTGCACCATGAGTAACGAGTTCAGACGTGATTATTACCAGCACACGCTTGAGCGGCGCAGTCGATAGCCAAAACTGCGAACACTGAATATCAGTTTGAGGTGGTGTGCGTTTTTTATCTTGGGCGGCGGCAAAAACTGAGTGCAACACCTGACCTTTCCGGTACGGTGCTGCCCTATGTCTTATTCCGAACTCAGCG
>NZ_WIWC01000215.1 GCF_009600315.1 Pseudomonas helleri | reverse complement strand
TGGCAAGGCGACCGGCTGATTGCCGAGAACATCTACCAAAAAGGCGTCTACGGCTGGCCGCTGTACCGCAGCTACGTATACGAACCCGGCACCTTCAAACCGATGGTGCTGTTAAAAGGCCACGGCACCACAAGCAAGGTCTACTACTACCAGCTCGACCATTTGGGCACCCCGCAAGAACTGACCGACCCAGGCGGCAAAATCGTCTGGTCG
>NZ_WIWC01000214.1 GCF_009600315.1 Pseudomonas helleri | reverse complement strand
CACAGATCGGCTTTTGCCTTTAGTCCCCGCTGCCTTGGAGAGAGCGCTGATTTGTGGTGTTGCACAGATCGGCTTTTGCCTTTAGTCCCCGCTGCCTTGGAGAGAGCGCTGATTTGTGGTGTTGCACAGATCGGCTTTTGCCTTTAGTCCCCGCTGCCTTGGAGAGCGCGCTGATTTGTGGTGTTGCACAGATCGGCTTTTGCCTTTAGTCCCC
>NZ_WIWC01000213.1 GCF_009600315.1 Pseudomonas helleri | reverse complement strand
TCAGAAAATAAATGATTCCAAGTGGGGTCTCTCGCCTCTAATTCTGTGATTACCACCCCCTTAAACCCATACCCTTTTCCCTCAGTTAATAGAAATGAGTTTTTTTTATAAGAATAGGCAATAACTTTTGGCCAGTCTGTGCTGTGTGGATACTCAGGCTCCAAATCTACTTTTGCTACTGTATAAAAACTGTCCATTATTCCTCCGGAAGGATATCT
>NZ_WIWC01000212.1 GCF_009600315.1 Pseudomonas helleri | reverse complement strand
GGTTACACCCACATCCTGGCCGCCGCAACGTCCAACGGCAAAAACATCCTGCCGCGCGTTGCTGCGCAGCTGGATGTTGATCAGATCTCCGAGATCGACTCGGTGGTCAGCGCTGATACCTTCACGCGCCCGATCTATGCTGGTAACGCCATTGCGACCGTGCAGTCCACTGCACCGGTCAAAGTGATCACCGTGCGTGCTACCGGTTTCGACCCGGTTGC
>NZ_WIWC01000211.1 GCF_009600315.1 Pseudomonas helleri | reverse complement strand
TGGGGTGACGAGCCTGAGAGCTACACGGGACTGGAGATCTGGATCATGCGCCAAGGTGTCAAAGTCAGTCACTCGCGGCCCTACCACCCCCAAACGCAGGGCAAGCTGGAAAGGCAGCATCGCAGCATGATTAGGGAAGTGTTTAAGGGGATATGCCTGATCGACCTGCCCACTGCACAGCTCACGCTGGATGAGTGGCGCAAGGTTTACAACCACGAACGCCC
>NZ_WIWC01000210.1 GCF_009600315.1 Pseudomonas helleri | reverse complement strand
GGCGTCCCCTAGGGGACTCGAACCCCTGTTACCGCCGTGAAAGGGCGGTGTCCTAGGCCACTAGACGAAGGGGACACAAACCCTTCTAACAGTGATCAGCGCTGAGTGCTGATCGATTCAATGCCAGTGTGGCCCGGCATTGAACTGTAAATTGGTGGAGCTAAACGGGATCGAACCGTTGACCTCTTGCATGCCATGCAAGCGCTCTCCCAGCTGAGCTATAGCCCC
>NZ_WIWC01000209.1 GCF_009600315.1 Pseudomonas helleri | reverse complement strand
ACTGAGGAGTGGCCATCATTATTTCGAAAGTTCAATTGTGCAAAGCAGACCCCGATGAATCTGGATGTTCGAGTGACGATTTTCTCGAAGCTTGCGACGTTTTAATCATTAGGGCAGGAGGACTTGGTGCCCAAAAAAACGCTTTATCAGAAACTTTGGGAGAAGCATAAAGTTTGCGAAACCAGCGGCTTTAATGCGTTGATTTACATAGACCGGCACCTCATTAATG
>NZ_WIWC01000208.1 GCF_009600315.1 Pseudomonas helleri | reverse complement strand
GTCTCACTGAGCAAAAAATCAGCGACTTCAAAAAGGCCGGGCTGGACCACATCCAGATCAGCTTCCAGGCCAGCGACGAGCAAGTGAATAACCTGCTCGCGGGCTCGAAAAAGGCCTTCGCGCAAAAGCTCGAGATGGCCCGCGCGGTCAAAGCCCACGGCTACCCGATGGTACTGAACTTCGTCACCCATCGGCACAACATCGACAAAATCGACCGCATCATCGAGTTG
>NZ_WIWC01000207.1 GCF_009600315.1 Pseudomonas helleri | reverse complement strand
ACACTAACCCGTCGTGGAATCGGCAACAACGTTATGAGTAATACGCATGAGGCTATGAGTTTAGTTGGTAAGAAACCTCGGAGTATCTTGTGAACCTCAAACAACTCGAAGCTTTTCGAGCCATCATGACAACGGGCTCTACCATCGGAGCTGCTACACGTATGGGCTTGTCCCAATCGGCCTTCAGCCGCTTGTTAACTCAGCTCGCATATCACTTAGGCCTCGCGCCC
>NZ_WIWC01000206.1 GCF_009600315.1 Pseudomonas helleri | reverse complement strand
AATCAATAGGGCATCACGTGCCTGTTTAATCTCGCTAGTGACATCGGGCAGCTGTTTGTACTGGCGGCGGGCATCGTCAAGGCGCCGCTGGGCTGCCTCCACGGCCTGTGCTGGGCTGCCGTGTTTCCGAATTGCTATCAGCCAACGGGCATGCATGCGGGCATGTTTGAAGCGTTCAGAAAGGCGGTCGGCTTCGGTAGTCAGTGTTGAAAACTCTGCAATTCCACCGC
>NZ_WIWC01000020.1 GCF_009600315.1 Pseudomonas helleri | reverse complement strand
GTGAAACGATGCATCGCCGATGGTAGTGTGGGGTTTCCCCATGTGAGAGTAGGTCATCGTCAAGATTAAATTCCAAAATCCCTGTCTGCTTGCGCAGACGGGGATTTTGTTTTTATAGAAGTACCAAGTTTTCGCAGAGACGTTTTCATAACGGATCTGACATAGAGTTTCTTGACGACCATAGAGCATTGGAACCACCTGATCCCATCCCGAACTCAGCAGTGAAACGATGCATCGCCGATGGTAGTGTGGGGTTTCCCCATGTGAGAGTAGGTCATCGTCAAGATTGAATTCCAAAACCCCTGTCTGCTCACGCAGACAGGGGTTTTGTTTTTGCGAGACATAAATCTCTAACTGCCCTCAATACATCCCTTCTTCTTAAATGGCACTCAGCATCAGGTCTTCGCCCTTACGTGTAACGTAGGCGGCTTTTCGACGCGCTTTAGAAACACTATCCAAGCCGGTGGTTGCAAATAGTCGAGACAATCCGCTCATTGTTCTGCAATGAGTGCCGACAGCCTATATGAGCAATGCGTGAATCGGGTACAGGGCTTATCGACTGTCTTCCTTCATGCATCCCCCCTTACGGCATAAGAAGTCTCATGAAATGAATCTTAAGTTCAGCCATAAAATCCTTCTGGCCGCTTCAGGAGTAGTGGTTCTGGCGTTCGCTTTTTTTACGTTGTACAACGACTATCTCCAGCGAAATACCATCAACCAGAATATTGAAAAGTCGGTGCAACAGGCAGGAAACCTCACCGCTAGCAGTGTTCAGAACTGGCTGGCTGGGCGGATCCTGTTACTCGAAAACCTTGCGCAAAATATCGCCCATCAAGGCAGCCAGGCAGATCTTGCCGGGTTGGTCGACCAGCCCGCGCTAACCTCGAACTTTCAATTCACTTACGTCGGTCAGACCAATGGTGTGTTTACCCAGCGCCCAGACGCCAAAATGCCGGACGGCTATGACCCCCGCCAGCGCCCTTGGTACAAGGAAGGTGTAAGTAACGGTAAAACCATGCTGACAGCGCCTTATATGGCTGCTGTGGGCGGTTTGATTGTGACCATTGCCATACCCGTCAATAAAGATGGCCAGTTGCTGGGAGTTGTCGGAGGCGATCTGAGTCTGGACAGTCTGGTCAAGATTATTAACTCGGTAGATTCAGGCGGCTTGGGTTACGCATTTCTTGTGAGCGGTGATGGCCAGGTCATCGTTAGCCCGGAACACGATCAGGTCATGAAAAACCTGAAGGATATATACCCGTCGAGCTCACTGAAGATCGAGAAAGGCATTCAGCAAGTGACGCTCAATGGCCAAGAACGGATTATTTCCTTCACGCCTGTGACAGGTTTGCCGTCTGCCGATTGGTATATAGCCCAATCGCTGGACAAAGATAAAGCCTACTTGCCTCTGTCCAAATTTCGGACTTCAGCAATAATTGCGATGTTAATTGCAGTAGTGGCCATTGCACTGCTGTTGAGTCTCTTGATTAAGGTGTTGATGCGCCCCTTGATTACGATGGGCCGCGCCATGCATGACATCGCCCAAGGAGAGGGAGATCTGACGCGGCGTCTGGTGATTGAGCACAAGGATGAGTTCGGCGAAATGGCGGGTTCGTTTAATTTGTTTGTGGAGCGTATTCACGCATCCATTTCAGAAGTGTCTTCTGCTATTCGCCAGGTTCATGATTTATCCGAGCGCGTTATGGCATCGTCCAATGCTTCAATTATTGGCTCCGATGAACAAAGTGCGCGTACTAATAGTGTGGCTGCCGCCATCAATGAACTGGGTGCCGCCACTCAGGAAATTGCCCGTAACGCGGCCGATGCTTCGCAACATGCCAGTGGGGCAAGCGAGCAGGCTGATGATGGTCGTAAAGTAGTAGAGCAGACCATTCTGGCCATGTCCGAGTTGTCGCAGAAAATCAGCGTGTCGTGTGCGCAAATCGAAACCTTGAATGCCAGTACCGACAATATTGGCCATATTTTGGATGTGATTAAGGGAATCTCTCAGCAAACCAACCTGCTGGCTCTCAATGCTGCTATTGAGGCCGCGCGTGCGGGTGAAGCTGGGCGTGGCTTTGCTGTGGTTGCGGATGAAGTCCGCAATTTGGCTCACCGCACTCAGGAGTCGGCAGAGGAGATTCATAAAATGATCACCTCGTTGCAAGTAGGCTCCCGGGAAGCAGTCAGCACCATGAACGCGAGTCAGGCTTCCAGTGAAGAAAGCGTTGAGGTGGCAAATCAAGCGGGTGAACGTTTGATCAGCGTCACCAAGCGCATCGAAGAAATTGACGGAATGAACCAGTCTGTCGCAGCAGCGACTGAAGAGCAAACAGCGGTTGTCGAAACCCTTAACATCGATATCAACCAGATCAATCTGCTGAACCAGCAAGGTGTGGTCAACCTCACTGAAACTCTGAAGGACTGCGATGCATTGTCACAGCAAGCAAGCCGGCTCAAACAATTGGTCGACAGCTTCAAAATCTAAAGTTATTTCACATAGTCATTGAATACTTATCCACAGCCCTGACGCTTTCAACGTCAGGGCTGTTTTGGTTTCTGGTTTTTCAGATACTGGGCAATGGCGTTAACTCCGCGTTGCAGGTGCTGCTCCAACTCAGCAATGCACTGATCAACGTTCCTGGCTCGGGCATACCGTAGCAAAGCTCGGTGATCGTCCTGAGCCAATTTCCCCAAGTTCATCTGTTCAAGGTTAAAGCGTAGAAAGCGCTCTTCTTCAATAAGACCGGCTTCTACGAGAGCCAACAATTTTTTATTGGGGGCTTTGCAATAGAGGGCCTGATGAAACTGTCGATTGAGCAAGCCGATTTTTCCGAAATCGGTTTCGACTTCGAGTGCCTCGATATAACCCTCTGCCGCTTCCCAATCTTCTTCGGTGAGCAGTGGTACCGACAGTCGAATGGCTTGAGCCTCAAGCAATAAGCGTAGCTCATAGGTTTGCAGTGAATCCTCTTCAATCAACGGCGCAACGACTGCACCTTTGTATTGAACGACCTGCAGCAAACCTTGAGCCTCCAATTGTCGCAATGCCTCTCTGACCGGCATACGGCTGACTCCAAAGAGGGTTGCCAGTGCCTCTTGCCGAATAGCTGTGCCGCAAGGAAGTCGACCATCCAGAATAGCGGTGCGTAAGCTTTCCTCAATGACTGATCGCGCCAAATGAGCGGGTATGGGACCTGATACGTCGAGGCAATTTAGCGGGGAAATTTTGACGGCCACGTTAAGACTACCTATGCCGAAAATTAACTATTTGGATCCAATCCACGTTAGGTACTGACCCCATCCCTGTCAAACTTGTTACGATTAGTTTAACGTTACTGCACGTTCAGCGGCCCTATAAGGCCATTCTCTTTTTCGATTAAAGAATTAGTGAGGCCCTATCGATTTTTAATCGTGAAAGTCCAAGGTGCGCTGTCAGGTGAAGCAGGGCGCACTCAGCTGTAGCGGTGTAACTGTCTCACCGCCTCGCGACCTTCATTGTCTCCCGGTGTGCTGGGCACACTGATTCGCCAGCTGGTGACGTAGGGCAACAGCGAGTAGCCAGATGAATTCAGTGCAATTCCAGGTCATTGGAACAAAGCGCAGGACTTAACAGTCGATGATACGCAGGCTCGACTATATTTGACCTGCACCGGCGCTGACTGCGTCCCATCTGACTGGAGCCCGTCCCATGCAAGAGCCAATCCCTAGCATCAACCTTCTGTTTGACCAACTTGGCCTGCCGTCATCCGATGCTGAAATCGAGGCGTTTATCGGGGCACATCTAATCCCTGACGACGTTAAATTGTCTGAAGCTGAATTTTGGAATGACAGTCAACGGGCTTTTTTGAAGGAGCAGCTCAAGGCGGATGCCGAATGGGCGATTCCCGTCGATGAGCTCAATGAGCGATTGCACGTAAAACCCAAAATGGAATAACAGAAATAACTGGCAACACTTGACTGTTATCAATTGGCATCGCAGAATTAATAGTTAGCAAACTAACATTATGTGATGCCTCTTGCCTGACACTCTTGATCTGCTTCAAATGAATATCAGCTCCGGCATGGTAGTAGCGACGCGCCATTGGCGTCGCGTCTGCCAGACCACGCTGATCAATTACGGGATTTCTGAAGCCTGTGCGATGCCGCTGCTGATCATCGGCCGCTTGGGTGACGGCGTGCGCCAAGTCACTGTGGCACAGGCGGCCGGCATGGAAAGCCCTTCACTGGTGCGTCTGCTCGACCAGTTGTGCAGGTCCGGCTACGTAGTGCGCAATGAAGACGCCAGCGACCGCCGAGCCAAATCCCTGAGCCTGACCGACACCGGACGTGCTGTGGCGCAGGCGATTGAAGCGCAACTTGTAGAATTGCGGCGCATGGCGTTGGCTGGAGTCTCTGTGGCAGATCAAGAAGCGGCACTGCGGGTGATCAAAGCTTTTGAGGCTTCAGGTCAACTAACTGATCGAGCATCCTCTTGAACGGTTTTTTCAGTAGCATGCCGCCTGCTCGCGACTGGTTTTACGGCGTGCGTACCTTTGCCGCTTCCATGATCGCGTTGTATATCGCTTTATGGATGGAAATGCCGCGTCCGTACTGGGCCATGGCGACGGTTTATATTGTCTCCAGCCCCTTCGTCGGGCCGACGAGTTCTAAAGCCGTCTACCGGGCGTTGGGGACGCTGATTGGCGCGGCAGCCGCCGTGTTTTTTGTTCCATTATTTGTGCAAACCCCCTTTTTGCTGGTGCTGGTGATCGCGCTTTGGACGGGCATTTTGCTGTTCTTGTCGCTGCACCTGCGCACGGCCAACAGCTATATTTTTATGCTTGCGGGCTACACCATGCCCATGATCGCCTTGCCGATTGTGGATAACCCGCTGAATGTATTCGACATTGCCGTTTCGCGGACTGAAGAGATCATGCTCGGCATCGTCTGCGCGGCCGTTGTCGGCAGCATGTTTTGGCCGCGGCGCCTGGCGCCAGTGTTTGTCGAGGCGGCTACTCGCTGGCTGAACGACGCCGCCCACTACAGCAAACACTTTCTGGCGCGTGATGTAGACCCGGCTAAAGCCAGCGGTTTGCGCTCCTCAATGGTGGCAACCTTCAACAGTCTGGAGTTGATGATTGGCCAACTGCCCCACGAAGGCGCCTTGCCGCAGACCGTGCGCAATACCAAAGAACTGCGCGGCCGCATGATTCATTTATTACCGGTGGTCGACGCACTGGATGATGCGTTGTATGCATTGGAGCGTCGTACACCTGAACAGCAGGATAGAGTTCAGCCCCTGTTGGCTAAAACTCGCGAGTGGCTTGAAAGGACTCATGAGGGTGCCCCGGTTGAGGCTTGGAAGGCCTTGCGCCATGAACTGGAGCTGCTGCAACCCAGTGCTGAAGCACTCGATGATCGACGCCAACTGGTGTTCTCCAACGTGCTCTACCGGCTGGGTGAGTGGATTGATTTATGGCAAGACTGCCGCAGCCTTCAGCATGCTATCGCCACGGGCAGTCAGCAGCCTTGGCGAGCGGTTTACCGGCATTGGAGGCTGGGCCGTCTGACACCGTTTCTTGACCGTGGCCTGATGTTCTATTCAGCTTTTTCTACCGTGACTGCGATTGTGGTCGCCTCGGTGTTGTGGATATTGCTCGGCTGGTCTGATGGCGCCAGCGCCGTCATTTTGGCTGCCGTCGCCTGTAGTTTTTTTGCGGCGATGGACGACCCTGCACCACAGATTTACCGGTTCTTTTTCTGGACCTCGTTGTCGGTGGTATTCGCCAGTTTGTATTTGTTCGTGATCCTGCCCAACCTGCATGATTTCCCCATGCTGGTGCTGGCGTTTGCAGTGCCGTTCATCTGTGTCGGCACATTGACCGTGCAACCGCGTTTCTACCTGGGCACCTTGCTGACCATTGTTAATACGGCTTCGTTTATCAGCATTCAGGGCGCCTACGATGCTGACTTTCTGATGTTTATGAACGCCAACCTGGCGGGGCCCATTGGTTTGCTGTTCGCTTTCATCTGGACGTTGATCGCTCGCCCGTTTGGCGCCGAACTGGCGGCTAAGCGCCTGACTCGCTTCAGTTGGCGCGATATTGTCTCGCTGACGCGCCCAGCCTCCTTGGCCGAGCACCGGCACATGGGTGCGCAAATGCTTGATCGTCTGATGCAGCATCTGCCTCGACTGGCCTTGACCGGCCAAGACACTGGGAGTGCTTTGCGCGACCTCAGGGTGGCACTCAATGTGCTGGACTTGCTGGCCTATTCACCACGGGTCAGCGGTGAGCCACAACGCTTGTTGGGTCAGGTGGTGCGTGAAGTAGGCGAATACTTCAGCGCTTGCCTCAAGGCCGGTGAACGCTTGTCTATGCCCACTGGGCTGCAAATAACGCTGGAACGAACCCGTCGGGCCCTGAATATTCATGACCTGCAAGACGAGGGTGATGCCCGGGTGCACTTACTTCATGCCCTGAGTGGGCTACGTCTGGCGCTCCTGCCGGGTGTCGAGTTCATCGTCGACCAGGACAACCTGCCCCAGCCTCACAACCCTGGCCTTGATGGAGCGCCACTATGATCGGTGAGGTTGATATCAGCGGGGTGTTTCTGCCCACGCTTCTGGTGCTGATGGGCATCACGTATTTACTGTTTTTGCTGGTTCACGCAGTACTCACGCGTGTGCACTTTTACCGCCTGGTCTGGCACCGGGCTTTATTCAACGTCGGTCTCTACGCTCTGCTACTTGGCGTTGTAGATTCGTTTAGTCGATACCTAATGACATGAAAAAACCTGTATTGACCTTGGGCCGCGTGGTTCTCACCTTATTGGTGGTCGCGTTTGCCTGCGTCGTGGTCTGGCGCATGACGATGTATTACATGTTTGCCCCCTGGACTCGCGATGGTCATATCCGTGCTGACGTGGTGCAAATTGCGCCCGATGTCTCTGGCCTGATCAAACAAGTGGATGTGCGCGACAACCAGCCCGTGATCCGCGATCAAGTGTTGTTTGTCATCGATCAGGAGCGCTTCAAGTTGGCCTTGCGCCAAGCTGAAGCGACCGAGGCTGACCGCAAGGAATCACTGGCGCAGGCGCAGCGCGAAAGCCGGCGTAATCGCGGCTTGGGCAATCTGGTGTCCCGCGAGAGTCTGGAAGAGAGCCAGTCCCGAGAAATGCGTGCACAGGCGGCACTGACCGAGGCTCGAGTTGCAGTGGACAGCGCCAAGCTCAACCTTGAACGCACAGTGGTTCGCAGCCCGGTCGATGGCTACGTCAATGACCGCGCCCCCCGGGTCAATGAGTTCGTTACAGCCGGACGGCCCGTGCTGTCGATCGTCGACAGCAGCTCATTTCATATTGATGGTTACTTTGAAGAAACCAAGCTGGAAGGCATTCGTGTTGGCCAGCGCGTTGATATTCGTGTGATGGGCGACAACGCTCGTCTGCGCGGCCATGTCGAAAGCATTGTGGCGGGTATTGAAGACCGCGACCGTACCAGCGGCCAAAATCTACTGCCCAACGTTAACCCCGCATTCAGCTGGGTACGGCTGGCGCAACGGATCCCTGTGCGTATTGCCTTTGATGACGTGCCTGAAGATTTCCGCATGATCGCTGGGCGCACGGCCACCGTGTCGATCATCGATGATGCTCCTGACGTCAAGCCTGCGCAGGAGTCTGCGCAATGAAAGCTGTACACCTGGCGGCCGTAGGGCTGGGGTTACTGCTGTCAGGTTGCCAATTACTCGGGCCGGATTATCAGTTGCCCAAAGATTCAGCTATGCAGCGCCCGGATTTACAGGGCGAGTTGGCGGGAGAGGGCGCTAATGTGGTGTCCGCACCCGTTCCCAACGATTGGTGGAAACTCTACCAAGACCCCAAGCTGAACGCGTTAGTGCGCGAGGCCATGGCCTCCAACACCGATTTACGCGTGGCCGCTGCGAACTTGTTGCGCGCGCGTGCTCAGGTTGAGCAAGCTCAGTCGGCGGGTGGCTGGAGTGGCTCCGTGAAGGCGGGTGCGCAACGTTTGCAGGAGTCGGGTGAGGCATTCTTGCTGGCAGACAAAGTGCCGGTGGCCAACGTTGGCGATCTGGGCATCAACACCTCTTACCAGTTCGATATGTGGGGTACGTTTCAGCGCGGTATAGAAGCCGCCCAGGCCAATGCCGATGCAACTCAAGCGGCAGCGGACACGGCCCGTATCACCGTGGTGGCCGACGTTGTACGGGCTTACACACAAGTGTGTTCGGCCAACGAAGAACGTGAAATTGCTGAAGAGTCATTACGCCTCCAGTCACAAAGCACCACCTTGACTCAACGCCTGCGTGACGCGGGCCGTGGCGACGAAACCCAAGTAACCCGCTCCGAAACCCAATTCAGATCCTTGCGCGCTGAACTGCCGCGTTATCAGGCCATGCGACAGTCGGGCCTGTTCCGTTTATCAATGCTTCTGGCCAAGCCGCTCGACCAACTTCCAGCTGGCGTGGCCACTTGCGCCGAACTTCCACATATCGCTCAACTACTGCCCGTGGGTGACGGCGCGGCACTGCTCAAACGCCGTCCGGATGTACGTCAGGCTGAGCGCCATCTCGCTGCAGCAACTGCCCAAATTGGTGTGGCCACAGGCTCCCTGTACCCGGATATCAGCATTGGTGCGAGCATCGGCACCGTTGGAATTATCGATAATTTGGGCACCGCACCGACCAATCGCTGGGGATTCGGCCCATTGCTGAGCTGGACCATTCCGACTAACGGCTCGCGGGCGCGGATTCGAGAGGCAGAAGCGGCCACTCAAGGTGCGCTGGCCAAATTTGACGGTGTGGTGCTCAACGCCATCCGTGAAACCCAGACCAGCCTCGTTCAGTACACCGCCTTGTTACAGCGCCGAGATGCGCTGGCTGAAGCGGATGAGTCGGCGAAAACAGCGGCCGAGCAAACCCGCCAGTTCTATCAGGCCGGGCGCGAATCGTTTCTCGCCGACCTGCAAGCCACCCGCACCTATACCGATGTGAAAGCTCAACTGGCTGCGGCTAATACCCAAGTCGCCATGAGCCAGATTGATCTGTTCTTGGCACTCGGTGGCGGATGGGAGTCAGCGCAAAAACCACAGGCACCACCGTCAACGGTGACTCAAGCGAAGCCGTGAGTTGTTTCAGTACGAATGTTCAGATGTTTCTCTTAATTCTGTAGGAAGAGACTTCTGTGATCATGACTAGCAGTGTGCTGGTTTACGCCTGAAGTGCTGCCCTTCTGAGTCTGACCTTTCAATTCGATGAAATTGAGCGGCCTTGCCTATATTCAGGTGAAGCAGCTGTCATCGTTTAAACGTTCTTTGCAGTGTTAACCTGCAGCCACTTTTTGGCCCATGAGGGGCCCAACAAGACCGCACATCTTTCAACACAACGGACATTGAACGGGTCAATTGATGAATAAACCATTAGGCGTACTGGTAGGAATTGTTGTCGTCGCAGAGGCCCTTAATACGGCTGGCGCTTGGTACACCGGCACCAAACTTGAGGGCGTGCTCAAGACTTCGATTGAGCAGGGCAATCAGGCACTTGCCACACAGCTCAAAGGCACCGCGACCCGCGCCACTGTCGAATTGGTTTCCATTGATCGCGGGCTATACAGCAGCACCGCGCGTTACCGCGTGAACATTCAGGACGAATCAGCAGGCGCAGATGCTCAGCCGCTGATCATGCAGTTTGTCGACCACATCGAGCACGGTCCGTTGCCGTGGTCGCGCATCAAGACGTTCAAGTGGATGCCAGTGATGGCGACCAGCAACTATGCGCTGGAAAAAACCCCATCCACTGAAAAATGGTTTGCCGCGGCTAAAGATCAGTCTCCGCTTAAGGGCCAGGTCACGCTGGGTTATAACCGCTCGGTTGACGCCCATACGGAGATACTGCCCCTTGAGCTGGCGCTGGATGAAACCTCGAACCTCAGCTTTTCAGGTTTGACCATGGACGCCCAGTCCGATGCCGATGGGCAAAACATCAAAGCCAAAGGCTACATGGACCACCTAAAAGTCCATGCTGTTTCAGCTGACAAACCTCCCGTGCTGGTTGAGCTCAATGGGCTCACCCTGGCCAGCGACCTGAATAAAAGTCCTTATGGCTTCTACCTTGGGCAAAATATTCTGGAGCTGAGCGAAGGCCAACTGACCTTTGGTGAACGCCAATCGGTGGCCAAGATCAAAAATTTTGAATACGCGGGCTCGGCGTCTGCCAAAGACACCCTGTTGTCCGGGCGACTGGCATATAACGTCGGTGACATCACACTGGACGGCAAATCTGTGGGCAGCGCGAAAGTGGTCATGACGGCCAGCAGTGTGGATATTCCGGCGATGCAATCGTTGTTGCAGATTTATCAGACCAAATTCCAGCCACACGCGGACGGCACACTACCTGTGGCGCAGTTGACCCCGGCTGAACAAATACAGATGCAAGCCGACCTCGAAAAATTGCTGGCAGCCAAACCTCAGTTGGCGCTTGAAAACCTCGCACTTAAAACGGCCAACGGCGAAAGCCAGTTCCATGTTGCGGCGAGCCTTGCCAAGCCGGCTTCGTTTGAACAGCCGCCAATCGATCTGGTTAAACAACTGGTTACATCGCTGGAGGCCAAGCTGCAGTTGTCCAAACCGATGATTGCTGATTTGTCGAATGTTCAGGCGCAATTGGAAGGGCAAACCGACCCACAAATTATTGCCGAAATGGCTCAACTCAACAGCGAAACGGCGGGTGTCCTGGCCGTACAGAGCGGGCTGGCAAAAGTGGAGGGGGCCAACATCCTTGCGTCACTCAACTATGCCGCAGGCCAAGTGGACTTGAACGGTCAGAAAATGAGCCTTGAAGAGTTTATCGCCGCCATGATGAACCGTTTTGGCGGCATGAGCGTTCAGGAGTAATTCGTCCGATTTGCCAGCGGCTACACGTTTTTAAGGTGTGTAGCTGCTGACGAGGTACGAAGGCTGCAATCGGCGGGCAAGCCACCGTTAAATCGTTAAACCGGCTACAAGGTTGGAGCCAAACCGCGTCTTCAGGTTTTTTTCGCAGTCCCTTCCACACAGGCATAGCTGGCGGCATTGTCGATATCGCCTTTACCGTCATACCGCGCCACGGACGGATAGGCACACAGCGGCCGTGTGCGGACGACTTTGCCATCGACTACTTTCGATGCCACGATCCGCTGCGGTGCCACGCCGTGTTCTACCCAATTGTCGATGTAGCTCAATTTATCGAACGTGTCGCACCCTGCGCCGCCATAGCAATGGCCCATCCCCGGCACCAAAAACAGACGTGCCGAATCGCGCATCTCTGCGCCCGCGTTGCGTATCAGTGCCTCGTAGTAGTCGGCCAGTTCCTGGCCGTTATGAAAATCGTTCCAGCCCACATACATAAGTAGCTTGCCGCCACGAGAGAAGAACGGGTTTAAATTGTCGTCCACATGCATCAGGGGGCCGAGGCGGTTGATAGCCTCATTGACGGTCTTGTCCCAGTCCAGGGTTGTCCAGTCCCAGCCGGGGTCCTGAAACGCGGCGTACTGGAACAAGTCCAACGCCACGGGAAACGGTTTGCCATCCACAAATTCACCGAGCAGGCTTTCATTGCCTTTGGCCGGGCCGGGGAAAATCACCTCATGGGTACGGGGGTTGATTGGCCCTTGGTAGATCTGTTTCATCAGGTCTACCTGAGCCGCGGTCAGACAATCAGCTGTTTCGTTGCCTTTGCACAACAACTGCTCGGGCTCAAAATCGCATTTATCCGGTTCCTCGATAAATCCCTGCTTACGGCCGACCGGTGAGGCGCACCGCTGGAGTGCGGCTTTAGCAACGAGGTCGAATTTCTCTTGGGTCATGTGCGCGTTGGGATTGTGGCTGATCAACCAACTGGTCCAGAGCTGTGCAGCATTGAACTTGACGATCGGGTTCGGCGGCGCGCCTGCGACAACACCGTCGTAATCTTCAGGGAAGCGCTTGGCCTCGATCAGGCCTTCAAGCCCCCCCAACGAACAACCGATCCAGTAAGAACGGCTGGGCGACTGGCCGTAGTAGGCCTTGATCAAGGCTTTGGCCTGCACGGTCATCAAGTGATCGGCCCGCCACGCATAGTCGACCAGTTTTTCGGGGTGGCCCAGTGCAAAGCGTCCTCCCTTGCCTTCCTCGGTACTGGAGTCGTGCCCCGTATCCGTTGCCGCTGTGGCGTAACCTTGTTCAATCCCGGTCAACATCGCCGGGAACATCATCGCGCCGCCCCAACCAAAACTGCCTACACCGAGGAACTTGCCGTTCCAGCCTTTAAGCGGTAGCCACACCTCAATCTTGATGTCTGAATCGCTGGTCGGTTTAAGCGTGGCCGCAATGCGGCAGAAGGCCGGATTGGGACCATTCTCCGGAAGGCCTGCGACGTTCATCCCTGAATAGCTGGCCAACCGGGTGAGCGGGTTTTGTGGCATGGCGTATTCACCTGCCGGGACAGTCCGGGCTTCGGTGATGGTGGTGTCGGGCAGGGCCAGCGTCGCCAACGCGGCGCACGCATCGTCGGCCCGCGCTGCTGCGGCACCGCCCATAAATAGCAGGCCAGCCGTGATGGCTGCGCTCCTGCGCATTAGGCTAGACAGGCGAATCAGTTCCATAATCCAATCCTTTTGAGCAGGCACGCGAAGAGTCCCGGCAAGCATAGATGCCCGCAGAGATGTCGATGCAGTCGTTTTCGATTGGCCACAGATACGCAGTGCCGGAAGCGGCAATGAGCGGGGCGAGGGTGTTTTGACGCGAGTCCCTTGGACAAGGGAGGAAGAATGGTGCACCAGGCGGGATTCGAACCCACGACCCCTGCCTTCGGAGGGCAGTACTCTATCCAGCTGAGCTACTGGTGCGACGCGGGCGCCATGATACTCATCTGCGTGTCGCCCGTCCATGCCGCTGATTCGTCGGGTGATTCCTTGCGGGTTATAGGCTATTAATGGCGACAAGAGACAAAACGGTATAAAACACTGGCTTGTTCTTTTTTTCGAACAGGCTATTGTCCTTTACCCCCTTTGTCCCTAGGATTCGTTTGAGATTTCAAACGCTCTTGTCTGAGTGCTGAACCGCACGGCCATATCTTTGTGCGTCATTTAGATACTTTGGTAAGTGAATGACTTCCTGACGGCAGCCTTTCATGGCGCCTTTCTACTCTCAATAATTCGCCCCGCGCCTGCGCGGTGCTGTTAAGGAAAGCCCACATGCAGCTCAAAGACGCACAGTTGTTTCGCCAGCAAGCCTACATCGATGGTGCCTGGGTAGACGCGGACGGTGGTCAGACGATCAAGGTCAACAACCCGGCGACCGGTGAAATTATCGGTACGGTGCCAAAAATGGGTGCTGCTGAAACCCGTCGCGCCATCGAAGCCGCAGACAATGCACTGCCTGCCTGGCGTGCACTGACCGCCAAAGAGCGTGCGACCAAGCTGCGTCGCTGGTTTGAGCTGCTGATCGAGAACCAGGACGATTTAGGCCGCCTGATGACGCTCGAACAAGGCAAGCCATTGGCCGAAGCCAAAGGCGAAATCGTCTACGCGGCCTCGTTTATCGAATGGTTCGCGGAAGAAGCCAAGCGCATTTATGGCGACGTCATCCCGGGTCACCAGCCCGATAAGCGCCTGATCGTGATCAAACAACCGATCGGCGTTACCGCCGCTATCACCCCGTGGAACTTCCCGGCCGCCATGATCACTCGTAAAGCCGGCCCTGCGCTGGCGGCGGGTTGCACCATGGTGATCAAACCGGCTTCGCAAACCCCATTCTCGGCACTGGCACTGGTTGAGCTGGCGCACCGTGCCGGTATTCCAAAAGGTGTATTGAGTGTTGTGACCGGCAGCGCCGGCGACATCGGCGGCGAGCTGACCAGCAACCCGATCGTGCGTAAATTGTCCTTCACGGGCTCGACTGAAATCGGTCGCCAACTGATGGCTGAATGCGCCAAGGACATCAAAAAAGTGTCGCTGGAACTGGGCGGCAACGCGCCGTTTATCGTGTTTGACGACGCTGATCTGGATAAGGCCGTCGAAGGCGCGATCATTTCCAAGTACCGCAACAACGGTCAGACCTGCGTGTGCGCCAACCGTCTGTACATTCAAGACGGTGTTTATGACGCGTTCGCTGAGAAGCTGAAAGTTGCAGTGGCTAAATTGAAGATCGGCAACGGTCTTGAAGAAGGCACCACGACAGGCCCGCTGATTGACGACAAGGCTGTGGCCAAAGTCAAAGAGCATATTGCTGACGCGGTTAGTAAAGGCGCGACGGTGCTGGCTGGCGGCAACAGCCTGGAAGGCAGCTTCTTTGAGCCGACCATTCTGATCAATGTGCCGAAAAACGCCGCAGTCGCGAAGGAAGAAACCTTTGGCCCGTTGGCGCCATTGTTCCGCTTCACCGACGAAGCTGAAGTCATCGCGATGGCCAACGACACCGAGTTCGGTCTGGCATCTTACTTCTATGCGCGCGACATGAGCCGTGTGTTCCGTGTAGCCGAAGCGCTGGAATACGGCATGGTGGGCGTTAACACCGGTCTGATCTCCAACGAAGTGGCGCCGTTTGGCGGTATCAAGGCGTCAGGCCTGGGCCGTGAAGGCTCGAAGTACGGCATCGAAGACTATCTGGAAATCAAATATCTCTGCCTGAGCATCTAACTCGGCGGGTGGTTCAGCAGTAGGGGCACGAGAGCGATGCCCCCTCTGTGCTTCAAATCGTTAACTTTTGTGGCCGGGTGCGCCATGCCAGTCGATCATCGAATGCTGGCAAGGCCGCGACTTAGGCGCGTCAGACTTGAACCACGCCGCGTGATAAGCGGCGAATGAGGACATCATGAGCAACAAGACCAACGCATCTCTGATGAAACGCCGTGAAGCCGCTGTACCGCGCGGTGTTGGCCAGATCCACCCGATCTTTGCCGAGTCGGCGAAGAACGCCACGGTGACCGACGTTGAAGGTCGTGAGTTCATCGACTTTGCGGGCGGTATTGCCGTACTGAACACCGGTCACCTGCACCCAAAAATCATCGCGGCTGTGCAAGGGCAACTGACCAAGTTGACCCACACCTGCTTTCAGGTATTGGCCTATGAGCCGTACGTTGAGCTGTGCGAAAAAATAAACGCCAAGGTGCCGGGCAATTTCGACAAGAAAACCCTGCTGGTCACCACAGGCTCTGAAGCGGTTGAAAACGCCGTGAAAATCGCCCGTGCTGCTACTGGCCGTGCAGGCGTGATTGCTTTCACTGGCGCGTACCACGGTCGCACCATGATGACCTTGGGCCTGACGGGTAAAGTCGTGCCTTATTCGGCCGGCATGGGCCTGATGCCCGGCGGTATCTTCCGCGCCCTGTTCCCGTGCGAGCTGCACGGCATCAGCGTTGACGATTCGATCGCCAGCATTGAGCGCATCTTCAAGAACGACGCTGAGCCTAAAGACATCGCTGCCATCATCATCGAGCCGGTACAGGGCGAAGGTGGTTTCTACGTGGCACCGAAAGCGTTCATGGCTCGCTTGCGCGAGCTGTGTGACAAGCACGGCATTCTGTTGATCGCTGACGAAGTGCAAACCGGCGCGGGCCGTACAGGCACGTTCTTCGCCATGGAACAGATGGGCATCACTGCCGACCTGACCACTTTCGCCAAATCCATCGCGGGCGGCTTCCCATTGGCCGGCGTATGCGGCAAGGCTGAGCTGATGGACGCCATCGCACCGGGTGGTCTGGGTGGCACGTATGCCGGCAGCCCTATTGCCTGCGCCGCTGCGTTGGCTGTGCTTGAGGTGTTTGAAGAGGAGCACCTGCTGGATCGCTGCAAAGCGGTTGGCGAGCGTCTGGTTACGGGTCTCAAAGCCATCCAGGCCAAGTACCCGGTCATCGGTGATGTACGCGCTTTGGGCGCGATGATCGCCGTGGAGCTGTTTGAAGGCGGTGATACACACAAGCCGAACGCGGCCGCGGTGGCTCAAGTAGTTGCCAAGGCGCGTGAGAAAGGTTTAATCCTGCTGTCATGCGGCCCATACGGCAACGTCCTGCGTGTGTTGGTGCCGTTGACCTCGCCTGACGAGCAACTGGACAAAGGTCTGGCCATCATCGAAGAGTGCTTCGCTGAGCTGGCATGAGTCCTGATGCCTGAATTGTGACTCGATAGACAAAAAAAACCGCTTCGGCGGTTTTTTTTGGTTTGGGCGAATCATTTGCGTATTTTTTCTACCGGCGCGGGCTCCCTTTGACTAAGGTGCAGGCATTACGCCGGGAGCAAATTGGATGACAGCTGTAGATTCACTGGCAGTACCGAGCGTGCTGATCGCCGAGCCAGACACGTGGACTCGCGATTTGCTTAAACAGATGGTGTTGAGTGTGCGCTGCGATGCGCAGCTGGACGTGTGCCAGGAAGGTCCGCAAGCACTGACGCTCTTGAAGCAAAAAAACTACGATCTGGTCATAGCTGACGGCAAATTACCGGGCATTGGCGGGCTGGATTTGCTGCGCATGGTTCGCCAACTGCGTCGCAGTACTCCACAGCCTTTTATCTTACTGAGTGAGCGCAGTGACAGCGCCAGCGTGCGCGAAGCCTTGCCCTTGGCGCCTACGGCCTATCTGACTAAACCGTTGGACATGAGTGGTTTGACCCGACGCCTGCAAACCTTGTTGCTAAGTGCTGGGCAAGCGGTCTCGTGTGATGTGCCGGCACTGTCTGCGAGCATGACGCTCAAAGGCTTTTTGACGCAGCGACGAACCTCATGTGATGGCGCACCGCTGTCGGTGGATGTCCACGCGGTCGTCAAACAGAGCATGGGGCCTGTCGGTCTTGACCTCGGGTTGCTTGAGCAGTACGCACATACTGATCCGCAAATCGGTGCGGTATTGATTGCGGCGGTCAATAGCGCCGCCAAACATCTGCCCCGTCCGGTGCAGACGCTTGGGCAGGCCTTGCAAGGCTTGGGAGCGACGCAAAGCGTGAACCTTATTCAAGGGCTGGCACTAAAGCAGAGTGCCTATCTGACCGACCCTTGCCTGGCTGACTACGCGCAGCAGCAGTGGGCCGTGTCACTGCGCACAGCAGAGTATGGTCGTACCTTGGCAGGCATCTTGAACCTGGACAAAGCACGTTGTTATTACGCAGGGCTGCTGCATCGCATGGGTGATCTGGCGGTGTTGCGCTGTTTACAGGAATGGCAGTTGGCCGGTGGCGAGCTGGACACACAGATGATTGACGCATCTTTGGCCGAATTTGGTGCCGCCTATGGTTCCGCATTGCGCACTCGCTGGCGCTTGCCGTTGGAATTGCGGGAATTGATCGCAGCGATTTATCACTTGGGCGGCGGTGTGTATTCGCGCGAGGCGCTGGTCATGAATTTGGCCGCTCAAGTCGCCAATCTGCCGTCAGACGAGGAGGTTGAGTCACTTGCTGAAAGCAAAACGGCCCGACTGTTGAAAGTCGGGCCGTTAGAGTTGGCGCGGTTGGTGAAGAAGCAAAGCCCCTCACCCTAGCCCTCTCCCAGAGGGAGAGGGAACTGACCGCACGCGGCCTCAAGATCAACCCAAACCAGCCCCCTCTCCCTCTGGGAGAGGGTTGGGGTGAGGGTAGTAGCCTTTACGCTTTAGCAGGCCGCAATGAGTAGGTCTTCAACTGATTGGCAAACTCGCGCAACGACTGAATCCCGCTGGCTTCTGCTTCATGTACCCACTCTTTGATAGCCGCCAGCATGTCGTGGCCGTTGGTGCTGGTTTTGACCCAGATCTGTTGCAGCGCCAGGCGTTTTTCGTAAATCACTTTGAGCGACTGGCTATGCTCCAGCAGGGTTTCGATACGCTGGTGATGGCGATCTTCAAGCAGGCTGGTTTCACGCGAAAGCAAACGCTTGGCGCGACGGAACTGGTGGCGAACCGAGTGATCAACCTTGGACAGCTCCTGCTGCACCAAGGGTGCAATCACTAACTTGCGGTACTGCGCCATGATTTGGAATCGGTTATTGAGGATCGCCATTGCGGTGTCCATGTCCAAGTTGCCTTTGCCTTCAACCCGGTGGGCAATCGGCGCAACGCGCTGAACCTTGGCCAGACGTAAAAAGCTGAACACTTTGATCCACGCCCAGCCCAGGTCGAACTCCCATTTCTTGACCGACATCTTGGCCGAGTTGGGGTAGGTATGGTGGTTGTTGTGCAGCTCTTCACCGCCAATGATGATGCCCCACGGCACCAGATTGGTCGCCGCATCGCGGCACTCAAAGTTGCGATAACCCACAGCATGGCCCAGACCGTTGACCACGCCTGCAGCCCACACCGGGATCCACATCATCTGGATCGCCCAGATGGTCAGGCCGATGGCGCCGAACAAGAGCAGGTCAATGGCTAGCATGATGCCCACGCCCAGTAATTTGTAGCGCGAATACAGGTTTCGCTCTATCCAGTCTTCAGGGCAGTTCTTACCGTAAATGCGCAGTGTTTCCGCGTTTTGTGCCTCTTCGCGGTACAGCTCTGCACCTTTGCGCAAAACAGTCGATAACCCCTTGATGACCGGGCTGTGCGGGTCATCAACGGTTTCGCATTTTGCGTGGTGCTTACGGTGGATGGCAGTCCACTCGCGGGTGTTCTGCGCAGTGGTCAACCACAGCCAGAAGCGGAAGAAGTGTTTCAGACCACCGTTAAGCTCCAAAGAGCGGTGCGCTGAATAGCGATGCAGATAAACCGTGACCCCAATGATGGTCACGTGGGTCATCAACAGGGTGACTGCAACCAGTTGCCAGGCTGACAAGTCGAGAAAACCGTTGTACCACATAGGCTGTTTGGCCCTCGGGAAGACAAAAAAAAATTGCAACGCGCATTATCCTCTTGCTGCCAGATAAAACCAGTCGACCTTTCAGATAAGAGTATTCAGATGTTTCTTACACTATAATTCCTCTTTTTTTGTAGGTGCTTTAACTTTCTTATGTCGGTTTCTTATCGCGATGCCTTGCGTGCGGCCCTGTTGTACGGGCTGTTATCGGTTTTCTGGCTGCAAATATCTGATCATTTATTGAACAGTTATTTCGATGATTGGGGGCAGTTGGCCCAGTGGCAACGGATCAACGGTTATTTATGGGCGTTTATTAGCGCCGTGTTGATTTTTATAGCCCGTGCACGGCTGCTCAGTTTTATGGGGGTAGGCGCCCGTTTGAAGCATCAACGCCAGGATCGAGAACGCCTTCGCCAAGCGGCCGTGGTGTTCGATTGCACACGTGAAGGCGTGCTGGTCACAGACTGCAGGGGCACGATTGTGCATGTGAACCGTGCGCTGGTTGAAATCACCGGCTATACCGCCGCCGAGGTGTTGGGCCACCGCCCCAATATGTTCAAGTCGGGCCGTCATGGCCCCGAGTTCTATCAGGCGGTGTTCAAGTCATTGCAAGAAAGTGGTGACTGGAATGGTGAGATCTGGAATCGGCGCAAAGATGGCGAGGTGTATCCGCAGTGGCAAACGGTCCGCGCGATCACCGATGGCAAAGGGCAGGTGACTCACTATGTCGCAGTCTTCACGGATATTTCGGCGATAAAAAAATCCCAGACCGAATTGACCCGATTGGCGCACCACGACGCGCTGACCGACTTGCCCAACCGACTGTTGTTTACCGATCGCACTGAGCAGGCATTAGCCTCGGCGCTACGGCATTCTTCTGGGTGCGCGCTGCTGATGATTGATCTTGATCACTTCAAAATCGTCAATGACAGCCTGGGCCATAACATCGGTGATTTGTTGCTCAAAAGGGTCGCGGACCGTTTGCAGCGTCTGTTCGGCAAAGGTTTCACAGTGGCTCGATTGGGAGGCGATGAATTTGCCGTGTTGGTCGACAATTGCCCGCGCACGGCTGAAGCGGCGTTGGCTGCGCAGCAGGTGTTGGAGGTGATGAAAGGGGTCTTTGAGGTTGAGAAACATCAGCTGTTTATCAGTGCCAGCGTGGGCATCAGCGTATTCCCCCGTGACGCTTTAAACGCCGAGCAATTACTGCGTAACGCCGACTCGGCGTTGTACAAGGCCAAAAAAGCGGGGCGCGAGGGCTATGCCGTCTACACCGAAGAGCTGACCACTCACGCGCAATACCGGGTAGAAGTGGCCAATGATTTGCGCCGGGCATTGGAGCAACAAGAGCTGCGTGTGTACTACCAGCCGGTGCATGACCTCAAGACCTGCCAACTGATTGGCGTTGAGGCGCTGGTGCGCTGGCAGCATCCGGTGCGAGGTTTGATATCGCCGGGCGAATTTATTCCTATCGCCGAACGAACCGGTCTGATTGCCGAAATCGACGCGTGGGTGTTGGAGCAAGCCTGCTGGCAAATGGGCCAGTGGCAATCGGCTGGCGTCGAGTTGTCGTTTGTGGCCGTTAATATCTCCAGCCGTTTGTTTGCTCGCCCCGAACTGTTCACGCTGGTGTCTACGGTACTGGCCGATACCGGTCTGGACCCGGCACTGTTGGAGTTGGAAGTCACGGAAAGTGCTGTGATGGACGATTCGCAAGCCGCACTAGAGCAAATGCACCGCCTGCGCACCTTGGGGTTGCGACTGGCCATTGACGATTTTGGAACGGGTTTTTCGTCTTTGCTACGCCTCAAGCAGTTGCCTGTGCAGAAGCTCAAAATCGATCAAGGATTTGTCGCCGGGCTACCAGCAGACAATGACGACGTGGCGATTGTTCGCGCAGTCATCGCACTGTCTCAAAGCATGGGCTTGGCTGTGCAGGCAGAAGGGATTGAGCACGTCGAGCAAGCACAATTACTGCTCGATCTCACCTGTGATCTGGGCCAGGGCTACTGGTTTGGACGCCCGATGCCCGCCAGCGAACTGGACTGGCAACGAGCTCCCGCGATGCACGGCTAAGCCGACTCAGTTCTTCTCGGGCGGCAAGGTCGGCAGCGCGCGCAGGGCTGCTTCGTACCATTGCGAATCAAAGGCGCGGTCTTCTTCGAGGAGCGCGTCAATTTCCACAGCCAGCACGTGCGCCATCATGTTCAGAATATCGTCGCGCTCGTAGCCAACCAGAGTCAGCTTATTGAATGTTGCTTTGGCGGCTGGGGGGTTGTCGCTTTCAATCTGGTTTTCAATCGCCTGAATCAGGGTGTCTTCGGCGAATTCTTCTTCGTCGGTGTCGATATCAGTTGGCTCGCTCATGGGCAGGCTCCTTAAGTAAAGGCTGGCAGTCTAACGGCATTCAGCTCAGTGATGCTGCTAGCCAGCTTAGCGGCGAACCTCTATAACAGCTGCTGCCAACCCCAATACGGCCTGGAGGCTTTGCAATGCTTAAGCTTTATGGATTCGCAGTCAGCAATTACTACAACATGGTCAAACTGGCGCTGCTGGAAAAGGGCGTTGCTTTTGAAGAAGTCCCCTTCTTTCCAGGCGCAGCACCTCAAACGTTGACCATCAGCCCCCGTGGCAAAGTCCCGGTGTTGGGTGTCGAGCAAGGTTTTATCAACGAAACCAGCGTGATCCTTGAGTACATCGAACAGACACAGTCAGGTCCAAAGCTGTTGCCGACGGAACCTTTCGAGCGCGCGCAAGTGCTGGCGCTCGCCAGGGAAATTGAGCTGTATATCGAGTTGCCGGCCCGTGCGTTGTACTCGGAGGCATTCTTCGGCATGACCGTACCTGAGGCCATCAAAACCAAAGCCCGTACCGAGTTGCTTGAAGGTATTGCTTCGCTGGGGCGACACGGTAAATTCGCCCCCTTCGTTGCGGGTGAGGCGCTGAGCCTGGCGGATATTTACTTCCTGTACAGCGTCAGTCTGGCGTGTGCGGTAGGGCATAAAGTGTTTGGCCTGGACATATTGGCCGATATGCCGGGCGCCAAGGCGCTGCTCGACCGACTTGAGCAAAACCCGCACGTGCAGAAAATTGCGGCGGATAAAGAAGCGGTCATGCCGCAGTTTCTGGCCTGGATCAGTAGCAAGAAATAAAGCCTGGCTTAAGCGCGGGATAAAAAAACGGGCACTTAAAGTGCCCGTTTTTTTTAGCTGCCTTGCAGTCGTGCTCAGCGGTTGGCCAGCAACGCCTTGCCACGGGCAACAGCCGCTTTCACTTGCGCAGGCGCGGTGCCGCCAATGTGATTACGGGCGTTGACCGAGCCTTCGAGGGTCAGCACGGCAAACACGTCGTCTTCGATCTGATCGCTGAACTGGCGCAGTTCTTCCAGGCTCATTTCAGCCAGGTCTTTACCCGTTTCAACGCCGTATTTTACCGCGTGGCCAACGATCTCGTGGCAGTCACGGAACGGCAAGCCTCGACGCACCAGATAATCTGCAAGGTCGGTGGCTGTTGAGAACCCGCGCAGCGCAGCTTCGCGCATGATGGCGTGCTTAGGCTTGATCGCCGGGATCATGTCGGCAAAGGCGCGCAGCGAATCGCGCAAGGTGTCAGCCGCATCGAACAACGGCTCTTTGTCTTCCTGGTTGTCCTTGTTGTAGGCCAGTGGCTGGCCTTTCATCAGGGTCAACAGGCCCATCAGCGCGCCAAATACACGGCCGCTTTTACCGCGCACCAGTTCAGGGACGTCCGGGTTTTTCTTTTGCGGCATGATCGAGCTGCCGGTGCAGAAGCGGTCGGGCAAGTCGATGAACTGGAACTGCGCGCTGGTCCACAACACCAACTCTTCAGAGAAACGCGACAAGTGCATCATCGCAATGCTGGCCGCGGCGCAGAATTCGATGGCGAAGTCGCGGTCCGACACGTTGTCCAGCGAGTTACCGCCCACGGCGTCAAAACCCAGCAATTGAGCAGTGAATTCGCGGTCGATCGGGTAAGTGGTGCCAGCGAGTGCGGCGCTGCCCAGAGGCATGCGATTGGTGCGCTTGCGGCAGTCGACCAAGCGTTCATAGTCGCGGCTGAGCATTTCGAACCACGCCAGCATGTGATGACCAAATGTCACTGGCTGCGCGGTTTGCAGGTGCGTAAAGCCGGACATGATGGTCTCGGCTTCGCGTTCTGCCTGCTCCAGCAGGCCTTTCTGCAAACGGGTAATTTCAGCCAGGATCACGTCGATTTCGTCACGCAGCCACAGGCGAATATCGGTAGCGACCTGATCGTTACGGCTACGCCCGGTGTGCAGTTTTTTGCCGGTCACACCAATGCGGTCGGTCAGGCGCGCTTCGATGTTCATGTGCACGTCTTCCAGATCGATGCGCCAGTCAAACGTGCCGGCTTCGATTTCGCTCTGGATGGTTTTCAGGCCTTCGATGATGCTGTCGCGCTCGTCATCGGTGAGTACGCCGACTTTGGCCAACATCGTAGCGTGAGCCACAGAGCCCATGATGTCGTGACGGTAAAGGCGCTGGTCAAAAGTGACGGAGGCAGTGAAGCGCGCAACGAAGGCGTCGACGGGTTCACTGAAGCGGCCGCCCCAGGACTGATTGGTCTTGTCGGTGCTCATGAATTCGCTCGTAATCGGCTGAGGAAAGTTACACAAAAAGTTGCTGCAGATCATAACAGGGTTGCCAGCGCTGACGTTGACGTACGTCGGTAACCTTTTGTATGAAATGGGATATAAAAAATACAGGAACGAAATTGACTGTTTATGCCCATTCGTCTTGGCAACCGTCTACAGTTGGTCGTATGGATCAGTCTTTGCAAGTCTTTATAGATGACTAAACTGATTCCGTAATAAATCGAGCAACAGACACAGGTGAATTTCGCTGCGATGTTGCGGCACTTTTTGGCCTTGGCGCTAGTCTTAGCGTTGATCGCCGTGACGGTCGTCACTTCACCTGTCTACGCTATCCTTGTGCGAGACTCACGCAGGAATACAGCGCTATATGAATGTCCTGATCGTTGATGACGAAACCCTGGCCCGCGAGCATTTGAGCCGTTTAGTTGGCACGCTTGGTGGCTATACATTGCTGGAACCCACCGCCTCAAATGGCGAAGAGGCGTTGAGCCTGATCGAAAGCCTCAAGCCGGATGTCGTGCTACTCGACATTGGCCTGCCGGGGCTGGACGGTTTGCAGGTTGCAGCCAAATTATGTGAGCGCGAGCTACCGCCTTCGGTTGTCTTTTGCGTCGCACCGGACGAGTTCTCCCTGCAAGCCTTGCAGGAGAGTGGGCTCAGTTATGTGCTCAAGCCGATCAGTGCCGAGGCATTGAGCGCTGCATTGAAAGAGGCGCATCGGCCCAATCGAAGCCAGCTGGCTGCGCTGACCCGCCCTGCTGCTCAATCGGGCAGCGGTCCGCGTAGCCACATCAGTGCCCGCACCCGAAAAGGGATCGAGCTGATTCCCATCGAACAAGTGATCTACTTTATCGCAGACCATAAATACGTGACGCTGCGTCACGAAGGCGGCGAAGTCTTGCTCGATGAACCCCTCAAGTCCCTTGAAGACGAATTCGGCGACCGTTTTGTGCGTATTCACCGCAATGCGCTGGTAGCGCGCAACCGTATCGAGCGCCTGCAACGTACGCCGTTAGGGCATTTCCAGCTCTACCTGCGTGGGCTCAATGGTGATGCGCTGATTGTCAGCAGACGTCATGTAGCCGGGGTTCGCAAAATGATGCAGCAGCTTTAGAGCCAGCAGACGGGCCAGGGAGGCCACGTACTTTCTGATACAAGTCAGAGCTGTTTTGGCTGAGCTGTTATTATCAGCCGTATCTATTCAGTACGGATTGATCCATGTCCTCTCGCGAAATCCGCATCGCTACCCGTAAAAGCGCCCTGGCTCTGTGGCAGGCCGAGTACGTCAAAGCCCGTTTGGAGCACGCTCACCCTGGTCTTCTGGTGACGCTGGTTCCTATGGTCAGTCGTGGCGACAAGTTACTGGACTCGCCGTTGTCGAAAATCGGCGGCAAGGGTCTGTTCGTTAAAGAGCTTGAAACCGCGCTGCTCGAAAACGAAGCAGACATTGCTGTGCACTCCATGAAAGACGTGCCGATGGACTTCCCCGAAGGTCTGGGCCTGTTCTGTATTTGCGAGCGTGAAGACCCGCGCGATGCTTTTGTTTCCAATACCCACGCCAGCCTTGATGACTTGCCAGAAGGCAGCGTTGTCGGCACGTCGAGTCTGCGTCGTCAGGCGCAGTTATTGACCCGTCGGCCAGACCTGAATATCCGGTTTTTGCGTGGCAACGTTAATACGCGTCTGGCCAAGCTGGACGCGGGTGAATACGACGCCATTATTCTTGCAGCAGCGGGTTTGATTCGCCTCGGCTTTGAAGACCGCATCACCTCTGCAATCAGCATCGATGACAGCTTGCCGGCCGGCGGCCAAGGCGCGGTGGGTATCGAGTGCCGCACTGCCGACAGTGAAATTCATGCCTTGCTGGCACCCTTGCATCATGCCGACACTGCGGTGCGTGTGACGGCCGAGCGTGCATTGAACAAGCATTTGAATGGCGGCTGCCAGGTGCCTATCGCCTGTTATGCCGTTCTCGAAGGCGACCAAATCTGGTTGCGTGGTCTCGTAGGCGACCCCAATGGCAGCCTGCTCCTGACGGCTCAAGCACGCGGGCCTCAATCTGCGGCTACAGAACTTGGGGTCAAGGTGGCTGAAGCATTGCTGGATCAAGGTGCTGGCGCCATCCTCAAAGCTGTTTACGGTGAGGCAGGCCACGAGTGACAGGTTGGCGCTTGTTGCTGACCCGGCCCGCAGAGGAGTCGGCAGCGCTGGCGTGTGAGCTGTCCAGTGTCGGGGTTTACAGCAGTAGCTTGCCGCTGCTGTCCATCCAGCCGCTGGCATTGACTGGCGCGCAACGGGCACTGATCGCTCACCTCGATCGCTATTGCGCGGTCATTGTCGTCAGCAAGCCCGCAGCGCGGCTGGGCCTTGCTCTGGTCAGCCAATACTGGTCACAGCCCCCCACTCAGAAGTGGTTCAGTGTCGGCGTCGCGACCGCGCAGATTCTCACCGACTATGGTCTCGATGTTAGCTACCCTCAAAGCGCGGATGACAGCGAAGCCTTGCTGGCGTTACCAGTGTTTGGTCAGGCTGTTGCCTGCGACAATCCCAGGGTTCTGATTTTGCGCGGGGAGGGCGGGCGAGAGATGCTTGCCGAGCGTTTGCGAGACCTTGGCGCACAAGTCGACTACCTTGAGCTGTACCGTCGCGAACTGCCTTCTTATCCGCCAGCAGCGCTGGTTGAGCGCGTGAAAGTGGAACGCCTGAACGGCCTGGTGGTCAGCAGTGGGCAGGGTTTCGAACATTTATGCCAATTGGCCGGCGATGCCTGGCCGCAATTGGCAACTTTACCGTTGTTTGTTCCAAGCCCTCGGGTTGCGCAAATGGCGCGAAATGCCGGGGCGCTAAACGTTGTGGATTGTCGTGGTGCCAGTGCCACGGCTTTGCTGGCGGCGTTACGGGAACATCCCGTACCTGCTTTCTAATGCAAAGGATGGATACGTGAGCGAAACAGTCTTGCCAAAAGAATCCGTGCAGCCCGCGCCTCAGGCGCCGGCTCAAAAGCCCGATACGCGTTCCGAGCGACGGGGTAATGGTCTGGCCGTCGTGGCGCTGTTGCTCGGTGCTGCAGGCGTTGCAGTCGGCGGTTGGGGGGTGTGGCAGGTGCGTCATCTGCAAGTCACCACCGAGCAGCAGTTAAGCGAAGTGCCGGCGCTGGCGGCGCAGACGCTCTCGATCAAGCAGGGTGAGCAACAACTGCTGACGCGCCTCAATCAATTGCCGTCTGCCAATGAGCTGGATAATCAGCGTCAATTGGTTGTGCAACTGCAAGGTGATCAACAGCGCTTGAACCAGCGACTTGAAACCGTATTAGGTGCAAGCCGCAAGGATTGGCGTCTGGCCGAAGCCGAGCACTTGCTGCGCCTTGCCAGCCTGCGCTTGTCAGCCCTGCAAGACATCAGCAGTGCGCAAGCGCTGGTGCAGGGTGCCGATGATATTTTGCGCGAGCAGAATGACCCCGGCTCATTCGCTGCCCGTGAGCAGTTGGCCAAATCTCTTGCAGCCTTGCGCAGCGTCGAACAACCCGATCGCACTGGCTTGTTCCTGCAATTGGCTGCCTTGCGTGACCAGGTGGCACAGCTCAATGCGCTGGCACCGGCCTACAAGGACGCGGGCGACTCTCTGTTAGGCCTGACGGCCGACGGTGATGGTGCGAGTCGTTGGGCTCAGTGGTGGGATGAAATTTCGCATTACATCCGTATCGACTTCAACGCGGATAAAAATGTACGGCCACTGTTGGCCGGCCAAAGTCTGACTCAAGTGCGTCTTGCCCTGAGCCTGGCGCTGGAGCAGGCGCAGTGGGCAGCCCTAAATGGCCAAGAGCCGGTTTATACCCGGGCTCTGGCGCAAGCCGAAGACGTGCTGAAAAATAATTTCAATGCGGATAACGCGCAAAGTAAAAAGCTGCTCGACCAGGTGGTCGCCCTGAGCAAACAGCCGGTCACGGTGCAAACCCCCGACCTCGCGGGCACCCTGAGCGCAGTGCAGGCCTATCTGGAACGTCGCCACGTCTCTGCTGACGAGCCGGGCAAGGCGGCTGGCAATCCCGCGCAGGAGACCAGCCCATGAGACGTTTCTATGTGATTGTGTTTTTGTTGATCGCAGCGGCGGCGTGCATCGGCCTGGCAATCGCCGAAGACTCGGGTTATGTGCTGATTGCCTACAAAAGCTTCCGTTACGAATCCAGTCTGTGGGCAACGTTGGCATTAGTGCTGGTGCTGTGGCTGCTGGTCTGGGGCATCAAGCTGCTGGTAGAGCTGCTGACCACGTCGACCGGCCTGGTCAATCCCTGGTCACGACGTAACCGCAGCCGTCGTGTGCAAATCGCCATCGAACAAGGCCAAATGGACCTCGCGGAGGGTCGTTGGGCCAGTGCGCAAAAAAACCTCGCACGAGCCGCCGAAGCCGAGCGCCAGCCATTGCTTTATTACCTAGGCGCCGCCAGAGCCGCCAATGAGCTAGGCCGGTACGAAGACAGTGACCGTTTGCTGGAGCGTGCACTTGAGCGCCAGCCTCAAGCCGAGCTGGCGATTGCTTTGAGCCATGCCCAGCTGCAAGTCGACCGTGCCGATACCGAAGGAGCGCTGGTTACGTTGCAGGCCATGCACGAGCGTCATCCACACAACGTGCAAGTGCTCCGTCAGTTGCAGCGTTTGCACCAGCAGCGCGGTGATTGGGCTGCTTTGATCCGCTTGTTGCCCGAATTGCGCAAAGATAAAGTGCTGCCCGCAAATGAGCTGGCGGAGCTGGAACGTCGCGCTTGGGGGCAAAACCTGAGCCTGGCTGCGCAGCGTGAAACAGAAGGCGAGGCGGGGCTTCAATCCTTGCAGCGGGCGTGGCAACAACTGACTTCGGCCCAGCGCCAGGAGCCTGCACTGGTGCTGGCTTATGCCGAACAATTGCGCCAACTGGGTGCTCAAGCCGAGGCTGAGGAAGTCTTGCGTGGCGCACTCAAACGCAACTATGACAGCCACCTTGTTCGACTTTATGGCTTGCTTCGTGGCAGTGACCCGGTGAAACAGTTGCAGACCGCCGAAGGGTGGCTGAAGGCGCACCCCGGTGATGCCAGTTTGCTACTGACGTTGGGTCGTCTGTGTCTGCAAAACAGTTTGTGGGGTAAAGCGCGTGACTACTTTGAAAGTAGTCTCAAGATTGAACGTAATCCTGAGACCTGCGCCGAACTGGCGCGCTTGCTGGCTCAGCTGGGCGATACGGGACGCAGCAATCAGTTGTTTCAGGAGGGCTTGAATATGCTGGATGAGCGCCTGCTGGCGCTGCCGTTGCCTGCCTGAAGCGCGTCCTGTCCTTAAGCCTGGTAAAGGTTCGTTAAACGATGAACGAGCGCGGTGAGCGGAGGCTTTTTTTACAGCCGCTCCCTCGTTCATATCGCTTGATGCCTCCTACAAATTCTTCGCTTTAAGCGAAGAGTGAGTGCAGGAAGTGATACCGCAACAGGTGTAAAACAGGCATGAAATGAGCCTTGAAGTTATTTCCTACAGGCCAATTGCATCTCTCCTGCAAGATCTGTTTGTTATTCCCTACAGCCTTAAAGACGGTTCGCCAGTGAGCCATCTTGAAACGGCCAATGGCTTTCATCTACCGTAGCCAGCTACCAATTTTGTTACGGAAAAGCCATGTTTTTGGCCTGCTCACGTTTCATTTTTCTCCTTGCTTTCCTTCTTGGCAGCCTCGTCATGGGGGCTTCCTTATTTCTGGAATATGGGCTGGGGTTTGAACCGTGTCTGCTCTGTCAGATTCAGCGGTATTTCTTGCTGGGCTTTTGTATCGTCAACCTGATGGCATTCGTTCAAAGGCCGCGTTTTAGCGGCATGAGGGTTTACTCCATTGTGTCCACAGTGCTTGCGCTAGGAGGTACTGGCAGTGCTTTGAGGCAGGTGCTTCTACAAAGTCAGGCACCCGAGCAACTGATGTTTTGTCAGCCTGATCTTGGCGCAATCTTGCACAACCTGCCGCTTTCCGAAGTAGTGTCGACCATCTACCGGGGCAGCGAAGCGTGTGTGCTGACTCACTGGAGCATTTTCGATTTGCGGGTGGCTGAACTGAGCTTGCTGGCCTTTGCCGGTTTAAGTGTGCTGAGTGGTTATCAAATTATTCGAGCGCTCTCGTATCGGGTATCACCCGTGCATGCGGCGTGACGTAGCAGTCAAGATTAAACGCTTGTATGAACTTTCTCTCGTGCGTACCTTGAAGCCGTCGCTGTGCGAGCATAATCTGGCCCGCACGCATTATTGGAAATATGCCGCCCAATCCAGGTGCGCTTTGCACATTTGGGCTCAGACTGGCTGGCTATCGCCAGACCGCCTAAGCCCACAAGGGAAGAGAGATCGTCATGCTCGAGAGTTGCAAGAATGCTCAGGAACGTTTCAATGGCGTCCATAAGCTGATTGATCGCTGGCTTGCAGAGCGCGAACAACTTATCGAGGCGTATGAGGCTGTCAAGCTTGAGCAAATGAGCTCAAACCCCAAGCGAAAGCCTCAAAAAGATTTTTGTGTGATTTTAGTCGACTACGTTTCCGCAGGTCATTTTGAGATTTATGCGGAGCTGGCTGAAGAAGCCAAAGCGTTTAATGATGTGCGGGCGCTGGAGTTTGCCCAAAGTATTTACCCGCGAATCGACGTCAGCACAGAGGCGGCCTTAGCTTTCCATGAGCGCTGTGGAAAAGACCATGACCCTGCTTGCGACATCCTTGCCGCTAAATTCAAAGAGCTCGGTGCCTTGCTGGATGAGCGTTTCGAACTTGAAGACTGCCTGATTGAAGTGCTGCACAACGCGCACAAACAAAAAGAAGTCGAAGCGATACAGGCCTAGGCCTAGGCGCTTCAAAAAACGGTGCGCAAGGCGCGCCGTTTTTCGTTCTCTGGATATCACTTTTTGCTGTCGAGCAACTCGACTTCAAACACCAGCGGCGTATAGGGTGCAATTAAATCCCCAGCTCCCGTAGCGCCGTAAGCCTGGCGTGATGCAATCACCATTCGCCACTTTGCCCCCACCGGCATCTGCACCAGCGCGCTGCGCCATCCGGCAATAACGCTGTCCAGGCGAAACCATTGGGGCCGGGTGCTTTGATCGAATACGGTGCCGTCTGGCAGACGGCCCACATAGTTCACATACACCGAATCCTGCGCCCCCGGTTTGGCGCCAGTGCCGGGTTTTAGCTCAGTCACGATGATGCCGTCTGACAGTTCTCGCGCATGCACCTTATGAATCTCTTTCGATAAAAAATCACGCTCAAAGGCCAAGGCCATTTCACTGCGTGGTGCCGTGCTCGCGTTTTCAACGTTTGCCTGATGCTCGGTCAGAATCGCTTCGATGCGCTCATCACTTAAAGCCAGCGGTTTGCCTTGATACGCCGTGCGCAGGCCCTCGATCAATGCCTGAATCTGTAACTCTGGAACTTCGTCACGTAAGCGCTCACCAAGGCTGGCACCCAGGCTGTAAGCCAGGTCGTGGGCGGCGTCAGGGCTGGGAGGTGAGGCCGCGTGGGCCAGCGGTACGAGGCTCAGTAACGTCAAAAAAAGGTAACGCGGCATGGACACTCTCCGACCTGAAGTGCGCAGGATTATGCCAGCGCGCAGGCGTAGAAACGTGAATATATTCGGAGCTGACAAGCGTGTTAATCGACCTTGAGAATGGAGCGCGATGATTATTTAAAAAGGATCTGGCACAAGTTTCTAGACGCCATGCAACCCACAGCTATCGTTAGTGTCAAGATGATCTAGCGGCGGTTCCTACAGAGGTCTAGTATGAGCCGCACTCACTTCAGCCAGGAGGTAAACCATGTCGGCCAAAAAGAAGCCAGTAAATACGCCGTTGCACCTGCTCCAACAGCTCTCAGGCAGCTTGCTTGAGCATTTGGAAAACGCTTGTTCCCAAGCGTTGGCTGATGCTGAGAAATTGCTCGCCAAGCTTGAGAAGCAGCGCGGTAAAGCGCAGGAAAAATTGCACAAGTCGCGTGAAAAGCTGCAAGAGGCTGCGCATGCTGGCAAGTCCAAAGCTCAATCCAAGGCCAAGTCTGCGGTTAAAGAGCTGGAGCAACTTCTGGATTCGCTCAAAGAGCGCCAGACTGAAACCCGCGATTACATTCAACAACTCAAGCGTGATGCCCAAGAAAGCCTGAAGTTGGCCCAAGGTGTGGGTCGCGTTAAAGAAGCGGTGAGCAAAGCGTTGTCGACTCGCGACGCCAAGCCAGCCTCTGCTGCTAAAAAAACTGCGACTAAAACGCCTGCCAAAGCTCCCGCCAAGGTACCGGCAAAAGCAGCAGCCAAACCTGCTGCCAAAGCGCCAGCGCAAAAGCCGGTAGCTTCCCGCGCGGCCAAGCCAGCCGCTAAACCTGCCGCCAAGCCAGTTGCAGCAAAAGCCCCAGCCGTCAAACAGGCTGCCGCTAAAACCGCAGCGGCTAAACCGGCTGCCAAGCCTGCAGCACCCAAGGCACCCGTCAAAGCACCGGTGAAAGCCGCAGCCAAACCAGCGCTGAAAACCGCCGCAGCTAAACCGGCTGCTGCTAAGCCAGCCGCAAAGCCAGCCGCTAAACCGGCAGTCGCCACCAAGGCACCCGCCAAACCAGCAGCCAAACCAGCTGCAGCCAAGCCAGCCGTTAAAAAACCAGTGGCAGCCAAACCAGTGGCAGCCAAACCTGCTGCTACGCCAGCCAAACCGGCTACAGCGCCTGTTGCGGCCTCAGCAGCAACCGCAGCGGCTACGTCCCCGGCAGCATCCGTTGCGCCAGCAACAACGTCTTCCAGCGCTTCCTAAGCGGGGCTGATTGCGGCGCGCAATGTGTGCAGCGCGCCGCGATCAGGGTGGTCGATACCCGCGGCCATTTTTCCCAGCCAGTCGCAGTTATCTTGCGATTGAGCAGGAGACCATTGCTGGGTTGCCTCCTCCAAACGCCGCAACAACGTCCGTTCAGCCTCCAGCTCCAATGCCTTGATCTGCGAGCGCATCACTGCCAGCGACTCATCGTGTGCGGCCGCTTCGCGCCACTGTGTGCGTAATTGCCGTAATGGTTGTACCACCTCGCGCTGCCACGGTTCGGCGCAGTCCTTCAATTGCGCCATCCGCGCCTCAGTGCAGACTATACCCCGCTGTAGCAGCCATGCCGCACAGAGCAACAGGCATACGTCCAGGCCTTGGTCTTGCAGGCGTAAACACGCGGGCTCTACACCCGGCCGGGCATAGAGGTTCAAACAGTAATTCCACAGGTCAGTCTGCATAGTGCAATTCGCGCCAGTTGAGAGGGAAGCTGGTAGACTCCGCCGCCATTATGATCCGACTTCAGAACCTGACTTTACAGCGTGGCCCGCAACGTCTGCTAGAAGACGCCGAGCTGACCCTGCACGCCGGCCACAAAGCCGGTCTGGTCGGCGCCAATGGCGCCGGTAAATCCACTTTGTTCGCCTTGCTGCTGGGTGAGTTGACGCCTGATTCCGGGGATTGTCTGCTACCTGCCGACTGGCGGATTGCCCATATGCGGCAAGAAATCGACACCCTCGACCGCATTGCGGTCGACTACGTGCTCGATGGCGACCAGCGCTTGCGCCAGGTGCAAGCCGATTTGGCCAAGGCCGAAGCCGCAGAAGACGGCGCCGCGCTGGCGCGTCTGCATGCCGAGCTGGACAGCGCCGATGGCTACACCGCCGATGCGCGCGCTCGCAAAATGCTGGCCGGTTTGGGTTTCACCAACGAACAAATGGACCGTCCGGTTGCTGACTTTTCGGGTGGCTGGCGGATGCGCCTGAACCTGGCACAAGCGCTAATGTGCCCGTCTGATCTGTTGTTGCTCGATGAGCCGACCAACCACTTGGACCTCGACGCCATTCTGTGGCTTGAAGACTTCCTTAAAAATTACCCGGGCACCTTGCTGCTGATCTCTCACGACAGGGACTTCCTTGATGCCGTGGTCGATAACATCGCCCATGTTGATCAGCGCAAAATCACGCTCTATCGCGGCGGCTACAGCGCCTTTGAGCGCGCCCGTGCCGAGCGTCTGGCTCAGCAGCAGCAAGCCTACGAAAAGCAACAGGCACAACGTGCGCACATGGAAAGTTACATCGCTCGGTTCAAGGCCCAAGCGACCAAGGCACGTCAGGCTCAAAGCCGGATCAAAGCCCTGGAGCGCATGGAAGAACTGAGCGCGGCCCATGTCGATTCGCCGTTTGACTTTGTGTTTCGCGAGGCGGTGAAACTTTCCAGCCCGCTGCTCGACTTGTCCGATGCACGCTTGGGCTATGGCGATAAAACCATCCTCGAGAAGGTCAAGCTGCAACTGGTTCCAGGTGCGCGCATTGGTTTGCTTGGGCCGAACGGTGCCGGTAAATCGACCCTGATCAAAAACCTTGCGGGCGAGCTGGAACCGCTGTCGGGCCGTCTGGCCCGTGGTGAAAATCTGGTGGTGGGCTACTTTGCTCAACACCAACTGGACTCACTGGACTCCAAAGCCAGCCCGTTGCTGCACATGCAGCGTCTGGCGCCTACTGAGCGTGAGCAAACGCTGCGCGACTTCCTCGGAGGTTTTGACTTCCGGGGTGCGCGCATCGATGAGCCAGTTCTAAACTTCTCCGGTGGTGAGAAAGCCCGTCTGGCCTTGGCGCTCATTGCCTGGGGCCGTCCCAACCTGTTGCTGCTCGACGAACCGACCAACCACCTTGACCTCGAAATGCGTCTGGCGCTGACCATGGCCCTGCAAGAGTTCAGCGGTGCGGTACTGGTGGTCTCTCACGATCGGCATTTGCTCAAAAGCACCACGGACGAGTTTCTGTTGGTGGCAGACGGCAAGGTAGAGGAATTCGACGGCGACCTCGAAGACTACGCCCGTTGGTTGGCCGACTACCGCTTGCGCAATGCCCCGACCAGCAATACGCCGGTTAACCCTGACAAGACCGATAAAAAGGCTCAGCGTCAGGCAGCGGCAGCGCTGCGTCAACAATTGGCCCCGCACAAGCGCGAAGCCGACAAGCTCGAAAGCGAGCTGGGCAAGGTCAACGAAAAACTCGCCAAAATTGAAGCCAGTCTGGGCGACAGCGGCGTTTACGAAGCCGCTCGCAAAGACGAACTGCGTGAGCTGCTGGCTGAACAGGCCAAGCTTAAAGTGCTGGAAGGCCAGCTCGAAGAGCGCTGGATGGAAGCACTGGAGCTGCTTGAAAGCTTGCAAGCGGAGCTGGAGGCACTGTCCTGATGGAAGCCCTCAACCTACCGGTGCCGGCGCAATTGATCGGCCCTCTGTGGATTGGCGTGCAAATCCTCTTGATCCTGCTGGTGGGTTACTTCCTGCAACGTGGGGTGGCGCGTTTTCTGACCCGCATGGGTGAGCGCTACCCTTCCTTACCGCCGCAGTTGCTACTGCCGCTGCGAGGTGGTTTGCGCTGGTTCATCATGGGCAGCGCGGTGATTTTCGTGCTGGAACGCCTCGGTGTTTCGGCCACGGTGTTGTGGACAGCCCTGTCGGGCTTTGTCGCCGTAGCAGCGATTGCCTTCTTCGCGATGTGGAGTGTGCTGTCCAACCTGCTGTGCGCGGTGCTGATTTTCACCGTCGGACCCTTTCGGATTGGCGATGTGGTGGAGCTGCTCGACACCCTCGATAAGCCGGGTGTCAAAGGCCGTGTGGTCGCCATCAACCTGCTTTACACCACCTTGATTGAACCTGCAGAAGCCGGCAGCGGCAGCAGTATGGTGCAAGTTCCCAACAGCCTGTTCTTCCAGCGCTCGGTGCGCCGCTGGCGTGAAGGCGACATCTGACGCCGAAACACAGTTGATTCTTCGACAGACGCGCATTAGCTTGATGGACTTGTTACAGCATTTGTCCGGGGTGCGCGATGTCGATGGAAACGTGGTTAGCCTTTTTTGCAGCCTGTTGGGTGATCAGCCTGTCGCCCGGCGCGGGTGCCATTGCTTCAATGTCGTGCGGCCTGCAATACGGGTTCTGGCGCGGTTACTGGAACGCTTTAGGCCTGCAATTGGGGTTGGCGCTGCAAATCGCGATCGTTGCCGCCGGCGTCGGAGCGGTGCTCGCGGCTTCTTCCAATGCCTTCTACGCGATCAAATGGTTCGGCGTGGCCTACCTCATCTACCTTGCCGTTAAACAATGGCGGGCCATGCCGGCTGATCTCTCCGATGACGCTGCCGTGCGCCCCATCGGCAAGCCGCTGGCGCTGATCTTTCGGGGATTTCTGGTCAACGTCAGCAACCCCAAAGCGCTGGTATTCATGCTCGCGGTGTTGCCGCAGTTTGTAGACCCTAACGCGCCATTGGTAAGCCAGTATCTAACGCTGGGCGTGACCATGATCTGCGTTGACCTGATTGTCATGGCCGGCTACACCGGGCTGGCTTCCAAAGTGCTGCGCATGTTGCGTACCCCCAAGCAGCAGCGGCGCATGAACCGCACCTTTGCGGGTTTGTTCGTAGGCGCAGCCGGTTTTCTGGCGACATTGCACCGCGCCACCACTTAAACATCTTGAGTCGCGGTCATGGGAAGTGAACAATGTGTTACTTCTCATTTCCATTCGGATTTATCCATGACCGCCCGCTCGCGTTTCTTGGCCTGGCTGATCCTGCCAGCGCTCGCGTTGTGCAGCCTTGCCGTATCTGCCAATTCCCCGGAAGGTGCTTCACAAGCGCTGCACCTGATCGACTACATTGGGGCTGACTATCCGCCTACGGTTGAAGATGGCAAGGTCATCGACGAAACCGAGTATCGCGAGCAGCTGGAATTTTTGTCGGTGCTTAAAGGCTTGATTGCTGACCTGCCAGATCGTCCTGAGCATGGCGAACTGGTACAAGGCGTCAGTGCCTTGCAGGGCGCAATCGAACGGCGTGAAGACGGCGCCAGCGTGGCCCGTGCAGCGCGCCAGCTTGGGGCCAAGCTGGCGGCGGCTTACGAAGTCAGTCAAGCACCGGTAATTACCCCCGACCCGGCCCGCGGTGCGACGCTGTATGCGCAGCAATGTTCGGTATGTCACGGCGAAACCGGGGCGGGAGATGGCCCGGCCAGCCTCGGCATGACACCGCCCCCCGCCAATCTTCGCGACGCAGCGCGGCTGGATCGTCTGAGTCTTTACGCTATTTTCAACACCTTGACCTTAGGCGTTGAAGGCACCGATATGCCGTCGTTTGCCGACCAACTGGACGAGCGCCAGCGTTGGGATCTGGCGACCTATGTTGCAGGTTTGAGTGCCGATCCGGCGGCTGCCAAGACAGAGAAAACCTACAACCTTGCCGACCTTGCCCGTCAAACACCCAATGAAGTACTGGCAGCTGCAGGCCCACAAGCGGCGGCAACGTTCCGTGCTCAACGGGCCCAACCGCCGCAGGTCAAGCGTGGTCCTGCGCAGTTGCTGGACTACACCAGCGAAACGCTCGACAAGAGCCTGGTCGCTTACCGCGAAGGGGATCACGAACAAGCGTACGACCTCTCTGTGGCCGCGTATCTGGAAGGCTTTGAGCTGGTTGAAAGCTCGTTGGATAACGTTGACAGCAACGTGCGCAAAAACACCGAAAAAGCGCTGATGGCGTATCGGCAATCGCTGCAGGACGGGTTGCCGATTGCACAGGTTGAGCAGCGTCTGGAGGCGGCTAAAGCCTTGCTTAAAGAGTCGGCAGGGTTGCTGGGCAGCGACGGTCTGAGCTGGTCATTGAGCTACATCTCCGGTTTGCTGATATTGCTGCGCGAAGGGCTTGAAGCGATTCTGGTGCTGGCGGCGATTCTTGCCTTCTTGCGCAACACGGGTCAGCAATCTGCGGTACGCAGCGTCAACGCCGGTTGGGCCTTGGCATTGGTTGCGGGGTTGACGACGTGGGCCTTGGCTGCCTATGTGATTGATGTCAGTGGCGCCCAGCGTGAACTGCTCGAAGGCTGTACCGCCTTGTTCGCCAGCGTCATGGTGTTGTGGTTGGGCGTGTGGATGCACGACCGGCGTCATGCGGCAGCGTGGCAGGACTACATCAAAAGCAGCCTGGTCAGCGGTGGCGGTCGATTTGGTTTTGCCATTTTGGCGTTCTTTTCGGTTTACCGAGAACTGTTCGAAGTCATCCTGTTTTACGAGACCCTGTGGCTGCAAGCCGGCCCGGCCGGCCACAATGCCGTGCTAGCGGGAGGTGCCACGGCATTGGTGCTGTTGATCGGTCTGGCGTGGGTCATTCTGCGCGGCTCGGCCAAGCTGCCGCTGGCGCTGTTCTTCGGCATCAATGCGGCATTGCTGTGCGCTTTGTCAGTCGTGTTCGCGGGGCATGGCGTGAAGGCCCTGCAAGAAGCCGGTATTTTCGGTACGCGACCCGTTGCGTTCTTTGAGTTCGACTGGCTGGGCATTCACGCGGACGCCTATTCACTGGGCGCACAAGTGTTGGCGCTGGCGGCGATTGCGGTGCTCTTCGGGCGTAGCAAACTGGCTGAAAGGCGCCGGGTGCAGGCTTCGTAGCAGTTGCCGGAGGCGACGTCCGATTGCGTAGCGATCGTAAATCCTGAGTTCCAGGTATCCCGGCACACCGAGGAGCCTGGCTTTACGACAGCTTTGCTGCCGGACGCAGCCTTCGGCAGCTGCTACGGACGTAGGTTGCAGGCCCATTATTCACTTCAGGAGTACCCACCATGCGAGTCTGGATTGACGCAGACGCTTGCCCAAAGGCTGCGAAGGATCAAGTTATCAAGTTCGCGCTCAAGCGTCAGTTCGAAGTGGTGCTGGTGGCGGGGCAAAGCCAGATCAAACCCACGTACGCGCTGGTCAAGCTGATCGTCGTGCCCAGCGGCCCCGACGCAGCAGATGACTATCTGGTGGAGCATGCCGTACCCGGTGAATTGGTGATTTGTAGCGATGTGCCGCTGGCTGACCGGTTGGTAAAAAAGGGCGTGGCAGCACTGGACCCTCGCGGCAAGGAGTTTGACCCGCAAAACATGGGTGAGCGGTTGGCGGTGCGTAACCTGTTTACCGACCTGCGTGAGCAGGGCCAGATGGGCGGCGGGCAGGGTGCCTATGGCGAGCGCGAGAAACAAGCGTTCGCCAATTCACTTGACCGGATTCTGACCCGATTGATGCGGGGCTGATTACTCCTGTTGAGTCAGTTCCAGCACGCGGTCGACCATTTTGTTGATGCCAGAAGCCGCTTCGCTAATGGAGTTGGCGAGCATGTAAGCGGGTGTGCTGACGAGTTTGCGAGCTTTGTCTTCAACGATTTCAGACACGTCACACTCGTGATGTTCGCCGCCCATTTTGCTGACCGCAGCCGCTGTATCGGCGTCTTTGCCGATGGTGCAAACCACGCCCGGGCCATAGATTTTGGCGGCAATGGCAGGCGAGATGCACATGAGGCCAATCGGTTTACCGGCTTCGGCGAAGGCTTCGGCCAGCGCCAGCACATCCGGTTGAACGGCGCATTCGGTGCCCTTGAAGGCAAAATCCGAAAGGTTCTTGGCTGCACCAAACCCGCCCGGAACGATTAGCGCGTCGAAATCTTCGACATTGGCCTCGCTAATATCCTTGATATCGCCACGAGCGATACGCGCCGACTCAACCAGCACGTTGCGCGACTCCGGCATTTCTTCGCCCGTCAGGTGGTTGATCACATGATGCTGCGCAATGTTGGGTGCGAAACATTGAACCTTGGCACCGCGTTGATCCAGGCGCAGCAAGGTAATAACGGTCTCATGAATTTCAGCGCCGTCGTAGACACCGCAACCGGAGAGAATCACGGCAACTTTTTTCTGAGTCATATTGGAAGTCTCCTTTGGACATGGCCCTAATGTCGCCGGATTCGGCGTGTGAAGCTATAGGGCTTTGTACACCGCCGGGGCTTGGATCATCAAGGCGGCGGTGTTATCCGATGGAGCTGACAGGTCTATTCGGAAGGCGGGATATCTGTGGTTGCAGCGGCTTTGTTTTTTTCTTCCAATGCCGTCTGTTTTGCAATACGGGCATTTTTGATGCGGCGACGTATCCACAGGCACACACCGAGCAGGAGCAGAGCACCGAGCACCCAGAGTTCATACTTTTTAACGCTGCCCAGCAGGCCCTCAAGTACCGCGCCAAAGTGATAAGCCGCGGTCGCCAGTGCAATGGCCCAGATGGCCGCGCCAATACCGTTGAGCAGCAAGTAGCGCCCCGGCGGATAGCCGGACAGGCCAATGGCCACAGGCATGACCGTGCGCAGGCCGTAGACGAAACGGAAACTCAGTACCCAGATATCAGGGTGCCTGCGGATATGCTCCAGCGCCTTGTCGCCCATCAGCTGCCAGCGCGGTTTGCGCGCCAACAATTTGCGGCCGTGTTTGCGCCCCAGGAAATACCACAGCTGGTCGCCGGCATAGCTGCCGAGGAACGCCACAATCATGACCAGTTTGAGGTCCATGTATCCGCGGAACGCCAAGAAGCCTGCGAGAACCAGAATGGTCTCACCTTCAAAGAACGTCCCTAGAAACAGGGCGAAGTAGCCGAATTCTTGAAGAAATTGTTGGAGCATTGTCTGGATGCTGGCGAAATTGAACGCGCAGCCTACGCCTTAAGGCACGTTCAGGAAAGTCTCGGAAGGTCTCTTGTCGTTAACAATTCCTACAAATGATTTCCATTTGACCTACATCATATGCGTTGTCATCTAGTGTTCATGGAGGGTCGGTATAAAAGGCGCGCGCAGGTGTGGGCGTGTTTACCACGAACAAAATCGACAAATCGTCCTCTAACAGGCTCTGACTTACACAAAGCACCTTCGAGCGGTTTAAACCCACCGGCGTTGGTGGCATTCTGGCAGCTTGACCGCATGCGCCGCTTAACTGTTACGAGAGTCAACCCGCTCTTACAGGAACATTCAATGAATACCGAAGGACTGACAGAACTCGCTGCTACCGAGGCCCAACCGATGGTTGAGCCGGCCCCGCAAACGCCACCCGTGCAGGACACCCATGCTCCAGCGGCGGCGGAAACACCTGCGGCGGCGCACCCAGTGATCGCCATTCCGAGCCTGGATGACAGCAGCCTGTATATCCATCGCGAACTGTCGCAATTGCAGTTCAATATTCGCGTGCTGGAACAGGCGCTGGATGAGTCCTATCCATTACTGGAACGGCTGAAATTCCTGCTGATTTTCTCCAGCAATCTGGATGAATTTTTCGAGATTCGTGTCGCCGGCCTGAAGAAGCAAATTACCTTTGCTCGTGAACAAGCGGGCGCAGATGGCTTGCAGCCGCATCAAGCGCTGGCGCGGATCAGTGAGTTGGTGCACGGTCACGTTGATCGCCAATACGCGATTCTCAACGACATCTTGCTCCCTGAACTCGAAAAGCATCAGGTGCGCTTTATTCGTCGGCGCCACTGGAATACCAAGATCAAAGCTTGGGTTCGCAAGTTTTTCCGCGACGAAATAGCACCCATCATCACGCCTATCGGCCTTGATCCGACGCATCCGTTCCCGTTGCTGGTTAACAAAAGCTTGAACTTTATCGTCGAGCTTGAAGGCATTGATGCCTTTGGCCGTGATTCGGGTCTGGCAATTATCCCGGCACCGCGTTTATTGCCGCGAGTGATCAAGGTGCCTGAAGACGTTGGCGGTACAGGGGACAACTATGTGTTCCTGTCGTCGATGATTCATGCCCATGCCGATGACCTCTTCCAAGGCATGAAGGTCAAGGGCTGCTATCAGTTCAGACTGACCCGAAACGCAGACTTGTCTGTCGATACGGAAGATGTAGAAGACCTGGCCCGCGCCCTGCGTGGCGAGTTGTTCTCACGTCGGTACGGCGATGCAGTGCGTCTGGAGGTGGCGGATACGTGCCCTAAACATCTGTCCGATTACTTGCTCAAACAGTTCAACCTGCACGAAACCGAGCTGTATACGGTCAATGGTCCAGTCAACCTGACACGGCTGTTCAGCATCACCGGGCTGGATAGCCACCCGGAGCTGCAATACACGCCGTTTACGCCAGCCATTCCCAAGCTGTTGCAGAACAGTGAGAACATTTTCAGCGTGGTCAGCAAGCAGGATATTTTGCTGCTTCACCCGTTTGAGTCGTTTACTCCGGTCGTCGATTTGTTGCGTCAGGCGGCCAAAGATCCGCATGTACTTGCCGTGCGCCAGACGCTCTACCGTAGCGGTGCCAACTCCGAAATCGTTGACGCGCTGGTGGATGCTGCGCGCAACGGCAAAGAAGTGACGGCGGTGGTTGAGCTGCGTGCGCGCTTTGACGAAGAGTCCAACCTGCAACTGGCTAGCCGTCTACAGGCCGCTGGTGCGGTGGTGATTTATGGTGTGGTGGGGTTTAAAACTCACGCCAAGATGATGCTGATTCTGCGTCGTGAAGCGGGCGAAATCGTCCGCTATGCACACTTGGGCACGGGCAACTATCACGCCGGTAACGCCAAGTTGTACACCGACTACAGCTTGCTGACGTCGGACGATGCGCTTTGTGAAGACGTTGGCAAGCTGTTCAGCCAATTGATCGGGATGGGTAAAACGTTACGCATGAAGAAACTGCTGCATGCGCCGTTTACCCTGAAAAAAGGCATGCTCGACATGATCGCCCGCGAAACTCAGTTCGCGGTAGAGGGCAAGCCTGCGCACATCATTGCCAAGTTCAACTCGTTGACTGACCCGAAAATCATTCGTGCACTGTATAAAGCCAGTCAGTCGGGAGTGAGAATAGACCTCATCGTGCGGGGCATGTGCTGCTTGCGACCAGGGATTCCCGGCGTTTCGCACAATATTCACGTGCGCTCGATCATTGGTCGCTTCCTGGAGCACACACGGGTGTTCTACTTCCTCAATGGCGGCGAGGAGCAGATGTTCCTGTCGAGTGCTGACTGGATGGAACGCAACCTCGATAAACGCGTGGAGACGTGTTTCCCGATCGAGGGCAAAAAGCTGATTCTGCGGGTCAAGAAGGAATTGGAGTGCTACCTGACGGACAACACCCACAGCTGGATTTTGCAGTCTGACGGTCGTTATGTGCGCAATACACCCACCGGTAACCAGAACCCGCGTAGCGCACAGGCGACCTTGCTTGAGCGTTTGAGCCTGCCAGTGTTGACCGTCAGCACCGGCCCATCGGTGTAAAGGCCCAGTTCCGTAGCAGCTGCCGCAGGCTGCGTCCGAGTGCGAAGCGCTCGTAAACCCTGAAGTCCCGGTAAAATTTAAACACCGCGATATTAGGCCTTACGGCGGTTTCACCGCCGGACGCAGCCTTCGGCAGCTGCTACGGCACTCAGGTCTTTAAGACACCGTCAGCACAATCCCAACTCGCGTTAGCCATTGTGCTTCTTGCTCGAAGTCGGCTTGAGTCAGCGGGTTTTGTGCCAGCCAGCCTTCGGGGAACATCACTTCCAGGTGGTCGCCGTGAGCGCGCAGTTTGACTTGCGACGCCTCCTGATTACCCCGGATGTGATAGAACAAAATCGCAAAGCGCAGTAGCACGCACAGGCGAATCAGCTTGATGCCGTCTTCGCCAAACTCGGCGAATTTGTCTTTAGGGATGTTACGTCGATGACCGCGCACCAGCAGCGCGAGCATTTGTTGGTCTTCGCGTGAAAAGCCGGCAAGGTCGGAGTGCTCGATCAGATAAGCACCGTGCTTGTGGTAGTGGTAGTGGGCAATGTCCAGGCCGACTTCATGCACTTTGGCTGCCCAGCTCAGCAGCTCTCGCCACACACCGTCCTTGAGGTCCCATGACTTGGCGACTTGATCGAAAGCCCGCAGGGCCTTTGCCTCAACTCGCGCCGCCTGTTCGCGGTCAACGTGATAACGATCCATTAACGAGCTGAGGGTGCGCTCACGTACGTCTTCGTGATGATGGCGACCCAGCAGGTCATACAGCACGCCTTCACGCAGTGCGCCGTCGCAGTGGTCCATGCGCTGCAGTTCAAGAGAGTCGAAGATGGCTTCAAGAATGGCCAGACCCGCCGGGAAAATAGTCCGGCGATCCGGTTTGATGCCTTCAAAATCGATTTTGTCGACTTCGCCCAGCTTGAACAGTTTGCGTTTCAGCCAGTTCAAGCCTTCAGCATTCACTTCGCCGCTGCCGTGCCCGCCGGCCTTGATGGCCAGCCCTATGGCCCGAACAGTGCCCGACGAACCGATGGCTTCATCCCAGCCCAAACGGTGCAGCGCGTTTTCGATACTCATGATTTCGAGGCGCGCCGCCGTGTAGGCCTGAGCGTATCGCGCCGGCGTAATCTTGCCGTCGCGAAAGTAACGTTGAGTAAAACTGACGCAACCCATTTGCAGGCTTTCGCGCAACAGTGGCTCGAAGCGCTGGCCGATAATGAACTCTGTACTGCCGCCGCCGATATCGGCGACCAGACGCTTGCCGGGCGTGTCAGGAAGGGTGTGCGACACGCCCAAATAGATAAGGCGGGCTTCTTCGCGGCCGGAAATAACTTCAACGGTATGGCCCAGAATTTCTTCGGCACGCACGATAAATTCATGGCGGTTGCGGGCTTCACGCAAGGCGTTGGTACCCACGATACGCACGGCACCCAGCGGCATGCCGTTGATCAGTTGGGCAAAACGCTTCAGGCAATCAAGCCCGCGCTGCATGGATTCTTCGTTGAGCTTGCGCTCTTCGTCGATGCCCGCAGCTAACTGAACCTTTTCCCCCAGACGTTCGAGAATACGGATTTCACCGTTCTGCGCTTTTGCCACCACCATATGAAAACTGTTGGAACCCAGATCAATGGCGGCGATCAGGGGCGGACTCTTGGGTTGGGATTGGGGCATGGTTGAGAGGTCTCGGTCGATAACGTCGCCATCGTGCCACGATCAAACGCTCGCGCCAACGCGTAGTGTCAGATGCTTTGATATGGAACATGCAAGCTAAGACATTAGCTGTTCCCGGATAATTCGTTTTTCTTATTGTCGGTTTCAAAAATGCCTACACACGGTGGGCGACTCTCAAGCCATGAGCCGTTTCAGTGAATGACTCTCCGTGTTCAGGGCGCTCCCGCGCAGATGAAGTGCTGCAATGGCGCGTGAGTAAGGATGCTGGCGCACCTTAATTGCGCACCAGGATCCTTGAGCGACCTGATCGATACATTTGATCAGGTACCACTATAGTAAGAGTCAATCATCGCTCAGCTTCCTGAACGCGTTGATGACGGCTATGATGTGCTACGTTTTTGCTTACAACCACGGAGACTTCCATGAGCAGCGATCTTATTAAACACGTCACCGACGCTAGCTTTGAGGCCGATGTTCTCAAGGCTGAAGGCGCTGTATTGGTCGACTACTGGGCTGAATGGTGCGGTCCTTGCAAAATGATCGCGCCCGTTCTGGACGAGATCGCCGAGACTTATAAAGGCAAGCTGACTGTTGCCAAACTGAACATCGATGAAAACCAGGAAACTCCTGCCAAGCACGGCGTACGGGGTATTCCTACTCTGATGTTGTTCAAGAACGGCAACGTTGAAGCCACCAAAGTAGGTGCTTTGTCGAAGTCGCAGTTGGCAGCATTCCTCGACGCAAACATTTAAGCGTCGATAAAAGCCCCGCTAAATGCGGGGCTTTTTCATGGCTCAAGGACTAGACGCTATGAAACTCAAGTGGTACATTCGGCCCCGCACTGGTTTCTCCACTGCCCCCTGCAAGCCGTCGCCGACGCACTCCTTATCGAATTAGTACGCGATCCTGTCGCCTTCTCTGCGGCGCGGCCTCATTAAGCCCAAAAGCTTAATTTCCCTCCCCATAAATGATTACGTCATTCCTATATGAACCTGACTGAACTCAAGCAAAAGCCGATTACCGAACTGCTCGAATTGGCCGAACAGATGGGCATAGAAAATATGGCCCGTTCGCGCAAGCAGGACGTGATTTTCTCCCTGCTCAAAAAGCACGCGAAAAGCGGCGAGGAAATCTCGGGTGATGGCGTGCTGGAGATTCTCCAGGACGGCTTCGGCTTCCTCCGTTCCGCTGACGCTTCGTACCTGGCCGGCCCGGACGATATTTACGTCTCGCCTAGCCAGATTCGTCGCTTCAACTTGCGCACTGGCGACACCATCGTCGGCAAAATCCGTCCGCCAAAAGAAGGCGAGCGGTACTTCGCACTGCTGAAAGTCGACACGATCAACTACGATCGTCCAGAGAACGCGAAAAACAAGATTCTCTTCGAGAACTTGACGCCGTTGTTCCCGACCGTACGCATGAAGATGGAAATCGGTAACGGTTCCACCGAAGATTTGACCGGCCGTGTGATCGACCTCTGTGCCCCGATTGGTAAAGGTCAGCGTGGTCTGATCGTTGCTCCGCCAAAAGCGGGCAAGACCATCATGTTGCAGAACATCGCGTCGAACATTTCGCGCAACAACCCTGAAGTGCACTTGATCGTTCTGTTGATCGACGAGCGCCCTGAAGAAGTAACCGAAATGCAGCGTACCGTTCGCGGCGAAGTGGTTGCTTCCACCTTCGACGAGCCACCAACCCGCCACGTGCAGGTTGCTGAAATGGTGATCGAAAAGGCCAAGCGCCTGGTGGAACACAAAAAAGACGTGGTGATTCTGCTCGACTCCATTACCCGTCTGGCTCGTGCCTACAACACCGTCATCCCAAGCTCCGGCAAGGTGTTGACAGGTGGTGTCGATGCTCACGCCCTTGAGAAGCCAAAGCGTTTCTTCGGTGCGGCGCGAAACATCGAAGAAGGCGGCTCGCTGACCATCATCGCTACCGCGCTGGTTGAAACCGGCTCGAAGATGGATGAAGTGATCTACGAAGAGTTCAAAGGCACTGGCAACATGGAACTGCCTCTGGACCGCAAGATCGCTGAAAAACGAGTCTTCCCGGCAATCAACATCAACCGCTCCGGCACACGCCGCGAAGAGTTGTTGACCGCTGATGACGAACTGCAACGCATGTGGATTCTGCGCAAGCTGTTGCACCCGATGGACGAAGTCGCAGCGATCGAGTTCTTGATCGACAAGCTGAAACAGACCAAGACCAACGATGAGTTCTTCCTGTCGATGAAGCGTAAGTAATACGGTTTCTCGAATAAAAAATGGCGCCCATGTACGGGCGCCTTTTTTTTTATCAAAAATAATGAAGGTTCGTGCCCAGCGCGGGTCAATAACAATAATGTATTAACGGATTACTGGTTTTATGACTTCTCTTGTTTATCGCAGAGATATTGATGGTCTGCGTGCAGTGGCTGTTATTGCCGTTGTGTTATTTCACTTTGGTGTGCCGGGTTTTTCAGGCGGCTTTGTTGGCGTCGACGTGTTCTTCGTTATTTCGGGCTACCTGATTACTTCGATTATCTGGCGTCAGCGAGAAGCTGGTCGTTTCAGTTTTGTCGAGTTTTGGGCGCGACGCGCACGGCGCATTCTTCCGGCTTTGTTTGTGTTGTTGGCAGCTGTGCTGGCAGTGGGCTGGTTCCTGATGGCGCCCAAGGATTATGAAGAGCTTGGCCGCTCCGTTCGTTATCAAGTGATGTTCGCTTCCAACCTCCTGTTTATGCGTCAGGACGGCTACTTTGATGCGGCCAGTGATTTAAAACCGTTGCTTCATACCTGGTCATTGGCCGTTGAAGAACAGTTTTATATTGTTTTCCCTTTGGTGCTGACGGTACTCGCCAGCCGTTTAAAACACTGGCGTTTGGCATTGCTCTCGCTCTTGTTAATGTCGTTCGGGCTCAGCGTGTGGGCCGTGGCACAGCATCCAGAAAAGGCATTTTTTCTTTTACCTATGCGGGCATGGGAGCTGCTAGCGGGTGCACTTCTGGCAGTCGCGCCTGCGCAAAAGAAGCGCCTCACGGCCACAGCGGCACAGTGCATCAGTCTGCTAGGCCTCAGTTTGATTCTGATCGCCGTGTTGGGTTACGACAAACACACGCCTTTCCCCGGCGCAGCTGCCTTGCTGCCGGTCCTGGGGGTTATTGCTCTGATTTGGGCCAATGAGTGTCACACCACGTGGGTGGGGCGCGTGTTGAGTCTGCCCGCCATGGTAGGTCTGGGTTTAATTTCCTATTCCTGGTACTTGTGGCATTGGCCGGTATTTGTATTCGCCAGCTATATCAATGTGGGTCAATTCGGCCCTTGGCTGACGAGCGCGTTGATCGTACTGACGTTGATCCTCGGTTATGCATCATGGCGATGGGTCGAAACACCGTTCCGGGAACGTCGCCTGTTGGCGGGCCGTCGCCAAATATTGACTGCGGCCGGTCTGGGTATTTTAGTCTTGAGTTTGGCAGGACAGGCGCTGCGCTGGACTGATGGTTTGCCCTCGCGCCTGTCCGAGCAAGCCTTGCACTTTGCCAAGGCCAGCGAATGGCGACCTGAGTTGATGGCGTGCATTACCGATGGCAAGCAGCCTGTCGATACACCGTTTTGCCGTTACGGCGAGCCAGCCGATGCACCCGCTCAGGTGCTGGTATGGGGCGACAGCCACGGCACAGCGCTGATCCCGGCATTGCAAGCCAGCGCCAAACGGCATGGGGTCAATGTGTTGTTGGCCAGCTCCGCGGGTTGCTTGCCCCTTGAGGGGCTGGAATACGGTGCTCGTTGCGCCCATGACAACCGCCGTGCCGAGCGTGCTCTGCAAGCCGAACCCGTTTCTGATGTGATGCTGGTGGCCCGCTGGAGTCTGTACCTCTATGGCGATGCTAAAGGCGATCACGAGCATGCCTTGCACGATAGTAATGGCCGCTATGACCGCGCCACCGCCGAACAGCGCTTCGCACAAGGCTTGCGTGCCAGAGTGGAACAATTACGCAAGGCCGGTTATCGCGTGTGGCTGATGAAAGAGGCACCGTTGCAGCCTTTCAATCCGCCTTACCGTTTGAGCCGTATGGCGATGTTGGGCCAGCCAACCGACCACGTGGGAATGCCGTTGGCTGACCATCTCAAACAAAAAGCGTTTATCAATACCTTGTTTGATCAGTTCGCGGCAGCAGATCCGGGCGTCAAGGTGCTGGACCCGACACCGCAATTGTGTGACACCTCTGGATTTTGCCGGGCTGAAAAGAATGGCAACTCGCTGTATGCCGACGACAATCACCTCTCTGAAGTGGGGGCTGAGTTGATAATTCCTGTGTTGCAGCCGCTGTTTGAAAGTCTGCCTGCAAAAGGCTCATCGGGCTTGGACAATGCCAATACCGCCCGTTAAGCAGCGATAAGCTGCCAGCGACGGGCTTAGCAGGTAGGATGTACGCCTATTTAGAGGGTGCCAACGTCAATGAAATTCAAGGATCTTCGGGACTTCGTGCAGCAACTGGAACAGCGCGGAGAGTTGAAACGCATCCAGATTCCCGTGTCTCCAGTGCTGGAGATGACCGAAATCTGCGACCGCACGCTGCGTGCCAAAGGCCCGGCGTTACTGTTCGAGAACCCGACCGGTCACACCATTCCTGTGCTCGGCAACCTGTTCGGCACACCCGAGCGTGTGGCGATGGGTATGGGGGCGGAGTCTGTCAGCGAACTGCGTGAAATTGGCAAATTGCTGGCGTTTCTCAAGGAGCCGGAGCCGCCTAAAGGTCTGAAAGACGCGTGGTCCAAGCTGCCGATCTTCCGCAAGATCATTTCCATGGCCCCGAAAGTCGTTAAAGACGCGGTGTGTCAGGAAGTGGTCATTGAAGGCGATGACGTCGACCTCGCCATGTTGCCGGTTCAGCACTGCTGGCCGGGCGACGTGGCGCCACTGATTACTTGGGGCCTGACCGTGACCAAAGGTCCGAACAAGGACCGACAAAACCTCGGCATCTATCGTCAGCAAGTGATTGGCCGCAACAAGGTCATCATGCGCTGGTTGAGCCATCGCGGCGGCGCGCTGGATTACCGTGAATGGTGCGAAAAACACCCCGGCCAGCCGTTCCCTGTTTCAGTCGCCTTGGGTGCAGACCCGGCAACTATTTTGGGCGCTGTAACGCCGGTTCCGGACAGTCTGTCCGAATATGCCTTTGCTGGTTTGTTGCGTGGCAACCGCACTGAACTGGTTAAATGCCGAGGCAACGACCTGCAAGTGCCTGCCACTGCCGAGATTATTCTTGAGGGCGTGATCCACCCGGGTGAAATGGCCCCTGAAGGTCCGTATGGCGACCACACCGGCTATTACAACGAAGTCGACAGCTTCCCGGTCTTTACTGTTGAGCGCATCACTCATCGGGTCAAACCGATCTACCACAGTACCTACACCGGCCGTCCGCCTGACGAACCGGCGATTTTGGGTGTGGCATTAAACGAAGTGTTTGTACCCATCCTGCAAAAGCAATTCCCGGAAATTACTGACTTCTATCTGCCGCCAGAAGGCTGCTCATACCGCATGGCCATTGTGACCATGAAAAAGCAGTACCCGGGGCACGCCAAGCGCGTGATGCTCGGTGTGTGGTCGTTTTTGCGCCAGTTCATGTACACCAAATTCGTTATCGTGACTGACGACGACATCAATGCCCGCGACTGGAACGACGTGATCTGGGCCATCACCACACGCATGGATCCCAAGCGCGACACGGTGATGATCGAAAACACGCCTATCGACTACCTCGATTTTGCCTCGCCGGTTTCCGGCCTGGGTTCCAAGATGGGGTTGGACGCCACGAATAAATGGCCCGGTGAAACCACCCGCGAATGGGGCCGGGTCATCGTCAAGGACGAAGCGGTTACCCGCCGGGTCGATGACATCTGGAATCAATTAGGAATAGATTGATGCGAGTAACCTTGCAGCCTTCAGGCGCGGTGTTAGAAACCCGGCCTGGTGAGCGAATTCTGGATGCGGCGCAGCGCTTGGGCTATGAATGCCCGCAGAGCTGCCGCAATGGTAATTGCCACGTGTGCGCGGCCTTGCTGGTTGAAGGGCAGGTTGACCAGGCGGGGGAAGTGCGCGATCACGGCGAGGTCTATACCTGTCTGGCAGCACCGCTTGAAGACTGCGTGGTGCTGTGGGATGGCGTGCTTGCGTTAGGAGAAATACCGGTGCGAACTCTGGCGTGTCAATTGGTCGAATGTGTCGAAGTCGGGGGGGATGTATGGCGTGTGCGTTTACGTGCGCCAGCCGGCAAACTTCCGCGTTATCACGCCGGGCAATACGCGATGCTGACACGCGAGAATGGTGAGAAATCGGCCTTCTCACTGGCCAGTGCACCGCACTCCGGCCGTGAGTTGGAGCTGCATGTTCTGGCCCGTGAGGCCAGTTCGCTCAGCTTGATTGAGCAATTGCAGCGTAACCGGATGGTTAGAATTGAGCTGCCGTATGGCGATACCCATTTGGCCGAGTTACCAGACGGTCCTTTGGTTTTGATCGCTGCCGGAACCGGTATGGCGCAAATGCATAGCCTGATTGAGCATTGCCGAGAGAAAGGCTTCAAGTACCCGGTACACCTGTACTGGGGCGTGCGTCGCCCCGAGGACTTTTACGGCCTCGAAGAGTGGGAAGCCTGGCAAAAAACTCCCAATTTGTTCCTGCACAAAGTCGTCAGTGACCTGTGTGGCTGGGAAGGTCGCTGTGGATTGCTGCATGAGGCTGTGTGCGAAGACATCAGTGATTTGAGCGCTGTACATGTTTACGCCAGTGGTTCCCCTGCGATGATCTACGGCACCCTTGACGCGTTGGTCAGCGCCGGCATGGACCCGCATCAAATGCGCGCCGATGTGTTCGCCTACTGCCCACGGCCTTGAAAACAGGGCAGGCAAGCCCTATTTTCGACAGCATCACGGCTGGCTTGCCTGCACAGTTCATCTGACAAACCGCAGCGTCTTATTTTTAGTGCTATAAGAATCAACACGTTATTTTGTTTACTTCATGTTAAGCGTGTAAGGCCGCGATCACTGGTTATGACGGTTATAGAAACTGACTGCTTAAATCCGCACTACCCGCCGCGACTCGACCTCGGGGCACCGTTGACCCCTGAGCAATTGCACAACTCCCTTCGTAGCACCATGGCGCGTCACCAAGGCGGGCCAGTGTGGTTGTTTGCCTACGGTTCACTGATCTGGCGCCCCGAATGTTCAGCGGTCGAGCGTGTGCGCGGACGAGTGCATGGCTACCATCGCGGCCTGTATCTGTGATCTCACGAACATCGTGGTACGCCGCAATGGCCGGGTCTGGTATTTGGTCTGGATCGTGGTGGTTCATGCAGTGGCTTTGCGTACAGGCTGCCAGAGGACAACCTGGACGCGGCATTGCACGCACTTTGGCTGCGGGAAATGCCGGTTCCCTCCTACCGGCCGTGCTGGCTTAGCTGTCGGCTGGACAACGGCACTGAGGTACAGGCACTCGGATTTGTGCTGGAGCGCCATTTACCCAGCTATGCAGGCAACTTGCCGGACACTGTGCTGCGTCAGGTTCTGGCCAACGCCAGCGGGCGCTACGGTACTACTCGCGATTATGTTGAGCAGACGGTAAAAGCGCTGCGCACTCATGCCATGCCCGATCGGAATCTGGAAGCACGGCTTAAACGCTGCGGTGCGGCCCAGTCCTGAGAACCTTTCGCGAGGCATGAAGAGTCCAAACCTGAATAGCCTACTAACAGCTCGCCTAATCAATAAGAGTTATCCCACAGAACTATCGGAACCCATCACCTGAAAGAATTGGCTACACATTAATAGTATTCGTCCCCACGGTACTGATGCCGAGGCGGCTTGCCGCAAGTTCTGGAGAACGGCGATGAAGCATTTAATGGGGTTGGCAGTTTTGTTGATGGCGTTTAATACCTGGGGGCACAATTCACCGCCATCACTTGTCTATCTGTTGGAACCCACATACCCAACAGACCTGAAGCTTTTAGGCATCGAGGGTGACGTACGAGTACGGATGTTGGTCAACCTTGATGGCACCGTCGTTGATCCTGTCATCCTCTACAGCTCTCATCCGGAGTTTGCGGGCGCGACTTTGAAGGCTGTTCGCGCGTGGCGCTTTAGCCCTTGGGCATTGGGGGCAGGTCGGCCCGAGCAGGTTGAAGTCATCGCTCCGCTGCTGTTTAACGCTGATTCCAGCGGCAAAAAAATTAAACCGTTGAGCGCCATCGATCTTGAGGCCTCGACATGCCGCCAACTGAACACCGACATTGAAAACCACATGCGTCGCAGGGTAAATCTTCCTTTGGCGCATTTGGGGTTGTTCAGCAAGACGCGTTATCAACTGATTAGCGGGTTAGTGGCCCAGCGCTATTCCAGCGAGGAGTTGGCGATTGCACTGTTTGATCTTTCTCAGGCAACGGAAAGCATCGTGAGAACCTGTCAGCGAACCATAAGTCGCCGGTTTGTCGAGAAATTGCCGGAGAGTGTTCAGTTGCTATTAGCGCGCGCGGTGAGCGTAAAAGCACCGGCAGAAAGCCAGCCTATTTAAATAAGAAGGGTCAACCCATGAAAGAATTGCCTGCCTTTGAGTATTTTTCTGACCCTTATAGTCATCATGCTTTTATTCAAGAAGACATGCTTTGCGATTGCTGTTCAACGGTCTCTTCTTATTATCACGTCGCACTGTCCAATCTCGACGGTGGGGATGAAGTTCATATTTGTCCGGCCTGTGTGGCTGATGGTTCGGCTGCCAAAAGATTCGACCTTGTCTTTAACGAAATAGACGGGGATGTCAGTCAGACAATCAGAGACATTATTGAACACAAAACGCCGGGGATTATCAGTTGGCAGGAACACAGCTGGGAAGTGCACTGCAAAGATGCCTGCATCTATCTGGGTCAGGCTGATGCGCAGGATTTAGCGAATGCCAGCCACTCGAACAAAGCGTCATGGATGAATGATTTTGGGCGCAGCGTCGATGAGTGGGCGTCGTTTATCGAAGGCCGACCCAATGAGGATTTTGTGGTGGACAAGTATCAGTGCCGGCACTGCGGTGAAACGGTGCTTGTGTATGACTTGTCGTAAGCGCCCGGACTTTATTCTTCACGCTAAATAGCATCATTACCCCCGTTTGATCCGGTGAAACAGCACTGTTTTAGAACGCCGGAGATACATCTATTGTTCTGAAAAAAACGGCCGATAACCCAATGAAGCGTTCAAGGGTGGTCGTCGTGCTGCTGTTGAATGGCGGTTATCCCGCCTGCTTGCCTAATCAAACAAAGGAGCGAATTGTGAAAGCGTGGATCGTATTGATGCTGGCCCTGTGTTTGCCGCTGGCAGCGGTCGCTGAAGAGGCTGAAGAGGGCGCTGCCAAGGTCAGCTACATCACCTTGAGCCCGCCCTTTGTGGGCAATTACGGATTGGACGGCAGTCCGAAACTCAAGGTGTTCAAGGCCGATATTTCCTTGCGCGTAACAGGTGATGCGGCGGCTAAAGCGGTAAAGGCCAATGATCCGTTGATCCGTAATCAGTTGGTGGGGTTGTTTGCCCAACAGACCAGCGCAACGCTGAGCAGCGTTGAGGCCAAGGAAAGTCTGCGCCAAGAGGCGTTGAAGCAGATTCAACAGGTCATGAGTGACGAGACCGGCAAACCGATGGTGGACGATTTGCTGTTTAACAATTTGATTGTTCAATAACGCTCAAAGCCTCTGCGTCATGCACCCTGTAGTCGCTGCCGAGGCACGAGGCTGCGAGCCGTTTTTACCGCCGTTCAAAGACGGGGGCCTAAGCTGCGACCAAGAGCGTACCGGCCGCTACGACGCCGGACTCTTGCGGAACCGACCCAGCGCAATGGCGAAAAACACCAGGCCTATGGCGAGCAGTGCCAGCAAGTCCGGCCACACCACTTCAACCGGCGCTCCGCGGAACAAAATCGCGGCGCTCAAGCTGACAAAGTGGGTGGACGGCGAGCACTGCATCACCCATTGCAGCCACTCAGGCATGCTGTCCAACGGGGTGCTGCCGCCCGATAACAGCAGCATCGGAATGACCACCGGGATCGCCAGCAAGCCGAACTGCGGGGTAGAGCGAGCGAGTGTGGCGAGAAATATCCCCAGGGCCGTACTGGCGAACAGGTACAGCGCCGTCACCATCAAAAACAAGGCCATCGACCCTGCCAGCGGTATGCCCAGCGCCCATTTCACGATCACTTCCAGTGATATCCAGGTGCACACCACAACCACCAGCATGTTGCTCCAGATTTTCGCCAGCATGATTTCCAGCGCGGTCAGTGGCAGCACCAGCAAGTGGTCGAGGGTGCCGTGCTCTCGCTCGCGCAGCAGCGCTGTGCCGGTTAACACAATCGCCAGAATGGTGATGTTGTTGACGATCTGGATGATCGCCAAAAACCAGCCGCCTTCCAGATTGGAGTTGAATAACGCACGGCTCGAAATTCGCGCGGGGGTGTTCGCGGCGGCATCCGTTTGGCCCGTGTAATTGAGCAGCTCTCGCTGGAAAATCTGCCCGATGTAACCCGCGCCCATAAAAGCCTGACTCATGGCGGTGGCGTCAACGTTGACCTGCACGCTGGGTTCGCGGCCCGCCAGCAGGTCGGCCTGGAAGTTAGCCGGTACGTTGATCACAAACGTGTACTGCCCCTTGTCCATGGCCTGATCGAACTGGTCGTAGGGCAAGGCTTCTGGCGCCTTGAATTCCGGAGGCAGCAGCGACTCGCTGAGCTTGCGCGACAGGGCGCTGTGGTCTTCATCAATAAAACCAACACTGGCGTTGTGCACGCCGATGATTGAGCTCGACGCGGGCATATAAATCGCCACGGTGAAGGCATAAAGCAAAAACAGCAGCAGTACATTGTCGTGCCGCAGGCTGATAAATTCTTTGAGGCCAAGGCGCAGGATGTGTGTGAGCTTGTGCATCAAACCTCCTGCTTCTTGAGCATGATCAGGCTCAGCCCAGTAAACGCGACGAAAAACCCGAACAGGGCCAGGCACTGCGGCCACAACTGACGAAGATCGAGCGCTTTGGTGAAGGTGCCCACCGCAATATCGAGGAAATGCCCGGCCGGGAACAACATGCCCATCATCGCCGATGCCCCGTCCAGCGAGGAGCGCGGCACCAGCAACCCGGAAAACTGAATGGTGGGCAGGCTGGTGATGATCATGGTGCCCAGAATGGCTGCAATCTGGGTGCGGGTGAACGCCGAGATCAACAAGCCCATGCTGGTAGTCGACAGGACATACAGTAAGCCGCCCAGCGCTAAAGTGACGCCGCTGCCTTTGAACGGTACGCCAAACAGCCAGCGATTCATCGCCACCAGCAACGCCAGATTGACCAGACTGACCGCCAGATAGGGCGCTTGTTTGCCCAGCAGGAACTCAAGACGCGTCAGCGGTGTGGCGTAGAAGTTGGTGATCGACCCCAGCTCTTTTTCACGCACGATGCCGAGTGCCGTGAGCATCGCCGGGATAAAGGCGAGAATCAGCGCCATCACACCGGGGCCGATGGCGTTGACGCTGATCACATCCTGGTTATAGCGAAACCGCGTTTCGAGCTTTGCCGCCGCCTGTTTGTTTTGCGCCAGACTGCTCAAGGCGGCCATTTGCTCAAGGTTGGCTTGGTGCACGGCCTGAATGTAACTGCGACTGGTCTCTGCGCGAAATGGCATGCCGCCATCAAGCCACGCGGCCACGGTAGGCTGGCGACCGGCATAAAGATCCCGACCAAAACCCGGAGGAATCTCAAGGGCGATTTTGATTTCCGAGCGCTGCAGACGTTCGTGCAGTTCTTCGGCGCTGTGGATCGGCGCGTGCTCCTCAAAATAGCGAGAGCCACGAAAGGCTTCGAGGTAGGCGCGGCTTTGCGGGCTTTGGTCCTGGTCGTAAACGGCAAATGCGAGGTTTTCTACATCCAGCGAAATGCCGTAGCCGAATATCACCATCATGAAAACGGCACCTAACAGCGCGAACGCCATACGCACCTTGTCGCGTAACAGCTCTTTGGTTTCGCGACTGGCCACCGCAAACAAACGAGTCACGCTAAAACCGCTTTTGCTCGGCGGCGGTGGTGTGTTCACCACGGGGCTAGCTGCTGTTTCGGTTGAGGTGGGCGTTTGTTCGTTTTGCGCTTGCTCAAGGCAAGTGACAAAAGCCGCTTCAAGCGTATCGCCCTTGAACTGCTGCTGTAATGCGGACGGTGTATCACACGCGAGTACCTTGCCGGCGTGCATCAAAGAGATGCGATCACAGCGTTGGGCTTCGTTCATAAAGTGAGTCGACAAGAATATGGTCACCCCCTGATCACGCGACAACTCGATCAGCAGGCGCCAGAAGTCATCGCGTGCGGCCGGGTCGACACCGGAGGTGGGTTCATCAAGGATCAACACTTCGGGACGATGCAACACCGCCACTGCCAGTGATAAACGTTGGCGCAGCCCCAGAGGCAACTCGCCGGATTGCTGTTCGGCCACCTCGCCGAGGTCGAAGCGTTCAATCAGTTCTTCGATGCGCGTTCGACTGTCGTCTTTGGCCATGTCAAACAGCTGGGCGTGCAGCACCAGGTTTTGGCGCACGCTGAGTTCGCCATACAGCGAAAAATTCTGCGACATAAAGCCCACGCGTTTACGTGTGGCCAGATCGCTGGCGTTAACCGGGTTGCCCAGCAGTTCGGCGCTGCCTTCGGTGGCGGGCACCAGACCGGTGAGCACTTTCATGGTGGAGGTTTTGCCACAGCCGTTTGAGCCAAGAAAGCCGAATATCTCACCGCGACCAATGGCAAAGCTGACCTTGTTCACGGCCGTGAAATCACCGAATTTTAGGGTCAGATCGTGAGCTTCAATGGCGATATCGCTGTTGTCATGGGCCCGCGGCGGAATCACCAGAGGTTCATTGTTATGGCCGCTGTCCCCCTGAAAATGGGTGAAGGCTTCGTCGAGCTTGCCGGTGGGTGATACGGCGGCCAACTCCTGGGTCAGCCCGGTGGCAATCAAGGTGCCGCGATCCAGCATCAGGCAATGCTCAAATTGCTCAGCTTCTTCCATGTAGGCGGTGGCCACCAGCAGGGTCAGCTGAGGTCGCTGGCTGCGTACATCGTTGACCAACTCCCAGAAACGGCGGCGTGACAGCGGGTCTACGCCGGTGGTGGGTTCGTCGAGGATCAGCAGGTCGGGCTCATGGATCAAGGCGCAACACAGGCCGAGTTTTTGCTTCATCCCGCCGGACAGCTTGCCCGCTGGACGCTCGGCAAAGCGCTCAAGGTCGGTGGCCTTGAGCAACTGTGCCATGCGCTGCTCACATTCATCTTTTGATAGGCCGAACAACGTGCCGAAAAAGCGGATATTTTCGCTGATCGACAGTTCTGGATAGAGGTTGCCACCCAGCCCTTGGGGCATAAAGGCGATCAGCGGATAGAGTGTGTTGCGATGGCGACGATCATCGATGGGGCCGCCCAATACCTCCAGAGCGCCTTGCTGAAGTTTTTTGACCCCGGCAATCAACCCGAGCAGGCTCGACTTGCCCGCGCCGTCGGGACCAATCAGCCCGCAGCGCGTGCCTTTGGGCAGGCTGAAAGTGACGTCCAGCAGTGCCTGTTGCTTGCCGTACCGGTGGCTGATGCCACTGGCATTGATCGCCGGGGCGGTCATTGCAGATTAGCCGGCCAGTCCACGTCAGCAGTTCGCACATAGCCTGCCCCCGGCATGCCGGGTTTGGCTTGCGGCACGGCGCCGGGATCGGTCAGGCGCAGTTTGACGCGGAACACCAATTTTTGCCGTTCGTCGCGGGTTTCGACCTCTTTAGGGGTGAACTGCGATTTGTCGGCGACAAATGAGACTTTGGCCGGCAGCGGCTGATCGGGCAGGGCATCAAGAACGATGCGGGCCTGGCCACCGACGGTGAGTTTGCCGACCACGGCAGCGGGCAAGTAGAGGTTCATGTACTGGTCGCTGGGATCAATCATCATAAAGACGCGGCCACCCGAGCCGAGCACTTCACCCGGCTCAGCCAGACGCAACTGGATGATCCCGTTAATAGGCGCACGCAGGCTGCTGTCTTCGATTTCGCTGGTCAGTTGCGCCACTTGGGCTTCGCTGGAAACGATAGCGGCTCGGGCGGCGGCGACTTGGGCTTGCGCAGCTGCGACGGCGGAGTTGCTGGTACTGAATTTCGCCTGTTGTTGATCCAACTGCTGACCGCTGGCAAACCCGCGCTGGGCCAACTGGCTAATGCGCTTGAGCTCCTGACTGGCGAGCAGTTTTTCGCTCTGGCGCAGTTTGACGTTGGCTTCGTTGGCCGCCAGCGTTTCACGGGCTCGCTGTACTTCAGCTTGTGCCTGCGCGCGAGAGGCTTCGAGGGTACGGGTGTCCATGCGTGCCAGCAGTTGGCCTTTGGTGACGTGATCGCCTTCGTCAACCAACACTTCGGCCAGACGGCCCGGGATTTTTGCGGCGATTTGCACTTCGGTGGATTCGAGCCGACCGTTGCCCATGGCGATGCCTTCGGGGAGGCGATCATGTTGGGACTTCCAGTAACCGAACCCGCCTGCTGCGATCAGCAGAATTGCCAACGGAATAACAAAGTAATGGGAGATACGGTTATTTGTGGACATGCCGACATCCTGTGTCACAGAGCGCTCTAGTTTGATGATTTCAAACCTGAAGGAATTTGATTCCAGTCAAAGGAAGTCACAGCCTAGTTGCTAAAACAGGATGTTGCCTGACGACATGAGAAAACCTGTAGTCGCTGCCGAAGGCTGCGAAGGGGCGCTCCAAAAAGAAGCCTGTGGTCCCTATCGCAGCCTTCGGCAGCGACTACAAACCCTCAACGCAGCAATCCCATCACCACTGCCCATTGCTCCGGTGTCACGGGCATCACAGAAAGGCGGCTGCCTTTTTGCACCAGTGGCATCTCGGCCAGTGCAGTTTGCTGTTTCAGGTAGTCGAGCGTGATGACCTTGGGGAAGGTGTGTACATGGGCCACTTGCAGGGCGCTCCACGGGTTTTTCTCGGGGGTCGCTTTGGGGTCGTAATAATGACTTTCAGGGTCAAGCGCAGTGGGGTCCGGATAGGCCGCCTGAACAATCCGCCCCACACCGGCAATCCCGGGTTGTGGACAATTGGAGTGATAGAAAAAGAATTCGTCACCGACGGCCATGGAACGGATGAAATTGCGCGCCTGATAATTACGAACACCATCCCAACGCGCTTCGCCCAGCTTCTGCAAATCTTTGATGGAGAACTCGTCAGGCTCGGATTTCATCAACCAATAGGCCATTTTCCCTACTCCTTAAATGCTGCGTGGTCATATTGTCTGGCAAGCGCTTGTAAACCGACAGTCGGTTGACGTCAGCATTTGCGTGTCTGTTCGCGTTGCCTCAGAATGCCGGGATTTTAAGCTTGACGCTGCTGCACGGCCTATAACAAAAACCGTTGCTGTCATCGTGTTGATTTGCCTGAAGGGGGGCAATCGATGAAACGCAAACCGGATTTACTGTGGATGTTGGTTATTTTGTTCGGTTTGGGCGTGGTCACAACCGGTTATGCGCAAAGCCTCTGGTCTAACTCGACCGACGCGCCTATTGAATTGGCGCAACAGCAAATCCCGCCGTTTAAACGCTAAGCATTTGGGGTTCGGGCATCGCTTTTGAGTGATGCCTCAGCTGTCAGTGGGCGACGTACCAGCGTTTGTCCGAGACGGTGCCTTGCAGCGGTACATCCCAGCTGGCCTGATTCAGGCTCGCGACTTTTTGGCACTCATGGGCCAGCCCCAGCAATGTTGGCTTGCGCCAGTTTTGGCGGCGCGCCAGATAAGCCAGGCTACGGTCGTAAAAACCGCCGCCCATGCCCAGCCGTCCTCCCGTCGCATCAAATCCAACCAGTGGCAACAGCACCAGGTCTAGCGTCCAGACCTTGCGTTGACGTGCGCTATTAATGCGCGGTTCAAGAATGCGAAAGCGGTTGGGCATAAGCTTCTCGCCGGGCGTGATACGTTGAAACACCATTTTGGTGTTAGGCCACGCGCTCAGCACCGGCAGGTAGGTGGTCTTGCCCCGTCGTTGAGCTTCTTTTAGCAGCAGGCGCGGGTCGATTTCACCGTCTGTTGGCAAGTACAGGGCAATGTGTCTGGCGCGGCGAAACAGCGGGTGTTGCGCCAATTGCCGATACAGGCCGCGGGCGGCTTGGCGTTGCTCGCAGGGCGATAGCTCGCGGCGGGCTTTGCGCAGTTGGCGTCGAAGTTGCGGGCGTGTCACCGGTTCGGTCATGGTGGCGGGCACTTCACAGTCGAGTCACCGGGCGGTGCTCGTAAAAATCAATGCCAGCAAGAAGCTGGCATGGATAAAGAAATCAGGCTCCCCGACGTACCGCTGTCGGCTTGGCCCTTGAACCCGAAAGTTCAAGGTGGAAGTTGCAGTAGACCTTAAGGCTTTCCGTCTAGCGGACATGCACACCGGCCCAACGTGCAAGCTCCAGGGTAGTGCGAATCGGCTCAGGGACATCGCTAACTGGCGAATACCTCAGGGAGTGGCGCGAGTATACCCCAAAGAAACCTTTTGAATCAGCTTTGACGTTCGTTCGGATCGGTGGCGAGCACCACATCAACGCGTTCAAGCAGATCACGCACCTGTTCGCGGGTGGAACCGCTGGTCTGGACTTCAGCGACTTCCTGTTTGTGCAACAGGTCGTGAGTGATGTTCAGCGCGGCCATCACGGCGATACGGTCGGCGCCAATCACTTTGCCGCTGCTGCGAATTTCGCGCATTTTACCGTCCAGGTATCGAGCGGCGCTCACCAGATTGCTGCGTTCTTCCTGGGGGCACATGATCGAATAGTCTTTATCGAGAATCTGTACGGTAATGCTGTTACTTGAACTCATGAGTCTTGCTCCAGGGCTTTGAGGCGCGAAATCATCGATTCCACCTTGTGTCGGGCGATTTCGTTTTTTTCAATGAGGTGCGCGCGTTCCTCGCGCCAAGTCTTTTCCTGAGCTACTAAGAGTCCGTTTTGGCGGTTAAGTTGCTCGACTCGGGCAATCAGTAATTCAAGTCTAGCCATCAGTGCATGCAGGTCAGTGTCTTCCATTGGGTCCTACTGTGTTTTTCGGATGGAGGGTGAAAGCCAACCGTATTGACGCCTTGATGGTCTGGCTCGTCTGCCGATGCTAGGGTCTGTGCCCGTTTCAATGCAGCCGCGACGAAAGCCCACGTGGTGCAGGGCAAGGCGCGAGAAGCGTAGTTTGGTTGTCCCAAATAAGCTTCGAGCAACGCCGCCCTGCGCCACATGGGCTTTCGTCCCTTCCGGTCGCGTGTCAAATTTAGCCAGGCTGTGTTGCAGAGCTTCGGAAGGGAACAACCATTCCCTTCGCTCTGCGCCTTGCCTGGCTAAATTTGACCCAGCGACGCGGCTTGCATTGAAACGGGCACAGACCCTACGATACAAGGCCTCCATTCTAGACATAGCGCCGCTTGGCGCCTAGCTGACCATGCCTATTCAGAATTCCCCGTATCAAGCCTTTGTAACCCTGCTGACTGCCAGCGGTCATTCCGTCTCGCCTGCTGAACTGCACGGCCATTTATTGGGCCGCAGTTGTGCTGGCGCCGGTTTTGATAACGATAGCTGGTTGGCTGAAGCCACCGAGCTACTTTCCGGCGAGCCGCAGGACAACGTACGCAATGCCCTGATCGGTTTGCAAGAGATGGTCAAAGGTGAACTGACCAGTGACGACATGACTGTCGTACTGTTGTTGCCGACCGACGATGCTCCGCTGCCCGAGCGCGCTGCCGCGCTGGGTGAGTGGTGCCGCGGTTTCCTGAGTGGTTTCGGTCTGACCCGTCGCGAATATGCGATGAGCGAAGAAGCCAGCGAAGTGCTGCGCGACCTGGCGGCTATTTCTCAGGTGCAAGACGCCCTGGAAGAGTCCGAAGACGGCGAAACCGACTACATGGAAGTAATGGAATACCTGCGTGTCGCGCCGTTGTTGCTGTTTACTGAAACCAAAAAAACCGACGCGCCGGCTGCCAAGCCTTCACTGCACTGATTGATCGCCAAGAGGGAACCCGTCTGCCCATGATCCATATCCCGAAATCGGAATACACACGTCGCCGCAAGGCACTGATGGAGCAGATGGGGCCTAACAGCATCGCGATATTGCCTGCTGCGCCAGTGGCCATTCGCAACCGTGATGTCGAATACCTTTACCGTCAGGACAGCAATTTCCAGTACCTGAGCGGCTTTCCTGAGCCTGAGGCCGTGATCGTCTTGATCCCCGGTCGAGCCCACGGGCAATACGTGCTGTTTTGCCGCGAGCGCAACCCCGAGCGAGAGCTGTGGGACGGCCTGCGCGCAGGTCAAGAAGGCGCTGTACGCGACTTTGGCGCAGATGACGCGTTCCCCATCACTGACATTGACGACATCCTGCCGGGCTTGATCGAAGGGCGTGACCGGGTGTATTCGGCGATGGGCAGCAACCCGACCTTCGACCGCCATCTGATGGACTGGATCAACAGCATTCGCTCCAAGGCCGATCTGGGCGCCCAGCCACCGGAGGAATTCGTTGCGCTGGATCATCTGCTGCATGACATGCGTCTGTATAAATCAGCATCTGAAATCAAAGTCATGCGCCACGCGGCGCAGATCTCGGCTCGCGCTCACATCCGTGCCATGCAGGCCAGTCTGGCTGGTTTGCATGAGTACAGCCTTGAAGCAGAGCTGGATTACGAATTCCGCAAAAGCGGGGCAAAAATGCCCGCCTATGGCTCAATCGTGGCTGCGGGCGATAACAGCTGCATTCTTCACTATCAGGAGAACGACGCCCTGCTCAAGGACGGCGATCTGGTGTTGATAGATGCGGGTTGTGAGATTGACTGCTATGCCAGCGATATCAGCCGTACGTTCCCGGTAAGCGGCCAGTTCTCGGTGGAGCAGAAAGCCATCTATGAACTGGTGCTGGCGTCGCAAGAAGCCGCGTTTGCCGAGATTGCACCCAACAAGCATTGGAACCAGGCGCACGAAGCCACGGTTCAGGTCATCACGGCGGGGTTGGTTGAACTCGGTTTGTTACAGGGCGATGTTAATGAATTGATCGCCAGCGAAGCCTATAAATCCTTTTATATGCACCGCGCCGGGCACTGGCTGGGGCTTGATGTACACGATGTCGGTGAATACAAGGTCGGCGGTGAATGGCGTGTGCTGGAGCCCGGCATGACCTTGACGGTAGAACCGGGTATCTACATCAGCCCCTCCAATATGCAGGTTGCCAAGAAGTGGCGCGGCATTGGTGTACGCATTGAGGATGACGTCGTGGTCACTAAAAATGGCTGTGAAATTCTGACTGGCGATGTGCCCAAAACCGTCGCTGAAATCGAAGCTTTGATGGCCTCTGCGCGGATGAGCGCAGCATGAGTCGTGTCAGTCTGGCAATCATTGGCGGCGGTCTGGTCGGCGCCAGCCTGGCCTTGGCGTTGCAGTCCGGGGCGAAGGCACGCGGGTGGAAAATCGTCCTGATCGAACCCTTTGCGCCCGGCAACAGTTACCAGCCCAGTTATGACGCCCGCTCTTCGGCACTCAGCTATGGTGCCCGCCTTATCTATGAGCGTATGGGCGTGTGGTCGGCGATTGCCGAGCGTGCCGAGCCGATCATGGATATTCACGTTTCTGATCGCGGTCGCTTCTCCACCGCCCGCTTATCCGCTCGTGAAGAGGGTGTTCCGGCCTTGGGCTACGTGGTCGAAAACGCCTGGCTGGGTCAATGTTTGTGGAAAGGGCTGGACCCTGAGGTGATCAGCTGGCGATGTCCGGCAGAAGTTACCCACATGCAGCCGATGGACTCGGGCTACCGTTTGACCCTCAACGACGAAACCTCGCTCGACTGCGACCTTGCGGTACTGGCTGATGGCGGGCGTTCGGGATTGCGCGAACAGTTGGGTATCCATGTGCGCAAGCGCCCTTACGACCAAAGCGCGCTGATTGCCAACATCACCCCCAGCCAACCCCATGATGGTATGGCGTTTGAACGCTTCACCGACGAAGGGCCGATGGCCTTGCTGCCCTTGCCCGACAATCGTTGTGCATTGGTGTGGACGCGTCTGGGAATGGACGCCAAACGCCTGGCAGAGATGGACGAGCGAAGCTTTTTGCGCGAGTTGCAGGACGTGTTCGGCTATCGTCTGGGCACGCTCAAACAAGTGGGTGCGCGGCATTTATACCCGCTGACACTGGTCGAGGCGCAAGAGCAAGTACGGCCGCATCTGGCGGTGTTGGGTAATGCGGCTCACAGCCTGCACCCGATTGCGGGGCAGGGCTTCAACCTGTCGCTGCGCGATGCTCAGGCGTTGGCGGATGTGCTGTTGGCGAGCGACAAAACCCCCGGCGATTTGGCGACGCTATTGAGTTATCAACAGCGTCAGACGCCGGACCAGCAACTGACCATAGGTTTCTCGGACCAGGTGACGCGTTTGTTTGGAAGCGATCAAACGCTGATATCGCTGGGCCGCAACCTTGGCTTGCTGGGCCTCGACCTGATGCCCCCTGCCAAACGCTGGTTTGCCCGTCAGGCCATGGGCTTGGGCACCCGCGCAGACAGTTGATGACGCTCGGCACTCAGTGCCGGGTCGAACTCTTTTTTCAGATGCGGTCATGGCCGCTCACGAGACAGGCTTAAAGCATGGAAATGCGCGCAGATTTGCTGATTGTTGGGGCCGGAATGGTCGGAAGCGCCCTGGCGCTGGCGCTCCAAAACAGCGGACTTAACATCCTGTTGCTGGATGGCAGCCCGCTGAGCGTTAAACCCTTCACGGCCCAAGACCCTTTCGAGCCTCGCGTGAGCGCACTATCGGCGGCCAGCCAACGCATTCTTGAGCGTCTGGGTGCGTGGGACGGCATCACTGGGCGGCGTGTTAGCCCGTACTCGCACATGCATGTGTGGGATGGCAGCGGCACCGGGCAGATTCACTTTTCGGCAGCCAGTGTGCATGCCGAGGTGCTGGGGCATATTGTCGAAAACCGAGTGGTACAGGACGCGTTGCTGGAGTCTTTGCAGGAGACTGACATTGAAATGCTGGCCAATGCGCGCCTTGAGCAAATGCGCCGCTCGGGTGACGACTGGCTGCTGACCTTGGCCGATGGCCGCACCTTGCGTGCGCCACTGGTCATTGCTGCCGACGGGGCCAACTCTGCTGTGCGCCGCCTGACCGGCTGCGAGACTCGCGAGTGGGATTACCAGCATCACGCCATCGTGACCAGTGTGCGCTGCGCGCAAACGCATCAGCGAACTGCCTGGCAGCGGTTTACTGACCACGGGCCATTGGCATTTCTGCCTTTGGAACGCGAAGGCGAGCAAGATTGGTGTTCGATTGTCTGGTCGACCACGCCTGAACAGGCTGAGCAATTAATGGCGCTGGATGACGAGGCGTTTTGCCGCGAGCTGGAATTCGCTTTTGAGGGGCGACTGGGCAGCGTGCTCAGTGCTGATCCAAGGGTGTGCGTTCCGTTGCGTCAGCGTCATGCCAAACGTTACGTAGCTGAAGGCCTCGCCCTGATCGGCGATGCGGCGCACACCATTCATCCCCTGGCCGGACAAGGCGTGAATCTTGGGTTTCTGGATGCCGCCGTGCTGGCCGACGTGCTGCTACACGCAGCTGACCGTGGCGAACGTCTGGCGGATGTACGAGTACTGAGCCGTTATGAGCGTCGACGTATGCCGCATAATTTGGCGCTGATGGCCGCGATGGAGGGTTTTGAGCGACTGTTCCAGTCCGATTCGCTCACGGCGCGGCTGGTACGCAATACCGGTTTGAAGTGGGTCGATAAAATGCCTGAAGCGAAAGCCTTGTTCGTACGCCAAGCGCTGGGCTTGAGCGGCGATTTACCGCCGTTGGCCAAGGCGTGATAGTGGCGCTTAAGCCGCTTCTTCTTTTTCTGTAACATTCAGTAACGGCTCGGGGGCGAGTTCGGTTGAGATGGCAAATGTGATTCACTACCATTTACACCCGATTCGCATCACGAGAGACCGCCTCCCATGCTGGTACCCAAGCGTCTACTGACTGCCCTGGCCCTTACCGTTTTTGCGAGCAGTGTGTCTGCTGCCGATGAAGTGGTGGTGTATTCCTCGCGTATCGATGAGCTGATCAAGCCGGTATTTGATGCTTACACCGCCAAGACCGGGGTCAAGGTCAAGTTCATCACCGATAAGGAAGCGCCGCTTATGCAGCGCATCAAGGCCGAAGGCGAAAACGCCACCGCCGATCTGTTGCTCACCGTAGACGCCGGTAACCTTTGGCAAGCCGAACAAATGGGCATTTTGCAGCCGCTCAAGTCCGACGTGATTGATCAAAACATCCCGCCTCAATACCGCTCTTCGACCCATCAGTGGACAGGCCTGAGCCTGCGTGCGCGGACCATTGCCTATGCCACCGACCGGGTAAAACCCGAAGAACTGTCGACTTACGAAGCACTTGCCGACGAAAAGTGGGAAGGGCGCCTGTGCCTTCGTACGGCTAAAAAGGTCTACAACCAGTCGCTCACCGCCACGATGATCGAAGTTAATGGCCCGGATAAAACCGAGCAAATTCTCAAGGGCTGGGTCAATAACCTGTCCACTGACGTGTTCTCCGATGACATTGCGGTGCTTGAAGCCATCAACGCCGGGCAATGCGACGTCGGCATCGTCAATACCTATTACTACGGCCGCCTGCACAAGCAAAAGCCCGATCTGGGAGTGAAACTGTTCTGGCCTAATCAGGCGGACCGTGGGGTGCACGTCAACTTGTCGGGAATCGGTTTGACCAAATACGCACCGCATCCTGAAGCCGCCAAGGCGCTGGTGGAATGGATGACCACGCCTGAAGCTCAGGCGATTTTTGCCGGTACCAATCAGGAATTTCCAGCTAACCCCGCGGTTGCGCCTTCGGCCGAAGTGGCCAGCTGGGGCACTTTCAAGGCCGATGCACTGCCGGTTGAAGTGGCTGGCAAGCGGCAAGCTGAAGCGATACGCATGATGGATCGTGCGGGCTGGAATTAATCAAAAGCCCCTCACTCTAGCCCTCTCCCGGAGGGAGAGGGGACTAAAGCAGATCTTCGATACACCTCAAATCAGTTCCCTCTCCCTTTGGGAGAGGGCTAGGGTGAGGGCTGCATTCACCACTTTTCGAGAGTTTTTTGTGGCCCATCCTGCCCAACGTCGCTGGTATCCGCTGGTTTTTACCATTGCTGCTCTAGTGCTGTTACCGCTAAGCGTCCTGTTGCTCTCCTGGCAAAGTATCGACACGCAGATCTGGAGCCACCTCTGGGACACGCAAATGCCGCGTTTGCTGGGCAATACCCTGACGTTGATCGTCGGGGTCGGTATTGGCGTGACGCTGCTGGGTGTCAGCCTCGCGTGGTTGACCAGCTTGTGCGAATTCCCCGGCAGGCGTTGGCTGGACTGGGCGCTGATGCTGCCCTTCGCGATCCCGGCCTATGTGCTGGCGTTTGTTTTTGTCGGCCTGCTGGATTTTGCCGGGCCCGTGCAGACCCTGCTGCGTGAATGGTTTGGCATGGGCCTGCGCCTGCCGAGGGTGCGGTCCACCGGCGGCGTGATCATCGTGCTGATTCTGGTGTTCTATCCCTACGTTTACCTGCTGGCGCGTACGGCATTTCTCGCCCAGGGCAAAGGTTTGATGGAAGCCGCTCGCGTGCTGGGCCAAAGCCCGTGGCAAGCGTTCTGGAGAGTCGCCTTGCCGATGGCCCGCCCGGCGATTGGGGCGGGTGTGGCTCTGGCCTTGATGGAAACCCTTGCTGATTTCGGCGCGGTGTCGGTGTTTAATTTCGACACCTTTACCACCGCCATCTACAAAACCTGGTACGGATTCTTCAGCCTGTCGACGGCTGCGCAATTGGCCAGTTTGTTGTTGCTGGTGGTCATGGTGGTGCTGTACGGCGAACGCCGCGCACGGGGTGCCAGCCGGGCCAGCAACGAGCGTCCACGGGTCAAGGCGTTGTATCACTTGCGTGGTCCCAAAGCATGGTTGGCCAGCGGTTGGTGCTTGCTGGTCTTTGCCTGTGCATTTGTGATTCCCATGCTGCAACTGGTGGTGTGGTTCTGGCAGCGCGGACGCTTTGACCTGGATGAGCGTTACACCGGGCTGATCGTGCATACCTTGTATTTAGGTGCCATGGCCGCGTTGATCACGGTCAGCGTTGCATTGGTGCTGGCGTTTGCCCGCCGTCAGGCTCCCACTCCTGCGATCCGCGCCGGGGTCAGTCTGGCGAATCTGGGCTATGCCCTGCCGGGTTCAGTGCTGGCGGTCTCCATCATGCTGGCTTTCAGCTATCTGGATCGTGAGCTGGTGATTCCACTGTCGGGCTGGTTGGGTGGGGCGGGCAAGCCGCTCTTGCTCGGCAGCCTGTCAGCCTTGCTGCTGGCGTATCTGGTGCGCTTTATCGCGGTGGCCTATGGCCCGCTTGAAAGCAGTCTGGCGCGCATTCGTCCTTCATTGCCTGAGGCTGCCCGGAGTTTGGGCGTCAGCGGTCCACGACTTTTTTTCAAAGTGTATCTGCCGTTATTACTGCCTGGCACCTTGAGCGCCGCGTTGTTGGTGTTTGTCGATGTGCTCAAAGAGATGCCTGCAACCCTGCTGATGCGTCCATTTGGTTGGGATACGCTGGCGGTGCGCATTTTTGAGATGACCAGTGAAGGTGAATGGGCGCGGGCTTCTTTGCCTGCGCTGACGTTGGTGCTGGTCGGTCTGCTCCCGGTCATCGGATTAATTCGTCGCTCCGCCCATCGCAACGGTTAGGTGCCAGTGCTGGCCCATGCGGCTACAATGCGCCGCATTCGGTGCGGTTTGTCTGTCAGGCCGGGTTCTCTGTTAAACGCATCAAGGTCCCTGTCTGAGATCTGAATTGTTTAACACGCCTGTCCGCACCTTCGCCACGCCCGGAAGGAGAAACCCATGGGACAGCGTACGCCTCTGTATGACCTGCATCTCGCCCTAGGCGCGAAAATGGTCGATTTTGGCGGTTGGGATATGCCCCTGCATTACGGCTCGCAAGTTGAGGAACACCACGAGGTGCGCCGCGACTGTGGGGTTTTTGATGTCTCGCATATGACCGTGATTGACGTCATCGGGGATCAGGCCAAGGAATGGCTACAGCATTTGTTGGCCAACGATGTCGACCGTTTGAACACGCCCGGCCGCGCACTCTATAGCGCCATGCTCAACGAGCAGGGCGGCGTGGTAGACGACATGATTGTCTACCTGATGCCTGCGGGTTATCGGCTAGTGGTCAATGCCGCCACCCGCGAACAGGATCTGGCCTGGATGTCGGCTCAGGCTCAAGGTTATGCCGTGCAACTGCTGGAGCGGCCCGAGCTGGCGTTGCTGGCCATACAAGGCCCGCAAGCCCGACACAAAGTCGCCGAGCTGGTGAGTCAGGCCCGTGGCCAACTTATCCAGCAACTCAAGCCCTTCGAAGGGCAAAGCTGCGGCGACTGGTTTATCGCCCGCACCGGCTATACCGGTGAAGATGGCCTGGAAATTCTGCTCCCGGCTGACCAGGCTCCGGCGTTCTTCAACGATCTGGTGGGCGCCGGTATCTCCCCCATTGGCCTGGGCGCTCGCGATACGTTGCGTCTTGAGGCTGGCATGAACTTCTATGGACAGGATATTCACCTGTCTGTCTCGCCACTTTCCGCCAATATGGCGTGGACCATCGCGTGGGAACCGCAATCGCGCCAGTTTATTGGGCGCGCAGCGCTGGAGGCTGAAAAAGCGGGCGGCGTGCCCCTCAAACTGGTGGGTTTGGTGCTTGAAGAGCGTGGTGTGTTGCGTGCGCATCAGGTCGTTCGGATCGCGGGGATTGGCGAAGGGGAGATCACCAGTGGTAGTTTCTCTCCTACGCTAAGCAAATCGATTGCGTTGGCGCGAGTTCCGACCGCTACGGCTGACCGTGCCGAGGTCGAAATTCGGGGTAAGTGGTATCCGGTTCGCGTGGTTAAACCGACTTTTGTTCGTCTTGGCAAAGCCTTGATCTAACCTTTTCTGGCAGGCTTGCACCCTGTGCAAGCCGCTGACAATCCCTTTTGAGGACACTGAATATGAGCAATATCCCTGCCGACCTGCGCTTTGCCGAAAGTCACGAGTGGGCCCGCCTGGAAGCTGACGGCACGGTGACCGTGGGCATTAGCGATCACGCTCAGGAAGCCTTGGGGGATGTGGTGTTTGTTGAGCTGGCTGAAGTCGGCAAAGTATTTGCCGCTGGCGATACGGCAGGCGTCGTGGAGTCGGTAAAAGCTGCCTCGGACATCTACGCGCCAGTGTCGGGCGAAGTGATTGCGGTCAACGACGCCCTGGCTGACAGCCCGGAAGGCCTGAACGAAGACCCGTACACTCACTGGATTTTCAAACTCAAGCCAAGCGACACCGCTGAACTGGAAAAACTGCTGGACGCTGCCGGTTATAAAGCCGCTATCGGCGAGTAAACCACTGCTGTAGCAGCTGCCGCAGGCGGCGTTCGGTCGCGCAGCAATCGTAAATTCTGTGTTCACGGCTTTGTTGATAGACCGTGATCTCAGGTTTTACGACGACGGTGTCGCCGGACGCAGCCTTCGGCAGCTGCTACGGGAGATGTAGTTTAGGCGTCTTTCAATACCGCTTTCACCGCCGCCACCGAACGCTCTACGTCGGCTTTGGTCATGGCCGTAAACATTGGCAGCGATACGATCAAGCGGCCGACCCGTTCGGAAATCGGCAGCATGCCTTCGCCAAAACCTTGCGCGCGATACAAGCTCAACAAGTGAATCGGCGGGTAGTGATAACCCACGCCCACGCCGAGCGCCTGCATCTCTTTCATGAAGGTGGCACGGGCCGGTTCGCCGTCTTTGCGCTCGGGTAACACGAGCTGGAACAAATGCCAGTTGGTGTTATTGAAGTCAGCCACGGGCAGTTGCGCGCCGTACTCAGCCTCAAACTCCGGGCCGAAACAGTCGAAGTAGTGTTTGGCCAACGCCCGACGATGCGCCGTAATGGCTTCAATGTGGGCAAACTGGCCCAGACCAATGGCGGCCGCAATGTCCGTCATATTGAATTTGCCCCCCAGCACATCGACGTCCAGGCCATCAAAGCCACTGCGGGTAACGCCTTGCAGGCGGTACTTCTCGGCCAGACGCGCTTCCTCGTCATTATTCAGAACCAAACAACCGCCTTCAGATGAAGTGATGTTTTTGTTGGCCTGAAAACTGAACGACACAAAGTCACCGCGTGCGCCTATGCGCTGGCCGTTCCAGCTGGAGCCCAAGGCTTGAGCAGCATCTTCGACCACCCGCAGATTGTGTTTTTTGGCCAGTGCGTAGAGTGCGTCCATGTCCACCGGCAAGCCCGACAGATAGACCGGGATGATGGCCTTGGTACGTGGCGTGATGGCCGCCTCGACTTTTGTCAGGTCAATATTGCGAGTCACCGGGTCTATATCGGCAAATACAGGGGTGGCGCCGACTTCGAGAATCACATTGGCTGTGGCCACCCATGAAATAGAGGTGGTGATGACTTCGTCCCCAGCACCGATGCCCGCGATGCGCAGCGCAATTTCCATCGTGCAGGTGCCGGAGTTGAAAGTGCGCACCGGGCGACCACCAAAATACTCGGAGAGTTTGGCTTCGAATGCCTGAACCTTTGGCCCGCTGGTGATCCAGCCTGAGCGCAATACGTCGCCCACGGCAGCAATGGTGGCTTCATCAATAGTGGGTTTGGAAAACGGCAGGAAAGGCAGTGAGCTCATAGCGGCAAGACGTCCGATGTGAATAGGTATGGGAACACAGGTTCAGATCATACCCAGAGCGTGACTCACATCGGGTGAAAATTCTGTATGGGGGCTGAATGGCTGGTCAGCCTCCCGTAATAACCGCGTCGTGGCGTGGGCGAGATTGGGTCATTACGGGAGCCGGGAGGGTTACTCCGCTGTAGCGTTTTTAGCCAGAATGGCGTTGGCTAAGTCCATGTCGCTCACATTCAACTGCGGGTTATCAGCGCGCACTTGTTGCATGGCTGATTCGAGGTACGGGCCACGAATCGAGCCATTGCTGGCGACAAAGCTGCCCGCATCATCCTGGGCGGCAATGACTTTACGGTCTTTTTTGAAGGTCAGGTACGTGGACCCTGTTGTGGCACCCGAAGACAACACATTACGCCAGAATGTGTCGGCCATGGCTGAGCCAACAGGAAGGGACAACAGGGCGATAGCGGCGACAGCATATTTGAGGCGCATAACGGTGACTCCGAATAAGTTATATGAAGTGTTTGATACTCCATAGGTCAGTCTAGTTCCGCTGTCTACCCGCCATCGTCCTAAATATTACTGGGCCGTTGTGAGCCTGATTCGGGTGTCACACGTAACGCTTCTTCCATTGACGTCTGGCCCGCGACCACCTTGCTGGCCGCCGCCCATCTCAACGGTTGCATGCCTTCAGCGCAGGCTTCGCGACGAAGGGCGTTTACATCGGTTTGCGGGCCAATCAGGGCGCGTAGGCGGTCACTCATCACCATGATCTCGTAAACCCCCGCTCGCCCGCTGTAACCGCTGCCCCGGCATTCCTGACAGCCTTGTGCACGACAGGTGTGCGCGGGGGCCGAGGTGGGCCAGTCGGCGGCGAAGCTCTGCCAGTCGGTTTGCGTCAAGGGCTCTTGGGCCTTGCAATCCGGGCACAGGGTTTTAACCAGCCGTTGGGCCATGACACCGAGCAGCGTCGCTTTTATGAGATAGGGCGCAATACCGAGCTCTTGCAAGCGGTTGATCGCACTCGGCGCATCGTTGGTGTGCAGGGTGGATAGCACCAAATGGCCGGTCAGCGCGGCTTGAATCGCCATTTCGGCCGTTTCCAGATCCCGTATTTCACCGAGCATGATGATGTCCGGGTCCTGACGCAGTAAGGCGCGCAGACCATTGGCGAATGTCAGGTCGATAGTGGATTGCACCTGCATTTGATTAAAGGCCGGTTCAATCATCTCGATCGGGTCTTCCAGGGTGCACAAGTTGACCTGCGGCGTGGCCAGTTGCTTGAGGGTTGCATAGAGGGTGCTGGTTTTGCCTGAGCCGGTAGGGCCGGTAATCAAAATAATACCGCTGGTTTGACGGGTCATGTGTTCCCAGCGCCGCAGGTCATCAGCGCCAAAACCCAGCTGGTCGAAGGTTTTGAGCAGCACTTTAGGGTCGAAAATACGCATGACCAGTTTTTCGCCAAAGGCAGTGGGCAATGTGGAAAGTCGCAATTCAACTTCCGTTCCGGCCGGGGTTCTGGTTTTCAAGCGGCCGTCTTGCGGTCTGCGTTTTTCGGCAACGTTCATGCGCCCCAGGGTTTTCAGGCGGCTCACAATTGCCATCGTGACCTGTGGCGAGAACGGGTAAACGTCATGCAGCGCGCCGTCGATACGAAAGCGCATGCACCCTTGCTCTCGACGCGGCTCGATATGAATGTCGCTGGCGCGTTGTTCAAAAGCGTACTGAAAAAGCCAATTCACGATGTTCACAATGTGTGCATCGTTCGCATCAGCCTCTTGCTGGCTGGCACTGAGGGTGAGCAGTTGTTCACGGTGGGATTGGCTGCTGTTTTTTTGATCATTCAACGCTGCACCCGTCACCGACTTTGCCAAGGCGTAAAACTCCACGGTTAGGCGCTGAATCTCCAGTGGGTTGGCCATGACTCGCCTGACAGGTCGTTTGAGCACCTGTTTGAGGTCTGCCTCCCAACTGCGCACCCACGGCTGTGTGCACGCAATGGTGACGCTGTGCTCATCGGTCGCCACCACAAGGATCTGATGCCGTTGAGCAAAGGCAAACGACATCAGCCCGGTGACGGTTTTCACATCAATTTTGAGCGGGTCGATGCGCAAATAAGGCAAGTGGCACTGATGGGAAAGCCAGGCGGTGAGGGTTTCAATATCGAGGGTTTTGCCGGGGCGACTGGGGTCACTGAGCTGCTGGCCGGCCAGAAATACCAGAGGGTGTGCGCTCTTCTGGAGGGCTGCGCGGCTACGGATCAGGGCCAGTTCGGCACATTCGTGATGAACGCGACCCTGAGTGAGCAACAGAGGGAGAATGTAGGTGAGGTCCAGCCACTGATCATGAGGTGGGGCGGTGTGCATAAACGCTCCTGCAAGCACGTGCCCGGACAGGTCCTTGTCCGGGCGGAGCTGCAAAGCCTAGATGCAGCGTGATAACACCTCGCTGGCGATTCGTTGCCAGGTATTACCCCAAAAGTTGTCGCACCGGTGCCTTGGCGGCGGGGACCTGTTGCAGTTCCAGGCTGAATACACTGACCAGATTGCGCAGTTTTTCACCTATCACCTGGGCGCGATGCCAGCTTTGTTCATCGCTCAGAATTTCAATGCTCAATGTGTCCTGATCGCGCACCACATCGACTTGCTGAGGCACCAGTTGCTGTAAGGCAAACAGGTTGAGCACCCGGCACAGCACATCGGCTTCAGCTTGCGCGTGAATATGGAAGAACACTGCGCAGGGAGCGGCGTTGATAGACCAAACGTCGGGGCGCAGTGTGGGGTGGACAGCTTCCAGAGGCGGCATGCGATAACTCCTGATTGGGTCGGGAAATATTTACACGTCGCGTGGGAAATTTTTTATCTAAAATGCGGTTTTTCAACGAAATTAAGACTTGCTCAAGTCGCACATAGATAAATTAAAGGTGTTTTTATGCAAGGCGATCTGGATGCTTATGACCGGCATATTTTAGCGTTGCTGCAAGAGGACGCTTCATTGTCCAGTGCGCAAATTGCCGAAAAGGTGGGGTTGTCGCAGTCTCCCTGTTGGCGGCGCATTCAGCGCATGAAAGACGAAGGCATCATTCGCGGGCAGGTAACCTTGCTCGACCGCAAGAAAATCGGCCTCAACACGCAGATCTTCGCCGAGGTAAAACTCAATGCCCACGGCCGCTCCAACTTCACTGAATTCACCGACGCCATCCGCGGCTTTCCTGAAGTGCTGGAGTGTTATGTGTTGATGGGTGCGGTGGATTTTCTACTGCGTATCGTCACGGCGGACATTGAAGCGTATGAGCGGTTTTTCTTCGAGAAGCTTTCTATGGTTCCCGGCATTCAAGAGGTGAATTCGATCGTGGCGCTGTCCGAAATTAAATCCACCACCTGCCTGCCTGTTTAGCCGGCAAAAAAAAACGGCCTTCAAGAGAAGGCCGTTCTGGGTTGATTACGGTTTGATCAATGAACAAACAACGCAATCAGGATGATGATCGGAATTGGAATACCGAGAAACAGCAGCAGAAGTGAGCGCATTTTTATTCTCCAGAATTAACGAACGGTAGTCGTGGTGTGATCAACGTACGTCACTGCATCGCGGCGACGACCGCCGAAGGTGGCGCACAGGCTGGCGAAGAACGCGCCAATCAACAGGGTGATAAACATCCACAAGGTGGTCCAGGCGGCAACTTTAGCTGCGGTGTCGGCGGCTTCCTTGGCTTTGACTTTAGCGTCTTCGATGGCCTGATGAGCTTTGGTGTAGACCTGATCAACCCGTTGCTCAGCTTCTGGCTGGCTCAAGTTGGTACGTTGAGCGACGATCTGCGCCAGGTAGGTACGGTCTTCGTTGCTCAGTTGGCCATCGTTACCCAGGCTGCGCACAAAGATGCGGGTCACGATGCCGTGGGCAGCGTCTTCACTGACTGCGGTGCCGCGATCATCGCGAAACAGCGTGTCGATGAAGTAATCAGTGCCATTGCCCGCACCTTTATTCGCTTGGTTACCTGCGGCGCTACCGGCGGCACTGCTCATGGCCGTAGCGGCACCCGAGGCAACACTGGCCCCGGCTTGCACACCGCTACCAATTACGCTGCTGACCGAACCTGCAACCAATGTGGCCGTCACCAGCGTGGCGACTGCCCATGACAGGAAGCCGTGCGCGGTGTCGCGAAAGTACACTTCATCGCCGTGCAGGCTGGCCCATCGTACCCGCAGACGGCCGGCCAGATAGCCACCCATGCCGGAAGCGATAATTTGCGTAACAGCGAGCCAGATAATGGCAGTAATACCGAGACCCTTGGCCCCTACGCCTTCATTCGCCCACGGCGATACGGCGGAAAAGCCCAATCCTGCGCCCAGCATCAGGAGCAGCAAAGAGAGTGCGGCAGCAGCAGCGGCACCGGCAAAGATGGCAGCCCAGGAAACACCGGAGTGTCCTGAGGTGTCTTGCAGGGCAGCGGGATAGTTTTCTGTTGTCCCGATCATTGTTGTTGTGCTCCTGAAGTGACTGGATGTGTCGTTCACTCAGGAGATTGCAGGGGTTGTGCCAATCTGCGGTTTTAGCTTTTATCTATATTTATCAAGGAGTTATAAAACCAACCGTTTTCCGGGGTCATGCAGCTTGCATGATGGCGGCTAAACAGGCGGGCGTAATGCATTGAAACAATTTTAAGAGCACCAACAAAAACGGGAGCCTTGTGGGCTCCCGTTGTTGGGTATCAATGGTGACGGTGTTTGTTCTTTTTACGATGACCGTACGCATGACCGCGGCCACGGTTGTCGTCGCGGTAATAGCGGCGGTTATCGCGATTGTTGTAACGGCGATCGTCAGCGTCGCTTTTATTACCCATGTAGTTGCCCAGCGCGCCGCCGGCACCGCCGCCCGCGGCTGCACCGACCAGTGCGCCGGT
>NZ_WIWC01000205.1 GCF_009600315.1 Pseudomonas helleri | reverse complement strand
TTATGGCCCGGGGCTATTTTATTGGTCTGGACGACAAAACGACCTGCGGTGGCAAGGTGCTGGAGTCAGACCCTGGCATTACGTGGAATGGCATTCAGCATGCCCTTGAAGGCCACTTGGTCAGTTGCGGGCAGGACGGTAAGGCCTACCCGATCTGTGGCGGTGTTGATGGGTTTATCAGCAATGGCCGGCGGGTGGCTGGCACGCTGGACAGCCGCAGCGGTTGCCCCTGC
>NZ_WIWC01000204.1 GCF_009600315.1 Pseudomonas helleri | reverse complement strand
AAGAAGAACTGGCCATGCGTGAACTGGGGCTGCGCTTTCCAGGGCAAATCGGCGTGCGCATTGGCTTCAACGAGGCCGATGCCCGGCGCATGTTCGCCGGCAGTGACTTTTTATTGATGCCCTCGCGCTATGAGCCTTGCGGCCTGAGCCAGATGTACGCGCAACGCTTTGGTTCGCTGCCGGTGGCGCGCAATACCGGCGGTTTGGCCGATACCATTGAAAATGGCGTAACC
>NZ_WIWC01000203.1 GCF_009600315.1 Pseudomonas helleri | reverse complement strand
AAAAGATGCAATCTGTAGGAGCGAGCTTGCCTCGCGATCTTTTGATCTTGATCTAAGAGCCCCTCACCCTAGCCCTCTCCCGAAGGAGAGGGAACCGATTGGGGGATGCTGAAGATATTCGGTGGCCTGTTTGCTGCGCGACAGCGCGGCGTCCGGGGTTTGTTCAAGTGTTACCCCGTGTGTAACCGTGCGCCCAAAAACGGGGCTATGTGACACCAAAGGCACCGTTTTAGAG
>NZ_WIWC01000202.1 GCF_009600315.1 Pseudomonas helleri | reverse complement strand
GCTCCTACACGGTTATATCAAGCCGTTTTCTTTCAGCCGCTTCAGGCTCATCTCCAGTGTCTGCATCCCTGCCGCCGCGCCGGTCTGGATCGCCGAGACCATCTGCGCCACTTTGTTTTCCCGGATCAGGTTACGAATCGCAGGCGTAGCCAGCATGATTTCGTGCGCCGCGACACGGCCTCCCCCCACCCGCTTGACCAATGTTTGCGCAATCACCCCTTGCAATGACTCAGAC
>NZ_WIWC01000201.1 GCF_009600315.1 Pseudomonas helleri | reverse complement strand
CCGTATGGTAGGGCGCAGACCTTTTGGTTCCTTTTGGGGCGTCTGCCAAAAGGGACTCGCCGTAAGGGCGAAACCTTAACTTCAAGCACACGCTAATAATGGATATGTACTCGACGGTTTTAGTTGACCAGCGTACATATCCATTTGATGTATTAAACCTTTCTACGGGTTACGCCCTTACGGCGTGTCACTTTGCAAAAGCGGCAAAGTAACCAAAACGCTTCCGCCCCCGCGT
>NZ_WIWC01000200.1 GCF_009600315.1 Pseudomonas helleri | reverse complement strand
GTATGGTAGGGCGCAGACCTTTTGGTTCCTTTTGGGGCGTCTGCCAAAAGGGACTCGCCGTAAGGGCGAAACCTTTATTTCTTTTAAATATATAGGCCGGATATGTACTCGGCATTCCAGTTAGATAAATCGTGTACATATCCATTATGTGTATTAAGACTTTCTACGGGTTACGCCCTTACGGCGTGTCACTTTGCAAAAGCGGCAAAGTAACCAAAACGCTTCCGCCCCCGCGT
>NZ_WIWC01000199.1 GCF_009600315.1 Pseudomonas helleri | reverse complement strand
CGATCTATAACGCGATCTATGCCCTGCCGGTCGGTGAACTGCGCAAGGAGCTGATCATCTGCCTGCGGCAAAGCAAGACGACACGCCGACCGCGCTCTGGTGGTGTGGATCGGCGCGGCCAGATTCCCGAGATGGTCAGCATCCATGTGCGCCCACCGGAGATCGAAGACCGGCTGATGCCAGGGCATTGGGAAGGCGACTTGATCAAGGGCAAAGCCAACGCCTCGTGTGTAGGCA
>NZ_WIWC01000198.1 GCF_009600315.1 Pseudomonas helleri | reverse complement strand
CAGGGGCAAGGCCTTTTTGCTTACTTTTGTGGCTGTTTGACAAAAGTGAGCCGCCGTAAGGGCGGAACCCGTAGAAAAACTTAATGCATAAAATGGATATGTACGCTGGCCAATTAAGAGCTTCGAGTACATATCCGTTACATGTGTCTAGCTGAAGTAAAGGTTTCGCCCTTACGGCGAGGCACTTTTGTCAAACAGCCACAAAAGTACCCAAAAAGGCCTTGCCCCTGCGTACGGC
>NZ_WIWC01000197.1 GCF_009600315.1 Pseudomonas helleri | reverse complement strand
GATAGGCTCAGTAGCTCCCCTTTCATCAATGAAGATGACTGCGTGCAATCTATAACGTCTAAACATGGTAGCTTAGAGATTTTAAAATCTTAGGCGCGCAATGACTTTTAATAAATATCATAAGCTCAGACTGACGAGATTTTTATCCCCTGCTAAATATCAACTGGGCCAACCAACGCTTACTGACTCTAAAGCATGAGAAGCGCTTAAAAAATAATTCACAGTCATACATATATAAA
>NZ_WIWC01000196.1 GCF_009600315.1 Pseudomonas helleri | reverse complement strand
GCCAACCAACGCTTACTGACTCTAAAGCATGAGAAGCGCTTAAAAAATAATTCACAGTCATACATATATAAATGATTTTGAATTCGAATAGCTTGAAAAACTGCTCAATTATTTTAAAAAGGATTAATGTAGTGCTTCCTTTACTTGACGGACTATATACTTACCACAAAGCGCAAAACTTAAGCTGGAAAGAGCTTCAATACGGACTAAGCAAACTCCATACAAATGAAAGCGGGGTT
>NZ_WIWC01000001.1 GCF_009600315.1 Pseudomonas helleri | reverse complement strand
ACGCTGAGTTCGGAATAAGACATAGGGCAGCACCGTACCGGAAAGGTCAGGTGTTGCACTCAGTTTTTGCCGCCGCCGTAAATATTTTTCTTCAAATTTTGCGTCAATGCGCGTCTGAAGGTGCACAAAAATAGCTGGCAATCGAGAACAGACAGGATTTTGCCAGTTTTACCAAACAATACAAGACTTGACTGGAAACTCACGCACTTGTGCGAATGATCCTACAGAAGATAGCTGTCTTGCCTATAGAGATATTCGCAGCCTGGACGTCTCGTGTTTTAGTACATCAGTCGGCCACTTGGCGCTAAAACGCTTCGCAAAAGCCTTACTCAGAGCGCAATTCACGCTTCAATACAGCTCGCTTACGCCAGTACATCAACATTCCAAGAAGTGGACCTATCGCTAGACCGACCAGCAACGCACCGACAAAAAAGAGCGCAATAGAAAGCGATGGAGAATGCCAGCCAAGAAACGTCAAGGACGTGGTTTGTTGATTTTCAAGAATAAAAATCACCACGCCAAAAAATATCAGCAAAGCCATAACGATCAACGCAGCTTTTTTAAACGCATTCATGGGCATCTCCTTTTCCCACAAGGATCAATTGTCGTCTTCCTCGTCTTCGTTCACGCGGTCGCGTAACTCTTTTCCGGGCTTGAAATGCGGTACGAATTTACCGTCAAGCCTTACAGACTGACCCGTCTTGGGGTTTCGGCCCACACGAGGCGCTCGGTAGTGCAGTGAGAAGCTGCCGAAACCACGGATTTCTATGCGATCTCCAGTAGCCAGACATTGTGACATTTGCTCAAGCATGGTCTTGATAGCCAGCTCGACATCCTTGGATGAGAGCAGCCCTTGATGGGTGACAATTCGTTCGATCAACTCCGACTTCGTCATATTTTTCCCTTCTTTTTCAAGCAGCTAGATCAGCGCTTCAAAGGTTTTAGCACGATCACAACAATTTGAACAGCCCAGGGCTTGACTATCTTTTCACGAACGGACTCAGCCTGTAAGCACCTCTCTATCTCATGCTGACCGCCCTTCACAGCGCCACCGAGCTACTCTTGAACTCTCCCTGACACGCTATATGCGGCCGAATGCCGAACACTCAAGGGAATCCATATGAGTGCACAGCACCCCGCATGCCGGTTTACAGGCCGACGCCTGCCTTTCTCAAATTACGAGCACAAAAAAGGGCGACCGAAGTCGCCCTTTTTCTATGGTCAATCAGAACTTAGTTCTGTTTTTCCATTTGTGCACGTAGCAGGTCGCCCAGAGTGGTCGGACCAGCAGCAATGTCAGAGGTAGCTGGCTTGTCGCGCAGGCTCTGGATTGCTTCTTTCTCTTCAGCATCATCTTTCGACTTGATGGAGAGTTGGATTACGCGGCTTTTGCGGTCAACGCTGATGATCTTGGCTTCTACTTCTTCGCCTTCTTTCAGAACGTTGCGCGCGTCTTCAACGCGGTCACGGCTGATTTCGGAGGCTTTCAGAGTCGCTTCGATATCCGGAGCCAAAGTGATGATGGCGCCTTTAGCGTCAACTTCTTTCACGATGCCCTTAACGATTGCGCCTTTGTCGTTCTCTTGAACGAACTCGGAGAACGGATCGCTTTCCAGCTGCTTGATACCCAGGGAGATGCGCTCACGCTCTGGATCAACAGACAGGATAACGGTGTCCAGCTCGTCGCCCTTCTTGAAACGACGTACGGCTTCTTCGCCCACTTCGTTCCAGGAGATGTCGGACAGGTGAACCAGGCCGTCGATGCCGCCGTCCAGACCAATGAAGATACCGAAATCGGTGATCGACTTGATGGTGCCGGAGATTTTATCGCCCTTGTTGAACTGGCCAGAGAAATCTTCCCACGGGTTAGATTTGCACTGCTTGATGCCCAGGGAGATACGACGACGCTCTTCGTCGATGTCCAGAACCATAACTTCCACTTCGTCGCCGACTTGTACGACTTTCGAAGGGTGGATGTTTTTGTTGGTCCAGTCCATTTCGGAAACGTGTACCAGACCTTCAACGCCTTCTTCCAGCTCTGCGAAGCAGCCGTAGTCGGTCAGGTTGGTTACACGAGCGGTAACACGAGTGCCTTCTGGGTAACGGGCTTTGATAGCAACCCATGGATCTTCACCCAGTTGCTTCAGGCCCAGGGAAACACGATTGCGCTCGCGATCGTACTTCAGAACCTTGACATCGATCTCGTCGCCAACGTTGACGATTTCGGAAGGATGCTTGATACGCTTCCAAGCCATGTCGGTAATGTGCAGCAGGCCATCGACGCCACCCAGATCGACGAATGCGCCGTAATCCGTGAGGTTTTTAACGATACCTTTAACTTGCTGACCTTCTTGCAGGGATTCCAGCAGAGCTTCACGCTCAGCCGAGTTCTCTGCTTCAAGCACGCTGCGACGCGAAACAACAACGTTGTTGCGCTTCTGGTCAAGTTTGATGACCTTGAATTCCAGCTCTTTGCCTTCCAGGTGCGTGGTGTCGCGCACTGGACGAACGTCAACCAGAGAACCTGGCAGGAACGCACGGATGCCGTTAACGTCGACAGTGAAGCCGCCTTTAACCTTACCGTTGATAACGCCCTTAACCACTTCTTCTGCTGCGAAGGCTGCTTCCAGAACGATCCAGCATTCAGCGCGCTTGGCTTTTTCACGGGACAGTTTGGTTTCGCCAAAGCCGTCTTCGACCGCGTCCAGCGCAACGTGAACTTCATCACCGATGTTGATGTTCAGTTCGCCAGCGTCGTTGTGGAACTGCTCCAGCGGAATGAGGCCTTCAGACTTCAGACCAGCGTGAACGGTTACCCAGCCAGCTTGGTAATCGATATCAACGATGATAGCGGTGATGATAGAGCCTGCCTGAAGATTCAGGGTTTTTAGGCTTTCTTCAAAGAGTTCTGCAAAGCTTTCGCTCATTTTAATTCCTGTTGAATAAGGGCGAAGGAATACGCCCATCAGCCACACTCCAGACAATGTGGGTTACGTTCATATAAAAGAAGGCAAGCAGGACTATTTCTGGTCTCCTGCCTGCTTTCTTGGTCATCCGGTAATATCGCGAAGTGCGATTTCACTCATGATGCGTTCAAGCACCTGCTCGATTGACAACTCCGTAGAGTCCAGCTGTATGGCATCAGCCGCCGGCTTGAGCGGGGCTATTGCACGCTGCGTGTCACGTTCATCACGGGCACGAATCTCTTCCAGCAGACGCGGGAGACTAACATCATCGCCCTTTGCCTTCAACTGCAAGTAACGGCGGCGCGCTCGTTCCTCGGCGCTGGCCGTCAGAAAAATCTTAAGCGGGGCGTCGGGAAAAACCACTGTGCCCATGTCGCGACCATCGGCCACGAGCCCCGGGAATTCACGAAATGCACGCTGGCGCTCCAGCAAAGCCGCGCGCACAGCGGGTAGCGCCGCCACGGTCGAAGCACCCGCCGCCACTTGCTCACTGCGGATGGCGTGAGTGACATCATCACCTTCCAGGATGATGCTCGCCGCTTTGCCATTCGTCGCTCCGACAAACTGCACATCAAGATGCGCTGCCAATTTACTCAGCAAAGGCTCGTTATCCAGCGCAACGCCATGATTGGCCGCAGCGAAAGCCAGCAAACGGTACAGCGCTCCCGAATCAAGCAACCGCCACTTCAAATCAGTGGCAAGCCGCCCCGCAACCGTCCCCTTGCCTGAGCCGCTCGGCCCATCAATGGTAATGACCGGTGCCGGACTGTTCACGACTGCGCCTCTTGAGCAACACGCATACCCACTTGCTTGCACAGTGCCAGGAAGTTAGGAAAAGAGGTCGCCACATTGGCGCAATCATGGATACGGATAGGCGCAGTAGCACGCAATGAAGCCACACTGAATGCCATCGCAATGCGATGGTCACCATGACCGTGCACCTCACCACCACCGATGATGCCGCCATCAATAATGATGCCATCAGGCGTCGGCTCACACTTGACACCTAAGGCCAGCAGACCGTCAGCCATGACCTGGATACGATCAGACTCCTTGACTCGCAACTCTTCTGCACCGCGCAGAATCGTTCTGCCTTCAGCCACGGCAGCTGCCACGAACAATACCGGAAACTCATCAATTGCCAACGGTACCAGCGCCTCAGGAATCTCGATCCCTTTGAGCTTGGCCGAGCGCACTCGCAAATCTGCAACAGGCTCGCCACCCACTTCACGCTGATTCTCAAGGGTGATATCGGCACCCATCAAACGCAGAATGTCGATAACGCCAGTGCGGGTCGGGTTGATGCCGACATGTTCAAGCAACAGATCAGAACCTGGTGCTATCGATGCTGCCACCAAAAAGAAGGCTGACGATGAGATATCACCGGGCACTTCAATATGCGTTGCCGTCAGCTTATGACCAGACTCAACCGAAGCTGTAGGGCCATTTACGGTAACCGGGTAGCCAAAGCCTTGCAGCATGCGCTCGGTATGGTCGCGGGTAGGCGCGGGTTCTGTGACTGATGTTTTGCCTTCGGCATAGAGACCCGCCAGCAGCAAGCAGGACTTAACCTGCGCACTGGCCATCGGCAAGGTGTAATCCATCCCTTTAAGGGTATGACCACCACGCATGGTCATTGGCGGACGGCCTTGCTCGGCGGTTTCAATGACTGCACCCATTTCGCGCAATGGATTGGCGACGCGATTCATCGGACGCTTGGTCAGAGAGGCATCGCCTGTCAGTGTGGTATCGAAGCTCTGTGCGGCCAGCAAGCCGGACAACAAACGCATCGACGTACCCGAGTTACCCAGATAGATAGGCCCTGGCGGCGCTTTCAAGCCGTGCAGCCCGACGCCATGAATAGTAACGCGGCCTTCATTTGGCCCTTCAATCACCACGCCCATGTCACGGAATGCTTGCAGCGTTGCCAGAGCGTCCTCGCCCTCCAGAAAGCCTTCAACCTCGGTCGTGCCTTCAGCTAACGAGCCGAGCATGATCGAACGATGCGAGATGGACTTGTCGCCCGGTACACGAATACGGCCATTTACTTGGCCACCAGGATTTGCCAGGAAAATCAGATCATTTGAATTCATAGGGTCCACATATGCCCGGCGGGCCAGGATTTTACTGAAATGCTCGCGAGCAACACGGGCGCGTGTAAAAACGCCCAGCAATTGATGCCCATCCCCTGCATCGACCGCGTCGCGCAAGGCGTCGAGGTCAGTGCGAAATGTATCTAATGTGCGCAGCACCGCTTCGCGATTTGCGAGAAAGATGTCATGCCACATTACCGGGTCGCTTCCGGCGATTCTTGTGAAATCCCGAAAACCTCCCGCAGCGTAACGAAAGATATCCAGATTCTCATTGCGCTTGGCAAGAGAGTCCACCAAACCAAATGCCAGCAAATGCGGCAAATGACTGGTTGCTGCCAATACTTCGTCGTGGCGCTCAACCTGCATATGCTCAACATCAGCCCCCAGGGCACGCCACAGCGTATCAATCAGGGATAACGCCGCAGGGTCGGTCTGAGCAACAGGCGTCAAAATAACTTTATGGCGCTCAAATAGACGGGCGTTGGAAGCCTCTACACCGCTTTGCTCAGAACCGGCAATGGGATGGCCCGGCACAAATCGCGTCGGCATACCGCCAAATGCATGGGTGGCAGCACGCACAACATTGCCTTTAGCGCTGCCCACATCAGTCAGCACAGCATCGCCGAGATCTATGCTGGCCAGCAGACTGAGCATTTTCTCCATGGCCAGAATCGGAACGGCCAATTGAATGACATCAGCCCCGACACACGCCGCAGCCAAGTCAGACTCACAACGATCGACCACGCCCAACTCTACCGCCCGAGTGCGCGAAAGCGCATTCAAATCGACACCCACCACCTCACGGCATAAGCCGCTTTCGCGCATGCCCTTGGCAAAGGAGCCTCCTATCAGGCCAAGCCCGACAACCACCAGGCGCCCCACAATAGGTCTAACAGGTTGCAACGACATGACATCAACCACGAACAAGGACCTTGGCCAGCGCCTCAAGCAGGCGAGTATTCTCGACCGGCAAACCTATCGTGACACGCAAGTGGTTCGGCATGCCGTAATTGGCCACCGGACGCACAATCACGCCTTCCCGCAAGAGGCCTTGATAAACAGGAGCGGCCAATTGACCGAGATCCAGCGCAATAAAATTGCCTCTGGACGGAATCCAGCTCAGACCCAGCTCACGAAAGCCTTCCTGCAATTGGTGCATACCCGCGTCGTTAAGACGGCGGCTTTCTGCAAGATATTCGGTGTCCTGCAGCGCAGCGCAGGCCGCAGCCAGTGCCAGGCTATTCACATTGAACGGCTGACGGACGCGATTCAATACATCAGCCACCACGGCGCTAGATAACGCATAACCCACACGCAGGGCCGCCAGGCCATAGGCTTTGGAGAACGTACGCGACACCAGCAAGTTGGGGTAAGCCGAGAGAAACTCCAAGCCATCTGGCAGCTCGCTACCCTCGGCGTACTCGATATAAGCCTCATCAAGCACCACCAACACTCGCTCAGGCACATCCTGCAAAAACTCGTTCAGCGCATTTGCATCGAACCAGGTCCCGGTAGGGTTATTCGGATTGGCGATAAAGACGACACGTGTATTGCTGTCTATCGCCTTGAGCATAGCCGGCAGGTCGTGCCCCCATTCTCTGGCTGGCACCACATGCGCATCCGCCCCTACGGCCTGAGTGACGATTGGATACACAGCGAACGCGTGCTCACTGAACACCGCATTCAAGCCCGGCGCCAGATACGCGCGCGCAACCAGCTCCAGAATATCGTTCGAGCCATTACCCAGCATCACTTGATCCAACTGCACGCCGCACTGGCTGGACAGCAAGCTCTTGAGGGCAAAGCCGTTGCCGTCTGGATAACGGGTCAGCTCGGCCAGCTCGTCGCGAATAGCTGCCAGCGCCCTGGGGCTCGCGCCCAATGGGTTTTCATTACTGGCCAGTTTGACAATGGTCGCCGGATCTATATCCAGCTCACGCGCCAGTTCGTCCACAGGCTTGCCCGGGACGTATGGCGAAAGTTGCTGTACGCCCGGCTGCGCCAGGGCGAGAAAATCACCGCTCATGTTATGACTGCCTCACAAAACCGCTTTCGGGTAGGAACCCAACACTTTGAGCGCTACGGCTTCTTGACTGATTTGCTCCAGAACACTTTTGACCAGTGGGTCGCGGTGATGGCCTGCAAAATCGATGAAGAAAACATAGGTCCATTTACCGCTACGCGAAGGCCGTGTCTCGATACGGGTCAGGTCGATACCGTTCTCATGAAACGGCACGAGCAACTCATGCAGGGCGCCCGGACGGTTACTCATCGAAACAATGATCGAGGTTTTGTCATCGCCGGTCGGCGGCACTTCCTGGTTGCCAATCATCAAGAAGCGCGTGGAGTTATCCGGGCGATCCTCGATTTTCTCGGCCAGACGGGTCAAGCCGTACAAACCCGCCGCCATATCGCCAGCAATGGCTGCTGAATTCCACTCACCCTTGACCCGCTTGGCCGCCTCGGCATTGCTCGACACAGCAATACGCTCGACATTCGGGTAATGCGCGTCCAGCCATTTGCGGCACTGAGCCAATGACTGTGCATGGGAGTAAATACGACTGATGCTGTCCGTCTTGGTATTTTCGCCTACGAGCAAATGGTGGTGGATACGCAGCTCAACTTCGCCGCAAATCACCATATCGTGCTCGAGAAAGCTGTCCAGCGTGTGGTTCACAGCCCCCTCGGTGGAGTTCTCAACCGGCACCACGCCAAAATTCACAGCGCCCGCAGCGACTTCACGGAACACTTCGTCAATGGCCGCCATTGGCTTGCTGATCACCGCATGACCAAAGTGTTTCATCGCCGCTGCTTGAGTAAAGGTGCCTTCCGGACCGAGATAAGCCACTTTCAGCGGCTGCTCCAACGCCAGACAGGACGACATGATTTCGCGGAACAAACGCGCCATCTCTTCGTTACCCAGCGGGCCCTTGTTGCGCTCCATAACTCGCTTGAGCACTTGAGCTTCACGCTCCGGGCGATAAAAAACCGGTACTTCACCCTCAGCCAGCGAAGCCATTTTGACTCGCGCCACTTCTTGGGCGCAGCGCGCGCGCTCACTGATCAGCTCCAGAACTTTTTCGTCCAGGCTGTCGATGCGTACGCGCAGCGCTTTGAGTTCTTGCTCGGACATTAGCCGTGTTCCTTTTCGAACTCTGCCATGTAAGCCACCAGCGCGTTAACCGCATTGATGTCTACAGCGTTATAAATCGAAGCGCGCATTCCGCCCACTGAACGATGCCCTTTGAGGTTCAACAACCCACGCGCCTCGGCACCCACCAGGAATGGTTTATCGAGACGGTCATCCGCCAAGCGGAACGGCACGTTCATCCACGAGCGATCAGGTGTGTTGATCGGGTTACTGTATAAGCCACTGACATCAATGAAGTCATACAGGGTACGTTTCTTGACTTCATTGAGCTTGCCAATCGCCTCAACACCGCCCTGCTCTTTCAGCCACTCAAATACCAGACCGGACAAATACCAGGCCAGTGTCGGCGGCGTGTTGTACATCGAGCCGTTATCGGCCGCGACCTTGTAATCAAGCATCGTCGGGCAAATCGAACGCGCACGACCCAGCAGGTCTTCACGAATAATGTTGACCACAATACCGCTCGGGCCTATGTTTTTCTGGGCTCCAGCGTAGATCATGCCAAAGCGCGACACATCAACCGGCCGCGACAGAATGTCCGAAGACATGTCTGCAACCAATGGCACATCGCCCGTTTCCGGAATCCAGTCAAACTCCAGACCACCGATGGTTTCGTTCGGGGCGTAATGAACGTAAGCCGCGTCCTTGGACAAATTCCACTCGTTCTGACCCGGAATCGCAAAGTAATCGTAAGACTTGGCGCTGGCCGCCACGTTGACGTGGCCAAAACGCGAGCCTTCTTCAATCGCTTTTTGCGACCAGATACCGGTATCGATGTAGTCGGCAGAACCGCTTTCGGGCAGCAAATTCAACGGAATCTGGGCGAACTGTTGACTTGCGCCGCCTTGTAGAAACAGCACTTTGTAATTCGAGGGAATTGACAGCAGATCACGCAAATCCTGCTCAGCCTTGGTCGCGATGGACACGAACTCATCGCTTCGATGGCTCATCTCCATGACCGACAGACCCTTGCCATGCCAGTCCAGCAACTCCGACTGGGCCCGCAACAGGACAGCTTCAGGGAGCGCAGCAGGACCTGCGCAGAAGTTATAGGCTCGTTTGCTCACATCCACTCTCGCTCTGATTTGGTGGGTCACGCAATAAATTGGTAGGCGGCACATCATTGAGTGCGCGAATGAGTCTGCTCGCGATAGCGGTTTAACAGTCAGCATGGATGTTGAGTGTTAGTCAGTCATCGCCAGACCGCTCACTGCGCACATACAACAAGGGGGCGAATCTTCATCCGCCCCCTGTGTGTCCGCTTATTCCTGCGGCTGCTCTTCGTCAGCGCCTGTCTCTAGCGGCTGCTCAGCATCAAGACCGTCGCGCACGGTCTCGCCTTCAAGCTCAGTACCACCCTCGCCTTCACCTTCAAGTTCTTCACCCTCGACTTCCGACGGTTCCTGAACCCGCTCAAGCCCTACCAACGTTTCATCGCTGGCGAGCTTGATCAAGGTGACGCCCTGGGTGTTACGACCCAGGCTCGACACTTCGTCAACACGAGTACGAACGAGTGTGCCCTGATCGGAAATCAACATGATTTCCTCGCCGTCCTGCACCTGAACCGCACCGACCAGACGGCCGTTACGCTCATTGCTGACCATGGCGATAACGCCCTGACCGCCACGCTTGTATTCAGGGAACTCGCTGATCGGAGTGCGCTTGCCATAACCACGTGCCGAAGCAGTGAGAATCTGGCTGCCTTCTTCCGGGATCAGCATCGATATCAGCTTCTGACCTTCTGGCAGACGCATACCGCGCACACCACGAGCCGTACGGCCCATAGCACGAACGTCAGATTCCTTGAAGCGAGTCACCTTGCCTCCGTCGGAGAACAGCATGACTTCGCGCTCGCCATCAGTAATCGCGGCGCTGATCAGCACATCACCTTCGTCCAGTTCCAGCGCGATCAAGCCGACGCTACGCTGACGGCTGAAGGATTCCAGCGGGGTCTTCTTCACGGTGCCGTTAGCGGTTGCCATGAAGATGAAGTGACCTTCGGTGTATTCCTCGACTGGCAACATCGTGGTGATGTACTCACCTTCATCCAGCGGCAGCAGGTTGACCAGCGGACGGCCACGAGCGGCACGAGAGGCTTCAGGAATTTCATACGTCTTGAGCCAGTACACTTTGCCTTTGCTGGAGAACAGCAGCAGCGTGGTGTGGCTATTGGCAACCAGCAGGTGAGCAATGTAGTCCTCATCCTTGACGCCAGTAGCCGACTTGCCTTTACCGCCACGACGTTGCGCCTGATACGCAGCCAATGGCTGGGTTTTGGCATAGCCACCGTGAGAAATAGTAACGACACGCTCTTCTTCTGGAATCATGTCGCCCAGGGTCAGATCGAGACGATGATCAAGGATTTCAGTGCGACGCACATCGCCGTATTCGGCGCGAATGACTTCCAGCTCTTCGCGAATCACTTCCATCAGGCGCACAGCGCTGCTCAGGATACGGATCAACTCGCCGATCTGGTTCAGAATTTCTTGATATTCAGCCAGCAGCTTCTCGTGCTCAAGACCGGTCAGACGGTGCAGGCGTAATTCAAGAATCGCTTGAGCCTGTTCTGGCGACAGGAAGTACTTGCCGTCGCGCAGACCGTATTGCGGATCAAGGTTCTCAGGACGGCAGGAATCTGCGCCAGCGCGCTCAACCATGGCCACGACCGCGGTCGACTCCCAAGGTGTGCTGATCAGCGCTTCCTTGGCTTCAGACGGGGTTGGCGACGCTTTGATCAACGCAATAACCGGATCAATGTTGGACAGGGCTACGGCCTGACCTTCAAGGATATGGCCGCGCTCGCGGGCTTTGCGCAGTTCGAATACGGTACGGCGCGTCACTACTTCACGGCGGTGACGAACGAATGCTTCGAGCAAGTCCTTGAGGTTCAGGATGCGCGGGCGACCGTCAATCAGGGCAACGATGTTGATACCGAACACCGCTTGCAGCTGAGTCTGGGCGTACAGGTTGTTGAGAATCACCTCCGGCACTTCGCCACGACGCAATTCGATCACAACACGCATGCCGTCCTTGTCGGACTCGTCACGCAGCTCGGTGATGCCTTCGAGCTTCTTCTCTTTAACCAGCTCGGCGATCTTTTCGATCAAGCGCGCTTTGTTCAACTGGTAAGGGAGTTCGGTGATGACGATTTGCTGACGCCCACCAACTTTGTCGATGTCTTCGATCATCGAGCGAGCGCGCATGTAAATGCGGCCACGACCGGTGCGGTAAGCCTCGATGATACCGGCACGCCCGTTGATGATGGCGGCTGTCGGGAAATCCGGGCCCGGAATGAACTGCATCAGTTCATCGATGCTCAGCTCCGGGTTGTCGATCAGCGCCAGACAACCATCGATCACTTCACCGAGGTTATGTGGCGGGATATTGGTGGCCATGCCCACAGCGATACCGCTGGAACCATTGACCAACAAGTTTGGAATACGCGTCGGCATGACGGCCGGGATCATTTCCGTGCCGTCGTAGTTCGGCACCCAGTCCACGGTCTCTTTATGCAAGTCGGCCAGCAGTTCGTGGGCCAACTTGGTCATGCGTACTTCGGTGTATCGCATCGCAGCAGCGTTATCGCCGTCGACCGAGCCGAAGTTGCCCTGACCGTCTACCAGCAGGTAGCGCAGGGAGAATGGCTGAGCCATTCGAACGATAGTGTCGTAAACCGCGGTATCACCATGCGGGTGATACTTACCGATTACGTCACCGACCACACGGGCAGATTTCTTGTACGGCTTGTTCCAGTCGTTGTTCAATTCGCTCATCGCGAACAGCACTCGCCGGTGCACGGGCTTCAAGCCATCGCGTGCATCAGGCAGTGCGCGCCCGACAATTACGCTCATCGCGTAGTCGAGGTAGGACTGTTTCAGCTCGTCTTCGATATTGACCGGGAGGATTTCTTTGGCCAGTTCGCCCATGAGAAGCCTGATTCCTTTTTCGGGTGAAACTTCGCCACATCCATTCGGGATCAACGAAGCTCGCCACTGCTGACCATGTGCCACACAGCGACTTACGACAAATCAATACGTTATGTCACGGATTTGCGCATTAAGGGCACCCCTGACGGGCAACCCTGGAAACCGCCGAATGTTATCACAAACGCCGCCACGCACCTATCCCTGTGATGCGCATGGAGCATAGTAATTCAGCCGTTTATAGGCCTGAGAGGCCTCAGGAGGACTCTGAAGACGATTTGAAGCCCGCAGTCGATGCCGATGGCTGCGAAAAGTGACAGCAGGATCTTCCAGTATCGGATCGTCATGCAACCCTTCGCAGCCATCGGCAGCGACTGCAGGTTTATGCCTTAATGCAGCCGCTTGCGACACATCAACTGAGCGAGCTTGGCGGCATCCGGGCGCTCAACAATGCCTTTCTCGGTCACGATCACGTCAATGAGATCAGCCGGGGTGACATCGAAAACCGGGTTGAATGCCTGAACATCCGCACCCACTGGCTTACCACCGACATTCAGCAGCTCAGCGCCTTCACGCTCTTCAATCGGAATGTCCTCGCCACTGGCCAGCTCCATGTCGATCGTTGAACTGGGGGCCACCACCATAAAGCGAACACCGTGATGCATCGCGTTCACGGCCAGTTGATAGGTACCAATTTTATTGGCCACATCGCCGTTTGCCGTGATCCGGTCAGCGCCCACAATCACCCAGGTCACCCCCTTGGTTTTCATGATGTGCGCTGCCGCTGAATCGACGTTGAGGATCACCGGAATGCCCTCATTGGCCAATTCCCAGGCGGTGAGACGTGAGCCTTGCAACCAAGGCCGGGTTTCGTCGGCATAGACTTGCTCAATCATGCCTTCCAGCCAGGCACCCCGGATCACGCCCAACGCCGTGCCAAAACCACCGGTAGCCAATGCACCCGTATTGCAATGGGTTAACACAGTCTGCGCATTGCCTTGATGCCGGCGAATCACATCGACTCCCAGTTGTGCCATCGTCAGATTGGCCTCACGGTCACTCTCATGAATGGCCAGCGCCTCCAGCTCCAGTACATGAAGCGCATCGGCGCTGTGCTGAATGCGATTGAGTCGATCGCGCATACGATTCAGCGCCCAAAACAGGTTCACTGCAGTGGGCCGCGAGTCTGCCAGCACCGCAAAGTCTGCTTCCAGCGCGGCAACCCAATCGCCACCCGCGGCTTTGCGCACACGAGCTGCCAATACAATCCCGTAGGCGGCAGCAATGCCGATGGCCGGTGCGCCACGCACAACCATGTCGCGAATGGCCTTGGCCACACCTTCAGCGTCCGTAAATGACAACCAGTTTTCTTCAAAGGGCAAAATGCGCTGATCCAGCAGATACAGGGCCTCGCCCCGCCAATCGATGGCCTTAACTTTTTCTGCCGCCAACAGTCGATCGCGCATGCTTTCCCCTATTTACCCAGATACAAAACCGTCGATTATAACGGTCCCGCCTTTCGGACGCTCGGGTATACTTCGCCTCCCTTTTATTTAGCCCCGGAAGCCGCATTTATGCCCATCCAGCCCCTCTCCTTCGACTTACTGTTGCTGCCCACCTGGTTAGTACCTGTTGAACCCGCCGGAGTTGTGCTTAAGGATCACGGCGTGGGCATTGAGGGCGGACGCATCGTCTTTATCGGCCCTCGCGAAGAAGCGCTGAAACACACCGCTATCGAAACCCGGGAACTGCCCGACATGTTGCTCAGCCCTGGCCTGATCAACGCCCACGGGCATGCAGCAATGACACTGTTTCGCGGCATGGCCGATGACCTCCCCCTGATGACGTGGCTGCAAGACCACATTTGGCCAGCCGAAGGCAAATGGGTCGATGAAGACTTCGTGCGCGACGGCACCGATCTGGCCATTGCCGAACAACTCAAGGGCGGCATCAGCTGTTTCAGCGACATGTACTTCTACCCCAAAACCGCCACCGAACGCGTCCATAACAGCGGTATCCGTGCACAAATCGCCATCCCCATCCTCGACTTTGCAGTTCCCGGAGCCAGCTCGGCAGATGAAGCCCTGCGTCAGGCAATCGAACTCTTCGGTGACCTGAAGTACCACCCGCGCATCAAAATCGCCTTTGGCCCGCACGCCCCCTACACCGTGAGCGATGAAAATCTGGAAAAAGTCCGGGTGATTGCTGACGAGCTGGATGCGACGATTCAAATGCACGTGCACGAAACGGCTTTCGAAGTCCAGCAATCCATTGAGGTTTACGGCGAACGTCCGGTTGCCCGCCTCGCCCGGCTGGGCTTGCTTGGACCGCGCTTCCAGGCTGTACACATGACTCAAATCAGCGATGAAGACCTCAGCCAGTTGGTAGAAAACAATGCCAGCGTGATTCATTGCCCAGAGTCCAATCTAAAGTTGGCCAGCGGTTTTTGCCCGGTAGAGCGTCTGTGGCTGGCGGGGATCAATGTAGCCGTGGGCACCGACGGCGCGGCGAGCAATAACGATCTCGACCTGCTGGGCGAAACCCGTACCGCAGCGCTGCTGGCCAAAGCTGTCGCCAACTCCGCCACGGCACTGGATGCGCACCGGGCACTGCGCATGGCCACCCTCAACGGAGCTCGCGCACTGGGCCTTGAAAGTGAAATCGGTTCAATTGAGCTGGGCAAGGCGGCAGACCTGGTCGCATTCGACTTAAGTGGCCTTGCTCAACAGCCGGTGTACGACCCTGTGTCACAATTGATCTATGCCACCGGCCGGGATTGCGTAAAACATCTGTGGGTCGCAGGCAAACACCTGTTAAATAATGGCAAACTGACCCGAATGGACGAGCAACAGCTCTGCGCAACCGCCAAAGCCTGGGGTGAGCGCATCAGCAGCCATACTCACTGATTGAGTGCTTGGGCTACGCACCACAAGCACTGCCTGTTTTTTTAGTTTTTGAGGATTTACCCATGAGCAACGTCGACCACGCCGAGATCGCCAAATTTGAGGCGCTTGCCTATCGCTGGTGGGACCGCGAAAGCGAGTTCAAACCACTGCACGACATTAACCCGCTGCGTGTCAACTGGATTGACGAGCGCGTGCAACTGGCTGGCAAAAAAGTGCTGGACGTGGGGTGTGGCGGCGGAATTCTGAGCGAGTCGATGGCTCAACGCGGCGCCACCGTGATGGGCATCGACATGGGCGAAGCCCCGCTGGCAGTGGCACGACTGCATCAACTCGAATCTGGCGTGAATGTTGACTACCGCCAGATCACGGCTGAGGCGCTGGCAGAAGAAATGCCAGAGCAATTCGACGTTGTCACCTGCCTTGAGATGCTCGAACACGTGCCTGATCCGGCCTCGGTGATTCGCGCCTGCTACCGCATGGTCAAGCCGGGCGGCCAAGTATTCTTCTCGACCATCAATCGCAACCCAAAATCTTATCTGTTCGCGATTATCGGCGCCGAATACATCATGAAGTTAATACCGCGCGGGACTCACGACTTCAAAAAATTTATTCGCCCTTCCGAACTGGGCGCATGGAGCCGCCAAGCTGGCCTCAGTGTCAAAGACATCATCGGTCTGACCTACAACCCGCTGACCAAGCACTACAAGCTGGCCGCCGACGTTGATGTCAACTACATGATTCAAACCCTGCGAGAGGAGTAATACATGCGTTTAAGAGCAGTTCTTTTTGACATGGACGGCACCCTGCTCGACACCGCGCCAGACTTTATCGCTATCTGTCAGGCCATGCGCGCCGAGCGCGGCCTGCCACCGATTGCCGACAAGCTGATCCGCGACGAAATTTCTGGCGGCGCTCGCGCTATGGTCGCAGCCACCTTCAGCATGGACCCGCAGGCGCCAGGTTTTGAAGAACTGCGACTGGAGTTTCTGGAGCGCTATCAACGCGACTGCGCCGTTCACACCAAGCTGTTTGATGGCATGGAAGAGTTGTTGGTCGATATCGAAAAAGCGCACCTGGTATGGGGCGTGGTCACGAACAAACCATTGCGCTTTGCTCAACCCATCATGGAACGCCTGGGGCTGGCACAACGTTCAGCCGTGCTTATCTGCCCGGATCATGTCACGCACAGTAAACCTGATCCCGAGCCCATGATTCTCGCCTGCAAAATGCTCGACCTTGATCCGGCCAGCGTCTTGTTTGTGGGGGATGACCTGCGCGACATCGAGTCGGGTCGCGATGCAGGCACCAAAACGGCTGCCGTACGATTTGGCTATATCCACCCGGACGATAACCCGAGTCATTGGGGCGCCGATGTTGTGGTCGATCACCCAAGCGAATTGCGCAAAGTGCTGGATAACGCCGTATGCAGCTGCTGATCAGCGCGCCACTCCTGTTTCCTGCCGAGGGTCTTTATGTTTGATTATTGCGCACGCCCCAACTTGCTTCAGGGTCGGGTCATTCTGGTTACTGGCGCAGGCCGTGGCATTGGCGCTGCCGCAGCTAAAACCTACGCAGCTCACGGTGCGACTGTGTTGTTGCTGGGTAAAACCGAGACCAATCTGACCGAGATCTACGATGAAATAGAAGCCGCCGGTCACCCACAACCAGCCGTGATCCCATTCAATCTGGAAACTGCTCAGCCTCACCAATATGACGAGTTAGCGGCAATGATCGAGCGTGAGTTCGGTCATCTGGACGGCCTACTGCACAATGCCTCCATCATTGGCCCACGCACGCCACTGGAGCAACTGTCTGGTGAGAACTTCATGCGCGTGATGCAGGTGAACGTCAATGCCACATTCATGCTCACCAGCACCCTGCTGCCACTGCTTAAACTGTCGCAGGATGCATCTGTGATATTTACCTCCAGCAGCGTGGGCCGTAAAGGCCGCGCGTACTGGGGTGCTTATGGCGTCTCGAAGTTTGCCACCGAAGGGTTGATGCAAACACTGGCCGACGAAGTCGATTCTATCGCCCCGGTACGCTCCAACAGCATCAACCCTGGCGCTACACGGACCAGCATGCGGGCCTTGGCTTACCCAGGGGAAAACCCGCAAAATAACCCGGAACCACATCAGATCATGCCGGTTTACCTGTATCTGATGGGCCCGGACAGTACCGGAATCAACGGCCAGGCGTTCGACGCTCAGTAACGGCAACACAAACAAAAACCGCAGGTCGCGAATCACGCAACCTGCGGTTTTTTTATGCAAAAAAACTTTTGTTTGACGTATCAGGCTTCTGCCAGCTGATGCGACTCGCGGACAACCGGCTTTTTTTCAAACTCAAGGCAGCTCTGCAAAAAGAGGTACTTATAGTCATAGCTCTTGCAGATGGCTTTGCGTAGTTCGGTTTGCAGCGCCTCGCTGGGATTCATTCCCGCCAGCGTACAAATAATTTCCAGCGCTTCCCATGGATGCTCGTCATCATACTGAGCATGCATTTTCAGCCACTTCATGGTGCGTTTACGCCCTTCTTCAGGGAATGACTCCTCGTAAACATTTTTAGAGCACACCACGGCAGCCCATTCACCGACCGCACCTTCGATCGCGTAATTGGTCGCCGCCATGGCCACAGCCAACGAATCTGTTGCACAGCTGTGCCAGCACCAATCATTCAACGCCTGGAATTCAGCCGGAATATCTTGCGCATTCATGTCCTCAAGACTCACACCATGCGCCCTTGCCCAATGCACCCAATAGTCAGCATGGTTGAGCTCGACACGAATATTGCGAATCAACCAGCGTCGAGCCATGTCCTCGCCGCGATGACGTCCATACCGGGTTTTGCCCAGGTTATGCCCCATATACAACGAAAACTGCTCAACGACTGGCCAGCCCCCGATGAGATACATACGCATGGTCTTCGGGCTGAGGGTGTTGTCGCGCATGCGCTGGAATATCTCGTGCTCAACCACCCGGCGCTTGCTTTCAAAGCAATCGCGGATCAACTGTTGAGCCCACTGCGGGTAGCTGGTTGCTTCCATGAGAGGCCCAGTTCTTTCGTATGCATCGATCACTATCGGGTTCCTTCTGAGAGGTGATTTGCAAAACAGGGCAGCACTTAACGTAATGTGCCCGGTGACTTCAAAGCAAAAGCCTTTGGGCGCTTGGGCCGACGGCGCAAACTGTCGCACGTAAACACATGCGGACGCTCAACGTTGTAGCCTTGAGCATAATCGACACCGATTTCGGCCAAAGCATGCTCAATTTGCGGGTTTTCGACAAATTCGGCAATAGTCCTTTTACCCATTACATGCCCGATGTGGTTAATCACCTCAACCATCGCCCGGTTAATGGGGTCGTCCAGCATGTCCCTGACGAAGCTGCCATCAATTTTCAAAAAGTCGACCGGCAAATGCTTTAAATATGCAAAAGAAGACATTCCTGCACAAAAGTCATCCAGAGAGAAGTGACAACCCAACCCTTTTAACTCGTTGATAAAGCGGATAGCACTGCCTAAATTGGCAATTGCACTGGTTTCAGTGATTTCAAAACATATGCGTTCGGGAGCAACGCCATAACACTCAAACTGCTCGTGCAGAAACGCGAGAAAATCTTCATCACCAATGGTTGTGCCTGACAAGTTGATCGCGCACATGACCATGGGCTGATCCTTGTTAAGTGCCGTGTAACTGGAAATAGTCTTGAAGACATTTTCGACTACCCATCGATCAATTGATGTCATCAACCCATAACGTTCTGCCGCCGGAATAAAACTGTCAGGCATGATCAGGCCGCCTTTATCATCGCGCAGTCGCAAGAGGATCTCGATATGCCCTCCGTCCTCATGCTCATGATTGAGCAGAGCGATTTCTTGCGAATACAGGCAAAACTGGTTTTCCTCCAAAGCCACATGCAAGCGTTGTACCCAGGCCATCTCACCAAAACGCAAAGACAGCTCCGAATCATCGGCATGGTAAACCTGCACCCTGTTCCGACCTTTCTCTTTTGCCATGTAACACGCCATATCGGCGGCTCGCATGGAAGTTTCCAGTGTCACCGGGGCTTGGTGTATATGCACAAGACCAATGCTGATCGTGTTTAAAAATGGGCGCCCCTTCCAGGCGAAGTGCAGACTTTGAACGGTCTGGCGCAAGCCTTCGGCAATCTTTTCTGCAGCATCCGCAGGGCAGTTTTCAAGCAAAATGCCGAACTCATCTCCTCCAAGGCGAGCCAGCGTGTCGCCTTCGCGCAAACCGGACTGCAATAGCGCACAAATATGACGCAGCAGTTCATCACCCGCCGCATGACCGCAGGTGTCATTAACCAATTTGAACTGGTCGAGATCAAGAAACATCAACGCGTGCCGGCCTTGCTGACGAGACAGATTTTGCAGAATCAGCTCCAGGCGATACTCAAACTCACGGCGGTTGGCTAATCCGGTCAAGGCATCATGGGTTGCCTGCCAGGACAAATTGTCGATGAACTGGCGTTCCCGGGTCATGTCATGCAACACCAGCACTGCCCCGCTGACGGTGCCAGCATGAAGTATCGGCGCGCCCACCAGCGTGACCGAAACCGTACTGCCGTCCATACGCTGAATCAGTTTGGAATGCTCGCTGCTATTGCCTAACTGCCCGCTGAGGATATGGTCTATCAGCTTGAAACCATCATCCAGCGCATGCTCATCGAGTAATTTGAACAACGCGGCCAGAGGAACACCCCGTGCCTGTTCCGATTTCCAGTGCGTGAGTTGTTCGGCTGCCGGATTCATGTAAACAATCGAGCCGTTCACATCGGTACTGATAACGCCATCACCAATGGACTCAAGCGTGACCTGCACCCGCTCTTTTTCCACTTGCAGCGCTTCGGCAAACTCACGACTTTGGGCAAGAATTTTGTGAGTGCGCAACAAGGCCAGAATAATCAAACCCAGTGCGGTGGCCAGATTAATGAACACCAGCAACTGCAAAATAAAGCGCGAACCTTCACCCAACGCATCGCTAAACGCTTTGGCTGCTGGTGTGACACTTTCATTGATGGCGTAAATAGCGGACTTCCAGCGCTTGACGTCATCAGTACTGACTTGACCTTCACTGATGAGCCTACGCATCTCTTGCGCAAGGTCATTGAGTCGAGTGAGATGATCATCACCCACGGTCCACTTCTCAACGGCCGTATTCAGATAGCTGAAATTACGAAAATAGCGATAAAACCAAATGATGCTCGACACATCGTCCGGATTGTTGCCGCCCTGCAAAATACCCTCACGGGCTGCTTGCAGATCAGGCGGAGACTGATCAAGCGCAACGCGCAATCGGTGCCCGCCTTCAGGAACTTTAATGGCTTGCTGATACTTCTCGAAAATCACCGGATCACGGCTATCGGCATATAAATCGAGGTAGTAAATGGCGTCTTTCTGGCCTTTGCTCCACAGGCTTTCACCTGCCACATAGCCTCTCACCGCAGAGAGCATGTAGAGACTCATACAACCTAAAAGCGCCTGAAACAGTACGACCGCAATAAAGGGCCAAACAATTCCCAATAAACGCGGCGTACCACTAGCACGTTTTTGCTTCATGAGTTCCCTATGCTTCAGACCAAAATGAAAACCAGAGAAAAAGCCTCAACGAGATTTATCATAGGCTTGTTTCTGACATCTATGACGTGGACTTGTGCTACACAGTTCGAAAAACCTGTAGCGTCTCCGTCAGCTCTGCTGCAAATGGCCATACAACTTGGCGTAAAGCCCACCCTCGGCAATCAACTGCTGATGATCGCCGTCTTCAGCAATACGACCGCCGTCAAAGACCAGAACACGGTCTGCCTGTTTTACCGCAGATAAGCGATGGGCAATGATCAAAGTTGTGCGCGCACTCAAGAATTTCGCCAAAGCGTGATGCAGGTTGTATTCCGTCGCAGCATCCAGCGCGCTGGTCGCCTCATCAAGAATCACCACCTTGGGTTCGGCCAGTACCATACGGGCTATCGCCAGACGCTGGCGCTGCCCGCCCGAGAGGCGCACACCCGAGCGACCCACGATGCTGTCGAGCCCTTGGGGCAAGTTCAAAATAGTGCCATCAAGCTGGGCGATTTGCAGCGCACGCCAGCACGCCTCATCGGTTCTTTCACGGCCCATGGTCAGGTTTGCGCGCACCGTATCGTTGAATAACGCAGGATGTTGCAGGACGACTGCTACATGCTCGCGGATGGTTTCAAGGCCAATGGCAGACTGGCTTTCTCCGGCGAAAAGAATGCTGCCTGACTGTGGTGTATAAAGCCCGAGAAGCAATTGCACCAAGGTGCTTTTACCCCCTCCACTGGTCCCCACTATGGCGACCTTTTCACCCGGCGCGATGGTCAGGTTCAGATGATCCAGCACGGGCTCTTCGCCATAGCTGAAGCTCAGGTCACGCACTTCAATGGACACGGTCTCACGACCCGCAAACGGATTTTTACCGCCGGGATATTGCGGCTCATCGGCACGCGCCAGCAGTTGGTTGATGCGCGTGATTGCGCCACCTGCCGCATAAAATGCGTATTGCAAATTGAGCAACTGCTCGACCGGCCCGATCATGAACCACAGGTAGCTGAACACAGCGAGCATCTGACCAATCGACAGATCAGAGAACAGCACCGTGAGCATTGCAGCCGCACGGAAAATATCGATACCAAACTGAAACAACAAACCGCTGGCGCGGTTTGAAGCGTCGCTTTTCCACTGCGAGGCGACGGCAAAATCGCGCACTTCTTTGGCTCTGTGACCCAAGCGCCCCAAAAAGAAGCCCTGACGATTTCCCGCGCGGACTTCCTGAATGGCGTCCAGGGTTTCAGTCAACGCTTGGGTGAAGCGTGCAGTGCTGTCGTTTTCGAGCTTTTTAAGGTGTTTAACCCGTTTACCCAATTGCACCGTGGCAAAGATGACCAGCGGATTGAACAGCAGAATGACCAGCGCCAGTTGCCAGTGCATCCACACCAAAATCGCAGAGGTCCCTACAAGCGTGAGCATTGCCACCAAAAAACGGCTCAACGTCTCCCCGACAAATTTGTCGAGAGTGTCGAGGTCGGTGACTAAATGCGTGGTGACCGTACCGCTCCCCAAACTTTCGTACTCAGCCAGCGAAATGCGCTTCAAGCGCTCGATCAGACGCAGACGGATGCGCAACACAATATCTTTGGCCAGTCTTGAAAACAGCCGGGCTTGCAGCACGTTAAAAAACAATGCGCCGCTACGCAGCAACAGTGTCACGACCAGCATCAGGCCGATGTAACCGACCGAGGTTTGCCACGCAGAGGGCAACGCGTGATTCATCACCTTGAGCGCCGCATCGCCATGACCCAACAACACTTCGTCAACCAACAAAGGCAGGAGTAATGGGATTGGCACGCTGCATAGCGTAGCCAGCACAGCTACGCCATTGGCAATCCATAACGCTTTTTTGTTGCGCAGGGCCAAACGTCTGATTTCAGCCCATGTCAGGCGATCCGGTGCAGAGGTAATTTGAGGAACATCCTTTGTATCAGACACTCGCAGCACGCTCTAACCAGCGGCCGAGCAGATCTGCAAGTGGTTCCAGCGGCTGATAGCCGTTGGTCAATAAAGCAAGCTGGCCGTTACGCTCGGCCAGCAATGTGGGAAATCCAGCTATTCCCAGATCCTGAACCCAAGCAATGTCGGCCGCGGTGGCCGCCTGTTGCTCGGTACTGTCAAAAGCGGCTGCAAACTCAATACGCGGTACGCCAGCGGTTTCTGCCAACTCAACCAGCACACTGGCCTGGGTCACGTCACGGCCTTGCACATAAAAGGCCTGCTGGATCAGTTTGACCAGTTTCCAGGCACAATCCGGCGCCAGACTGCGGGCGGCTACCAGCGCTCTGCAAGCGGGCTCCGTGTCGTAAACAAAACCTTCAGGCAAAGCACCCTCAAAGGTAAATGGCTGCCCGGTAGCCTCATTGACGGCCTGCCAGTGCTCAAGAATATAGCGGCGCTTGGCGGGTTCCAGTGAAGCGCCACCCGTGCGCAAGCCACCCACGACCAGGTGCAACTCCACACCCTTGGCTTGCGCTTGCTCAACCAACGCTTCGGCGATCGGCGAAAAGCCCCAGCACCACGAACACATGGGGTCCATCACATAGAGCAAGCGCGCAGACATCTTCAGGCCTCGGCAGGTTTACGGTAGTTGTGACCAATGGGGTGCGGCTGATTGCGCGCCTTGGCCAGTTCGATCTGCTTTTGACGGTCAATGGCGCTGCGACGGGTCTTCTCGCTCAGCTTATCCCAGCAGTGCGGGCAACTGATGCCGGGCTGGTAGTGCTCGGATTCGCGGTCTGCCGCGCTGATCGGGGTGCGGCAGGCGTGGCACTGATCGTACTCGCCTTCGGTCAAGTCGTGACGCACCGTCACGCGGTTATCGAACACGAAACAGTCACCCTGCCATTTGGTTTCTTCCTGAGGCACCTCTTCAAGGTACTTCAGGATGCCGCCTTTGAGGTGATACACCTCGTCAAAGCCTTGGCTGAGCATGTAGCTGGAGGCCTTTTCACAACGAATGCCGCCGGTGCAGAACATCGCGACTTTCTTGTGTTTGGCCGGATCGAAGTTGGCTTTTATGTAGTCGGGAAATTCGCGAAAACTCGTTGTTTTAGGGTCAATTGCACCCTCAAACGTACCAATCGACACTTCATAATCGTTACGTGTGTCTATCAGCAGCACTTCTGGATCGCTAATCAAGGCATTCCAGTTCTCGGGGTCGACGTAGGTACCGACTTTTTTGTTCGGGTCTACACCTTCAACGCCGAGAGTGACGATTTCTTTCTTCAGCTTGACCTTGGTCCGATAGAACGGCTGGTCTTCGCAGTAGGATTCCTTGTGGTCAATGTTGACCATGCGCGGGTCACTTTTGAGCCAGGCCATCAGACCGTCAATGCCCTCGCGACTGCCGGAAACCGTGCCATTGATACCTTCTTCGGCAATCAGCAAGGTACCCTTGATGCCGTTATCGACCATGGCCTTGAGCAGCGGCTCACGCATCTCGATGTAGTTTTCAAGGGTGACGAATTTATACAGTGCAGCTACAACAATCGATGCAGTCATTGTGAATCTCTCCAGGTGGCTACCCTCGTAAAGGGCAAACCGGATGCAAAAAAAACGCGCCAGTTAGGGTCTGTTGGCGCTTCATTGGGAGCCGCGTCGCTGGGTCAAATTTTGCCAGGCAAGGCGCAGGGTGAAGAGAATGGTTGTTCCCTTCTAAAACCCTGCAACGCAGCTTGGCGAAATTTGACACGCGACCCGAAGGGACGAACGCTCACGTGGCGCAGGGCGGCGTTGCTCGCAGCTTATTTGGAACAACCAAACTACGCTGCTCGCGTCTTACCCTGCACCACGTGAGTTTTCGTCGCGGTCGCAATGAAGCGCCATCAGACCCTAAAGCGGCGCGCTGCGGATTCTAGCAAAAAGACAACTTAGTGCCCACCGCCGGCGCAGGTCGGCGATGCCGGAGCCGTGCCGATTTTCGCCCATTCTTCAGGCGTATACGTGTGCAAGGCCAACGCATGAAATTCGCCCATCAAGTCACCCAGTGTGGCGTATACCTTTTGGTGACGCTTGACGCTATTGAGTCCGGCAAACTGCTCGCTGACCACCACTGCCTTAAAGTGCGTTTCAAGCCCGCGACTGTGCATGTGGCTTTCATCCAGCACAGTCAAATGCTCGGGCTGCAACGCACTCAGGGTCGATTCAATACGGTGTTGCATGCTCATTCAGGCTCCGCTTACTTCTTTTTGGCAGGGGCCGCTTTTGGCTCCAGCTCAGCGGTCATGTCAGCCAACAGCTTATTGACCACAGGGACCGCGCTTTCCAGCTTGGACTGAGTCATCTGAGCCGATTGCTGAGTCAGCTGCGGCATTTTTTCCAACACTTTCTTGCCCAAAGGCGACTGGTAGAAAGCAACCAGATCCTTAAGCTCGGATTCACTGAAGTTGGTGGTGTACAGCTTGACCATGTCCGGCTTCAGCTTGTCCCAGCCAATGGCTTGGTCCAGAGCGGTATTGGCTTTGGCTTGATAGGTTTCCAGTACGGCTTTCTTGGCAGCAGGTGCTTTGGTTTGCTCAAAGCGCTGAGCAAACATTTGCTGCACTTGCATGTAGACCGGCGTTCCCAGCTTGTCGGCATGTGCCAGCTTCAGGAATGTTTCAGCACTGGCAGCGTGGCTGGCAGCGTCGGCAAAAACCTGGCCGCTGGCGCATACCAGAGCAACTGCAGTACAGATGGCGCGTAGACGGGTCATCGAATTTCCTTTATCTAGCAAACGAGGTCATACCCCAAGGGCGACCATTCTGCGCCTAACAAAGTGTGTCACTCAACCCCAAGCCTGACAGCGCTTCTCAATAACCCGACAAACGTCTCTAAAACCAAAGTTTGAACCTCTCTTTGTAAACACCGCCTAAGCTGATGGATCAATTCACTTGGGAGAAAGAGCACGATGAGCCGTATCGAAACCGACAGCCTGGGTGAAGTGCACGTTCCTGAAGAGGCCTATTGGGGCGCTCAGACCCAGCGTTCGCTGATCAACTTTGCCATCGGCAACGAAAAAATGCCGCTGGCCGTTCTACACGCGCTTGCGCTCATCAAAAAGGCTGCAGCACGGGTCAATGATCGCAATGGTGATCTGCCCGCTGACATCGCCCGCCTGATCGAACAAGCCGCCGATGAAGTCCTTGTGGGACAGTACGATGATCAATTCCCGCTGGCGGTCTGGCAGACCGGCAGCGGCACACAAAGCAACATGAACGCCAATGAAGTGATCGCCGGACGCGCCAACGAACTGGCCGGCAAAGGCCGGGGCGGCAAATCCCCCGTACACCCCAACGACCACGTCAATCGCTCGCAAAGCTCCAATGACTGCTTCCCAACCGCCATGCATATTGCAGTGGCCAAAGCGGTCCACAACTATTTATTGCCGGCGATAAGTGAATTGTCTGGCGGTTTGGCTGAACTGTCGGCCCGGCACATGAAACTGGTGAAAACCGGGCGCACCCATATGATGGATGCCACCCCGATCACCTTCGGGCAGGAAGTTTCTGCCTACATCGCACAACTGGATTACGCAGAAAAAGCAATCAATGCCGCTATGCCAGCCATTTACGAGTTGGCGCAAGGCGGCACTGCTGTGGGTACAGGGCTCAACGCCCCGCATGGCTTTGGTGAGGCCATTGCCGGGGAGCTGGCCGCACTGTCGGGTTTACCGTTTATTACAGCACCCAACAAATTTGCCGCCCTGTCGGGCCATGAGCCGCTGACGAACCTTTCAGGGGCGCTAAAAACCTTGGCGGTTGCCTTAATGAAGCTGGCCAATGACTTCCGCTTGCTGGGTTCCGGGCCGCGCGCGGGGCTGGCCGAGATTAAACTGCCCGCCAATGAGCCGGGCAGCTCGATCATGCCTGGCAAAGTCAACCCCACACAATGCGAAGCACTGTCCATGTTGGCTTGTCAAGTCATGGGCAACGACGTGACCATTGGCTTTGCTGCAAGCCAAGGTCATCTGCAATTAAACGTGTACAAACCCGTGATCATTCATAACCTGCTGCAATCCATCCAGTTGCTGGCAGATGGTTGCAGCAACTTCCAGAAACACTGCGTGACCGGCCTTGAAGCCGACGCGGGGAAAATGGCCGAACATCTGGAGCGTGGTTTGATGCTGGTCACGGCGCTCAATCCGCACATTGGCTACGACAAGTCTGCCGAGATTGCCAAGAAAGCCTATGCCGAAGGATTGACCCTGCGTGAAGCCGCGCTGGAGTTGGGCTATCTGACCGATGAAGAGTTCGACCAGTGGGTGCGACCCGAGAATATGTTGGGCTCGGGCAAGCACTGACAGGTGACAGGGCGACTTTGTCGCCCTGTCACAGCCTTCGTTTCTCATTAGAGGCCAAGGGGCCATGCACAACCGGCTATTTTCAGCGCGAGGTTATTTCTTGTGCTTTTTGTCGTGCTTGTCACGCTTCTCGAAGGCTGCTTCCACTGAGTCGTTGATGGTGCGCAGCACCTTGACCCGCGCCCACCGCTTGTCATTGGCTTCTACGAGCGTCCAGGGTGCAATTTCGGTGCTGGTGCGATCGACCATGTCGCAGACCGCTTTGCGGTACAGGTCCCATTTCTCGCGGTTACGCCAGTCTTCCTCAGTGATTTTGTAGCGCTTGAACGGTATGGCTTCACGCTCTTGAAAACGTTGAAGCTGGGTGTCCTTGTCAATAGCCAGCCAGAACTTGACGACAATCACCCCCGCATTACTAAGCTGCTCTTCAAAATCATTGATTTCTCCGTAGGCACGCATCCAGTCTGCCTTGGTGCAAAAGCCCTCAACGCGCTCAACCAATACTCGGCCATACCACGAACGATCAAAGATGGTGAATTTCCCGCGCCCCGGGATTTGCCGCCAAAAACGCCACAGGTACGGTTGCGCCCGCTCGTCTTCCGAAGGCGCCGCAATCGGCACAATGCTGTACTGGCGTGGATCCAGCGCCGCCGCGACGCGCTTGATCGAACCGCCTTTGCCCGCCGCATCATTACCTTCAAATACGGCCACCAAGGCATGGCGACGCATGCGCTTGTCACGCATTAACCCCGACAGGCGCGCCTGTTCGGTAATCAACTGCTCCTGATAATCGTCTTTTTCCAGATGCTGGGTCATGTCCAGGCAATCGAGCAAGCTGAGTCCGTCAATGACATCTGGCAATGGCGCAGCGCTGCTCGGACGAGCTTTTGGCTTGGGCGTATTGAGTGCAGCCTGCAAGCCTTCAAGCAGAATTTTGCCTACCGTCAGGCTACGGTAGTAAGGGTCTATTCCCTCAACAATATTCCACGGCGCGTAGTCACGACTGGTGCGCCGAATTACCCTCTCACCAAATCGCACAAACCGGTCGTAGGTTTTCGATTGCTGCCAATCCAGCGGGCTGATGCGCCAGCTGTGGAGCGGATCATCCTGTAGGGCTTTGAGACGAGCTTTCATTTGCTTCTTGGACAAATGGAACCAGAACTTGAAAATCACAGCGCCTTCGTTGCAGAGCATTTTTTCCAGACGTTCTGCGCCGTTAATCGCCTGATCGAGCACGGCATCCTTGAACACACCATGCACTCGGCCCTGCAGCATCTGGCTGTACCAGTTACCGAAGAACACACCCATACGGCCCTTTGCCGGCAGTTTTCGCCAATAACGCCAAGCGGGCGGGTGAGCCAACTCTTCGTCGGTTTGATTATCAAAGGTGCGCACTTCGATTAAACGCGGGTCCATCCATTCGCTGAGCAGTTTTACCGTCTCGCCCTTGCCCGCACCTTCAATACCGTTGATCAGCACGATGACCGCCGAACGCTTTTGCTGATGTAGCTCATACTGCGCCTCAAGCAAGGCCTCGCGCAGGGCAGGAACTTCTTTGTCGTAGGTTTCTTTATCGATGGAATGACCGATTTCGGCTGATTCGAACATGGAAAACTCCCTGTCAAGTTGTCACAAGACTAGCGGATTGTTCCCGCGATGCAGCAAGAAAGCTGCGCAGGGATGCCGCAGATCAGTTCCATGTTCATTGATCGGCTAGAATGGCCGACTTGCCGTTGCCGAGCCGCACATGACTACTGAAATGCCCAATGCCCAGATTGACTGGGATGAACAAGGTCGCCCCCACTCTCGGGTGTTTGATGACGTGTATTTTTCTGACAAATCGGGTCTGGAAGAAACGCGTTATGTGTTTATTGAACAGAACGCGCTGAAAGAACGCTTCGCTGCCCTGCCTGCCAATCGTCAGCTGGTGATTGGGGAAACAGGTTTCGGCACTGGGCTGAATTTTTTATGCGCCTGGCAACTGTTTGATCAATACGCACATCCGGATGCGCGCCTGCACTTCATCAGTGTCGAAAAATACCCGCTCACCCGCGAAGACTTGCAGCGGGCGCTGGAGCTGTGGCCCGAACTGGCGGTATACAGCGAGCAACTGATATCGGCTTACTTCGCTATCCACCCGGGTTTTCAAACCCTGACACTGGCAAACGGTCGAGTCACGTTGACGCTGTTGATCGGTGATGCCCTTGAGCAATTACCGCAACTGGATGCACAGATTGACGCGTGGTTTCTCGACGGCTTTGCTCCGGCGAAGAACCCTGACATGTGGACCCCCGAACTCTTTGCGCAACTGGCACGCCTGGCCGCCCCCGGTTCAACAATCAGCACCTTTACCAGTACCGGTTGGGTCCGCCGGGCATTGAATGATGCCGGCTTTAAAATGCGCCGCACACCCGGTATCGGCCATAAATGGGAAATCCTGCGCGGCACTTTTGTAGAACTGCCTGATAACCCGCTGGCCACTTCAGCAGTCAAACCCTGGTATGCCCGCCCTCCCCAACCCAAGGGTGAGCGCAAGGCGCTGGTGATTGGCGGCGGACTTTCGGGCTGCGCCAGCGCCAACAGTCTGGCCCGACGCGGCTGGCAGGTTGTGCTGCTTGAACGTCACGAACGGCTGGCTAAAGAGGCATCGGGCAACCCGCAAGGCGTGCTGTACCTCAAACTGTCGGCACACGGCACCACACTGTCACGAATGATTGTCAGCGGTTTCGGATACACCCGTCGTTTGTTGGAACAGCTGCAACGCGGCCGTGATTGGGACGACTGCGGTGTTTTACAACTGGGCTTTAACGCAAAAGAAGCCGAACGACAGGCGCAACTGGCTGCGGCATTCCCGCCTGCTTTGGTGCATGTGCTCGATCAGGCTCAGGCACAGTCACGTGCAGGTATCGAGCTGGCCCATGGCGGCCTTTTCTATCCGGAAGGTGGTTGGGTTCACCCTCCAGCTTTGTGCCAGTATCAGGCCTTGCATCCCAATGTTCAGGTGTTGACCCACCACGATGTTGTTGAACTCATTAATGTCGACGGCCAATGGCAAGCCTGTCATCACGATCAGGTCCTCGCCAGTGCCCCGGTTGCAATCCTTGCCGGGGCGGCTGAAGTGAAGCGCTTCCCGGCCACCAGCGGTTTACCGCTCAAGCGAATTCGCGGGCAAATTACGCAATTGGAAGAAACGGCACAAACTGCCGTGCTGAAGACTGTGGTGTGCGCCGAAGGTTATGTCGCTCCCGGCCGACTGGGCGAACATACATTGGGCGCCAGCTTCGATTTCCATAATGATGATTTGACCACCACTCCCGCCGGGCATCAGAGCAACCTCGACCTGCTGCAAGAAATATCCCCCGATCTGGTCGAACGCTTTGGCCAGCAGCTTGACCCTGAACAGTTACAAGGCTGGGCCGCCTTTCGCTGCACCAGCCCTGACTACCTGCCCATTGTCGGACCTCTTTCAGAACCTGATGAGTTTGCCAGCGCCTACGCGGTTTTACGCAAAGATGCGCGCCAGATGCCCGACATACCGTGCCCATGGCTGGACGGTTTGTACGTCAACAGTGGCCATGGTTCTCGAGGGTTAATTACAGCCCCCTTGTCCGGTGAAATCATCGCGGCCTGGCTAAATGACGAACCGCTGCCTGTGCCGCGTGCAATTGCTGAAGCCTGTCATCCCAACCGGTTCGGCTTGCGCACATTGATCAAAGGGCTGTAGTGGATGGCCCTGATGGCAATGAGTTCAAAAAGGCATTGGTCTTATTCAAACTCCAGGCATCCACCGCAGAGTCCATTTGATTACGGACTTCACCCACCCTGCGCAAATAGCGCTGACTGCCCATTTCCGGGGACTTTTTCAAGAGTTCGCTCAGGTTTTCAAAGTACGGTTCGGTCAGCGTGCTGTATTCCACTTGCTGCTCGTTGATCAAATATGCCTTCCAAAAATCAAGGGTGCTTATAAAGATATTGTGCTCAAGGTTGAGTTCGGCACTTACGACCGAGCGTCGGGCATACTCCAGGTCCTGAGCAGTGACCCCGGCCAAATTCTTGAAGGTCATGCTCTGAGGTTGCCCTGGTAGTTCAAGTGTTCTGGCCAAACCAATTCGGTAAGCTAACAACACTTCGAGTTCATCCGGAGCAGCCCCTCCAGCACGCACTAGCGATGCACAGTGCGCATCCGCGAGCTTCGCCAGTTTGTCCAAGCGAAATAAACTTTTACCCAACTCATACAACTTTTGCGGCTGAGCGGGTTGTATCCATGACACTTTGGCCAGCTCCATCTGCACCTCAAGATTACTGAAAGCCATCAGCACGCTGTCTGTGCAACTGCGGGGCGAAGCGGCAATGTTCATCAGATCATAGCGAAGCTCGGCATTATCGCTCGCAGCTTCAATCATTTCCCAAATACGTCGACTGAGGTCTTGTCGCACGGCCTGTGCTTCAGCTGTCGTCGTCAGGCGACTGAAGATAATAAACAGGTCTTCAGAGGCATCAGTGGCTCTTAGACCGTTCCATAGCTGTTCACGCCTGGCCAGCTCGACGCTGGTAATACCTGTAGTCCAGAACTCAAAGGCAGCTGCTTCACTCAATAACTCGTCACTGCTGATGCCCATACTGCTGCCGCCTTGGCTCACAAAACGGGCTAAACGCAAGCGACTGGCAGGTGATAAAGGGTTGTTCGACATCGTGATATTGCGGGTTAGCTTCGGCGATGCCTGATAGACCTCTTCGGGGATTTCGACAATTCGGTTTTCCCGCAGGTCTGCCGCTTCCAACAGTGGCCGTGTGATCAATCCGCCGGGCCAGCGGTCAAGCCAGGTGCGACGCACGTAAATACGGCGCAGATGACCCAACTGGCTGAGATCCAGTTCAGGCCCAAGAAAATTATCGTTCAGGTTAAGTATCTCTAGTTTGCTTAAGGCATTGAGCGTCACTTGGTTTCCTGAGCTTAAAAACAAATTGTTTCGCGCTACGGATAAACGCTGCAAATCAGGCATGTTCCCCAATGACGAAGGCAAGTGAGACATTTCGTTATTGTCCATTTCAAGGGATTCCAACCCCTTGAAATGCTCAAGAAAACCGGCAGCGGTGTCCTTACAACCCATATTGTTCAGATTTAGCTCGCGGACATGACCAAATTCGGCCATTACGGGTAATACCGGGAAACCTAATACGCGCAGCCCTTCCAGACTCAATTTGAGTCCATCTGTAAGACCTACCAACGAATAATGCTGCGGATTGTGGCGCCAGATCCGTTCAATCAGGCCGGCGGCTTGATACCTGTTTTCCGAGTAGTCGATGATTGCGCCTCCAGGGGGCAGCTCAGTTAAGGGGGCATCAATCCATATCTGCAAGCAATTTCGTAGTGACGTCCTGATGCGTTTTCGTTCCCGCAGCACAGACAACGGGTCGGCACCTCTTGCGACTAAACCATCCAGATAATCCAGTACCTGGTCCTGATTAAACTCGGGAAACAGTTCACGAACGCGCCGCTGCAGGGCGCTTCCGTGAGGCCCCGCATCAAGTCCGCACAATGGGTAGCCCACTTGACCATCCGACAAGATTGAAAGGGGTTTAAACCGCGGTTTTATGGGTTGCATTCCCAGTACCGTCGCAACTTCGGCACGCGCACGGGCTGCTTGAGCAGCTAACGCCTCGTTGAATTTAGCGGCGTCAGACAATGAACCGAAGCCCATGGCTTCGCGTTCAAACGCAGTTAAAGATGTGAAGATCGCGTTGGGTAATGAAGGGTAAATGCCAGGTTCAAGCCGATAACTGGAACCCCACATTTTATACCGCTGATACCCCTGTGGGGTTCTGACCAAGCCCCTCGCAGGCGCTACTTCAACAGTACCGATACGGCGAATCACAGGCCCTTGTAATCCACCCTCACGAATTTCCAGCGATAGATCGGGTGACCAGCCCGGTAACTGCTTCACAAAATGCACTGTCAGCCTGTCAGTGTCAGCATTGAGATGCCCCTTTAGATAAAACCCCTCCAGCGCTCGGTTCAGCCTTATTTCATGCAAATACACCCTTGCGGTTTCGGCGAGTGCGAGAGGGACTTTGCTGGTGCGCAGCACTCCACGCTGATCAAAGTTGGCTGATTCTCTCAACGCTTCAGCTACAGACCGGGGCAGCCCTGGAAAAGCAACTGAAACAGTACTTGCCTCTGGGGTTTTAGGGGTGTCAGCGCGTGCATAAATACGCTCAAAAACGGCTTGCCGATTTTCATCTACAAACTGACCGAGCGAGCGGGCCAGCGCTCGAGCGGGACTAAGCCCATGACTCAACTCGTCACCTAATAATGCCTTGGCCTCCACATCCGTCAACGCTGCAACAACAGCCTCAAAGACTTTTCCTTGTTCCAGTATGGAGGGCATCAGGTTGATGTATGACGTTGCGGGCACCTGCGCCGTGCCGTATGAAGCCAGAGCCTGGCCGGTCGCATCAGTCACTCTCAAGCCTTTACCCGAAGGCCAGCCCGGCATGTAAGGCAATTGGTGCAATTGCCAATTGGCCCAACGCTCTGCGTTGTACTGCGTGGTCCCCATCTGGCGGATAAAAGCATCAAGGTTGCGATCAATCTCAAAACGCTTGAGAGTGACCGCCAGCAATGGGGGCGTAGGGAGATTATCAACGTGTACACGTCTAATGACCGCTTCGGAGGTACCCGTCAATTGCCTGATCTTCTCGAGCGTTTGTCCATCAAGATTGGTCGGCGCTTGTCCCAGTCTCCCCACTAATGCTTTGCTGCCTTGCCACTCAAGGGGTTGTTCATGAGCGTGCAGCCATCTGCCCTTGCCGTCATGCAACAACGCGGGCTTGAAGGCATCAGATCTGCCCCCATGAACGATTCGCCACTGACGCAATAGCTGATCAAACTCAACGGGGTAGTGTTTACCATCCACAGCGACATGTTGGCGGTTATTGAACGTGAAAATGCCTTGAGCATCAGCTTTGTGCACCTGCGCACCGGCCTCATCATGGGCATAGTGCTCCAGGCCTTTATTCCATAGCCGTACAGAGCCATCATCACGCCTGATCGGCTGGAAATTTTCAAAATGAGCCTGGGCCGCAGCACTCAAGCGACTGGCAGCAGCCTTAAACGCAGTCACTCCGACAACTACCCCAACATTGATCGCAGCGTCCTTGGCAACATTGAGCAAGTGTTCACGGGCATGGTCGATATCGCCCTGACTCCAATCATCGACGCCTTCATACACTTCCTTGAGCATGTCACCAATGGCCACAGCCAGCATGATGTCCCCCAGCACAGGCACGAAAAGCGCGGCCAGATTGACGAAAAACAAGCCGGCTGTTTTGTAAAGCTGCCAACGCGCTTCACGTTCCCGGTCGTCCAACACCCCCGTCGGAACAGCCAGCAATTGCGCATCAGCGAACATATTCTTCAGTTGAACAGATGACAAATACTCGTCTGCCCTCGTGACCAAAGGCGTAGTGGTGAGCCTCAGGTAATCGCTCTTTTCAGCCACTTTATGCATGAATTCGGCGCGCTCACTCAAAGCAACGAAGCGTGAGAAGAACGTCACATAGGCCGAATCCAGCAATCGCTGCTTCAACGCGTCGGTAAATGCCTGCAAAGAGCTGTATTCATAAAACGGTGCTACAGGATCATTGGGGATATAGACGATCAATCGATTGTGGGGGTGCAACAAAGGAGTGTCCGAAGTAAAAATCAGTACACCGTCAATCACTGTATCCAGAATCGATATAGAACTGAGGATCACGGACCGACCATCCAGCGCTACTAGAGTCACTGAACCCAGAGAGGTTGCGCTCAGCAGGACAGGCAATATGGCGTCGTAGGCAGTTCGACTGATGTTCTTCTTGAGGAAAGCAATATGGACATCGACTTGCATATCATAGGCTTTGAGCCGTTGCAGGTTGATCTGTGTAGTTCGTTGTACGTCATTCAGAGAAGTGGCACCTGTTGGTGCAACCCCGAGGAACTGCTGTAGATAAGCTTGATACTTCTGACCCAAATCCAGTCGACGACACAGCGCGGCAAATTGCCAGGGTTGTACCGCGCTGACCTGAGCAGGATTCCCGCCATGGCGTATGTGGCTTTGCGGATTGAAGCCGCCCACAAGCGCTTCACTCTCGGTGAAATTCTGTAAAGCGGCCCACAATAGAGTTTTGGGCTCATCGTGTATCCAATGGGGACGCACCGTTAATATAAGGGTTTGGTCGGTAACCAACTGAACATGTACCGCCGCCAGATAGTCACGATGGACATCCACCAAGGGGCCGAACTCTCGCCATGCTTCAGCAGACAGCAGCGAACCGCAAAAGGCTTCAATACTCTGTAACTGGCCGAATTTCTTACCTATGCGGCCATGAAAAGCCCGGCTTTGAGCCATAGCTTCATTCAACTCAGAAATTATGTGCGGATCAGCGTCCACCAGCCATTTGGGCATATTACTTAGCACAAGTTCCAACGGTTCAAAATCACTGAATGTGGCTGATCGCGCATCGAGAGGAAGTTTTGGGGAGGGGTGAATAGAGGTCATAACCAGTCTCAGGTCAAAGTGAACAGGAATTCACGCTACCTGTGCATCACGACCCGTATGCCGTACATAGTTATGAACAAGAAAAAACATGAATCGGCTTAGTACCGTTTACCTCTGTAGCTGATCTTTAGCCCTCTCTAGGCACTCAGTAGCATTGTCCAGTGCTTCTGCGGCGTTGAAGGAGTCAATATTACCGTTTTGGGTGTGATTTCCAGTCACCACAAACAGCACATCGACGCCCGCTGATGCGATTAGCGCCAAATAATCAGCACGCGGTATCCGCTTACCACTTTCGTACTGACCTTGTGCATTTACTTCAACACCGCCAATTCCCCCAATAGCAGCCTGTGATAATCCAAGCCTTAGTCGCTCAGACTTCAATCGTGCGCCGATGCTCATGTCTGAATTCCCATGGATAGTAAGAATACGAGGACTGACCCAGGGTTAAGTTCCTGTCTGTACGCCTGAACCATGACCGCTCATGAATTTAATTGAACGATCGCCGCCCCAAGGCACTCGTAAAAACCAGACGACTTACGGCGGCGCGCTCTGATGATGCATTCGCGCTGAAAGGATCGGGAGACGGGTCAGAGCGCTATACCCGATCCAAAACCGGGCCAATGTGCAACAGGCCCCGGAGACAAAAGGGTTTAAGCAGTATGTGTGGATTAGCTGGCGAGATACGTTTTGATCAACACCCTGCCGATCTGGCAGCCATCGAACGCATTACCCATCACCTGGCACCTCGCGGACCCGACGCGTGGGGCTTTCACAGTCAGGGGCCTATCGCGCTGGGCCATCGGCGACTGAAAATCATGGATTTGTCGGACGGCTCAGCGCAGCCTATGGTCGACAGCCAGCTGGGTTTGTCACTGGCGTTTAATGGTGCCATCTACAACTTCCCCGAACTTCGTACCGAGCTTGAAGGTTTGGGCTACGGATTTTATTCCGGCGGTGACACAGAAGTGCTGCTCAAGGGCTATCACGCTTGGGGTGAGGCATTACTGCCAAAACTCAATGGCATGTTCGCCTTCGCCATTTGGGAACGGGACACTCAACGCCTGTTTATTGCCCGCGACCGATTGGGCGTGAAACCCCTTTATTTGTCGCGTACCGGCCAGCGGCTGCGCTTTGCCTCGACGTTACCGGCACTGCTCAAGGGTGGAGACATCAATCCGATGCTCGATCCGGTTGCACTCAACCACTACCTCAATTTTCATGCCGTGGTACCCGCGCCACGCACGCTGATCGCGGGCATTGAAAAGCTGCCGCCTGCGACCTGGATGCGTATCGATGCCCAAGGTGATACCGAACAGAAAACCTGGTGGACCCTGCCCTACGGCCCACACGCCGATGAAGCCCATCTGACCCTGGAAGACTGGCGCGACCGCGTGCTCGACAGCACCCGTGAAGCCGTTGCTATTCGCCAGCGCGCAGCCGTGGATGTGGGCGTTTTGCTTTCGGGCGGCGTCGATTCAAGCCTGTTGGTCGGGTTATTGCGGGAAGTAGGCGTACAAGATCTGTCGACATTTTCGATAGGCTTTGAGGACGCCGGTGGCGAGCGAGGAAATGAATTCGAGTATTCGGATTTGATCGCCAAGCATTACGGCACTCGTCATCACCAGCTTCGCATCGGTGAACACGAAATCATCGAGCAACTCCCCTCCGCCTTCCGCGCCATGAGTGAGCCGATGGTCAGCCACGACTGCATCGCCTTTTACCTGTTGTCACGGGAAGTGTCCAAACACTGCAAGGTGGTGCAAAGCGGTCAAGGTGCTGATGAGCTGTTTGCCGGGTATCACTGGTATCCGCAGATAGACGGCGCCAGCGATCCTTATTCGGCGTATCGCGAAGCTTTTTTCGATCGCAGCTATGAAGACTATAAGGCCACCGTGCAACCGAAATGGCTGACCGACAATGACGCGGCCGGCGACTTCGTTCGTGAGCATTTCGCTCAGCCTGGCGCTGATGCAGGCGTAGACAAGGCGTTACGCCTGGACAGCACGGTGATGCTGGTGGATGACCCGGTCAAACGCGTCGATAACATGACCATGGCGTGGGGGCTTGAGGCGCGCACCCCGTTTCTTGATTACCGGCTGGCCGAACTGTCAGCGCGCATTCCGGCACGCTTTAAATTACCCGACGGTGGCAAGCAGGTGCTCAAAGAAGCCGCGCGACTGGTCATTCCCAGCGAAGTGATTGACCGTAAAAAAGGCTATTTCCCGGTACCCGGCCTTAAGCATTTGCAAGGCGACACCCTGAATTGGGTCCGCGATTTATTGCTCGATCCGAGCCAGGACCGCGGGCTGTTTCAACCAGCGATGCTCGATACGCTGCTGACCAACCCGCAAGGCCAGCTGACACCGCTCAATGGCTCCAAGCTCTGGCAATTGGCCGCACTCAATCTGTGGCTGAGCGAACAAGGAATTTGACCGATGAAACCCCTCGCTACGGCTTACAGCCAGCGCTTGCTGCGCGGTCAAACACCTTCTTATGAACGTCTGCAAGCACGTTTTGCCGAAGACGGCAGCGCACTGGATGCGCAGCCCGTGGCCGTGCATTGCGGCTGGGGGCGACTGCTGATCGGGCATACCTTCCCTGATCCGGGCAGCCTTGCCGACGAACTGCTTAATGAACAACCGGGCGAGCGCGATATTGCGCTGTATGTGGCGGCTCCGCAGCAAGTGCTGGCGCAGTCGCCGCAACAACTGTTTCTGGACCCTTCTGACACGCTGCGCCTCTGGTTTACCGATTATCGCCCGGCGACCCGTGTATTTCGCGGTTTCCGTATTCGCCGGGCGCAAAGCGAGGCCGACTGGTGCGCGATCAACTCGCTGTATCAAGCACGCGCTATGTTACCCATAGATCCCACACTGCTGACCGCACGGCATCAGGGCGGCCCGGTGTACTGGATTGCCGAAGATGAGGACAGCGGCGCGGTGATTGGCAGTGTGATGGGCTTGAATCACCACACGGCATTTCACGACCCGGAGAACGGCAGCAGCTTATGGTGTCTGGCCGTCGATCCTCAGTGCTCACGTCCCGGCGTGGGAGAAGTGCTGGTGCGGCATTTGGTCGAACACTTTATGAGTCGCGGTCTGAGTTATCTGGACTTGTCAGTCCTGCACGACAATCAGCAGGCCAAAAACCTCTACGGGAAACTAGGTTTTCGCAACCTGTCGACCTTTGCGATCAAACGTAAAAACGGTATCAACCAGCCATTATTTCTCGGGCCGGGCCCTGAAGTCGGGCTTAACCCCTACGCTCGTATTTTGGTTGAAGAAGCCTATCGACGCGGGATTGATGTACAGATCGACGACGCGCCCAGCGGATTGTTCACGCTGAGCCACGGCGGGCGGCGAATACGTTGCAAGGAGTCGCTGACCGACTTGACCAGTTCAATCAGCATGAGTTTGTGTCAGGACAAGAGCTTGACGCACAAAGTCTTGAGTCAAGCAGGCCTCAACGTGCCGGTGCAGCAACTGGCCGGCAATGGCGATGACAATCTGGCGTTTCTCGAAGAGCACTCGCGCATTGTGGTCAAGCCTTTGGATGGCGAGCAAGGCAACGGCGTGGCGGTCGATCTGGACTCATTTGACCAAGTACAAGCCGCGATCGATACCGCCCGTGTCTTCGATAGCCGAGTACTGCTTGAAAGCTTCCACGAAGGTCTTGATCTGCGCATTGTGGTAATTGGATTTGATGTGGTGGCAGCCGCCATCAGACGCCCTGCCCAAGTAGTGGGCGATGGTCATCACAGCGTGCTGCAACTGATTGAAGCCCAAAGCCGCCGACGTCAGGCGGCGACACAGGGGGAAAGTCGCATCCCTCAAGACGCCGAGACACTGCGCGCCGTGCAGGCTGCAGGCTATGAATACGACAGTGTGTTGCCCGCAGGCGTACTGTTAGCCGTGCGCAAAACTGCCAATCTGCACACCGGGGGTTGCCTTGAAGACGTGACCACCATTTTGCACCCGGTGCTCAAGGACGCGGCCATTCGTGCCGCCCGTGCGCTGGATATTCCCGTTGTCGGGCTGGATTTGATGGTGCCCGCCGCCGACCAGCCGGAGTATGTGTTTATCGAAGCCAACGAGCGGGCCGGGCTGGCCAATCACGAACCGCAACCTACCGCTGAACGCTTTATCGATTTGTTGTTCCCTCACAGTCAGCCTGCACCCTGAACGCAGCCGCTGAACGTCATTCAGGCTTGCCGCATTCACTTGCGCGGCGAGCCTCGCCTCAGGAGGCCTTATGAACCGCACCATCCTTGAACCCGACCTCGACTACCTGCAACGGGTATTGCTGGAAATGCTGGCCATTCCCAGCCCCACCGGTTTCACCGACACCATCGTGCGTTATGTGGCCGAACGCCTAGAAGAGCTGGGCATTCCTTTTGAGCTGACGCGGCGCGGTACCCTTCGCGCTACGCTCAAGGGCCAAAAAAGCAGCCCGGACCGCGCCGTCTCAGCGCATCTGGATACCATCGGCGCCAGTGTTCGCGCCATTAAAGACAACGGTCGGTTGGTGCTCGCACCTGTCGGGTGTTGGTCCAGCCGTTTTGCTGAAGGCAGCCGCGTCAGCCTGTTTACCGACAATGGCGTCATACGTGGCAGCGTGTTGCCGCTGATGGCTTCAGGCCACGCATTCAATACAGGTGTCGACGAACTGCCTATCAGTTGGGATCATATCGAATTGCGTCTGGATGCGTACTGCGCCACGCGAGCGGACTGTGATTCGCTGGGCATTAATGTTGGCGATTTTGTGGCGTTCGATCCGCTGCCTGAGTTCACGGAAAGCGGGCATATCAGTGCCCGTCATCTGGACGACAAGGCTGGCGTCGCGGCACTGCTGGCCGCCTTGAAGGCGATTGTGGAAAGCGGCGAGCAACCGCAGATTGACTGTCATACCTTGTTCACGATCACTGAAGAAACGGGCAGCGGCGCGGCTGCCGCATTGCCTTGGGATGTCAGTGAGTTCGTCGGCATTGATATTGCGCCAGTGGCGCCGGGCCAACATTCCAGTGAGCATGCCGTGAGTGTGGCCATGCAGGATTCGGGCGGCCCGTATGACTATCACTTGTCGCGGCATTTGCTGCGTTTGGGTGCGGAGAACGAACTGCCAGTGCGTCGGGACATGTTTCGCTATTACTTCAGCGATGCGCACTCCGCTGTCACGGCCGGGCATGACATTCGTTGCGCGCTGCTGGCTTTTGGTTGTGATGCGACCCACGGTTATGAGCGCACCCACATCGACAGCCTTGCGGCGTTGAGTCGTCTGTTGGGGGTGTACATGATGAGCCCGCCGGTCTTTGCCAGCGATGCACAACCGGCGCAAGGGTCACTGGACCGCTTTAGCCATCAGATCGAGCACGATGCGCAGATGGAGAGCGACACGCGAGTGCCGTCGGTGGAAAGCCTGGTGGGGGATAACCGGGACTGAGATCAAAAGCCCCTCACCCTAACCCTCTCCCAAAGGGAGAGGGAACTGGAATGGGGATATTTTTTGAAAGTGACTCGGTCAGCCCCCTCTCCCTCCGGGAGAGGGTTGGGGTGAGGGCGTTTTTACACCTGCGATTGCGCTCCTTCAAACCACGCCAACTTCTCGCGCAGCAACACCACTTCACCCACAATCACCAGTGTCGGCGCATGGACTTCGTGCTCCGCCACCAGGGTCGGCAGATCCGCCAATGTGCCGGTGAAAACCCGCTGATTAGACGTCGTGCCCTGCTGAATCAACGCCGCTGGCGTATCTGCAGAACGGCCATGTTTGATCAGCTGCTCACAGATGATCGGCAAGCCAATCAGGCCCATGTAAAACACCAGGGTCTGCGCTGGGGCGACCAGATCGTCCCAAGGCAGATTGCTGGTGCCGTCTTTCAGGTGGCCCGTTACAAAACGTACGGACTGGGCATAATCACGATGCGTCAGCGGAATGCCGGCATACGCCGCACAACCACTGGCCGCCGTGATACCCGGCACCACCTGAAACGGAATGCCGTGGGCGGCCAGTTCTTCGATCTCTTCACCGCCACGCCCGAAGATAAACGGATCACCGCCTTTAAGCCGCACCACACGCTTGCCTTGCTTGGCCAGGTCCACCAATTGCTGGTTGATCTGGTCCTGCGGAACCGCATGATCAGCGCGACGTTTACCGACATACACACGTTCGGCGTCACGACGGCACAACTCAAGGATGGCAGGCGCCACCAGGCGGTCGTAAAGCACCACATCAGCTTGCTGCATTAATCGCAACGCGCGGAAGGTGAGCAAATCAGGATCACCCGGGCCAGCGCCCACCAGGTAGACCTCACCCGTGGTAATGGCCGCTTTGCCGTTGATCTTGGCCTGCAGCAACCGCTCGGCTTCGCCGCCCTGCCCGGCCAGTTGGCGATCCGCAATCGGCCCCTGGAAAACATCTTCCCAGAAACCGCGACGCTGTTGTACGTCAGGAAAAAGACCTTTGACCTGTGTCCGAAAGCGCGCCGCAAGGCCCGCCAATTGACCGTAGGTTGAAGGAATCCAGGTTTCGATCTTGGCCCGAATCAAACGCGCCAGCACGGGCGCGTCGCCACCACTGGAAATGGCAATCACCAACGGCGAGCGGTCGACAATGGCGGGGAAAATAACGCTGCACAGCGCTGGCGCATCCACCACATTGACCGGTACACAGCGCCGATGGGCATCAGCCGAGACTTGCGCGTTAAGCGGCTCGTCATCGGTGGCGGCAATGATCAGCACACACCCGTCAAGGTCCGACTCAACATAGCCGCGCAAGATTTGCTCACCGCCACTGCTGTTAACCAATTCGCACAACTGAGGTTCTATTTGGGGTGCGATAACCCGCAATACGGCGCCCGCATCGGCCAGCAGCCGGGATTTGCGCAAGGCAATCTCCCCACCGCCGACCACTAGTACGCGACTGCCCCGCAGGTTATGAAACAGCGGCAGAAACTCCATTTAGCCGATGACCTCGATACCGCCCATGTAAGGCTTGAGCACTTCTGGCACGCGAATCGAGCCGTCTGCCTGCTGGTAGTTTTCCAGCACTGCAACCAGCGTACGACCTACTGCCAAACCGGAACCATTAAGGGTGTGTACCAGCTCAGGCTTGCCGGTTTCCGGGTTACGGAAACGTGCTTGCATACGACGGGCCTGGAAATCGCCACAGTTGGAGCACGACGAAATTTCGCGGTACTTATCCTGGCTCGGGATCCACACTTCAAGGTCGTAGGTTTTAACAGCACTGAAGCCCATATCGCCGGTGCACAAAGCCAACGTGCGGTACGGCAGTTCAAGCAATTGCAGGACTTTCTCGGCATTGCCGACCAAGCCTTCCAGCGCGTCCATCGAGGTTGCAGGCTCAACGATCTGAACCATCTCAACCTTGTCGAACTGGTGCTGACGAATCATGCCGCGGGTATCACGACCCGATGCGCCCGCTTCACTGCGGAAGCACGGCGTATGCGCCACGAATTTGATCGGCAGGGCTTTGTGATCGACGATTTCACCGGCGACGATGTTGGTCAGGGTCACTTCGGCAGTAGGAATCAAGTAAAAGTCAGCTTCGCCTTCGCGGCTGATCTTGAACAGTTCTTCTTCGAATTTTGGCAACTGGCCAGTGCCTTGCAGCGCAGGTGCCTGAACCAGATAAGGCGTGTAGGCCTCTTCGTAGCCGTGTTCACCGGTGTGCAGGTTGATCATGAACTGTGCCAGAGCGCGGTGCATACGTGCGATCGGGCCACGCAGCAAAGCAAAACGTGCGCCGGACAGTTTGGCGGCGGTCTCAAAATCCAGCCAGCCGTGCTGCTCGCCCAGCGCTACGTGGTCCTTGATGTCAAAATCGAAGACCTTCGGCGTGCCCCAACGGCGAATTTCAACGTTGTCGTCTTCATCAGCTCCTACCGGCACGGAAGCGTCTGGCAGGTTCGGCAGGCTCAACAGGATGGAATCCAACTCAGTCTGGATCGCCTCCAGTTGCACTTTGCCATTGGCCAAGTCAGTGCCCATGGTCTCGACGCTGGCCATCAACGGCGCGATGTCTTCACCGCGCGCCTTGGCTTGACCGATACTTTTGGAGATCGCATTACGCTCGGCCTGCAGCTTCTCGGTCAGGGTCTGGACTTCTTTACGCTGGGCTTCTAGCGCATCGATGCGCGCCACGTCCAGCGTGAAGCCTCGTGATGCCAGGCGATCCGCTACGTCCTGAAGGTTGCTACGTAACAGTTTGGAATCGAGCATGTCGGTTTCTCGTTTATCAAAGTTTGGTCAAGGACAGGCCGGCCCAGGTTGCGAGCAGCCCGCCGAATACGCTGAGAGCCGCATAGCCCAGTGCCAGTGGCACTTGCCCGCTTTCAAGCAGGCGCACCGTATCCAGTGAAAAAGATGAAAAGGTGGTCAACCCCCCCAGAAAACCGACCATGAGTCCAGCGCGGACTTCAATCGGTACTTCCGGGCGAATCAAAAAAAGTCCGTACAGAACACCTATCAGCAGGCAGCCGACGATATTAACGGCCAATGTCGCGGTATAAAAGTGCCGAGGCCAATTGGTGTTAATCCAGTTACCCGTGGCGAAACGCAACAAGGTGCCCACAATGCCGCCAGCCGAGACCGCTAGAACCAATGGAATCAAGGTTTTCTCCGCTGAAGAGGGCTTGCCCGGTCGAGTGCAGCGAGGTGCTTGAGCTTCTCACCAATTTTAAGCTCAAGTCCGCGTGGCACCGGCTGATAGAGCGCTAAAGGCTCCAGTTCATCCGGGAAGTAGTCTTCGCCAGCCGCGTAGGCATCAGGTTCATCATGGGCGTAACGGTATTCTTCGCCGTAACCCAGTTGTTTCATCAGCTTGGTCGGTGCATTGCGCAAATGCATGGGCACTTCAAGCGAACCGTACTCGGAAGCGCTGCGCAGTGCCGCCTTGAACCCCATGTATACCGCGTTACTTTTAGGTGCACAGGCCAGATACGTGATGGCCTGCGCCACCGCCAATTCCCCTTCCGGGCTGCCGAGACGCTCTTGCACATCCCATGCCGCCAGGCACAGGCTCAAGGCCCGCGGATCGGCATTGCCGATGTCTTCACTGGCCATGCGCACGACACGACGAGCGATATACAGCGGATCGCAGCCACCGTCGATCATTCGCGCGAACCAATACAAGGCGCCATCAGGATTGGAGCCACGCACCGATTTGTGCAGCGCCGAAATCTGGTCGTAGAACGCCTCGCCGCCTTTGTCGAAGCGACGCTGGGTATCACCCAACAAACTTTGCAGTAACTCGGTACCGATCTCGCTGTTGTCTTCGGCAAGATCCGAGGCGTTTTCCAGCAGGTTGAGCAAACGCCGGCCATCGCCATCTGCCGCGCGCAGCAAGATATGAAAGCCCTCGTCGCTGAGCGTCAGCCCACGCTTGCCCAGACCCTTTTCTTCGGTCAGCGCACGCTGCACCAGTTGCTGCAGCGCGGCTTCATCAAGGCTTTTGAGCACATACACCCGCGCCCGCGACAGCAAAGCGTTGTTCAACTCAAAGGAAGGGTTCTCAGTGGTGGCCCCGATAAAAATCAGGGTGCCGTCTTCAACATAAGGCAGAAACGCATCTTGCTGCGACTTGTTGAAACGGTGAACTTCATCGACAAACAGAATTGTACGGCGCCCATATTGCCCAGCCTGCTGCTTGGCAATTTCGACCGCCTGACGAATCTCTTTGACCCCGGCCAGCACGGCAGACACCGTCTCAAAATGCGCGTCCGAGACTTCTGCCAGTAACCGCGCCAAGGTGGTTTTACCCACCCCCGGCGGCCCCCAGAAGATCATCGAATGCAGCGCGCCCTGCTCCAGCGCTTCGCGCAAGGGTTTGCCCCGGGCGAGCAAGTGTTGCTGGCCGACGTACTCGTCCAGATTGGCCGCACGCAAGCGAGCAGCCAAGGGTTGAGCAATCGGGGCACTTCGAAACAGATCCATGGGCAACGCTTCAAACCTCTTGTTCCAGGATTACTCCTGGATGACGTCAGCCCCTTTCGGGATGACGAACTTGAATTTACTGGCAGGGATCGGCTCGTTGGCCTTAACACCGCTAAACAGAATGTCAGTACGCTGACCTACGCTGTCAACCAGGCGCATGTTGTTGATCATGCCATTGCGAAAGGACAGGTTCAGCGAATCGAACAGCGTGTCTTTGGTCTTGGGCTTAAGGATAAATTCCATGACCTCGCCTGCCTGTTTCGAGCTGATATCAAAACTTTCACTGATCTTCGACACGTCACCCGACAACAGCAATGCCGGCGTCTGGGTCAGGCGCTGATCCAGCTTTTTGATGGTGGCCTGTTCCAGATCCGGGTCCCAGAGGGTCACTTTCTGGCCGTCGGAAATCATCGTTTGCTCTTGCGGGGCTTCGGTGTGCCAGTAGAACAGGCCAGGGCGCTGCACCGACATTTCGCCTTTGGTTTCCTGTAATCGTGTGCCACTGCCATCCAGCGTCAACTGCGAGAAGTTAGCCGTGATGGTCTTCGACTTCTCAAGCAACTGGCTCAAGCGAGTGACGTCCTGGGCATCAGCATGAGCTGAAAGTGACGAAAAAGCCAAAATCGGTAGCAACAACATGCTGGTAAAACGCATGAGAATCCTCATTGATTAGTTGAACGCCGCTCGCGGATACCCGCGAGCAGATCAATCGCGCATCGGAGCTGGCGCCAGCACTTCGCGCGAGCCATTAGTGTTCATTGCTGTGACCACACCGGCCATTTCCATGGACTCGATCATACGGGCGGCACGGTTATAGCCAATTTTAAGTTTGCGTTGCACGGCAGAGATGGAAGCGCGACGACTTTCCAGTACAAACTGAACGGCTTCGTCATACAGCGCGTCGGTCTCGCTGTCTTCGCTGCCTTCGCCACTGCCACCCTCAAAGCCACTGCCGGCCTCTTCAACGCCGTTAAGAATATCGTCGTTATAGTCCGGGCTGCCGCGCAGCTTCCACGCCTCAACCACACGGTGTACTTCTTCGTCAGATACAAATGCACCATGCACCCGAATCGGCAGGCTGGTGCCCGGCGGCATGTAAAGCATGTCACCGTGCCCCAACAACTGCTCGGCACCGCCTTGATCGATGATGGTGCGCGAGTCGATCTTGCTCGACACCTGGAACGCCATACGGGTCGGAATGTTGGCCTTGATCAGACCCGTGATCACATCCACCGACGGTCGCTGGGTGGCGAGAATCAAGTGGATGCCCGCCGCTCGTGCCTTCTGGGCAATACGGGCGATCAGCTCTTCAACCTTTTTGCCGACGATCATCATCATGTCGGCAAATTCGTCAACGACCACCACAATAGTCGGCAATTTGGTCAGCAAGGGCGCTTCGTCGTGAATGCTTTCACGCTTGTACAGCGGATCGGTCAGCGGTTCGCCCGCTGCCTCGGCATCTTTGATCTTCTGGTTGAAACCGGCCAGGTTACGTACGCCCATCTTGGCCATCAGCTTATAGCGGCGCTCCATCTCGGCAACGCTCCAACGCAGGGCATTGGCGGCGTCTTTCATGTCGGTCACGACCGGGCACAGCAGATGCGGGATGCCTTCGTAGATAGACAGCTCAAGCATTTTCGGGTCGATCATGATCAGCTTGGCGTCTTCCGGACCCGACTTGAAAAGGATCGACAAGATCATGGCGTTCACACCCACCGACTTACCGGAACCTGTCGTACCGGCCACCAGCAAGTGCGGCATTTTAGCGAGGTCGGTGATCACCGGCTTGCCACCAATGTCGTGGCCCAAAGCCAAGGTCACAGGTGATTTAGCGTTGTCGAACTCAGGCGTGGACAGTACTTCACTGAAACGTACGATCTGACGATCTTCGTTAGGGATTTCGATACCGACCGTGGTTTTGCCCGGAATGACTTCAACCACCCGAACACTGGTCACAGCCAGTGAACGCGCCAGGTCTTTGGCCAAGTTGGCAATACGGCTGACCTTGACCCCGGCTGCGGGTTGAATTTCGTAGCGGGTAATCACCGGGCCGGGATGGATCGAGTCAACAGCGACTTCTACCCCGAACTCCTTGAGCTTGATTTCAAGCAAGTGGCCCACGGCCGCCAAGGATTCCGGTGAATAGTTGAGTTGTTTTTTCTCAGCTGGATCCAGAATGGAAATGGGAGGCAAAGTGCCTTCAACGGCGCTGTCGACAAACAAGGGCGCTTGCTTCTCTTTCTGCACGCGCTTGCTGGGTTCAGGCGCTTTGGTCGGTACCGGCGTGATCACCGCCGGCACATGTTTTTCGCGCTCGGACATATGTTTGGTCAGCGCCTGTTCGCGTTCGATCAAACGCTCTTTGGCCTTGGCCTGTTCACGTTTATCGGAAACGCTGGGGGCAACCACTTCATTGACGCGGGTGTCGACCTCACGCAATTGAGCAACCAGTTGCTTGCGCTCGTTACGGTCCGACCACCAGCGGTTGGCAGCGCCCTGGATGAGTTCAAACAGGTCGAGGGTAATTTTGCCGGTCATGTCCATGACCTTGAACCATGAAAGGTCCGTAAACACCGTCAAACCGAACAGGAACAAGGCAATCAGCAATAGGGTGCTGCCCTGGATATTCAAGGCATTCTTGGCCAGATCGCCCAGGCTTTCGCCCAGCGCTCCCCCCGCGCCTGCCGGCAGGCCCGAGGCCGAATGAAAATGTATGTGAGCCAGTGCCGCACCCGAGAGCACCAGAAACAGCAACCCGACCAGACGCCACGAAAACAACAGACCGCTCCATTGCCACGGCTGATGCCGTTCACGGAAGATCTGATACGCCTTGACTGCCAACAACAGCGGGAAGATATAAGCGAAGTAGCCGAGCACCATGAACAGGATGTCAGCGCTGTAGGAACCCGCAGGCCCACCGAAGTTCTGCACATCGACAATACGGCTGTTGTGGCTCCAGCCAGGGTCATCCTTGGCGTAGGTCAGCAAGGCCATGATCATAAACAGGCAGAGGGCGCCGATAGCAATCAGTGCACCTTCCTTAAGCCGGTAGTGCAATTGCTGACGCCAGAGAGGAACTACTTTGGGTGCTGCTGTGGATTTCTTCAAAACGGGTCTTTTCCTGCGCCTGTGGCGCGCCCAACTATTAATTGACTAAATTGACTGCAAGGAACTACGCGTGTCGAGCAGATAACTCGTTAACACCAGACACTGGACTCGCGCTGCATGCCGCTTTGTACTATCAACCACCGTTGTCAGCGCGGGTACGCATGCAGTTTAGATCAGCTCAAACAGGCGGGCCATTGTACGGGTTTAAGCCGCTGATGCCACGCCGACACATGCGTCGGGCCAGTGAGTGCCCGAAATGCCTGTGAAGCCCTGATTTGAGCATGCATTATCTTTTGTGACAAAGACTTATAGCACTGTAAAACAGCAACTGATTCCAAATGGCAGATCGATTGAGACCGCATTGGCGCAGTAGAGTTGCAGGCGCCCTCCCCCCACCTGCGCAAGACTAATTACCATGCTGACCTGGTTAAAACGCGACACCCTTACATTTCCGCCGCTGACCAAGGCCATGCGCGAGCCCAACGGGCTGCTGGCGGCAGGCGGAGACTTGTCAGCAGACCGCTTGGTTCAGGCGTATCGTCATGGCTGTTTCCCTTGGTTCTCCGAAGGCCAGCCTATCCTCTGGTGGTCGCCAGATCCACGCACAGTACTGTTCCCCGAGGAACTGCATGTGTCGCGCAGCATGGCCAAGCTTTTGCGCCAGCAACGCTATCAGGTGAGCTTTGATCGCGATTTCAAGGCGGTCATACAAGCCTGTGCCGGCCCTCGACGCGATGCAGATGGCACATGGATCACTGACGACATGCAAAATGCCTACACCGAGCTCCACGCCCGCGGCCATGCACACTCTGTGGAAGTGTGGGACAACGGCGAACTGGTTGGAGGGCTGTATGGGTTGGCAATGGGCCAGCTTTTTTTTGGCGAATCCATGTTCAGTCGTGCTGACAACGCATCAAAATTTGGCTTTATCACGCTGGCAAGACACCTTCAGGCATGGGGCTTCGTACTGATCGACTGCCAAATGCCGACGCCTCACCTGGAAAGCCTGGGCGCACGATCCATCCCGCGCCGAGAGTTTGCCGACTACTTGCGCGACCATCTGGACCAACCTACAACGGCACAGTGGGACTTAAACCTATAAGAGCTACAAGATACCGAGTGTTTTACAGACGATTTTTGCGCACTGTCTTACACTTAATTCAAAGATTTCCCGAGGGCCAATCATGACCGAGCTGGCGCGTTTGAAGTTTTATGCCACTCAACCTCACGTTTGCAGCTACCTGCCCGAAGAACAGGCTACAACGCTGTTTCTCGACCCCAGCCAGCCAATGGATGTGCAGGTCTATGCCGACTTGTCCGAAATGGGCTTTCGACGCAGCGGCGATCACCTTTACCGACCCCATTGTCTGAAGTGCGATGCCTGCACGGCTGCGCGCATTCCAGTGGCACGATTTGCCCCCAATCGTCAGCAAAAACGCATCATGAAGCGCAATGCCGACTTACAGGTTACGGCGGTAAAGCCGTGCTTCAGCGAAGAAAACTTCGATCTGTATCAGCGCTATATCGAACAGCGACATGCCGATGGCGACATGTACCCGCCGAGCCGCGATCAGTTTTCGACTTTTCTGGTGCGTGACCTGCCGTTCTCGACGTTTTATGAATTCCGTCTCGATGGACGCTTGCTGGCCGTTGCCGTGACCGATGTGCTGCCTAACGGCTTATCGGCTGTTTACACCTTCTACGAACCCGAGGAAGAACGCCGCAGCCTGGGTCGTTACGGGATTCTCTGGCAGATCGCAGAAACCCGGCGCATGGGGCTTGATAACCTGTACCTGGGGTACTGGATCAAGGACTGCAAAAAGATGAATTACAAGACTGAATACCGCCCGATTGAGCTGCTGATAAATCAGAGATGGAGCAGTGTTAACTGAACCCTTGGCTTAAACCCCATTTTTCGGGCACAATGCACGCCGCTTTTGCCTGGCGCAGTTGCACCGGGCCATTCATTGGACACCGAGGGCTTTACTGCATGTCGAAAGAAGACAGCTTCGAAATGGAAGGCACTGTCGTCGACACCCTGCCCAACACCATGTTTCGTGTGGAGTTGGAAAATGGGCACGTCGTAACCGCGCATATTTCCGGCAAGATGCGCAAGAACTACATTCGTATTCTTACCGGCGACAAAGTGCGCGTCGAGCTGACGCCCTATGACTTGAGCAAAGGGCGCATCACTTACCGCGCTCGTTAATCAAGTCAATACAAAACGCCCGGTTCTGCCGGGCGTTTTTGTTTGTCTGCGATTTGTGGTCTGAAGATCAAAAGCCCACCCTCACCCCAACCCTCTCCCAAAGGGAGAGGGAGCTGGTCGGGCGGCCTGAAAACTGATCACCGAACCTGAAATCGACTGAATCAGTCCCCTCTCCCTCTGGGAGAGAGCTAGGGTGAGGGTATTTCGATCAAAAAAAAGCGCCTTTCGGCGCTTTTCCTGTTTCAGAGCTAGATCAAGCCATTTCAACGGCTGTTTCAAACTCGAAGGTCAGCTCCCCGTCGACCAGGTCGATGTGAACCACACCGCCATGATCAGCCAGTTCACCAAAGAGTATTTCTTCAGCCAGCGGACGCTTGATCTTGTCCTGAATCAAACGCGCCATTGGCCGCGCGCCCATCTGCACATCGTAGCCTCCCGCCGCCAACCAGCCACGTGCGGCGTCGGTAACCACCAACTGCACATGCTTGTCGTCCAATTGCGCCTGCAACTCGGTGAGAAACTTGTCCACCACGTGCTTGATCACCTCATGGCTGAGGCGACCAAACTGGATGATGGTATCCAGACGGTTGCGGAACTCGGGCGTAAAGCTCTTCTTAATGGCTTCCATCGCATCGGTTGCATGGTCCTGCACCGTAAAGCCGATTGAGGCCCGCGAAGCCGTTTCAGCACCCGCGTTGGTGGTCATGATGACGATCACATTGCGGAAGTCCGCCTTGCGCCCGTTGTTATCGGTCAACGTGCCGTGATCCATGACCTGCAACAGCAGGTTGAAGACTTCAGGATGCGCCTTCTCGATTTCATCCAGCAGCAACACACAATGCGGTTGCTTGCTGATGGCTTCAGTCAACAACCCACCCTGATCGAAGCCCACATAACCCGGAGGAGCACCGATAAGGCGTGAAACGGTGTGACGCTCCATGTATTCCGACATGTCGAAACGCAGCAGTTCAACACCCAAAGCCTTGGCCAACTGACGAGCCGCTTCGGTTTTACCGACACCGGTCGGGCCTGCAAACAGGAACGAACCCACTGGCTTGTCAGGCGCCTTCAGCCCGGCCCGCGACAGCTTGATGGCCGTCGACAGTGAATCAATGGCTGCATCCTGACCAAACACGGTCATTTTCAAGTCGCGCTCAAGGTTACGCAGCAGTTCTTTGTCAGAACTGGATACGTGCTTAGGCGGAATACGGGCAATTTTTGCCACGATATCTTCGACTTGCTGCACATCGATGCGCTTGACGCGCTTCTCAACCGGCTGCAAGCGCTGGTAAGCGCCCGCTTCGTCAATGACATCAATCGCCTTGTCAGGCATATGCCGATCATTGATATAGCGCGACGCCAGCTCGGCAGCGGCGCGCAAGGCTTCATCGCTGTATTCGATACTGTGATGCTGTTCGAAGCGGCCTTTAAGGCCACGCAGAATGCCGATGGTGTCTTCAACCGAAGGTTCGGAAACATCCACTTTCTGGAAACGACGCGCCAAGGCACGGTCTTTTTCGAAAATACCGCGAAATTCCTGGAACGTCGTCGAACCAATGCACCGTATATCGCCCGAAGACAACAGTGGCTTGAGCAGGTTAGACGCATCCATCACACCGCCCGAGGCAGCACCCGCACCAATGATGGTGTGAATTTCGTCGATGAACAAAATCGCCTGAGGACGTTTTTTCAGTTCGCCGAGCAGCGCTTTGAAACGCTTTTCGAAATCGCCGCGGTATTTAGTACCCGCGAGCAGCGCACCCAGATCAAGGGAATAGACAATGCTGTTCGCCAGCAAGTCAGGCACTTGATTATCAACGATGCGCTTGGCCAGCCCTTCAGCAATCGCGGTTTTACCCACGCCTGCCTCACCGACCAGCAGCGGATTGTTTTTACGTCGACGCGCAAGGATTTGAGCAACGCGCTCAACTTCCATTTCACGCCCGACCAATGGGTCAATACGCCCCTGACGAGCCAGTTCGTTCAGATTACTGGCATAGGCATCCAGAGGATTGCTGGAAGAGGACGACTCACCGCCTTCCTCATCCTGCATTTCATGCTCCCCGTCAGAGTGATCACCCTGCCCTGGCACTTTGGAAATGCCATGGGCAATAAAGTTGACGACATCGATACGGGCAACGCTCTGCTGCTTGAGCAGAAACACTGCCTGGCTTTCCTGTTCGCTGAAAATCGCAACCAGAACGTTGGCACCGGTCACTTCACGCTTGCCGGAGCTTTGCACATGGAAAACAGCACGTTGCAAGACACGCTGAAAGCCCAGTGTTGGCTGGGTTTCACGGTCTTCATCGTGGACAGGAATCAAAGGGGTGGTGGAATCAATAAACTCTTGCAGGTCATGCTTGAGTTTGTCGAGGTTTGCGCCACAGGCGCGTAGAACGGTTGCGGCCGCCTCGTTATCCAGTAGCGCTAGAAGGAGGTGCTCAACCGTCATGAATTCATGACGCTTGGAGCGGGCTTCCTTAAAGGCAAGATTGAGGGTGACTTCGAGCTCGCGATTTAACATGGCTTCACCTCATACCCAAGTGGTCGGCGTTAACCGTCCTTCTCGATTTCACAGAGTAGCGGATGCTGGCTTTCGCGTGCGTACTGATTTACCTGCGCTGCCTTGGTTTCAGCAATGTCGCGGGTATAGATACCACACACAGCCCGTCCTTCTGTATGAACGGCCAGCATGACCTTGGTCGCCAATTCGCGATTCAAGTTAAAAAACACCTCAAGTATCTCGACAACGAAATTCATGGGTGTGTAGTCATCGTTGAACAAAACCACCTTGTACATAGGCGGCACCTGAAGCGCAGGCTTAGCCTCTTGCACAGCCAAGCCAGCGGAATCGTCGTCATCAAAACCGGGCTGATCCTGATTGAATGTTAGTCGAATCTGGCTAATTGCATGCATGGAAAGAAAGGTTCGTCATTGATCGATTACAGTGATGGAGGCAAGCACATTAAATTTCAACTGTACCTGCCGCGTGACCTTGACTATCGGTAAAACGGTGTTACAACCAATAGGGCCCACAGTGGGTAGTAAAGGCCCGCGCAGTCAACCACATTTACTGGTTTTTGTGCGAATGAACTGGATGATACTCCAGTGATGGAGTCGTTTGCAGCAGAGGGATATGAGTATGCAAGGCAAGGTCAAGTGGTTCAACAACGCCAAGGGCTTCGGCTTCATTAATACGCAAGCCAAGGAAGGCATCGATGAACACGGTAACGCGATCGATTTTTTTGCTCATTTTTCGGCGATCAATATGGATGGTTACAAGACGCTCAAGGCTGGCCAGCCAGTGAGCTTTGAAATCATTCAGGGCCCCAAAGGCCTCCACGCCGTAGCCATCACTGATGCGAAGGCCATTGCGCCGCACGCGGTGACCGAAACCGAGGGGCAACCCCTTGCTGTCTGACATGACGACAAGAAAACGGTCCACACCTATAAAAATTTGAAAAAAACCGCCTGACCGAGAATTCGAGCAGGCGGTTTTTTTATGCTTCGCAGCTGTATCCAAGCCCAAAAAACAGTTATATGAGCGCTTGAAATACAGAAAAAATGATTGACTCAGAGCAAGCCGTGCTCGATGAAAACACCGTATTCACTGGGTACGCCGCTATAAACAGCGCGCTCTTAGACCAATTGATGACCCGCGATTCACCACACCCCTCGCAGCAACCTGAGGGACCTATGTATACTGCGGCCGGTGACCATCGAGTCACCGAGCAACACCTATTGAATTGAGTCTTTCAGGCCTAGAAAGGCTGAGCCGTTACCCCGGTTCGACCGCTTGACGCTCTACTGATGCATTCACATCACCGCGAAGAACCTCGACTTTCGGCTCATTGTTCACTGTGAACGAAAGCGCCTACCCTGCGCATCTCGAGTATCTGAGCACGCTCAGCAAAGAAGAGAGTTAATCCGAAATGCCCAACCGTTCGAAGATCATTTATACCTTCACCGACGAAGCTCCGGCGCTCGCCACCTACTCACTGCTGCCTATCATTGAAGCGTTTACGGCCACCGCCAATATTGATGTCGAAACGCGAGACATCTCTCTGGCCGGTCGAATCCTCGCCAGCTTCCCCGAGCAATTGGGTGCCAAGGCTGTACCCGACCACCTCGCCGAACTGGGCGCGCTGGCCGTTACACCTGAAGCCAACATCATCAAGCTGCCTAACATCAGCGCCTCGGTCCCGCAATTGCAGGCCGCCATCAAAGAACTGCAAGCGCAGGGCTTTGACATTCCGGACTACCCGGAAACCGTGACCACTGACGCCGAGAAAGAAATCAAAGCGCGTTACAGCAAGGTCATGGGCAGCGCCGTAAACCCGGTACTGCGCGAAGGCAACTCTGACCGCCGCGCTCCGCTGTCGGTCAAAAACTATGCTCGCAAGCACCCGCACAAAATGGGCGCCTGGAAAGCAGACTCCAAGTCCCACGTAGCTCACATGAGCGAAGGCGACTTCTACGGCAGCGAAAAAGCCGCCCTGATCGAAGCCCCTGACACCGTTAAAATCGAACTGATCGCTCAAGACGGCACCACCACCGTCCTGAAAGAAAAAACCGCCGTTCAAGCCGGCGAGATCATCGATTGCTCGGTCATGAGCAAAAAAGCCCTGCGCGAATTCGTAGCGGCTGAAATCGAAGACGCCAAGAAACAAGGCGTGCTGTTCTCGGTGCACTTGAAAGCCACCATGATGAAGGTTTCCGACCCGATCATGTTTGGTCAGATCGTGGCTGAGTTCTACAAGGACGCGCTGGAAAAACACGCTGACGTCCTGAAAGAAATCGGTTTCAACCTGAACAACGGCATTGGCGACCTGTACGCACGCATCAAAGCGCTGCCAGCCGAGAAGCAAGCTGAAATCGAAGCTGACATCGAGGCCGTATACGCCAACCGCCCTGCGCTGGCGATGGTCAACTCCGACAAAGGCATCACCAACCTGCACGTGCCAAGCGACGTGATCGTCGACGCATCGATGCCAGCGATGATCCGTGACTCGGGCAAAATGTGGGGCGCTGACGGCCAGCTGCACGACACCAAGGCGGTGATCCCGGATCGCTGCTACGCCACCATCTATCAGGCAACCATCGAAGACTGCAAGCAACACGGCGCCTTCGATCCGACCACCATGGGCAGCGTGCCTAACGTTGGCCTGATGGCACAGAAAGCCGAAGAGTACGGCTCCCACGACAAAACCTTCCAGATCAAGACGGACGGTGTTGTACGTGTGACCGACAGCAACGGCAATGTGCTGATGGAGCAAAAGGTCGCTGAAGGCGATATCTGGCGCATGTGCCAGGCCAAAGATGCGCCGATCCGCGACTGGGTCAAACTGGCCGTCAACCGCGCACGCGCCAGCAACACGCCTGCCGTGTTCTGGCTCGACCCTAAGCGCAGCCACGACGCGCTGATGATCAAGAAGGTTGAAACCTACCTGAAGGATCACGACACCAGCGGTCTGGACATTCGCATCATGGCGCCGGTCGATGCCATGAAGTTCACTCTGGAGCGCACCCGTAAAGGCCTGGACACTATCTCGGTGACCGGCAACGTGTTGCGCGACTACCTGACTGACCTGTTCCCGATCATGGAACTGGGCACCAGCGCCAAAATGCTGTCGATCGTACCGCTGATGAATGGTGGCGGTCTGTTTGAAACCGGCGCAGGCGGCTCGGCTCCGAAGCACGTGCAACAGCTGCTGGAAGAAAACTTCCTGCGCTGGGACTCGCTGGGTGAATTCCTGGCACTGGCAGCCTCCCTTGAGCACTTGGGTACCACCTACAACAACCCGAAAGCGTTGGTGTTGGCCAAGACTCTGGATCAGGCTACCGGTCAGTTCCTCGACAACAACAAATCGCCATCGCGCAAAGTCGGCAACATCGACAACCGCGGTAGCCACTTCTACCTGGCGCTGTACTGGGCACAAGCCCTGGCTGCTCAGACAGAAGACAAAGAGCTGCAAGCCCAATTTGCCCCTGTGGCAAAAGCCATGGCCGAGAACGAGGCAAAAATTGTTGCCGAACTCAACGCTGTGCAGGGCAAACCTGTAGACATCGGTGGTTACTACCACGCGGATGCCGACAAGGTCAGCCAAGTAATGCGCCCTAGCGCCACACTGAACGCGATTATCGCTTCCGTGTAAGAGCAACAGGCAACAACACAAAACCCGGCCCACGACGCCGGGTTTTGTGTTTTTGGACACGACTATCTCGTAGCAGCTGCCGAAGGCTGCGTCCGACGACGTAGACGTCGTAAAATCAATACCTGCAATTTGTCAGTTACACCGCACACTCAGGATTTACGATTGCTTCGCAACCGGACGCAGCCTTCGGCAGCTGCTACGTACAATTCATTACAAAGAGAACAACTTAATGGAATGGAAACCCCACATCACCGTCGCCACAGTCGTCGAAGACAATGGCCGCTTCCTGATGGTTGAAGAATTGAAACGCGACCGCGCAGTGCTCAACCAGCCGGCCGGCCATCTGGACCCGAATGAAAGCCTGATCGACGCGGCTATCCGTGAAACCCTCGAAGAAACCGGTTACGACGTTGAACTGACCGGCGTGATTGGCATTTATCTGTACACCGCTCCCAGCAATGGTGTGACATACCAACGCGTCTGCTTTGCCGGCAAAGCCATCAAGCACCACCCCGAATACACACTGGACACCGGCATCATCGGGCCACAATGGCTGACCCGCGACGAGCTGTTGGCCCAGCGCGATCGCTGGCGCAGCGAGCTGACCTTGCAATGCATAGACGATTATTTGAGCGGCAAACTGTTCGACCTCTCGTTAATCCGCCCTTCGGTTTAGCCTTGAGCGCTCGGGCCTGCTAGAATCGCGTCCTTTTTAAAGACACTCATTGAATCCTTATGCGTGATCCAGCCTTAGTCGCCCCCGAAAAACAGCGCGTCATCGTCGGCATGTCCGGCGGTGTCGACTCTTCCGTTTCCGCCGTTCTGCTCATGGAGCAGGGCTATCAGGTGGAAGGCCTGTTCATGAAGAACTGGGAGGAAGACGACGGAACGGATTACTGCACCGCCATGGATGATCTGGCAGACGCCCAGGCCGTGTGCGACAAGATTGGCATCAAACTGCACACCGCCAACTTTGCCGCCGAATACTGGGACAACGTGTTCGAGCATTTCCTGGCCGAATACAAAGCCGGACGCACGCCGAACCCGGACATCCTGTGCAACCGCGAAATCAAGTTCAAGGCGTTCCTTGACTACGCCCTGATGCTGGGCGCCGACCTGATTGCCACGGGCCACTACGTGCGTCGTCGCGACATTGACGGCCGTACCGAGCTGCTCAAGGGCCTTGATCCGAACAAGGATCAAAGCTACTTCCTGCACGCGGTCGGCGGTGAGCAAATTGCCCGCACCCTGTTCCCGGTGGGCGAACTCGAAAAACCCGAGGTGCGTCAAATAGCCGAGAAGCACGGGCTGGCCACCGCCAAGAAGAAAGACTCCACCGGTATCTGCTTTATTGGCGAACGACGCTTCAGCGACTTCCTCAAGCAGTACCTGCCCGCACAACCGGGCGTGATCAAGACCACCGAAGGTGAAGTCATCGGCCGTCACCATGGCCTGATGTACCACACCATCGGCCAGCGTCAGGGGCTGGGCATCGGCGGCCTCAAGGACGCCAGCGACGAGCCGTGGTACGTGTTGTTCAAAGACCTGGAGAACAACGAGTTGATCGTAGGTCAGGGCAACGATCATCCGTGGCTGTTTTCACGCGCCCTGCTCGCTTCTGAAATTTTCTGGGTCAATCCGATCGACCTGAGCAGCCCGCTGCGCCTGACCGCCAAGGTTCGTTATCGCCAAAGCGACCAGCCCTGCACGCTGGAAAAAACCGCAGACGGTTATCGCGCCACATTCGATGACCCACAGCGTGCCGTCACCCCCGGTCAATCGGTGGTGTTTTACGACGGCGAAGTATGTCTGGGCGGCGGCGTGATCGAAGTGGCCGAGCCCTGGACCAGCAAAGGCAACCAGGCATGAACACCACCCAGGAGCAGTTGGTAGCCCTTGGCGGCGTCTTCTTGGCTGCCGTACTGGTCGACAAGATCGCTAAAACCGGTCAAGTCGGCGAAGCCGAATTAGCCTGCATGCTGGGGACCCTGCTGGTTCGCGACCCCAAGGACACGCTTGAAGTGTTTGGCGGCGACGACAGCCACCTGCGTGAAGGTTATCGCGCCCTGATTGGCGCCCTTGAACGCGACCCCAACACCCTGCAACGCGAACCATTGCGCTACGCGCTGTCGATGCTGGGCCTGGAGCGCCAACTGGCCAAGCGTGATGACATGCTGGAACTGATCGGTAAACGCCTGCCGCAGATTCAGTCTCAAGTCGAACATTTCGGCCCGGCCCACGAAAACGTGGTCGCGGCCTGCGGTGCGCTGTATCAAGACACGCTAAGCACCTTGCGCCAGCGTATTCAGGTGCATGGCGACATGCGCAATCTGCAACAACCGAGCAACGCCTCGAAAATTCGCGCCCTGCTGCTGGCCGGCATCCGCTCAGCACGCCTGTGGCGTCAATTGGGTGGCCATCGCTGGCAGTTGGTCATCAGCCGCCGCAAGCTGCTCAAAGAGCTCTACCCGATGCTGCGCGGTCACTGACAGACCCGGCCGGACACTTTTTAACATCGATACGCGTATGACGCCGGTCACTTGGCAACGGACCGGCCGTTTTTTTCATGTATGATACGCGCCCCATTTCGTTGCCCGACTGTCCGAGAACACCCCATGAAGCTTTCTTCGCTCACTGCGGTTTCCCCTGTTGACGGCCGCTACGCCGGCAAAACCCAGGCTTTGCGCCCAATTTTCAGCGAATACGGCCTGATCCGTGCTCGCGTTCTGGTTGAAGTTCGCTGGCTCCAGCGCCTGGCTGCTCACGCCGCCATCCCTGAAGTCCCGGCGTTCTCCGCCGAAGCCAACGCCGTTCTCAATGAACTGGCCGAAAACTTCTCTCTGGAGCACGCCGAGCGTGTCAAAGAGATCGAGCGCACCACCAACCACGACGTTAAAGCCATTGAGTATCTACTCAAGGAACAGGCCGCCAAGTTGCCTGAACTGGCCAACGTCAGTGAATTCATCCACTTTGCCTGCACCAGCGAGGACATCAACAACCTGTCCCACGCCCTGATGCTGCGCGAAGGCCGTGATGATGTGATGCTGCCGCTGATGCGCCAGACCGCACAGGCTATCCGTGAACTGGCAATCAAGTTCGCCGACGTGCCGATGCTGTCGCGCACCCACGGCCAACCGGCTTCGCCAACCACACTGGGTAAAGAACTGGCCAACGTGGTTTACCGTCTTGAGCGTCAAATCGCTCAGGTCGCTGCTGTACCGTTGCTGGGCAAGATCAACGGCGCCGTCGGCAACTACAACGCTCACCTGTCGGCTTACCCGCAGATCGACTGGGAAGAGAACGCCCGCGCCTTCATCGAAGACGAGCTGGGTCTGGGTTTCAACCCGTACACCACTCAGATCGAACCGCACGACTACATCGCCGAGTTGTTCGACGCCATCGCCCGCTTCAACACCATCCTGATCGACTTCGACCGCGATATCTGGGGTTACATCTCCCTGGGCTACTTCAAGCAGCGCACCATCGCAGGCGAAATCGGCTCATCGACCATGCCGCACAAGGTCAACCCGATTGACTTCGAAAACTCCGAAGGCAACCTGGGCATCGCCAACGCCCTGTTCCAGCATTTGGCCAGCAAGTTGCCAATCTCCCGCTGGCAGCGCGACCTGACTGACTCCACCGTACTGCGCAATCTCGGCGTGGGCTTTGCTCACAGCGTGATTGCCTACGAAGCCAGCCTCAAAGGCATCAGCAAACTGGAGCTTAACGCCCAGAAAATCGCTGCCGACCTGGACGCTTGCTGGGAAGTTCTGGCCGAGCCGATTCAGACCGTGATGCGTCGCTACAACATTGAAAACCCGTACGAAAAGCTCAAAGAGCTGACGCGCGGCAAGGGCATCAGCCCAGAAGCACTGCAAACTTTCATCGACGGCCTTGAAATGCCGGAAGCGGCGAAAGCCGAGCTGAAGCTGCTCACGCCTGCCAACTACATTGGTAACGCGGTCGAACAGGCCAAGCGCATCTGATCGCTGCAACGACCTACTAACGCCCGGCCGTGCCGGGCGTTTTTATTCCCGATTACAAAGTGCAATTTTTCAATAGGTTACACATGAATCCTGATACTCCTCTTCAAATCCTGGGCGGCATCACTGCGCGCGAGTTCCTGCGCGACTACTGGCAGAAGAAGCCGTTGCTGATCCGTCAGGCCATTCCTGACTTCGAAAGCCCGATTGATGCCGACGAATTGGCTGGCCTGGCACTTGAAGAAGAAGTCGAGTCGCGCCTGGTCATCGAGCACGGCGAGCGTCCATGGGAATTACGCCGCGGCCCGTTTGCAGAAGACGAATTCGGCAAACTGCCCGAGCGCGAATGGACGCTGCTGGTTCAAGCGGTTGATCAATTCGTACCCGAAGTGGGAGAACTGCTGGAAAATTTCCGTTTTCTGCCAAGCTGGCGCATTGACGATGTGATGATCAGCTACGCAGCCCCGGGTGGCAGCGTTGGCCCTCACTTCGACAACTATGACGTGTTCCTGCTGCAAGGCGCCGGCAAGCGTCACTGGCAGATCGGCCAGATGTGCGATTCCGAGAGCAAGCTGCTGGAACACGCCGATCTGCGCATTCTGGCCGACTTCCAGGCCACCGATGAGTGGACGCTGGAACCGGGCGACATGCTCTACCTGCCGCCCCGCCTGGCGCACTGCGGCGTAGCCGTTGATGACTGCTTGACCTACTCCGTGGGCTTCCGCGCACCGAGCGCGGCAGAGGTATTGACGCACTTCACCGACTTCCTCAGCCAGTACCTGCCTGATGAAGAGCGCTACACCGACGCTGACGCCCAGCCGGTGAGCGACCCGCATCAAATCCAGCATGACGCCCTTGATCGTCTCAAAGGCTTGCTCGCCGAGCACATGAGCGACGAGCGCATGCTACTGACCTGGTTCGGCCAATTCATGACCGAGCCACGTTATCCGGAACTCGTGACAGGCCCCGAACTCGAAGAAGAAGACTTGCTGGGCAGCCTGGAACAGGGCGCCGTTCTGATTCGCAACCCGAGCGCGCGTCTGGCCTGGTCAGAAGTGGACGAAGACCTGCTACTGTTCGCCAGCGGTCAAAGCCGCCTGCTGCCGGGTAAGCTGCGTGAGCTGCTGAAAATGATCTGCGCTGCCGACGCCCTGCACAGTGACAACCTCGGGCCATGGTTGGCTGATGAAGATGGACGCAACCTGCTCTGTGAGCTGGTCAAACAAGGAAGCCTGGGATTCGCTGATGAATAAAATTCGCGTACGTGTCGCCAATTGGCAAAAGGACATCGCCGACCTTCGACGCATTCGTGAGGCGGTATTTATTAATGAACAACAGGTCCCACCTGAGCTTGAATGGGACTCTGACGACGCTGAAGCCGTGCATTTTCTGGCCTATGAAGGCGACTATGCCATCGGTACAGCGCGCTTATTGCTCGACGGCCATATCGGCCGTGTCTCTGTCCTCAAGGACTGGCGCGGTTTGAAAGTCGGTGATGCGCTGATGAATGCGGCGGTCAGCGAAGCAGAAAAGCGCGGACTCAAGCAGCAAATGCTCAGCGCACAAGTGCACGCCTCGGCGTTTTACGAGCGGCTGGGCTTTAATATCGTCAGCGAAGAATTCCTGGAAGCGGGTATTCCTCATGTTGATATGGTACGGGTGAGCTGACCTGACCCTCCCGTAGCAGTTGCCGAAGGCGACGTCCGATTGCGAGGCGATCGTAAATCCAGCCAATGTGAACACAGGATTTACGACGGCTTCGCCGCCGAACGCAGCCTTCGGCAGCTGCTACGGATTAGCAACGCCCTGCCATCTTCGGATCGCAGGGCGTTTTGCTATCTGGCACACTCTGCTGTGACCTTTCACGCATTGCGGAGCTTACGGACATGTCCCTGCGCACATTCATCGCCAGCCTGTTACTGCTCACCAGCAGCTTTGCTTTGGCCGACACCCAAGTCATCACTCTGCAAAACCGCACCAGCACTGACCTTCTGCCTATCGCACAAAACTTTATAGGCAAGAACGGCACAGTCAGTGCCTACGGCAATCAGTTGATCGTCGAGGCATCGGCCTCAAAAATCAAAAACCTCCAGAACCTGCTCAGTCAACTCGACAAACCCGCCAAGCGCCTGCTGATCACCGTCGATACCCGTGACGATAACCTGCATCTAAACAGCCGCAGTACTCGCGTTTACAGCACGGCAAGCCGCGATGGCGGTACTCAGCAAATTCAAGCGACAGAGGGTGTTCCTGCATTTATTCAAACCGGGCAAAGTGTGCCGCTCACCAGCACCCAGACAGATGGCTATGGCCGTTTGTTGACGCAGACCGAATACCGAAATGTGACGCGAGGCTTTTATGTCACCGCAACAGTGACGGGTACCACGGTGCATCTGGCGATCAGCACTCAGCGCGACCGCATGAGCCAGGAGCAGCCTGATGTAGTGGACGTTCAGAATGCCGACACACAGATCAGCGGACCTCTGGGCAAGTGGATCACTGTCGCGGGTATCAATGGTCAGAACCAGACCGCACAACAGGGTGAAACCCTTACCTACTCTACCCAAAGCCGTGATGACATGACCGTACGGGTAAAAGTCGACACCCTTGACCCAAGGGCCCAAAACTGACCACTGAGTCGTATTAGACTAAATATGTAGTGCCATAAAAAAAGCACTACAAAGTATTTGACGACGCAAAAATGCAAAGGCATGATGGCCCCGCTCCCGCGAATCAGAGGCCTTGTAGAAGACCTCTGAATGCAGCTAGCGAGAAGCCATTCACGCACTTACACAAACAACATTGATGTGTGCCTGGTGGAGCAAACTTTCAACCCAGACCTATGCGACGAGGTTTATCACCATGGCACTGACACGCGAACAGCAAATTGCAGCCCTTGAAAAAGACTGGGCCGAAAATCCACGCTGGAAAGGCGTGACTCGCGATTATTCCGCTGCTGACGTGGTCCGCCTGCGCGGCTCGGTACAACCCGAGCACACCTTTGCAAAAATGGGCGCTGACAAGCTGTGGAAACTGGTGACACAGGGCGCACACCCGTCCTTCCGTCCCGAGAAAGATTTCGTCAACTGCATGGGCGCCCTGACCGGGGGCCAGGCAGTACAACAGGTTAAAGCCGGTATCCAGGCTATTTACCTGTCGGGCTGGCAAGTGGCGGCAGACAACAACTCTGCCGAATCCATGTACCCCGATCAGTCGCTGTACCCGGTCGACTCCGTTCCAACCGTGGTTAAGCGTATTAACAACTCGTTCCGCCGTGCCGACCAGATTCAGTGGAAAGCCGGTAAAAACCCGGGCGATCAAGGTTATATCGACTACTTTGCACCGATTGTTGCCGATGCCGAGGCCGGTTTCGGCGGCGTTCTGAACGCTTATGAGCTGATGAAAAGCATGATCGAAGCAGGCGCCGCGGGTGTTCACTTCGAAGATCAGCTGGCTTCGGTCAAAAAATGCGGTCACATGGGCGGCAAGGTTCTGGTACCTACTCAAGAAGCGGTACAAAAGTTGACGGCTGCCCGTCTGGCGGCTGACGTTGCTGGCACCCCGACCATCATCCTGGCCCGCACCGACGCCAACGCGGCTGACCTGCTGACCTCCGATTGCGACCCGTACGACCAACCATTCGTTACAGGCGAACGCACCAAGGAAGGCTTCTACAAAGTACGCGCCGGTCTGGATCAAGCGATCGCTCGTGGCCTGGCTTACGCCCCATATGCTGACCTGATCTGGTGTGAAACCGCCAAGCCGGATCTGGACGAAGCCCGTCGCTTTGCTGAAGCGATCAAAAAGGAATACCCGGACCAACTGCTGTCGTACAACTGCTCGCCTTCCTTCAACTGGAAGAAAAACCTGGACGACGCGACCATCGCCAAGTTCCAGCGCGAACTGTCAGCAATGGGCTACAAGCACCAGTTCATTACACTGGCGGGTATCCACAACATGTGGCACAGCATGTTCAACCTGGCGCACGACTACGCCCGCAACGACATGACTGCCTACGTGAAATTGCAAGAGCAGGAATTTGCTGATGCCGCCAAAGGCTACACCTTTGTCGCGCACCAGCAGGAAGTGGGCACCGGTTATTTCGATGACATGACCACCGTGATTCAGGGTGGATCGTCTTCGGTCACCGCTCTTACCGGCTCGACGGAAGAAGAACAGTTCCACTGATAGTGGAACCCCGGCCATTGCCCAGCCTGTAAAGAACAAACGCAATGCCTTTAACGTGAAGCCCCGACTGGTTCGGGGCTTTTTTTTGACTCGCAGATAACCAGTCTCGCGTAGCAGCTGCCGTAGGAACGAGGCTGCGTCCGGCGTGATACGGCACCCCGGCGTAGTCGTGGTAAATTTTGCGAGTCAGATTTGACTATTACACCAGAGCGTCAGTTCTTAAGGCGGCTTCGCCGCCTAACGCAGCCTCGTTCCTACGGCAGCTGCTACGAGACCAGAGCACCTCTTTCCACCAAAACACTGACCCAGATCCATACCTCAAACGCCTGAACAGGTTAAAAAGCCAAGTTCCAAACTTGCTATCCGCGCGTATATAAGCCAAGTTCCAGACACCTGCGACATAGCGACACAACAAACAATCACTTAAACGATATTAATTATCATTACGAATTGCTTTTGTTGAATACATGAACACGTGTACAGAAACACTGAAAACCGCTGTAACGCACGCACAGTAAGGGCTACATAGACATTGACAGAGGTTCTACAACTAAAGGACTGAATTAATTCATCTTAGAAAATTTACTTGCTGGGTGTTTAGCCATAAAATCCCGCCCATCAATTGCGCTGCGACATTTCGTCACTGCTTTATTACCTTTTCAAGCTCAGAGACGCGTGTTCTCTGTTAAGGATTTCCAGCATGCCCGAAGCGACAGGACTCATAGCCCACAACTGGGGCTTTGCCATTTTCCTTCTCGGCGTTGTCGGCCTTTGCGCCTTCATGCTCGGCGTGTCCAGCCTCCTTGGGTCAAAAGCCTGGGGTCGCAGCAAAAATGAACCGTTCGAATCCGGCATGCTGCCCACCGGTGGCGCCCGCTTGCGGCTCTCAGCCAAATTCTATCTGGTCGCGATGCTGTTCGTGATCTTCGATATCGAAGCCCTCTTTCTCTTTGCATGGTCTGTGTCTGTACGCGAAAGCGGCTGGACCGGATTCGTCGAAGCTCTCGTTTTCATAGCAATTCTGTTGGCAGGCCTTGTCTACCTATTTCGGGTGGGTGCTCTTGATTGGGCACCGGAAGCTCGTCGTAAGCGGCAGGCCAAGCTGAAACAATGAGGCTTTGGCAATGCAATACGAACTTACCAGGATCGACCCGGACGCTCCTAACGAGCAGTATCCGATCGGCACACGGGAAACCGTTGCTGATCCGTTAGAAGATCAAGTCCACAAAAACATTTTCATGGGCAAGCTTGAAGACGTGCTGAACGGCACGGTCAACTGGGGGCGTAAAAACTCCCTGTGGCCGTACAACTTCGGCCTGTCGTGCTGCTACGTGGAAATGACCACCGCCTTCACGGCGCCCCACGACATCGCGCGCTTTGGCGCCGAGGTTATCCGGGCATCGCCGCGTCAGGCGGATTTCATGGTTATTGCCGGGACCTGCTTCATCAAGATGGCGCCGATCATTCAGCGTCTCTATGAGCAAATGCTTGAACCAAAATGGGTGATATCCATGGGTTCGTGCGCCAACTCCGGCGGCATGTACGACATCTACTCCGTGGTTCAAGGGGTCGACAAGTTCTTGCCTGTGGACGTTTACGTACCCGGCTGCCCGCCCCGCCCAGAGGCTTTTCTGCAAGGCTTGATGCTCTTGCAAGAGTCGATTGGCCAGGAGCGTCGCCCCCTTTCCTGGGTTGTTGGCGAGCAAGGCGTTTACCGCGCCGAGATGCCATCGCAAAAGGAACAGCGCCGCGAACAGCGTATTCAGGTGACCAACCTGCGCAGCCCCGACGAAGTCTGACCCAGAGCCGTTTCTAATCAATAGAACGAATCACTGGCTTCATTCTTTACGTTGAACGAAAGCGATAAAAAAACCATGACTACAGGCTCCGCTCTGTACATCCCGCCTTACAAGGCTGACGACCAAGATGTGGTCGTTGAATTGAACAACCGTTTTGGCCCTGAAGCGTTCACCGCACAGGCCACGCGCACCGGCATGCCGGTGCTTTGGGTTGCCCGCGCCAAACTGGTCGAAGTGCTGACCCACCTGCGTAACCTGCCAAAACCTTACGTCATGCTTTATGACTTGCACGGTGTGGACGAGCGCCTGCGCACCAAGCGTCAGGGCTTGCCATCGGGCGCAGACTTCACCGTCTTCTACCACCTGATGTCGCTGGAACGTAACAGCGATGTGATGATCAAGGTGGCGCTATCTGAAGGCGATCTGAGCCTGCCGACCGTGACCGGTATCTGGCCAAACGCCAACTGGTACGAGCGTGAGGTGTGGGACATGTTCGGCATCGACTTCAAAGGTCATCCTCACCTGTCGCGCATCATGATGCCGCCGACCTGGGAAGGTCACCCGCTGCGCAAGGACTTCCCGGCCCGCGCCACCGAGTTCGACCCGTACAGCCTGAGCCTGGCAAAAATTCAGCTGGAAGAAGAAGCCGCGCGCTTCAAGCCGGAAGACTGGGGCATGAAACGCTCCGGTGAAAACGAGGACTACATGTTCCTCAACCTGGGGCCGAACCACCCTTCGGCTCACGGTGCCTTCCGCATCATCCTGCAATTGGACGGCGAAGAAATCGTCGACTGCGTGCCAGACATCGGCTACCACCACCGTGGTGCCGAAAAAATGGCTGAACGCCAGTCCTGGCACAGCTTCATCCCGTACACCGACCGTATCGACTACCTCGGCGGCGTGATGAACAACCTGCCCTATGTGCTTTCGGTCGAGAAGCTCGCTGGCATCAAAGTGCCGGACCGGGTCGACACCATCCGCATCATGATGGCCGAGTTCTTCCGTATCACCAGCCACTTGCTGTTCCTGGGGACATACATCCAGGACGTGGGCGCCATGACCCCGGTGTTCTTCACCTTCACCGACCGTCAGCGCGCTTACAAAGTGATCGAAGCCATTACCGGTTTTCGTCTGCACCCGGCCTGGTACCGCATTGGTGGTGTTGCCCACGACCTGCCGAACGGCTGGGATCGTCTGGTCAAGGAATTCATCGACTGGATGCCCAAGCGTCTGGACGAGTACCAGAAAGCCGCTTTGGACAACAGCATCCTGCGCGGTCGTACCATCGGCGTCGCCGCCTACAACACCAAAGAAGCCCTGGAATGGGGCGTTACTGGTGCTGGCCTGCGCTCCACCGGCTGCGATTTCGACGTGCGTAAAGCGCGCCCGTACTCGGGTTATGAGAACTTCGAATTTGAAGTGCCGCTGGCGGCCAATGGCGATGCCTATGACCGCTGCATCGTGCGCGTCGAAGAAATGCGCCAGAGCCTGAAGATCATCGAGCAGTGCATGCGCAACATGCCAGCCGGCCCGTACAAGGCGGATCACCCGCTGACCACGCCGCCGCCTAAAGAACGCACGCTGCAACATATCGAGACCTTGATCACGCACTTCCTGCAAGTTTCGTGGGGCCCGGTGATGCCGGCCAACGAATCCTTCCAGATGATCGAAGCGACCAAGGGCATCAATAGTTATTACCTGACGAGCGATGGCGGCACCATGAGCTACCGCACCCGGATTCGCACCCCAAGCTTCCCGCACCTGCAGCAGATCCCTTCGGTGATCAAAGGTGAAATGGTCGCGGACTTGATTGCGTACCTGGGTAGTATCGATTTCGTTATGGCCGACGTGGACCGCTAAGCATGAACAGCACGCTTATCCAGACAGACCGTTTCGCCCTGAGCGAAACCGAGCGCTCGGCCATCGAGCACGAGATGCATCACTACGAAGACCCGCGCGCGGCGTCGATCGAAGCCCTCAAAATCGTTCAAAAGGAACGCGGCTGGGTGCCGGATGGCGCGGTATACGCCATCGGCGAACTGCTGGGCATTCCGGCCAGCGACGTTGAAGGCGTGGCCACGTTCTACAGCCAGATCTTCCGTCAGCCGGTTGGTCGCCACATCATCCGTGTGTGCGACAGCATGGTCTGCTACATCGGCGGCCATGAGTCGGTGGTCGGCGAAATCCAGAACAAATTGGGCATCGGCCTGGGCCAAACCACTCCGGACGGTCGCTTCACGCTGCTGCCGGTCTGCTGCCTGGGCAACTGCGACAAGGCGCCGGCGTTGATGATCGACGACGACACATTCGGTGACGTGCAGCCATCCGGCGTCGCCACGTTGTTGGAGGGCTACCCATGACCCTGACTTCTTTCGGCCCTGCCAACCGCATCGCGCGTTCGGCAGAAACTCACCCGCTGACCTGGCGTCTGCGTGATGACGGCGAGCCGGTATGGCTCGACGAATATCAGGCCAAAGACGGCTACGCCGCTGCGCGCAAGGCCTTTGCCGACATGGCTCAGGACGACATCGTCCAGACCGTGAAAGATGCGGGCCTCAAAGGTCGCGGCGGTGCGGGCTTCCCCACGGGTGTGAAGTGGGGGCTGATGCCTAAAGACGAGTCCATGAACATCCGTTACCTTTTGTGTAACGCCGATGAAATGGAACCCAACACCTGGAAAGACCGCATGCTGATGGAGCAACTGCCCCATCTGCTGATCGAAGGCATGTTGATCAGTGCCCGCGCACTGAAAACCTACCGCGGCTATATCTTCCTGCGTGGCGAATACACCACCGCAGCGGTGCATCTGCGCCGTGCTGTGGAAGAAGCCAAGGCAGCGGGCCTGCTGGGCAAGAACATTCTGGGTTCGGGGTTCGACTTCGAACTGTTCGTGCACACCGGCGCCGGGCGTTACATCTGCGGTGAAGAAACTGCGCTGATCAACTCCCTCGAAGGCCGTCGCGCCAACCCGCGTTCCAAGCCGCCCTTCCCGGCAGCAGTGGGCGTTTGGGGCAAGCCGACCTGCGTGAACAACGTTGAAACCCTGTGCAACGTGCCGGCCATCATCGGCAACGGCGTTGACTGGTACAAATCCCTCGCCCGCGAAGGCAGCGAAGACCACGGCACCAAGCTGATGGGCTTCTCCGGCAAAGTGAAGAACCCTGGCCTGTGGGAGTTGCCGTTCGGCGTGACCGCTCGCGAGCTGTTCGAAGACTACGCTGGCGGCATGCGCGACGGCTTCAAGCTCAAGTGCTGGCAGCCGGGCGGTGCCGGTACGGGCTTCCTGCTGCCTGAGCACCTGGACGCGCAAATGTACGCCGGTGGCATCGCCAAGGTCGGCACCCGTATGGGTACGGGCCTGGCCATGGCCGTGGATGACAGCGTCAACATGGTCTCCCTGCTGCGCAACATGGAACAGTTCTTTGCTCGCGAGTCGTGTGGTTTCTGCACCCCTTGCCGCGACGGTCTGCCGTGGAGCGTCAAGCTGCTGATGGCGATTGAAAAAGGCGAAGGTCAGCCGGGCGATATCGAAACCCTGCTGGGTCTGGTCGGTTTCCTCGGCCCGGGCAAGACGTTCTGTGCTCACGCACCGGGCGCCGTGGAGCCGCTGGGCAGCGCCATCAAGTATTTCCGTCCAGAGTTTGAAGCCGGTATTGCGCAAGCAAAACCCGGTGTTCCGCCTCTGGCACGCCCGATTGTAATCGGCGCGTAACGCTCTGAATGAAGGGGGTCCGTGCCCCCTTCTGATCGTTCGATAACGCCGTAAGGCTGAGTTGCTTCGAACGCATAACAAGATTCCATTAGCCACGCCCGCTGACACCGGGCCAACGAAGAACTTTGAACCATGGCCACTATCCACGTAGACGGCAAAGAGCTCGAAGTCGATGGGGCAGACAACCTGTTACAGGCGTGTCTGTCGCTAGGCCTCGATATTCCGTATTTCTGCTGGCACCCTGCCCTGGGCAGCGTTGGCGCTTGCCGCCAATGTGCGGTCAAGCAGTACACCGACGAGAACGACACCCGTGGTCGTATCGTCATGTCGTGCATGACCCCGGCCACCGACGGTAGCTGGATCTCCATCGAAGACGAAGAAGCGAAAGTGTTTCGCGCCAGCGTCGTCGAATGGCTGATGACCAACCACCCGCACGACTGCCCTGTGTGCGAAGAAGGCGGTCACTGCCACCTGCAAGACATGACCGTGATGACCGGTCACAGCGAGCGCCGCTATCGCTTCACCAAGCGTACTCACCAGAATCAGGAACTCGGGCCGTTCATTTCCCACGAAATGAACCGCTGCATCGCCTGCTATCGCTGCGTGCGTTTCTATAAAGATTACGCAGGTGGTACTGACCTCGGTGTGTTCGGCGCCCACGACAACGTGTACTTCGGTCGCGTTGAAGACGGCGTGCTCGAAAGCGAGTTCTCGGGCAACCTCACAGAAGTCTGCCCGACCGGTGTGTTCACCGACAAAACTCACTCCGAGCGTTACAACCGCAAATGGGACATGCAGTTTGCACCGAGCATCTGCCACGGTTGCTCCAGCGGCTGCAACATTAGCCCGGGCGAGCGTTACGGTGAACTGCGTCGCATCGAAAACCGTTTCAACGGTTCGGTTAACCAGTACTTCCTGTGTGACCGTGGCCGTTTTGGCTATGGCTACGTCAACCGCACCGACCGCCCTCGTCAGCCATTGTTGGCCGACGGCAGCAAACTGAGCGTTGACGCTGCACTGGATAAAGCCGCCGACCTGTTGCGCGGTCGCAACATCGTCGGTATCGGCTCGCCGCGCGCCAGCCTCGAAAGCAACTACGCGTTGCGCGAACTGGTCGGCGCCGAGCACTTCTACTCGGGCATCGAAGCCGGCGAGCTGGAGCGCATTCGTCTGGTGCTGCAAGTCCTGAAAGACAGCCCGCTGCCCGTACCGAACATGCGCGAGATCGAAGATCACGACGCCATTTTCGTACTGGGTGAAGACCTGACTCAGACCGCCGCCCGTATGGCGCTGTCGCTGCGTCAGTCGGTCAAGGGCAAAGCCGAGGAAATGGCTGACGCCATGCGTGTTCAGCCTTGGCTCGACGCTGCGGTCAAAAACATCGGCCAGCACGCGCTGAACCCGCTGTTTATTGCCAGCCTGGCTGAAACAAAACTCGACGATGTAGCCGAAGAGTGCGTCCACGCTGCTCCGGACGATCTGGCCCGTATCGGTTTCGCCGTGGCCCACGCCATCGACGCCAGCGCGCCTGCCGTTGCCGGTCTGGACGCTGAAGCTCTGGAACTGGCCCAACGTATTGCCAATGCCCTGCTGGCGGCCAAACGCCCATTGATCATTGCCGGTACTTCGCTGGGCTCCAACGCCCTGATCGAAGCCGCAGGCAACATCGCCAAGGCGCTGCACCTGCGTGAGAAAGCCGGTTCCATCAGCCTGGTCGTGCCGGAAGCCAACAGCCTCGGTCTGGCCATGCTTGGCGGCGACTCGGTAGACGCTGCGTTGCAAGCGGTGATCGATGGTAAAGCCGACGCCATCGTGGTGCTGGAAAACGATCTGTTTACCCGTGTCGATGCGGTCAAGGTCAACGCAGCACTGGACGCGGCCAAAGTGGTGATCGTTGCCGATCATCAGAAGACCGCCACCACCGACCGTGCCGATCTGGTACTGCCCGCGGCAAGCTTTGCCGAAGGCGACGGTACGCTGGTCAGTCAGGAAGGTCGCGCTCAACGCTTCTTCCAGGTGTTCGAGCCGCGCTACCTCGATTCGAGCATCTTGATCCACGAAGGCTGGCGCTGGTTGCACGCCCTGCGCAGCACCCTGCTGAACAAGCCGGTTGACTGGACCCTGCTCGATCACGTGACGCAGCAAACCGCGGCAAGCACGCCGGAACTGGCGGGTATCGTTGATGCGGCGCCGTCGGCAGCCTTCCGTATCAAAGGCATGAAGCTGGCGCGCGAACCCTTGCGCTACAGCGGTCGCACGGCCATGCGCGCCAATATCAGCGTGCACGAACCGCGCACCCCGCAAGACCCGGACACCGCGTTCGCCTTCTCCATGGAAGGTTACTCGGGTTCCGCCGAACCACGCCAACAAGTGCCGTTCGCCTGGTCACCGGGCTGGAACTCGCCACAAGCGTGGAACAAGTTCCAGGACGAAGTCGGTGGTCATATCCGTGCGGGCGACCCGGGTATCCGCCTGATCGAAAGCAAAGGTGACTCGCTGAATTGGTTCGCCAACATTCCGGGCGCGTTCAACCCGGCCCGTGGCACCTGGCAAGTCGTGCCGTTCTACCACCTGCTGGGCAGCGAAGAGAACTCTTCCAAAGCCGCACCTGTGCAAGAACGCATTCCAGCCGCTTACATTGCGTTGGCCAAGTCCGAAGCCGATCGTCTGGGCGTCAATGACGGTGCGTTGCTCAGCCTCAACGTGGCCGGTGTGACCCTGCGTCTGCCGCTGCGTATCAATGAAGAGCTGGGCGCAGGTCTGGTGGCATTGCCAGCAGGCTTGCCAGGCATCCCGCCTGCAATCTTTGGCCTTACCGTTGACGGTTTGCAGGAGGCAGCCCAATGACCTGGTTTACGCCTGAAGTGATCGACGTGATTATCTCGGTGGTGCAAGCCGTGGTGATTCTGCTCGCCGTTGTGGTGTGCGGCGCGCTGCTCAGCTGGGTAGAACGTCGCCTGCTGGCCTTGTGGCAGGACCGTTACGGTCCGAACCGCGTCGGCCCGTTTGGCGCGTTCCAGATTGCCGCTGACATGATCAAGATGTTCTTCAAGGAAGACTGGACGCCGCCGTTTGCCGACAAGGTGATTTTCACCCTGGCGCCGGTGGTGGCCATGAGCGCCCTGCTGATCTCCTTTGCGATTATCCCGATCACCCCGACCTGGGGCGTGGCGGATCTGAACATCGGCATCCTGTTCTTCTTCGCCATGGCCGGTCTGTCGGTCTACGCGGTGCTGTTTGCCGGTTGGTCGAGCAACAACAAGTTTGCCCTGCTGGGTGCCTTGCGGGCTTCGGCCCAGACCGTGTCGTATGAAGTGTTCATGGGCCTGTCGCTGATGGGCATCGTGGTGCAAGTTGGCTCGTTCAACATGCGCGACATCGTTGAATATCAAGCACAGAACCTGTGGTTCATCATTCCGCAGATCTTCGGTTTCCTGACCTTCTTCATCGCTGGCGTCGCCGTGACTCACCGTCACCCGTTCGACCAGCCTGAAGCCGAGCAGGAACTGGCCGATGGTTACCATATTGAATATGCCGGTATGAAATGGGGCATGTTCTTCGTTGGTGAGTACATCGGGATCGTGTTGATCTCGGCGTTGCTGGTGACTTTGTTCTTCGGTGGCTGGCACGGGCCGTTCGGTCTGCTGCCACAGATTCCGTTTATCTGGTTCGCTCTGAAGACCGCGTTTTTCATCATGATCTTCATCCTGCTACGCGCCTCTATTCCGCGCCCACGGTATGACCAAGTGATGGACTTCAGCTGGAAGTTCTGCCTGCCGCTGACCCTGATCAATTTGCTGGTGACCGCTGCAGTCGTGTTGTTGAACACGCCCGCCAGCGCGGTTCAGTGAGGATAGAGACCCATGTTCAAGTACTTGTTTGACATCGTGCATGGCACCTACACCCAGCTTCGCAGCTTGGTGATGGTGTTCAGCCACTCCTTCCGCAAGCGTGACACGCTGCAATACCCGGAAGAAGCGGTCTATCTGCCACCGCGCTACCGTGGCCGGATTGTCCTGACCCGTGACCCGGACGGCGAAGAGCGTTGTGTAGCCTGCAACCTGTGCGCCGTGGCGTGCCCGGTGGGCTGTATCTCGCTGCAAAAAGCCGAAACCGAAGATGGCCGTTGGTACCCGGAGTTTTTCCGCATCAACTTCTCACGCTGCATTTTTTGCGGCCTGTGTGAGGAAGCCTGCCCGACCACCGCGATCCAGCTGACACCGGATTTCGAAATGGCCGAGTTCAAACGTCAGGATCTGGTGTACGAGAAAGAAGATCTGCTGATCTCCGGCCCCGGCAAGAACCCTGATTACAACTTCTATCGTGTTGCTGGTATGGCCGTAGAAGGCAAGCCGAAAGGCGCTGCCCAGAACGAAGCCGAACCGATCAACGTGAAGAGCTTGCTGCCTTAAGGAAGAACGATGGAATTCGCTTTCTATTTCGCATCGGGTGTCGCTGTCGTGTCCACGCTACGCGTGATCACCAACACCAACCCTGTGCACGCCCTGCTCTACCTGATCATTTCGCTGATTGCTGTAGCGATGACCTTCTTCAGCCTCGGCGCACCCTTTGCCGGTGTGCTCGAAGTGATCGCTTACGCCGGTGCCATCATGGTGCTGTTTGTGTTCGTGGTGATGATGCTCAACCAGGGCCCGGCCTCGGTGACGCAAGAACGCCATTGGCTCAAACCGAACATCTGGATCGGGCCGAGCATTTTGTCCGCGATCCTGCTGGCCGAGCTGCTGTACGTGCTGTTCGCACAACAGAGCGGTGTGGCAATCGGTCAAACCACTGTGGATGCAAAAGCCGTGGGCATCAGCCTGTTCGGCCCTTATCTGCTGGTGGTCGAACTCGCCTCGATGCTGTTGCTTGCCGCAGCGGTGACGGCGTTCCATTTGGGCCGTAACGAGGCGAAGGAGCAATAACATGCCAGCAATACCACTCGAACACGGTCTGGCGGTTGCCGGCATCCTGTTCTGCCTCGGTCTGGTTGGACTGATGGTTCGCCGTAACATTCTCTTCGTATTGATGAGTCTGGAAATCATGATGAACGCCGCTGCACTGGCCTTCATCGTTGCCGGTGCACGCTGGGCGCAGCCGGATGGACAGGTCATGTTCATTCTGGTGATCACCCTGGCAGCCGCCGAGGCCAGCATTGGCCTGGCGATTCTGTTGCAGCTGTATCGCCGCTTCCACACGCTTGATATCGATGCTGCCAGTGAGATGCGCGGATGAACCTACTCTTTCTGACTTTCGTATTCCCCCTGATCGGCTTTTTGTTGCTGTCGTTCTCCCGTGGACGCTTCAGCGAAAACCTCTCGGCCCTGATCGGCGTCGGCTCCATTGGCCTGTCGGCCATTGTCGCCGCGTACGTCATCTGGCAATTCAATGTGGCACCGCCAGCAGGCGGTCAGTACACCCAAGTGCTGTGGCAATGGATGGCGGTCGGCGGCTTCAATGCCAACTTCGCCCTGCATCTGGATGGCCTGTCGGTGACCATGCTCGGTGTGGTGGTCGGCGTCGGCTTCCTGATCCACATGTTTGCCTCGTGGTACATGCGCGGTGAAGTCGGTTACTCGCGCTTCTTCGCCTACACCAACCTGTTTATCGCCAGCATGCTGTTCCTGATCCTGGCCGATAACCTCTTGTTCGTGTACTTCGGCTGGGAAGGTGTAGGCCTGTGCTCGTACCTGTTGATCGGTTTCTACTACAGCAACCGCAACAACGGTAACGCAGCACTGAAAGCCTTTATCGTGACCCGAATCGGTGACGTGTTCTTGGCCATCGGCCTGTTCATCCTGTTCCAGCAACTGGGCACGTTGAACATTCAACAGTTGCTGGTGCTGGCGCCACAGAAGTTCCAGGCCGGTGATTTCTGGATCGTGCTGGCGACCCTGATGCTGCTGGGTGGCGCTGTCGGTAAATCGGCGCAACTGCCCCTGCAAACCTGGTTGGCCGATGCAATGGCTGGCCCGACACCTGTTTCGGCACTGATCCACGCCGCAACAATGGTGACCGCCGGTGTCTACCTGATCGCCCGTACCCACGGCCTGTTCACTCTGGCACCTGAAGTGCTGCATCTGGTGGGCATCGTCGGCGGTGTGACCTTGGTGCTGGCAGGTTTTGCTGCACTGGTGCAAACCGACATCAAACGTATCCTCGCCTACTCGACCATGAGCCAGATCGGCTACATGTTCCTGGCGCTGGGCGTTGGCGCATGGGACGGGGCGATTTTCCACCTCATGACCCACGCCTTCTTCAAGGCCCTTTTGTTCCTTGCTTCCGGTGCGGTGATTGTGGCCTGCCACCACGAGCAGAACATCTTCAAGATGGGCGGCCTGTGGAAGAAACTGCCGTTGGCCTACGCCAGCTTTATCGTCGGTGGTGCGGCGCTGTCGGCCCTGCCATTGCTGACCGCCGGTTTCTACTCCAAGGATGAAATTCTTTGGGAAGCCTTCGCCAGCGGCAACACCGAACTGCTGTATGCGGGCCTTGTGGGCGCGTTCATGACCTCGCTGTACACCTTCCGCCTGATCTTCATCACCTTCCACGGTGAAGCCAAGACTGAAGCGCATCCGGGTCACGGCATTACTTACTGGCTGCCACTGAGCGTGCTGATCGTACTGTCGACTTTCATCGGCGCCATGATCACGCCACCGCTGGCGGGCGTACTGCCACAAAGCGTTGGCCATGCCGGCGGCGAAGCGCAACACAGTCTGGAAATCGCTTCGGGCGCCATTGCCCTGGCCGGTATCCTGCTGGCGGGCCTGCTGTACCTGGGCAAACGCCGCTTCGTGACCGCTGTCGCCAACAGCGGCATCGGCCGCTTCCTCACGGCCTGGTGGTTCGCCGCATGGGGCTTCGACTGGCTGTACGACAAACTGTTCGTCAAACCGTACCTGTTGATCTGCCGTGTACTGCGCAAAGACCCTCTGGACCAGACCATCGGTTTGATTCCCAAAGTGGCCAAGGCCGGGCATAACGCCCTGAGCCGCAGCGAAACCGGTCAACTGCGTTGGTACGCTGCTTCCATGGCCGCCGGTGCGGTACTGGTCATGGGCGCCATCGTACTGGTAGCGGTCTGATATGAACCTTCGACATTGCGAAAGGAATTGAGCCCGTCATGATTCTGCCTTGGCTAATCCTGATCCCCTTTATCGGCGGCCTGCTGTGCTGGCTGGGTGAGCGCTTCGGCCCTACCCTGCCACGCTGGATTGCGTTGCTGACCATGTCCCTCGAACTCGCCCTCGGCCTTTGGCTGTGGGCGCACGGGGATTACCATCTGGCGCCGAACCCCGGTGCCGATCCGGCCTGGGCACTTGAGTTCAAGCACGTCTGGATCGAGCGCTTCGGCATCAGCGTGCATCTGGCGCTGGACGGCCTGTCGCTGCTGATGATTCTGCTCACCGGCTTGCTGGGTGTGCTGTCGGTCTTGTGTTCCTGGAAAGAAATTCAGCGTCACGTGGGTTTCTTCCACCTGAACCTGATGTGGATTCTGGGCGGCGTGGTTGGCGTATTCCTCGCCATCGACCTGTTCATGTTCTTCTTCTTCTGGGAAATGATGCTGGTGCCGATGTACTTCCTCATCGCGCTCTGGGGTCATAGCTCGTCGGACGGCAAGAAAACCCGTATCTACGCCGCGACCAAGTTCTTCATCTTCACTCAGGCTTCCGGTCTGATCATGCTGGTGGCGATCCTCGGTCTGGTGCTGGTCAACTTCAACGACACCGGCGTGCTGACGTTCAGCTATGCCGAGTTGCTGAAGACCAAGATGTCACTCACCACCGAGTACATCCTGATGCTGGGCTTCTTCATTGCCTTTGCCGTGAAGTTGCCGGTTGTACCGTTCCACTCGTGGTTGCCTGACGCTCACGCCCAGGCACCGACTGCGGGTTCGGTCGATCTGGCCGGTATCCTGCTGAAAACTGCGGCCTACGGTCTGCTGCGTTTTGCCTTGCCGCTGTTCCCGAATGCCTCGGCCGAGTTTGCGCCGATTGCCATGACCCTGGGTCTGATCGGGATTTTCTACGGCGCCTTCCTGGCTTTCGCTCAAACCGACATCAAGCGTCTGATCGCTTTCTCCAGCGTTTCACACATGGGCTTCGTCCTGATCGGTATCTACTCCGGTAGCTTGCTGGCCTTGCAAGGGGCTGTGATCCAAATGCTCGCTCACGGTGTTTCGGCTGCCGCGCTGTTTATCCTCAGCGGCCAGCTGTACGAGCGTCTGCACACTCGCGACATGCGTGAAATGGGCGGTTTGTGGTCCAAGATCGCTTACCTGCCAGCCATCAGCCTGTTCTTCGCGGCCGCGTCGCTGGGCCTGCCGGGCACCGGTAACTTCGTGGGTGAGTTCCTGATCCTGATGGGCTCGTTTGCCAGCTTCCCTTGGGTCACAGCGATTGCAACAACCGGTCTGGTGTTTGGTTCGGTCTACTCGTTGATCATGATTCATCGCGCCTATTTCGGCCCATCCAAGTCCGACGCCGTACTGGCTGGCATGGATGCGCGTGAACTGATCATGGTGCTCGGTCTGGCGGTCTTGCTGATTCTTATCGGCGTGTACCCGCAACCGTTCCTCGACACCTCTGCTGCGACCATGAACGGTGTGCAGCAATGGCTCGGCACCGCCTTCACTCAACTCGCTTCGGCCCGGTAAGAGCGCTATGGAATTCACGATCCAACACTTTATCGCGCTTGCTCCACTGCTGATTACCAGCCTCACCGTTGTGGTGGTGATGCTGGCAATCGCGTGGCGCCGCAACCATTCACAAACCTTCCTGCTTTCAGTGGCGGGTTTAAACCTGGCCTTGTTGTCGATCTTCCCGGCGTTAAAAGTGGCGCCCTTGGCGGTCACCCCGCTGTTGATGATGGACAACTTCGCTTACCTGTACATCGGCCTGATTCTGGTCTCCACGCTGGCCTGCGTCACCCTTGCCCACGCCTATCTGGGCGAAGGCGGCACCGGCTATCCGGGCAACCGCGAAGAGCTGTACCTGCTGATTCTGCTGGCTGCAACGGGCGGTATCGTACTGGTCAGCGCGCAGCACCTCGCCGGTTTGTTTATCGGCCTGGAACTGCTCTCGGTGCCGGTTTACGGTCTGGTGGCCTATGCCTTCTTCAACAAACGCTCCCTGGAAGCCGGCATCAAGTACATGGTGCTGTCGGCGGCCGGTTCTGCGTTCCTGTTGTTCGGCATGGCGCTGCTGTACGCAGAAGCCGGCAGCCTGAGCTTCAGCGGTATCGGTCACGCTCTGGCGGCAACCGGCGCGCCTAGCGCCATTGCCCAGCTGGGCCTTGGCATGATGCTGGTGGGTCTGGCGTTCAAACTGTCGCTGGTGCCGTTCCATCTGTGGACGCCGGACGTGTACGAGGGTTCTCCCGCGCCCGTGGCTGCTTTTCTGGCAACCGCTTCCAAAGTCGCTGTATTTGCGGTGATGGTGCGTTTGTTCCAGATCTCGCCTGCCGCGACTACCGGTGTGATGAGCGACGTACTGACCGTGATCGCCATTGCCTCGATCCTGTTCGGTAACCTGCTGGCCCTGACCCAAACCAACCTCAAGCGTCTGTTGGGTTACTCCTCCATTGCTCACTTCGGTTACCTGGTCATTGCTTTGATCGCGAGCAAAGGCATGGCCATGGAAGCCATCGGCGTTTACCTGATCACCTACGTGCTCACCAGCCTGGGTGCCTTCGGCGTCATCACCATGATGTCCTCGCCGTACAAAGGCCGTGATGCGGACGCTCTGTACGAATACCGCGGCCTGTTCTGGCGCCGTCCGTACATGACCGCCGTACTGACCGTGATGATGCTGTCGCTGGCGGGCATCCCACTGACGGCCGGCTTTATCGGCAAGTTCTACATCATTGCCACCGGCGTTGAAGCCCACCAATGGTGGCTGGTCGGTTCGTTGATTCTGGGCAGCGCCATCGGCGTGTTCTACTACCTGCGGGTGATGGTGACCTTGTACCTGGTCGAGCCAAAACTGCATCGCCACGATGCTCCGCTGAACTGGGAGCAGAAGGCAGGCGGCGTGATGCTGCTGGCGGTGTCGGTACTGGTGTTCGTGTTGGGTGTTTACCCGCAACCGATGCTGGAACTGGTACAGCGTGCGACGTTGGGTCTTGTTGGCTAAGGCTTTACGACTGTACAAAAAACCCCGTAACGGCCTGGCCTTTACGGGGTTTTTTGTTGGGCACCTGCAAACCACCGTTTTCGCTTGATATTTCATCGCCCCTGCCCCCTCAAACATCGGGTTTCAGCGCCACAGTTGCGAGTCATTCCCGGCTTGTATAGGCTGGCGCGCCGCCCGCCCATCGATTTGGAAACCTCTGCCCATGCGCCCCGCCCTGACGACCCTTTTTCCCTTTGCGCTGCTCTGTGCGACACCCGCCTATGGCAGTGCCCTGGAACTGGATGAAGTTCAGGTCAGTACGCAAGAGACCACCGAGCTGGAATCAGCAAAAGCGGCACTGGAAGAAGTCCCCGGCGCCAGCAATGTGATCGACTTGAGCCGTGTTGAAAATGGCCGCACCGCCAGCAACACCGATGTGCTGGCTTATCAGCCGGGCAATTATGCCCAATCCGCCGGCAATGACGGGGCCAAGGTGTCGGTACGCGGTTCGGGGATCAACCGTGCACCCAGCGCCCACGGCTCAGGTCTGTATGTGATGTTCGACGGTTTACCGCTCACCGGGCCGGGGGGCACGCCTTATGAACTGTTCGAGCCACTGTGGCTCAGTCGCGCCGAGGTGTTGCGCGGCGCCAATGGTTTTGACACGGGCGCATTGGCGCTCGGCGGGTCAATCAATTACGTGACCCATACCGGCTACGATGCTGCACCGCTGCAAGTGCGCTACGAAGCCGGCAGTTATGGCTATCAAAAGCGTCAGATCAGTTCCGGGCAGGTGCTGGGCGATCTCGATTATTACGTGTCATTGACCGATTCCGACACTGATGGTTATCAAGATCACACCCGTGGCAGCAGCAAAGGCATTGCGGCCAACATCGGCTACCGCTTCAACCCGCAACTGGAAACTCGCTTTTACCTGCGTTATCGCGAAACCGACAACCAACTGGCCGGGCGCGTCACCAAAGAAAACATCAAGCATCATCCGCGCGCAGCGAATCCGGCCTACGTCGCGGGCGATTACAGCCGTCCGCAACCAGGCAGTACCTGGCTGGGCAACAAAACTACGATGTATCTGGATGATGACTCGCAACTGGAAGTGGGCCTCGTTTATCACGATTACCCGATGGACCTGCGCGAAGGGCCTAACCGGCTGAAAGTCGCTTACACAGATGTCAGCGGTACGCTCAATTACAAGCGTCGAGACACCTTTTTCGGCCTTGAAAGCAAAAGTACCGTGGGTCTGCGTTCAACCAAACATCTGCCCAACAGTGGCGCGTCGGAATATGTACGGATCCCTGCGGGCAACACCTCAGGCTATGCGCCGGGCACCAAAATTCGCGATTTCAGCTATCAAGGGTCCGATACCGTGCTGCACGCGAGCAATGACCTTGAGCTGGTTCCTGACCTGTGGCTGACCACGGGCATGGCGCTGATTTATACCCGACGCGAAAGTGATGTGAGTTACCCGGACAGCGGCGGCAAGGTCAGTCAGCACGACTGGGACTACGCGCCCCGCATCGGTTTGCGTTATCAGTTCAACCCGCACTTGCAGGTGTACACCAACTTGAGCCGTTCGGTTGAACCGCCTCACCCGTGGTCGATGATCTGGGGCTCGCCATTTACATTCCCCATAGGCAGTGGCCCGGCAACAGGACGGCAAAGCACCCCGGTGTCGCTCGACAACCAAACCGCCACCACGTTCGAGCTGGGTACACGCGGCGATGCGTGGATCGGGCAATGGGATCTGGCCTGGTATTACTCAGCGATACGTCATGAGTTGCTCAGCGTCGAAACTCAGGCCGCTACTGCCACACAAAGCCCCATTGTCGGCGAGTCCAACGCCAGCCCTACCGTGCATCAAGGCATTGAAGCGGGCCTAAACAGCGTGTTGTGGCAAGGCGAAGCGGCAGGCAAGGTGTCGTTGCGTCAGGCTTACACGTTTAGCGACTTTCATTACCGTGATGACGAGCGCTTTGGCAGCAATCAATTGCCGGGCATCCCGAAGCATTACTACCAGGCCGAGGTGCGCTACGACCACCCACAAGGGTTCTATGCCGGGGTGAACACGCAAGTGGCCTCACGCATGGCCGTCGATTACGCCAACTCGTATTACACGTCGTCGTACATGCTGTGGGGCGCGACACTGGGTTATGCCTCACCCAAGCAGGAATGGCACACCTGGCTCGACCTGCGCAATCTGAGTAATGAACATTACGCAGCCACGGTCACACCCGGTTATGACGACAAAGGGCTGGACGCGGCGCGCTCGACCCCCGGCGAAGGCCGTGGCGCCTACGTCGGGGTGTCTTACAGCTTCCGTTAGTCGTCGGTTTGAATGTCGGCGGGCAGTCGCACTTTGCGACGGGTGCCGCTGAACAAGCCCCAACTGGACAGAAACAAGGCGGCAATCAAGGGGCCGATCACAAAACCATTCAGGCCAAAGATCGCCATGCCGCCCAAGGTTGAAATCAGGATTAGAAAGTCCGGCATCTTGGTGTCTTTGCCCACCAGTATCGGGCGCAGTACGTTGTCGACCATGCCGATCACAAACACCCCGTAGAGCGCCAGCACGACGCCTTGCCAGATGGCCCCGGTGACCAGAAAGTAGATCGCCACAGGCGCCCAGACAATTCCTGCCCCCACTGCGGGCAATAACGACAGGAACATCATCAGCACTGCCCAGAACAGCGCGCTGTGGATGTCCAGAATCCAGAAAATGATCCCGCCCAGCGCCCCTTGGGTGATCGCAACGGCCAGGTTGCCCTTGACCGAAGCCCGCACCACACGACGCAATTTGAGTTGTAACAAGCGTTTCTGCTGTTCCGCCAGCGGCACGGCATTACGAATCAAGCGCACCATTTGCTGACCGTCACGGATAAAGAAGTACAGCAGGTACAGCATGATGAAAAAGCTCACCACCAGATCGAAAGTGCTCTGGCCAAAGCTAAACACTTGAGTGGCAAAGAACTGGCTGCCTTCCAGCGCACCTTTGGAGACTTTCTCACTCAGCCCGTCGATATTTCCCAGGCCAAAGCGATCGAGCCAGTCCTGCACCGTGGGCGGCAAAATATCCTTGAAATGCATGACGTAGCTGGCAACGTTGATCTTGCCGCTTTCGACATCCTTGTAGAGCGTGGCCACTTCCTGCACCAGCAAGCCTGTAGTAATGACCACCGGGATAATGGCAATCACCGTACAGGCACCCAGTGTGGTGAAAGTTGCCAGGTTTCGCCGGCCTTTAAATTTAAGCAGCATCTTGCGCTGCAACGGCGCGAATAAAATCCCCAGCGCAACAGCCCAAAAAATAGCTCCGTAAAACGGCAACAATATCCAGATAAAGGCAATTGTGACCAAGGCCAGCAACAGAAGCAGGGTTTTGCGTTGAAGGCTTGTTTCGTTCATATGCCGTCCATGTCGATAAGGCGCGTGTGAGGTATTAGCCAAAGCTTAGTCAGCCAATATACAGACGAGTGCCGTCTTTTTTTAAGAAAGGTCGGCACTAACCATATTTCCCACATTTAATGGAATAACAGTAGTGGCATATTGCATTGACAAGGCGGATTAAAGGGAAAATAATCCGCGCACTGTTGTACGACAACAGATGACAAAAATAATAAAAGTCAAGGAGTCCATCTATGCTCACGCCTACCCGCTCGCGCACCCGGCTCACACGCTCAAAAACCTTCCCGCACACACGCTCTCTGGTTTTTATCGGTCTTGGCAGCATGGGTCTGGCCTTGCCGCTGACGGGCATGGCCGAAGGCTTTGTCGATGACACCAAGGCCACGCTTAATCTGCGCAATGCCTATATCAATCGCAACTTCACTAACCCCGACCATCCTCAAAGCAAAGCCGAGGAATGGACACAAAACTTTATCCTCGACGTTAAGTCCGGGTTTACCCAAGGCACTGTGGGGTTCGGAGTGGATGTGCTGGGTCTGTACTCACAGAAGCTCGATGGCGGTAAAGGCACCGCTGGCACTCAGTTACTGCCAACCCACAGTGATGGTGAACCGGCCGATAACTTCGGACGCCTGGGGGTAGCGGCCAAAGCCAAGCTGTCTAATACCGAGTTGAAGATCGGTGAGTGGATGCCCGTGCTGCCCATTTTGCGATCGGACGACGGGCGCTCATTGCCGCAGACCTTCCGTGGTGGCCAGATCACCTCCAAAGAAATTGCCGGTTTGAGCCTCTACGGCGGCCAGTTCCGCGCCAACAGCCCACGCAACGATGCGAGCATGGAAGACATGTCGCTCAACGGCAAAGGCGCATTTACTTCCGACCGCTTCAACTTTGCCGGCGGTGAATACAGCTTCAACGAGAAACGCACTCAGGTCGGGCTGTGGTATGCGCAACTGGAAGACATTTACCAGCAGCAGTTTATTAACGTGCTGCACAGCCAACCCATTGGCGATGTAACTCTGGGTGCCAACCTCGGCTATTTCTGGGGCAAGGAAGACGGCAGCAAGCTGGCCGGTGATCTGGACAACAAAACGGCCTATGCCCTGCTGTCAGCCCGCTATAAAGGCAACACCTTGTATGTGGGCCTGCAAAAGGTCGGCGGCGATGATGCCTGGTTCCGCGTCAATGGCACCAGCGGTGGCACACTGGCCAACGACAGTTACAACTCCAGCTACGACAACGCCAAGGAGCGCTCATGGCAACTGCGCCATGATCTGGACTTCGCCGTATTGGGCGTGCCTGGCCTGACCATGATGAACCGCTACATCAGCGGCGATAATATTCATACCGGCGCTATAACCGACGGCAAGGAATGGGGGCGAGAGTCGGAGTTGGCTTATACCGTTCAAAGCGGCACGCTCAAAGACCTCACCGTGCGCTGGCGTAACGCGACCATGCGTCGCGACTACAGCACCAATGAGTTTGATGAAAATCGTATTTTCATCAGCTATCCGTTGTCGTTGATGTAAGGCTCGGGATTGGAGTTGAACCAGCCCCTCACCGCAGCCCTCTCCCGAGGGAGAGGGAACCATTTGGGGGTGTTACGTAAATAGGCTTTTGCCTTTAGTCCCCTCTCCCACCGGGAGAGGGTTAGGGTGAGGAGCTCTCTTGACAAGCACCACAATCGCTGCGAATAATCCACCCCAAGTCATACGACAACAGATGACACTAATAAGAAATACAGGGACTTTTGATGACAACCACCCGCACTGTCCAAACCCCCTTCAATCGCCTTCTTCTCACCGGTGCCGCCGGTGGTTTGGGGAAGGTTCTACGCGAAAGCCTCAAGCCTTACGCCAACACCTTGCGACTCTCTGACATTGCACCGATGGCACCCGCCATCAACAGCAGTGAAGAAGTCATCCTCTGCGATCTTTCGGACAAACAAGCGGTTCACCATCTGGTAGAAGGCGTCGACGCCATTCTGCATTTTGGCGGTGTATCCGTTGAGCGCCCCTTTGAAGAAATCCTCGGGCCGAACATTTCCGGGGTTTTCCATGTTTACGAAGCCGCACGCCGTCATGGCGTTAAGCGCGTGATTTTCGCCAGCTCTAATCATGTCACCGGCTTTTATAAACAAAGCGAAACCCTGGACGCCCACTCCCCGCGCCGCCCGGATGGTTATTACGGTTTGTCCAAGTCCTACGGCGAAGACATGGCCACGTTCTATTTCGATCGTTACGGTATCGAAACCGTCAGTATCCGCATCGGCTCCTCATTCCCGGAACCACAAAACCGCAGAATGATGAGCACCTGGCTCAGTTTTGCCGACCTCACGCAATTGATCGAGCGCTCGCTGTATACCCCGAACGTCGGGCACACCGTCGTTTATGGCGTTTCGGACAACCTCAACGTGTGGTGGGACAACCGCTTTGCCGCGCACTTGGGCTTTGAGCCTGAAAACTCCTCAGAAGTGTTCCGCGCCAAGGTCGAAGCTCAGCCCATGCCGGCTGCCAATGACCCGAGCATGATTTATCAAGGCGGTGCCTTCGTTGCCGCTGGCCCGTTCGGGGACGAGTAAACCCCGGCGTTAATAACAATAAAAAGAACAAGGATCGAGTCGCCATGACTGCTGAACTCATTCTCGATGCACGCAACGCCACCGGTGAAAGCCCAGTCTGGAGTACCGCCGAACAGGCGCTCTACTGGGTCGATATTCCTGCCCGGCGCCTGCATCGTTGGAACCTCGCTGACGGCCACAGCCAAAGCTGGGAAGCTGACGAAATGCTGGCCTGCATCGCCAGAAGCAGTGATGGCAACTGGATTGGCGGCATGCAGAGCGGTTTGTTTGCTCTGACACCACACACCAATGGCCGCCTCGAGACACGTCTGCTCAGCAGCGTGCCCCACGCGCTACCGGACATGCGTTTCAACGACGGCCGTTGCGACCGGCAAGGCCGATTCTGGGCTGGCACCATGCACCTGGACATGGCAGCGGGTCACGCTGTCGGCGCGCTGTACCGCTACAGCGCCGGGCAAAGCGAACCGCTCAACGCGCAGATTAGCGGACTGACGGTGCCCAACGGCCTGGCTTTCAGCCCTGACGGCAAAGTCATGTATCTTTCGGATTCACACCCGGACGTGCAAAAAATATGGGCCTTCGACTACGACACTGACACGGCCACCCCACACAATCGCCGCGTGTTTGTGGACATGAACGAGCACCCGGGCCGCCCTGATGGCGCCGCGGTTGATGCCGACGGCTGCTACTGGATCTGCGGCAACGATGCCGGCTTCATCCATCGCTTTACCCCCGAAGGCACACTCGATCGCTCCTTGGCCGTGCCCGTGAAAAAACCTGCAATGTGCGCTTTTGGCGGCCCCCATCTGGACACCCTGTTCGTGACCTCGATTCGTCCTGCGGGCGACATCAGCGACCAACCTCTGGCGGGCGGTGTATTTGCCCTGCAGCCCGGGGTCAAGGGATTGCCGGAACCCGAATTCAACACCTGACCGTTTTCCCCTGTTGACTCACCCCCTTAAATAAAAACAACAAGAGTTGGAGTGCCCCATGAATTTCAAACGCACCTTGCTTCTCGCTGCGCTGCCGTTAGCTTTTTGCCTTAACGGCATGGCTCAGGCGGAAATAAAAATCAAGTTTGCCGAAGTTCACCCTACCGGCTATCCGCCTGTTCAGGCTGAGCAGGACATGGGCAAAAAACTGCAAGAGCAGAGCAACGGTGATATCAGCTTCAAAATGTTTGCTGGTGGCGTACTGGGCTCCGAAAAAGAGGTGGTAGAGCAGCTTCAGTCCGGCGCCGTGCAAATGACCCGCGTGAGCCTGGGCATCCTTGGGCCAGTTGTGCCGGAAACCAACGCGTTCAATCTGCCGTTTGTATTCCGTGATCAAGCCCACATGCGCAAAATTATCGACGGCGAAATCGGTCAGGAGATGCTGGATAAAATTACCAACTCGGACTTCAACATGGTGGCGTTGGCATGGATGGATGGCGGTACCCGCAACCTGTACACCAAAAAGCCGGTGCGCCAGCTGTCTGACCTCAAAGGCATGAAAATCCGCGTTCAAGGCAACCCGGTGTTTATCGACACCATCAATGACATGGGCGGTAACGGCATCGCCATGGCCACAGGCGAGATTTTCAGCGCCTTGCAGACCGGTGTAATCGATGGCGCGGAGAACAATCCGCCTACATTCCTCGAACACAATCACTATCAGAACGCGAAATACTTCACCTGGACCGATCACTTGATCCTGCCGGAGCCCATCGTGATCGCCAAGACCACCTGGCAAAAGCTCAGCCCGGAACAACAAGCATTGGTGCAAAAACTGGCGCGCGAAGCGCAGATGGAAGAGCGCGTGATATGGGATAAAAAGTCCGCCGACAGTGAAACTAAACTCAAAGCCTCAGGCGTTGAGTTCATCACCCTCACCCCCGAACAGAAAAAAGCGTTTTACGACGCCACTCAGCCCGTTCGCGACAAATACGGTGCGAATTACAAAGACCTGATCTCGCGCATCGAAGCCGTCCAATAAGCCAGTCCGACAAAGCCGCGGTGGCAGGCTCACGCCTGCTTGCCGCGCAGTGGTGAGCCCATGAAAAATACCGTGCTGCGCTTCAATGACTTGCTGTACCGGGTCTGTATCGGGATCGCCGGTTTGTCGGTGCTGACCATGACCCTGATTATTCCCTGGGGCATTTTTGCCCGCTATGTGCTGGGCAGTGGTGCCAGCTGGCCGGAGCCCACTGCCATTCTGCTGATGGTGGTGTTTACCTTCTTTGGCGCCGCCGCCAGCTATCGTGCAGGGGCCCATATGGCAGTGTCGATGGCCGTCGAACGTATGCCTGCTGCTCTGCGTAAACAGGCTGCAGTGCTGGTGCAACTCCTGATGGTCACCGTCTGCCTGTTTATGACCGTCAAGGGCTTCAAGCTGTGCGCGACCACCTGGAATCAATTTTTGGGTGAGATGCCGAGCGTGCGGGTCGGTATTTCTTATCTGCCCATCCCGCTGGGTGGCATCGTGACACTGATCTTCGTCCTCGAAAAACTCTTCCTGGGTGACCAAAGCCATCGCCGCGCCGTGCGGTTCGATATCGTAGAAGCCAGCGAAGAGGCCGTATAAATGGACGCTTTTATACTGTTAGGCAGCTTTATTACTCTGATCCTTCTCGGCATGCCCGTCGCCTACGCCTTGGGCTTGTCGGCTCTGGTCGGTGCCTGGTGGATCGAGATTCCGTTCGATGCCCTGATGATTCAGGTGGCGGGCGGCGTCAACAAATTCTCCCTGCTGGCGATTCCCTTTTTCGTCCTTGCGGGCGCAATTATGGCCGAGGGCGGCATGTCACGCCGATTAGTGGCCTTCGCCGGGGTGCTGGTGGGGTTTGTGCGGGGCGGCCTGTCATTGGTCAACATCGTGGCGTCGACCTTCTTCGGTGCTATCTCCGGCTCTTCGGTGGCCGACACAGCTTCCGTCGGCTCGGTACTGATTCCGGAAATGGAGCGTGCAGGTTACCCCCGCGAGTTCTCCACGGCGGTGACGGTCAGTGGTTCGGTACAAGCCTTGCTCACACCGCCCAGCCACAACTCGGTGCTTTACTCACTGGCTGCTGGCGGCACGGTGTCGATTGCGTCGCTGTTTATGGCCGGGATCATGCCGGGCCTGCTGCTCAGCGCGGTGATGATGGGGTTGTGCATGATCTTTGCGCGCAAGCGCAACTACCCAAAGGGTGAAGTAATCCCCCTGCGACAGGCACTGAAGATCGCCGGTGAAGCCATGTGGGGCCTGATGGCGATGGTCATCATCCTCGGCGGGATTCTAAGCGGCATTTTTACCGCGACCGAGTCAGCCGCCGTTGCAGTGGTCTGGTCGTTCTTTGTCACCATGTTTATCTACCGCGACTACAAATGGCGCGACCTGCCCAAGCTAATGCATCGGGCCGTGCGCACCATTTCAATCGTGATGATTCTGATCGGTTTTGCAGCCAGCTTCGGTTACATCCTGACGCTGATGGAAATCCCGATGAAGATCACTACCGCGTTCTTGACGCTGTCGGATAACCGTTACGTGATTCTGATGTGCATCAACGTCATGTTGCTGCTGCTGGGCACGGTGATGGACATGGCGCCGTTGATTCTGATCCTGACGCCGATTCTGCTGCCTGTGATCGTTGGTATCGGTGTAGACCCGGTGCACTTCGGCATGATCATGCTGGTCAATCTGGGTATCGGTTTGATTACTCCGCCGGTGGGCGCGGTGCTGTTTGTGGGCGCGGCCGTGGGCAAAGTCACCATCGAGAACACGGTTAAAGCCCTGTTGCCGTTTTATGTCGCGCTGTTTTTGGTGCTGATGCTGGTGACCTACGTGTCTGCCATCTCACTGTGGCTGCCAAGCATGGTGTTGTAACTCTACGAATAACGTAGCAGCTGCCGAAGGCTGCGTCCGGCAGCGTAGCTGTCGTGAAACCTGAAGACCGGGTGTTCATGTCATACCGTGTTGATGGCTTTACGATTGCTGCGCAACCGGACGTCGCCTTCGGCAACTGCTACGGAATGGGTTGAACTTTCCAGCCAAGGAGGCTGGTTGCTTATGTCTGCTCCTGCTTTATTCCCCCGCCATATCGCGGTGTTGATACTGGTATTGCTGGCCTGTGCTTTCGCTGGCAACCATATCGCCGCGCGCATCGCCTTCGACCACGACACCGGCCTGCTGCTTGCTATTTTGTGCCGTGCTGGAGTGACCTTGCTGGTGCTCACCAGTCTGGTGCTGTGGCAACGTGAACGGCCGCGCCTGACACCCGCCAACTGGCGCTGGCAACTCCTGCTGGGCCTGCTGATTGCGGCACAAAGCTTCTTTATTTATTCGTCCGTGGCGCGAATTCCCGTGGCGCTGGCCTTGCTGATCGCCAACGTGGCGCCCATCTTGCTGGTCTTGCTGACGTGGGCCTTGGGCGGCGCAGCACCCACTCGCCGCGCCGCCTTATTGATGGGCTTTATCATGCTCGGCCTGGTCTTTGCCCTCGACGTGCCCGAGCGTTTGTCCAGTCAAGGCACCACTGAAGCGCAATGGCTCGAAGGCATCGCTTTTGGCTTTGCGGCGGCCACGGTGTTTGCCTGCGCCCTGTGGATCACCGATCACAAGCTGTCGAGCCTGCGCGGAACCGTACGCAGCATGCTGACCATGCTGATTGTATTCAGCGCTGCAGCCGTCGCAGGGTTCAGTGGGATATTGCCCGGTGGCGTGTCCCTGCCGGGCTCATCCACAGGCTGGACGGCCCTCGCCTGCCTTGTAGCACTGTATGGACTAGGCTTCTGCCTGCTGTTTATCTGCATGAACCGCTTGAACATGGCCCGCAACGCTCCAGTGATGAACGTGGAGCCGGTGGCGAGCCTGCTGTTCGGCTGGTTGATTCTGGATCAACTGCTGAGCAGCGGTCAGATAATCGGCGGCTTGATTGTCGTCGCGGGGATTGTGATGCTGACCTGGCGGCGTGCCGCTGACTCATAAAGCCATTGACTACGGGATCACCGAATGACCTCACAGATTTTGACCCTCGAAGATGGCCTGACGCGGCTGACCCTCTCGCCGCACATAGGCGCCAGTATTCTCGACTGGAGGTTGATAGCCAGCGGCCAGCCACTATTGCGCCACAGCCGAGCCGACGCACTGGACAGTGGCTCGGCCAATCAGCTGGCATGCTATCCGCTGGTTCCGTGGTCGAACCGGATTGGCGGCGGCGGCTTCGAAGGCCCTGATCATTGGTTCGCGCTTGAACCCAATAGCCCAGCCGGGTCGCTGCCCATTCACGGCAGTGGCTGGCAGCAGCCTTGGCATGTGCGAGAGCACAGCAACCGGCACGCCTGCCTGCAACTGGACAGCACGATCCCTTTCGCCTACAGCGCGCAACTGCTCTACACCCTGAACGACGGCCAACTGCACATCGAACTGAGTGTCACCCATCAAGACGAACATGCCGCCTGGCACGGTTTGGGGCTTCATCCTTACTTGCCACGCACCGCCAACACACGTTTGCAGGCCAGCGCAGCACAGGTTTGGCTGTGTGATACACAAGGGCTGCCCACAGAGTGTGTGTCGTTGCCGCCAGAATGGGACTTTTGCCAAAGCAACGGTTTGCCGCAGACGCGGCTCGATAACTGCTTTACCCAGTGGGACGGCTCTGCGCTAATCAGCCAGCCAGACTTGGGCTACACGCTGGAGTGTCATGCAACGGGAGCGCCTTACTATTTGGTGTATTGCCCGCCCGGCGAAGACTTTTTCTGCTTCGAGCCCGTCAGCCATCCGGTCAACGCCCACCACCTGCCCGGCCACCCGGGGCTGAAGTTGCTGCACAAGGGGCAATCAGCGAATCTAACCGTCAGCTTCAAACTAGTTCCATAGACCCAGATCAATGAACCGAGGCCGGCGCTCGACTAGGATCGCGCCTTTTTCGCGATTGGTCAGACTATGCCCCTTGCCCCACCTGAACTCCTCGCCCCTGCCGGCTCCCTGAAAAACATGCGTTACGCCTTTGCCTATGGCGCAGACGCTGTGTATGCCGGCCAACCGCGCTACAGCTTGCGGGTGCGCAACAACGAATTCGATCACGCCAATTTGGCCATTGGCATCGCCGAAGCACAGGCTCTAGGCAAACGCTTTTACGTGGTGGTCAACATTGCCCCGCACAATGCCAAGTTGCGCACGTTCCTCAACGACCTGGAGCCTGTCATCGCGATGGGGCCAGACGCGCTGATCATGTCCGATCCCGGCTTGATCATGCTGGTGCGCCAGCACTTCCCCCACATGCCGATTCATTTGTCGGTACAAGCCAACACCGTTAATTGGGCGAGCGTGAAATTCTGGCAGCACCAAGGTCTGAGCCGGATCATTCTGTCTCGTGAACTGTCACTGGAAGAGATCGAAGAGATTCGCCAGCAAGTTCCTGACATGGAGTTGGAGATTTTCGTGCATGGTGCTCTGTGCATGGCCTACTCCGGGCGTTGCCTGCTATCGGGGTATATGAACAAACGGGATGCCAATCAGGGCAGTTGCACCAATGCCTGTCGTTGGAAGTACGACGCAACACCCGCCACGGAAAATGAGCTGGGCAATGTCGTCAAGATGGTTGAGCCTACGCTGGGCCTGGGTGCACCTACCGATGAAGTCTTCATGCTGCATGAAGCCAGTCGCCCTGATGAACCCATGTCAGCGTTCGAAGACGAGCACGGTACGTACATCATGAACTCCAAAGACCTGCGGGCGGTTCAGCACGTGGCGCGGTTGACCGCGATGGGGGTTCACTCCCTGAAAATCGAGGGCCGCACTAAGTCGCACTTTTACTGCGCAAGGACGACTCAGGTATATCGCAAAGCAATTGATGATGCGCTGGCGGGTCGTGAGTTTGATCGCAGTTTAATGACCGATCTGGAGTCACTGGCGCAGCGTGGCTACACCGAGGGGTTTTTACGTCGCCATGTACACGATGAATATCAAAATTACCTGCACGGCAGCTCGCTCTCGCATCGTCAGCAGTTTGTTGGCGAGATGACCGGGGAGCGTCGTAATGGCCTGGCTGAGGTGAAGGTCAAAAATCGTTTCGCGCTGGGTGATCATCTGGAGTTGATGACGCCGGGTGGCAACTACCACTTTGATCTTGACCAGTTACATAACAGCGCAGGGTTAGCGGTTCAGGTAGCACCGGGTGATGGCCATACGGTGTACCTGCCGATCCCTGAGCAGGTGGACTTGAAATTTGCGCTGCTGATGCGAGATTTGACCGTAAGTGAAACGCTGGAGCGGTAAACCCCTCACCCGAGAGAGAGGGGACTGAAACGCGACCAAGCCCCCTCTCCCTCTGGGAGAGGGCTGGGGTGAGGGCGCTCTTGATTCACTTCAATCCCTGAACACTTCATCCAGCAAGTTATGCATGGCCGTAAAGGCCCGGTTGGCTGTTTTGGCGTCATACATCATCTTGCCCGGCACATTGGCGTGGGGATCGGTGAAGGAATGCACTGCTCCGCCATAGCTGGTCAGCTGCCAATCCACACCTGCCGCGTTCATCTCCTCTTCAAACGCCGGAAGTTGCTCACGTGGCACCAATGGGTCTGAAGCGCCATGCAGCACCAATACTGAGCCTTTGATGCTGTGTGCATCGACAGGGTTGGGAGTGTCCAGCGTGCCGTGGAATGACACGGCCGCTTGCAGCGGCGCGCCACCGCGCGCCAATTCCAGCGAACAGCAGCCGCCGAAACAAAAGCCGAATGTTGCCAGCTTGCTGCCGTCAACCTTGGCCTGCTCCTGGTTCTTCAACAGGTCATAAGCCGCCCACATACGCTTGCGCAACAAGGCACGGTCATTCTTCAACGGCATCATGGCCGCGCCCGCCTCGTCTGCATTGCTCGGGCGAATGCTTTTGCCATACAAATCTGCAATCAATACCACATAGCCCTGCTCGGCCACTGACTTGGCAATCTCTTCAGCTCCAGCGCTGATGCCCATCCAGTTAGGCGCCATCAGCAAACCCGGCAGCGGATCTTCTCGGCTCGGGTCAAAGGCAAGACGCCCTTCATAGGGTTGGCCGTCGATTTGGTACGCCACAGACATGACCGTGATCGGTTCCATGTAAAGCTCCTGAATTCAAAACCAAAAAAAACCCGCCGTAGCGGGTTTTTATAGCGCGGTTAGACCGACAACTCTACTAACAATTTGTTTAGCCGCCGTACATAAGCCGCCGGGTCTTTCAAACTATCACCAGAAGCCAGTGCCGCCTGATCGAACAGAATGTGCGAAAGGTCGCCAAAACGCTCTTCACTCTGTTCCGCATCGAGCTTTTCAATCAGGGGGTGAGCCGGGTTGAATTCGAAGATCGGCTTGGACTCCGGTACTTTCTGACCACTGGCTTCCAGAATCTGGCGCATCTGCATGCCCATGTCCTGTTCGCCGATAGCCAGAATGGCCGGGGAGTCAGTCAAGCGGTGCGATACACGCACTTCGCTGACGCTTTCGCCCAAGGCTGACTTGATACGCTCAACCAGACCTTCTTTAGCCTTGGCGGCCTCTTCTGCGGCCTTTTTGTCTTCTTCGGAATCCAGGTTGCCGAGATCAAGATCACCGCGTGCCACGTCAACAAAGCTTTTGCCGTCGAACTCGCTGAGGTAGCTCATCAGCCACTCATCGATACGGTCGGTCAACAACAGAACTTCGATGCCTTTCTTGCGGAAGACTTCGAGATGCGGGCTGTTTTTAACCTGTGCGTAGGATTCGCCGGTCAGGTAGTAAATCTTGTCCTGACCTTCTTTGGCGCGCTCAAGGTACTGAGCCAACGACACAACCTGTTCGCCACCCTCTTCGTGAGTCGAGGCAAAACGCAACAGACCGGCGATTTTTTCCTTGTTGGCGAAATCTTCAGCAGGGCCTTCTTTCATGACCTGACCGAAATTCTTCCAGAAGCCCTGGTATTTCTCAGGCTCGTTCTTCGCCAGTTTTTCCAGCATGTCGAGCACACGCTTGGTCAGCGCCGACTTCATGGAGTCGATGATCGGGTCTTTTTGCAGGATTTCCCGCGACACGTTCAACGACAGGTCATTGGAGTCGATCACGCCTTTGATGAAGCGCAGATACAGTGGCAGGAATGATTCTGCCTGGTCCATGACAAATACACGCTGTACGTAGAGCTTCAGGCCTTTAGGGGCTTCACGCTGGTACAGATCGAACGGCGCGCGTGCCGGTACATAAAGCAGCGAGCTGTATTCCAGCTTGCCTTCAACCTTGTTGTGGCTCCAGGCCAGCGGGTTCTCGAAGTCGTGGGCGATGTGCTTGTAGAATTCCTGATACTCCTCGTCCTTGACTTCAGTACGAGGGCGGGTCCACAGGGCACTGGCGCGGTTGACGGTTTCCCATTCCAGCGCAGGCGCCTCTTCACCTTCGGCAACGGTCTGCTCTTTAGGCAGCTCGATTGGCAAGGCAATATGGTCGGAATACTTCTTGATGATGTTGCGCAGGCGCCAGCCGTCAGCGAACTCGGATTCGCCAGACTTCAGGTGCAAAACAATTTTGGTACCGCGCTCGGCTTTTTCGATGTTGGCAACTTCAAACTCGCCTTCGCCCTTGGATGACCAGTGCACACCTTCGCTTGCAGGAGTGCCCGCACGACGGCTGTAGACATCAACCTTGTCCGCGACAATAAAGGCCGAGTAGAAGCCCACACCAAACTGACCAATCAGGTGAGAGTCTTTTTTCTGATCACCCGTAAGGTTCTTCATGAAGTCGGCTGTACCGGATTTGGCGATGGTTCCCAGATGGGTGATCACATCGTCACGGTTCATACCGATACCGTTGTCTTCGAGCGTGACGGTGTTAGCGTCCTTGTCGAAGCTCACACGGATTTTTAACTGGTCGGCGCCACCTTCCAGCAGTTCTGGTTTGGACAGCGCTTCAAAACGTAATTTATCGACAGCATCAGAGGCGTTCGAGATCAATTCGCGAAGGAAAATTTCCTTGTTGGAGTACAGCGAATGGATCATGAGGTGCAAGAGTTGCTTGACCTCGGTCTGGAAGCCCAGGGTTTCCTTTTGAGTTTCCACGCTCATTGTTATCAAACTCCGATTAGATGGCATGAGCCACGCCCTAGTGGGTTGGCGGCGGGATGAATTTAAAGTTGGGGCCTAAGATTTAGATTTCAAGGGCTACTTGAAACCTGCGGGCTTTTTAACAATAATCCCCGCCCGCGGTGCTTTACTTATATATGTGCATGGCCATGGAACTTAAGCGATCGGCCAATGCTCAAACGCCCCGTAGATCTACTCATAAGGAGAAACACCCCATGCGTAATACATTTGCTGTTGCCCTGATGCTCGCTGCTTCGCTTGGCCTGGCTGCCTGCGACAAGAAATCCGAAGACAAAGCCCAAGACGCTACTCAGCACGCTGAGCAAGCTCAGGAAAAAATGTCTGAAGCTCAGGACAAAGTGAACGACGCGGCGAAAGAAAATGCCGAAGCGGCCAAAGCTCAGGCTGAGTCCAATAAAGCCGCAGCTGAAGAAGCTGGCCAGGCTGCACCGGTTGCTCCAGCAGCACCTGTGGCTACTCCAGAAAGCAAGTAATCACGCTTTCTGCGACAACGACAAAGCCCGCCAAGTGCGGGCTTTGTTGTATCTGGCATTTGGCACTAATAGATTGAACGATTAAATACCGGCCATAAAAAATGCCCTGCATCGAATTGATGCAGGGCATTTTTATTATCCAGTGATGCTTTTGCGAACCGGAAAGTTTTAAGCAAGTGCTTGAACAGGTTTACCCAGCAAACGATCGCAAATAACGGCGCCAATCAGTGTGACTACACAAGGCACCAGCCAAGCCAAACCTTGTTCGCTAAATGGCATGTTGGCCAATGTACCTGGAATCCATTCGCCAAAGCCGGCACCTTTAAGCGCATCGATGGTGCCGAAGAAGAACGACACGAGCATCACAGGGCCAACAATCCGCGATTGAGCATGCCAAAACCCTTTACAGAAACTCAGCGCGACCAACACGATGCAAGGCGGATAAATCGCAGTTAGCAGCGGAATCGAGAACGCGATCAACTGGGTAAGGCCCAGGTTCGACACGCCCAGCGAGAACACCGCAAGAATGATCACCAGTGTCTTGTAGGACAGCGGCAATACTGTGCTGAAGTATTCAGCACAGGCGCAGGTCAGGCCCACAGCAGTAACAAGGCAAGCCAAGGCAATCAATACCGCGAGAAAACCGCTACCAAGCGAGCCAAAGGTATGCTGAACGTAGGCATGCAGTACCGCAGCGCCGTTGGTTGCGCCCATCGCCACTTCATGGCTGCCGGCACCCAGGCGAAACAGGCTGACGTAAACCAGCGCCAAACCAACACCCGCAATCAGACCGGCAATGATGGCATAGCGGGTGATCAACTTCGGCGACTCAACGCCACGCGAGCGAATCGCGTTCACAATCACGATGCCAAATACCAACGCGCCCAAAGTATCCATGGTTAGGTAACCATTGATAAAACCTTGGGAAAACGGTGCACTAACGTACTCCGCAGTGGCAACGCCCGTATCCCCGGCTGGCAGCGCGAAAGCCGCAATGCCCAGAATCGCCAAAGCAATAATTTTCAGAGGCGCCAAAAAGCGTCCGACGGTATCCAGCAGACGGCCTGGATACAGTGAAACGAAGAACACGATCAAAAAGTAAACCGAGCTGTACAGAAACAGCGCCAGTGGACTTTCGCCCGTCAACGGTGCCAAGCCGACTTCAAACGAAACAGTTGCTGTACGGGGTGTCGCGAACAACGGGCCAACTGCCAGATACGCAACAGCAGCCAACAAGCCGCCAGCAATTTTACCGATGGGGCTGCTCAGTGCGTCCATGCCACCGCCGACTTTAGCCAGCGCTACCACGGTGATGACCGGCAAACCTACCGCTGTGACCAGAAAGCCCAGTGCTGCAATCCAGACATGCGGCCCTGCTTGCAGGCCAACAATAGGCGGGAAAATGATGTTGCCAGCCCCGACAAACAGGGCAAAAGTCATAAACCCAAGTGCCAGAATGTCCTGGCCTTTCAATACTTTCATTACGGAAATACCACACTACTGAATCGGAATTTAGAGGGGAATTTCCCGTGCGGATGTGGGAAATGCTGTCAGCCTTAGTAAGACCGACCCGTCTAGCGCGCGGCTTCCTTGTGGGATGCATACGCAGATTTGGCTGTTAGCCTACCGATTTTTCGTTTGAAACGCACTGTTACAGGGCGAACTGTCCGATGAACGCACGCAGTTGTCGCCTTGTTGACATCGAAAATAGAATTGGTGTGATCCCCTCACGCGCAAACTCACTATTTCCTACGCTCAATTACACATTGAAGGCCATACGATCGCTTAGCAGCCATCGTTCCTCGTTAGCGACTATTAGAACGCCCAGACGCACAAAGGCCACCTGAAGGTGGCCTTTGCTTGGTAAAGCAGTCAGTTAAGCGCGAGGCTTACTTCATTGCCCAGCCAGTCAGCTCGGACAGAGCCTTGCCGATATCTGCCAGCGAACGCACGGTTTTTACGCCTGCGTCTTCCAGGGCTGCAAACTTCTCGTCTGCAGTACCCTTGCCACCAGAGATGATTGCGCCTGCGTGGCCCATGCGTTTGCCTGGAGGGGCAGTCACACCAGCAATGTAGGAAACAACAGGCTTGGTCACGTTTGCCTTGATGTAGGCAGCCGCTTCTTCTTCAGCCGAACCGCCGATCTCACCGATCATGACGATCGCTTCGGTCTTCGGGTCTTCCTGGAACAACTTCAGGATATCGATGAAGTTGGAACCTGGAATTGGGTCACCGCCGATGCCTACGCACGTCGACTGGCCGAAACCGGCGTCAGTGGTTTGCTTCACGGCTTCGTAAGTCAGGGTGCCGGAACGCGACACGATGCCTACTTTGCCTGGCAAGTGAATGTGACCCGGCATGATGCCGATTTTGCATTCGCCTGGGGTGATAACGCCCGGGCAGTTAGGGCCGATCAGGGTAACACCCAGTTCGTCGCACTTAACTTTGCAGTCCAGCATGTCCAGGGTAGGAATGCCTTCGGTGATGCAAACGATCAGCTTGATGCCGCCGAACGCTGCTTCAAGGATGGAGTCCTTGCAGAAAGGAGCCGGTACGTAGATAACGCTGGCAGTTGCGCCAGTTGCTTCTACGGCTTCTTTCACGGTGTTGAAAACAGGCAGGTCCAGGTGAGTGGTACCGCCTTTGCCCGGAGTCACGCCACCGACCATCTTGGTGCCGTATTCAATGGCTTGCTGGGTGTGGAAGCTGCCCTGCGAGCCAGTGATGCCTTGGCAGATAACTTTGGTGTCTTTATTGATCAGGACGCTCATTACTTGCCCTCCGCAGCTTTAACTACTTGTTGAGCAGCGTCGGTCAAGCTGGTAGCAGCGATGATGTTCAAGCCGCTTTCTGCCAGTACTTTAGCGCCCAGTTCAGCGTTGTTGCCTTCAAGGCGCACAACCACCGGGATTTTTACGCCGACTTCTTTCACGGCGCCAATGATGCCTTCGGCAATCATGTCGCAACGAACGATGCCGCCGAAGATGTTAACCAGCACTGCAGCGACATTGCTGTCGGACAGGATGATTTTGAACGCTTCGGTTACGCGTTCTTTGGTAGCACCGCCGCCAACGTCAAGGAAGTTGGCTGGCTTGCCGCCATGCAGGTTGACGATGTCCATGGTGCCCATGGCCAGGCCAGCACCGTTGACCATGCAACCAATGTTGCCTTCCAGTGCCACGTAGTTCAGTTCGAACTTGGCAGCGTGCGCTTCGCGCGGATCGTCTTGCGACGGATCGTGGAACGTTTTCAGCTTAGGCTGACGGTACATGGCGTTAGCGTCGATGTTGATTTTGGCATCGAGGCAGTGCAGATCGCCGTCAGTCTTGATAACCAGCGGGTTCACTTCCAGCAGTGCCAGATCGTGATCCTTGAACAGTTTGGCCAGACCTACGAAGATTTTGGCGAACTGAGTAACTTGCTTGCCTTCCAGACCCAGCTGGAAAGCCAACTCGCGACCCTGGAATGGCTGAGCGCCAACCAGTGGATCGATTGTTGCTTTCAGAATTTTTTCTGGAGTGTCGTGAGCGATTTTCTCGATGTCCACGCCACCTTCGGTGGAAGCCATGAACACGATGCGGCGGCTCGAACGGTCAACGACAGCGCCCAGGTACAGCTCTTTAGCGATATCAGTGCACGATTCAACCAGGATCTTGGTGACCGGCTGACCATTGGCGTCAGTCTGGTAAGTCACCAGACGCTTGCCCAACCATTGTTGTGCAAATGCTTTAGCGTCTTCTTTGCTGCGAACCAGCTTTACGCCGCCCGCTTTACCACGACCACCTGCGTGAACCTGAGCTTTTACAACCCATTCGGTTCCGCCGATCTTGTCGCACGCTTCTGCGGCCGCTTCCGGGGTATCTACTGCATAACCCTTGGATACTGGCAGGCCGTATTCAGCGAACAGCTGCTTACCCTGATACTCGTGAAGATTCATGCTTTTTACCGTCTTCGTTAGGTACTGCGCATTCGGCGCTGCACTTTAATTAGTGCCGCACCACCTGTGACTGCTGCTTGTTCTGTTTTCGACAAGCCGACCCTGCGTGAGCAGTGACGGCCTGGCGCAAATCAGACAAGACTGCGTCCGGCGGAAGTTCCGCGGTGAGGCTTGCAAGCAAGGCTCACGACGGGCATACCGCCGTGGTTTATTATTGTCTGGTCTTAACGTTTCTTACGGTTGGCAATGTGGATGGCGCCGCCATTCACTGCCAGTGCTGCTTCGTGCAAGGCTTCGGACAGGGTTGGATGGGAGAAAACCATCATGCCCAGATCTTCAGCGCTGGTGCCGAATTCCATACCGATCGCGCCCTGCTGTACCAGCTCTGCTGCGCTCGGGCCAATCACGTGGACTCCCAGTACGCGGTCAGTTTTGGCATCAGCAATGACTTTAACAAAGCCACCGGTGTCGTTTGCTGCCATGGCACGGCCACTGGCGGCGAACGGGAAGGTGCCGACGTTAACTTCAACGCCTTCAGCTTTCAAGGCCTGTTCGGTTTTCCCGACCCACGCGATCTCCGGGTGAGTGTAAATAACCGATGGAATCAGGTCGTAGTTCATCTCGGTCTTGTGACCTTTGATGCGCTCGACAACCATGATGCCTTCTTCGGAAGCCTTGTGCGCCAGCATCATGCCACGAACCACGTCACCGATAGCGAAGACGCCCGGAACGCTGGTTGCGCAATGATCGTCAACAAACACGAAACCGCGCTCGTCAATGGTCACGCCGCTGTCAGCTGCCAGCAGCTCGGTGGTCACCGGACGGCGACCTACGGCTACGATCAGCTTGTCGAAAGTGATGGTTTGTTCGCCGTTGGCGTCGGTGTAGGTCACAACGACTTCGTCGCCGTTAACCTTGGAACCGGTAACGCGAGCGCCCAGCTTGATGTCCAGACCTTGTTTGGTCAGGGTTTTGTAGGCTTCCTTGGACACAGCAGCGTCAGCCGCCATCAGGAAAGTGTCCAGTGCTTCAAGCACAGTCACTTCTGCGCCCAGACGGGACCATACCGAACCCAGTTCCAGACCGATCACGCCAGCGCCAATAACGCCCAAACGCTTGGGTACGGACTGGAATTCCAGCGCGCCAGTCGAATCAACGATGACGTTGTTATCAACAGGAGCAGGCGGGATGTCGATCGGGCGCGAACCCGATGCCAGAATCACGTTCTCGGCTTCGATGATTTCAACGCTGCCGTCTGGCTTGGTCAGCTCAACACGCTTGCCGGCCAGCAGTTTGCCGTGGCCTTGCAGGGAAGTAACGCCGTTGGCCTTGAACAGGGTCGCAACGCCGGAAGTCAGACCTTTTACGATGTTGGCTTTACGGCCGATCATCGCAGCAACGTCCATCTTCACTTCACCGGTGGTGATGCCGTGGATGGCGAATGCGTCCTTGGCTTCGTGATATTTCCAGGAGCTGTCCAGCAGCGCCTTGGAAGGAATGCAACCGACGTTCAGGCAAGTACCACCCAAAGCCAGTTTGCCTTCCTTGTCGGTGTATTTTTCGATGCATGCAGTCGAAAGGCCCAACTGAGCGGCCTTGATCGCAGCCACGTAGCCGCCAGGGCCCGCACCAATCACTACAACGTCAAATTTCTGAGACATGTAAAAAAGTCCTCTTTAGCTACAAGCTTCAAGCTCTAAGCCACAAGGCCAAACCACAATTGCTTGCGGCTTCGGGCTTGCAGCTCATAGCTGTTTCCTATGATACGAGTTTCAAGCCGGCTGTTTTAATCAGCGGCCTGAAACGCGCAGCTGCTTTTATCAGATGTCCAGCAGCAGACGTGCCGGGTCTTCCAGCAGGTTTTTGATTGCTACCAGGAAACTTACAGCTTCTTTGCCGTCGATCAAGCGGTGATCGTAAGACAGAGCCAAATACATCATCGGACGAATTACTACCTGACCGTTGATTGCCATTGGACGCTGAAGGATGTTGTGCATGCCCAGGATAGCGGCTTGCGGCGGGTTGACGATCGGAGTCGACATCATCGAACCGAAGGTACCACCGTTGGTGATGGTGAATGTGCCACCGGTCATTTCGTCGATGGACAGCTTACCGTCACGGGCTTTTTTACCGTAGGCAGCAATGCCGCCTTCGATTTCAGCCAGGCTCATCAGTTCGGCGTTACGCAGAACCGGAACCACCAGACCGCGGTCGCTGGAAACAGCAACACCGATATCGGCGTAGCCGTGGTAAACGATGTCGGAACCGTCGATCGAAGCGTTAACAGCCGGGAAGCGTTTCAGCGCTTCGGTAGCCGCTTTCACGAAGAACGACATGAAGCCCAGACGTACGCCGTTGTGGGACTTCTCGAACAGGTCCTTGTACTTCGAACGCAGCGCCATGATCTCAGTCATGTCGACTTCGTTGAACGTGGTCAGCATCGCCATGTTCGACTGAGCTTCAACCAGGCGCTTGGCCACGGTGGCACGAACGCGGGTCATCGGAACGCGCTTCTCTACGCGATCACCTGCAGCGAATACCGGTGCAGCAGCGGCAGGTGCAGCAGGCTTGGCCGGAGCAGCAGCCGGAGCGGCTTTCTTGGCAGCAACAGCCGCTACCACGTCTTCCTTGGTCACACGACCGCCTTTGCCAGTGCCGGCAACGGAAGCGATGTTGATGCCATTTTCTTCAGCGATCTTGCGAGCGGCTGGAGCAGCAATCGGGTCGTCTTCGCCATCAGCAGCCGGGGCAGCAGCTTGGGCAGCCGGTGCAGCAGCGGCGGCTGGAGCAGCAGCAGCGCCACCTTCAACGATGGAGCCCAGTACTTCGTCGGACAGAACGGTGTCGCCTTCGTTCTTGACGATTGCGCCCAATACGCCGTCGGCTGTTGCCAGCACTTCCAGCACAACTTTGTCGGTTTCGATGTCAACAATCAGGTCATCACGCTTTACAGCGTCGCCCGGTTGTTTGTGCCAAGTGGCAACGGTGCCATCGGCAACCGATTCCGGGAAAGTAGGGGCTTTAATCTCGATAGCCATGTTCGTGGTTCCTTAAATTCGGTTTCAGTGCGCGAAGGCGTTAAACAGTAAACGCGTCTTGCAACAGTTTTGCCTGTTGCTCAGCGTGCATCGATGCATAACCACAAGCAGGTGCAGCAGAAGCGTCACGGCCCGCGTACTCGAGTACGAGAGATTTATCGTGACTACCAATGATGCGACGCATGTGATGCTGGCTGCAGTACCAGGCACCCTGGTTCATCGGCTCTTCCTGACACCAAACAATGTGTTTGAGGTTTTTGTACGGAGCCAGGACTTCAATCAAGTCGTCCTCAGGGAACGGGTACAGCTGCTCAAGACGCACGATGGCGATGTCTTCACGACCTTCGGCACGGCGTTTTTCCAACAGGTCGTAGTAGACCTTGCCGCTACACAGCACGATGCGATCGACCTTGGCCGGATCTTGTGCATCGATTTCTGGAATAACGGTCTGGAACGAACCTTCGGCCAGATCTTCCAGGGTCGAGACGGCGAGCTTGTGACGCAACAACGACTTCGGTGTCAGGACGATCAGCGGCTTGCGCAGCGGACGAATGACCTGACGGCGCAGCAGGTGATAGATCTGCGCTGGAGTGGTTGGTACGCACACCTGAATGTTGTGCTCGGCGCACAGCTGCAAGTAACGCTCAAGACGTGCAGAGGAGTGCTCTGGGCCCTGACCTTCGTAGCCGTGTGGCAACAGCATGGTCAGACCGCACAGACGGCCCCACTTGTGCTCGCCGCTGGTGATGAACTGGTCGATAACAACCTGAGCACCGTTGGCGAAGTCGCCGAACTGGGCTTCCCAGATCACCAGACCGTTAGGCGTGGTGGTCGAGTAACCGTATTCAAATGCCAATACCGCTTCTTCCGACAGCAACGAGTCGTACAGGTCAAAGCGTGGCTGACCTTCGTACAGGTGCTGAAGCGGAATGTAAGTGCTGGCATCTTTCTGGTTGTGCAACACAGCGTGACGGTGCGAGAACGTGCCGCGGCCGATGTCCTGGCCCGTCATGCGGATTGGGTGACCTTCGAACGCCAGGGTCGCGTATGCCATTGTTTCGGCATAACCCCAGTTGATCGGCAGGCCGCCGGCTTGCATTTTTTGACGGTCTTCGTAGATCTTCGCGACCTGACGCTGCACCACGAAGCCCTCTGGAATTTCCAGCAGCTTGGCAGACAGTTCTTGCAGAGTCTTGAGATCGAAACGCGTGTCGTGACGCGCAGTCCAGGCGTGGCCCAGGTACGGACGCCAGTCTACGAACAGCTCTTTGTTCGGCTCTTTGACCAGACTTTTCACAACATGCAGACCGTTGTCCAGCGCGTTGCGATATTCGTCGATCTTGGCCTGAACGCGCTCTGCGTCAACCACTTTCTCTTGTGTCAGGCGCTCGGCATACAGTTCACGGGTGGTGCGCTGTTTGGCGATTTGCTGATACATCAGCGGCTGTGTGCCGTTTGGTTCGTCGGCCTCGTTGTGACCGCGACGGCGGTAGCAGAACAGGTCGATTACGACGTCACGCTTGAACTGCATGCGGTAGTCGATGGCCAACTGGGTCACGAACAATACGGCTTCCGGATCATCACCATTTACATGGAGGATCGGCGCCTGAATCATTTTTGCGACGTCAGTGCAGTACTCGGTCGAACGGGAGTCTTCCGGGTTGCTGATGGTGAAGCCAACCTGGTTGTTGATCACCAGGTGAACCGTACCGCCCGTCTTGAAGCCGCGTGTTTGCGACATCTGGAAGGTTTCCATGACCACGCCCTGACCTGCGAAAGCAGCATCACCGTGGATGGAAATAGGCAGCACTTTTTCGCCAGTCTTGTCGTTACGACGATCCTGACGTGCACGTACAGACCCTTCAACCACTGGAGAAACGATTTCCAGGTGGGACGGGTTAAACGCCATTGCCAGGTGAACTTCGCCGCCCGAGGTCATGACGTTGGAGGAGAAGCCCTGGTGATATTTAACGTCACCGGAACCCAACTCGATCTTTTTCTTGCCTTCGAACTCGTCGAACAACTCGCGCGGGTTTTTGCCGAAGGTGTTCACCAATACGTTAAGGCGACCACGGTGGGCCATGCCGATAACGATTTCCTTGGTGCCGTAGTTGCCCGAACGCTGAATCAGCTCGTCCAGCAAAGGAATCAGGCTTTCGCCGCCTTCCAGGCCGAAACGCTTGGTGCCCGGGTATTTGGTGCCCAGGTACTTTTCAAGCCCTTCAGCTGCAGTGACGCGCTCAAGCAGATGGCTTTTGACTTCAGCCGAATACGTTGGACGGCCACGTACGCTTTCGAGGCGCTGTTCAAACCAGTGGCGCTGCTCGGAATCGACGATGTGCGTGAACTCGGCGCCGATGGTGCGGCAATATGTCTGCTGCAACGCGTCGAGAATTTCGCGTAGGCTCGCTTCCTCTTTGCCGATATACAGGTCGCCGGCACGGAAGGTCGTATCAAGATCGGCATTGGTCAAGCCGTAATGATTGATTGACAGGTCTGCAGGTGCAGGACGTTGCCACAGCCCCAGCGGATCAAGCTGGGCTGCCTGGTGGCCGCGCATCCGATAGGCCTGGATCAATCGCAGCACTTCAACCTGCTTCTTCTCGTGCTCGCTGCTCACGCTCCCGGCAGAAACCGGTTGGGCGCGGCGCTGGTTCTTTGCCAGCAGCACGAAATGGTCGCGGATTGTGGAGTGCGAAACATCGTTGGCAGAGTTGCCTTCAGTAGGCAACGTCTGAAATTTGGTGCGCCATTCTTCTGGCACAGCGTTAGGGTCGTGCAGGTAGAGCTCATAGAGCTCTTCCACATAGGCAGCGTTACCACCTGAAAGATAGCCGCTGTTCCACATGCGCTGCATCACGCTTTCTTGCATGCTTGGTCACCCTCGGTTAGGGGACACCATCGGCGCAAACACCAGAGCACGCTTGAGAAAGTCCGAATACAGCGACTAAAACAAGCCACTTAGGATCACGCTGATAGTCCGGGTACCAGCCCGGATGCCCCTGCTGGTCTCATTTCTTCAAAATAAGAGCCGCAGCTTTATGAGCTGTTGCTCAGGTTATAACTACGGCGCCGGTTGAAGCCTGCGCCGTAGCATCTACGGTTACAGCGATCTACGGTACAACTGTGTATCAAACGCCGCTATGCAGCAGCATGCTACGCACGTGACCGATGGCCTTAGTCGGGTTCAGGCCCTTCGGACACACGTTTACGCAGTTCATGATCCCGCGGCAGCGGAATACGCTGAACGGGTCATCCAGCGAAGCCAGACGCTCGTTGGTCTTGGTGTCACGGCTGTCAGCCAGGAAGCGGTAGGCTTGCAGCAGTGCAGCAGGGCCCAGGAACTTGTCCGGGTTCCACCAGAAGGACGGGCACGAGGTCGAGCAGCAAGCGCACAGGATGCACTCGTACAAACCGTCGAGTTTTTCACGTTCTTCCGGAGATTGCAGACGCTCGATAGCCGGGGCTGGCGTATCGTTCTGCAGGAACGGCTTCACCTTCTCGTATTGCTTGTAGAAGATGCTCATGTCGACAACCAGGTCACGGATAACCGGCAAACCTGGCAGAGGACGTACGACTAACTTGTTACCTTTTACGACAGCGGACAGCGGCGTGACACAGGCCAGGCCGTTTTTGCCGTTAATGTTCATGCCGTCGGAGCCGCAAACGCCCTCGCGGCAAGAGCGACGATAGGAGAAACCTTCGTCCTGCTCTTTGATCAAGGCCAACACATCCAGCACCATCAAGTCTTTACCGTTGGTATTGACCTGAAATTCCTGCATGAACGGTGCAGCGTCTTGATCCGGGTTGTAGCGATAAACACTGACTTTCAACATATCGGCCACCCTTAGTAAGTCCGAATCATTGGCTGGAAGGTCGGAACGGTTTTCGGCGAGAAGTTCACCGCACGCTTGGCTACGCGTTTTTCACCCGGGAAGTACAGGGTGTGGCACAGCCAGTTAACGTCGTCACGATCTTCGAAGTCTTCACGGGCGTGAGCACCGCGCGATTCTTTACGGGTTTCAGCAGCGATTGCAGTTGCTTCAGCCACTTCGAGCAGGTTTTGCAGCTCAAGGGCTTCGATACGGGCCGTGTTGAATGCCTGGCTCTTATCGTTGATTTTCACGTTGGCGATACGCGCGCGCAGATCCGCCAACTGAGTGATGCCCTTCTGCATGTATTCGCCAGTACGGAATACACCGAAGTAGTTCTGCATGCAGCTTTGCAGCTCTTTACGCAGAGTTGCAACGTCTTCGCCATCAGTGCGCGAGTTCAGGCCCGCCAGACGCGCCAGAGCAGCATCGATATCGGACTGACGTGGACGAGCGTAATCAACGCCTTCTTTCAGGGTCTGCTCAAGGAACAGGCCGGCTGCACGACCGAATACCACCAGGTCGAGCAACGAGTTGCCGCCCAGACGGTTGGCACCGTGAACCGATACGCACGCTACTTCACCTACTGCGAACAGGCCAGGGATGATCTGGTCGTTGCCTTCGGCGTCCTGAGTGATTGCCTGGCCATGAATGTTGGTGGCAACGCCGCCCATCATATAGTGGCAAGTTGGAACCACCGGGATCGGCGCCAAGGCTGGATCGACGTGAGCGAAGGTCTTGGACAGCTCCATAATGCCTGGCAGACGGCTATGCAGAACTTCTTCACCCAAGTGATCAAGCTTCAGCATTACGTGGTCGCCATCTGGACCGCAACCGTTGCCCGCGATGATTTCCTTAACCATCGAGCGAGCAACAACGTCACGACCTGCAAGGTCTTTGGCGTTCGGAGCGTAACGCTCCATGAAACGCTCGCCGTGCTTGTTGATCAGGTATCCACCTTCACCACGGCAACCCTCAGTTACCAATACACCGGCGCCGGCAATACCGGTCGGGTGGAACTGCCACATTTCGATGTCTTGTACCGGAACGCCTGCACGCAGCGCCATGCCAATACCGTCACCGGTGTTGATCAGAGCGTTGGTTGTAGAGGAGTAGATACGGCCTGCACCGCCAGTCGCCAGTACGGTGGCGTTAGCGCGAACGTAGGAAGTCTCACCGGTTTCGATGCAGATGACGATCATGCCGACAAAGGCGCCGTCTTCGTTCTTGACCAGATCGACACCGTAGTATTCGTTGAGGAATACAGTGCCGGCTTTCAGGTTGGCCTGGTACAGGGTGTGCAACAGCGCGTGACCGGTACGGTCGGCTGCGGCGCAGGTACGGGCAGCCTGGCCACCTTTACCGAAGTCCTTGGACTGACCACCGAAAGGACGCTGATAGATACGACCTTGTTCGGTACGGGAGAACGGCAAGCCCATGTGTTCGAGCTCGAACACGGCTTCAGGGCCTACGGAACACATGTATTCGATAGCGTCCTGGTCACCGATGTAGTCGGAGCCCTTGACGGTGTCGTACATGTGCCAGCGCCAGTCATCATTCGGATCTGCAGACGCGATGGCGCAAGTGATGCCACCCTGAGCCGATACGGTGTGCGAGCGGGTCGGGAAAACCTTGGTGATTACGGCTGTCTTGTGACCGCCTTGTGCCAGTTGCAAAGCTGCGCGCATGCCAGCACCGCCGCCGCCAATGATGATGGCGTCGAACGAAAGTGTATTAACTGTGTTAGCCATGACTCAGATACCCCAAAGAATCTGCACACCCCAGACGAAGTAAGCGAACATTGCAACGCCGCAAACTGCCTGGAAGAGGAAACGTACTGCTGTCGCGGACTTGCCCAGCGCCATCGGCGTCAGGTAGTCGGTCGCGATGGTCCACATGCCGACCCAGGCGTGAGCGCCGAGTGCAACAAGGGCCAGCAGGCTGAAGATACGCATCCAGTTGCTTGCGAACAGGTCATGCCATTGGGCGTAGCCAATGCCTGGGTTCGCAACGAGGTACCCGATCAGGAAGATGAAATAAGCCGCTAGAACAACCGCAGACACACGTTGTGCCATCCAGTCATAGAGGCCCGAACGCGACAGGTTCGTAACGCTGGTTACCATATCCAAACTCCCGCCAGAACAATCATCACTACGGAAATGACGATTACGATTTTCGAGCCCAGCTTGCCGCCTTCCAGCGTCTCACCAATGCCCATGTCCATAATCAAGTGGCGCACACCGGCAACCAGGTGATACAGCAAGGCAGAGAGCATGCCCCACGCGACGAACTTGGCCAGTGGACTGGTCAAGCATGCCTTCACCTCGGCAAATCCTTCTTCGGAACCCAGGGATTTGCTCAATGCGTAAAGCATGAAGCCCAGGCCGAGAAAAAGAATGATGCCCGAAACACGGTGCAGGAATGATGTAACGCCGGTGATCGGGAGTTTGATGGTCCTTAGGTCTAGGTTTACAGGTCGTTGGCTATTCACGGCTTTTTTCACACTGAAGAGCCCCTAACTATCAGGGCAAGTTTGTTGGGATGCGCACTGGTCAGGTACCCACCACCCGGGAGTGACGACCCCCATCTAAACAGGCCCAAAAGCCTCTGGCGGTCGGCTGCCGAGTATAGACAGTTAGGTTACTAATGACAACGCAATCACCTCCCTCTAATAGCGCATTGCGCTGGCTCGATAAAAGGCGTAAACGGCGCTGAACATCTTGAAAAAAGACATACCAAAGCCTTGTACAGCAAGACTTTAGGCAAATTGACATTCGAATTTATCTATCTATAGTGGTGCGGGCCCTGCGTGGGGGGCAGTCTGATGATTTCAAGCATAAATAGGAGGCCACATGGCTGACAAAAAAGCGCAGTTGATCATCGAGGGCGCAGCCCCCGTCGAGCTGCCCATTTTAACTGGCACCGTGGGTCCCGATGTAATCGATGTGCGAGGCCTGACGGCCACGGGCCGATTCACATTTGACCCTGGCTTCATGTCGACCGCGTCTTGCGAGTCGAAGATCACCTATATTGATGGTGACAACGGTATCCTGCTGCATCGCGGCTACCCGATCGAACAGCTGGCTGAACACTCTGACTACCTTGAAACTGCCTACCTGCTGCTGAACGGCGAATTGCCGACCGCAGAACAGAAAGCGCAGTTTGTCAGCACCGTGAAGAACCACACCATGGTTCACGAGCAGTTGAAGACCTTCTTCAACGGCTTCCGTCGTGACGCCCACCCGATGGCGGTCATGTGCGGTGTAGTCGGCGCCCTCTCGGCCTTCTACCACGACTCCCTGGACATCAATAACCCGCAGCACCGCGAAATTTCTGCGGTGCGTCTGGTTGCCAAGATGCCAACGCTGGCAGCAATGGTTTACAAGTACTCCATGGGTCAACCCATGATGTACCCGCGTAATGACCTGAGCTACGCCGAAAACTTCCTGCACATGATGTTCAACACGCCGTGCGAGATCAAACCGATCAGCCCGGTACTGGCCAAGGCAATGGATAAGATCTTTATCCTGCACGCTGACCACGAACAGAATGCGTCGACTTCTACCGTGCGCTTGGCGGGCTCTTCGGGTGCCAACCCGTTTGCCTGTATTGCTGCCGGTATTGCCGCACTGTGGGGCCCTGCTCACGGCGGCGCCAACGAAGCCGTGCTGACCATGCTCGACGAAATTGGCGATGTGTCCAACATCGACAAATTCATCGCCAAGGCCAAGGACAAGAACGATCCGTTCAAACTGATGGGCTTCGGTCATCGCGTTTACAAAAACCGCGACCCGCGCGCCACCGTCATGAAGAAGACCTGCGACGAAGTGCTGAAAGAGCTGGGGATCAAAAACGACCCGCAACTCGAACTGGCCATGCGTCTGGAAGAGATCGCCCTGACCGACCCGTACTTCATCGAACGCTCGCTGTACCCGAACGTCGACTTCTACTCGGGGATCATCCTCAAGGCGATCGGCATTCCAACCAGCATGTTCACCGTGATCTTCGCTCTGTCGCGTACAGTCGGCTGGATCTCGCATTGGAAAGAAATGCTCTCCAGCCCGTACAAAATTGGCCGTCCGCGCCAGCTGTACACCGGCTACGAGCAGCGTGACCTGACCAAGCTGGAAGACCGCAAGTAAGGCCTGTCTGACGATAGCGCCCTGACTGCACCGAATACGGCCTCTATCCAATAGAGGCCGTATTTTTTTGCCTGCCTGACGCCTCAGATCTTCGTAGCAGTTGACGAGCTCCGCGAGGCTACGTTCGGCGGCACAACCCTAGCAAAACCCAGAACTGGTGTTGGCTGATTTTAAGATTGCTTCGCAATCGGACGCAGCCTCGCAGAGCTCGACAGCTGCTACGAGCGTGGGCGCGCCAATAAAAATCCCCCTGCCTCACGACAGGGGGATTTATGTGTACCTACCGACTTACAGCAGATTAGTGATCCACCGCCCCGCTCGCCCCCAAGCCAGTTTGTGAACGCACAAACTGCGGGAAGAACAGCGCACGCTCTTTTTCTGCGGCTTTGGACTTGTCCGTAATAGAGAAGAACCAGATACCCGCGAACGCGATGATCATGGAGAACAACGCTGGGTATTCGTAAGGGAAGATCGCTTTTTCATGATGCAGGATCTGCACCCAAATGGTTGGACCCAGAATCATCAAGCCCACCGCGCTGATCAACCCCAGCCAGCCACCAATCATGGCGCCACGAGTGGTGAGGTTCTTCCAGTACATGGAAAGCAACAGCACCGGGAAGTTACAGCTCGCCGCAATCGAGAATGCCAGACCTACCATGAACGCAATGTTTTGGCTTTCGAACAGAATCCCCAAGCCAATTGCAAGCACGCCCAAAGCAATAGTGGTGATCTTCGAGACACGAATTTCATCTTTATCGTTGGTTTTGCCTTTCTTGATAACACTGGCATACAGGTCGTGCGACACCGCCGAAGCACCGGCCAGCGTCAGACCAGCTACCACCGCCAGAATCGTCGCAAAGGCTACTGCAGAAATAAAGCCCAGGAAGATACTGCCACCCACTGCATCAGCCAAATGCACGGCCGCCATGTTGTTGCCACCCAGCAAAGCGCCTGCCGCATCTTTGAATGCAGGGTTGGTGCTCACCAGGATGATTGCGCCGAAGCCGATAATGAAGGTCAAAATATAGAAGTAACCAATAAAACCGGTCGCGTAGAACACACTTTTACGGGCTTCCTTGGCATCACTCACGGTGAAGAAGCGCATCAGGATATGTGGCAAGCCCGCCGTACCGAACATCAGCGCCAGCCCCAGCGAGAAGGCAGAAATCGGATCCTTGACCAAACCGCCCGGACTCATGATCGCCTCACCTTTAGGGTGAATCTTGACCGCTTCGGCAAATAACGCATTGAAGTCAAAGTTGACGTGCTTCATGACCATCACAGCCATGAACGTCGCACCGGACAGCAACAGTACCGCTTTGATGATCTGCACCCATGTGGTTGCCAGCATACCGCCGAACAACACATACAAGCACATCAGGATGCCTACCAGGATCACCGCAACGTGGTAATCCAGACCAAACAGCAACTGAATAAGCTTACCGGCGCCCACCATCTGGGCGATCAAGTAAAACGCCACCACCACCAAAGAACCGCAGGCAGACAACGAGCGAATCTGAGTTTGACCCAGACGGTACGATGCGACGTCGGCAAACGTGTACTTGCCCAGGTTACGCAAACGCTCCGCGATCAAGAACAGGATGATGGGCCAGCCCACTAGAAAGCCGATTGAATAGATCAGGCCATCGTAGCCGGAGGTGTAAACCAGCGCGGAAATACCCAGGAAGGACGCGGCGGACATATAGTCACCCGCAATCGCTAACCCATTCTGAAAGCCTGTGATCTTGCCACCAGCCGCATAGTAGTCAGCCGCTGACTTATTACGTTTGGAGGCCCAGTACGTAATACAAAGCGTTGCCCCCACAAACGCAACGAACATGATAATTGCAGCGATATTCAAGGGTTGTTTTTGCACTTCCCCGGTCAGCGCGTCAGCCGCCAGGACAGCAGGAGCAAAGGCCGCAGTGCCCAGTATTGCCAGTAGACGCCTGATCATTGCCCTGCCTCCTTGAGAATTGCATTGTTCAGGTCATCAAATTCGCCATTAGCCCGGTGTACATAAATACCGGTCAGGACAAAGGCCGATACAATCAACCCCACACCTATCGGTATACCCCAGGTGATTGACGAACCAGGGCTTAACTTGGCCCCCATAATGTGCGACCCATAAGCAATTAACAGGATAAAAGCCACATATAAGCCGAGCATGATTGCCGAAAGAATCCAGGCAAATCGTTCTCTTTTTTTGACCAGCTCCTTGAATCGGGGGCTGTTTTGAATCGTGAGGTAAATGCTGTCGTTCATTATTTTTGTCCTCGCAGCACAGATGAGATGGAACGTTTTCACTATTGGCGGGCTTCAAAATCAACACCAGACGACTTTAGTAGTAGAACCCTTGAATTCGTCGTAGCCCCCGGTTTATCTAGTCTGCAAGGACGACAAGTGCCTACTCAAAGTGCCAGAGACGAAAAAACCGTTTGGCATAAACACCAAACGGTTCTGAGTGATGCCAACTAGACACCTCGCGATTATTCAGCGGTCCACTGCGATACTCGCTCCGGATGTTTGGCAACCCATTCTTTAGCGGCCTTTTCAGGTTTTTCTCCCTCTTGAATAGCCAGCATTACCTCACCAATCTCATCTTTTGAATTCCACGAAAACTTCTTCAAGAAGGCCGCTACATCAGGCGCTTTGGCTTCCAGCCCTTTACTGCCGATGCTATTAACTGTTTCCGCTGCGCCATAAACGCCTTTCGGGTCATCCAAAAAACGAAGTTTCCACTTGGCAAACATCCAATGCGGTACCCAACCGGTCACCACGATGGGTTCATTCTTGGCATAAGCCCGTGCAAGCTCCGACGTCATGGCCGCACCAGAACTGGCCTGGAGTTTATAACCAAGACCATAATCCTTGATCGCCTCATCGGTTTTGAGCATCACTCCCGAGCCTGCATCAATACCCACAATTTTCTGCTTATATCCAGTGTCATCCTTCAAATCGGCAATAGACTTTGCGGTTACATACTCAGGCACGATCAAACCAATTTTTGCGTCTTTAAAGTTCGGCCCGTAATCAACTACCTTGTCTTTATTCTTTGCCCAGTATTCACCGTGAGTAATGGGCAACCATGCCGACAACATGGCATCGAGCTTTCCTGTAGCTACGCCCTGCCACATGATCCCTGTGGCGACCGGCATCAACTTCACGTCGTAACCCAGCTTCTGCTTAATGACTTCTGCCGCTACATGGGTTGTCGCCACACTGTCCGACCAGCCATCCACATAGCCGATACTCAAGGTCGGCTTGCTCTGGGCGCTCGCCAAGCTCGCACTCATTGCCAGCACCAAGGCAGCACCCGCGCTTGTTAGTCGTCGCATCTTCATTGTCGATTCCCCACAGTGCCGGGCCCGACGAGTGCCGGGCCGCATCAAGACGTTGGGTGTGCGTACTACTGCACATCCCGCATGCGTCCTGATGATCAACTCCGCCCGCCCACCGGCATGCTCTGACGACGACCCCAAGACAATCAACAGCGACATCTCAGGCATTACTTGCCCAAGACAATTTCTGACGCCAGAAAACCCATCGATCGTTACATGTGCAAATCTTTCCAGGCACGCTGCGACGCCCAATAACAGGTAAGATGCGCGGCTTTGCTCCCATACGGCCTGACCATGTCCGCGACTGCCCGTTTCCCCGTCCTGCCTTATCTCTGCGCCTGCTTGCTAGGTATATGTGCCGTTGCCGGCTTCTGGTACGGCCTTGGCCAACCGGTAATATTGCCCGATGCCGCCACTCCTACCCACAAACTGCAATGCGCCTCATACACGCCGTTCGATAAGGATCAGTCGCCCTTCGACCAGCCTTTCGTGCCCCGCATTGAGCGCCTGGACGCTGATTTGGCGTTACTCGCCACACGCTTTGAATGCATTCGAACCTATTCACAGACGGGCCTGGAAGCCTTGCCGGAACTGGCACGCAAACACGGCCTGAAAATCATGAGTGGCGCTTGGGTCAACGGAAACGCCACAGACACGCAAAAAGAAATAAACGCATTAATCGCTTCGGCCAATGCCAATCCCGACGTTATCAGCGCCGTGATCGTGGGCAATGAAACCCTGTTGCGCAAAGAAGTCACCGAAGCCCAACTGGTCAAGCTGATCAATCAGGTTAAAAGTCAGGTCAAGCAACCGGTCACCTATGCCGATGTCTGGGAGTTCTGGTTACAACATCCTGCCATCGCCCCCGCCGTGGACTTCCTGACCATACATCTGCTGCCTTATTGGGAAGATGACCCTGCAGGAATTGATCAGGCCGTAAAGCACGTCGCAGAGATTCGCCAGGTTTTTGGAAATAAGTTCGCCCCCAAAGACATATTGATTGGTGAAACCGGCTGGCCAAGTGAAGGTCGCCAGCGTGAAACAGCCCTGCCAAGCCGCGTAAACGAAGCCAAGTTCATTCGCGGCTTTGTCACTCTGGCAGAACAAAATGGCTGGAAATACAACTTGATAGAAGCGTTCGACCAACCGTGGAAACGCACAAGCGAAGGTGCTGTGGGAGGTTACTGGGGTTTGTTTGATGCTGACCGTCAGGATAAAGGCATTCTTGCCGGCCCTGTGACCAACCTGCCGCATTGGCCTGCCTGGTTAGGCCTTGGTCTTGCACTGTTGTTGAGCACGCTGCTCATTGGCGGACGTGTGCGCACAACCCGCTCAGCACTGTTGTTACCCGCCCTGGGCGCGGTCGCAGGTTGCACTATCGTTGCATGGGCCGAGCTGGCCTCCGTCACCAGCCGCTTTGCTGGAGAGTGGCTATGGGCCGCTTTACTGGTTGGGTTGAATCTGATTATTTTGACTCACGCTGCACTGGTGCTGGGCCAGAAAGAAGGCTGGCGAGCGCGTGTGTTCAATGCATTGGAGCGCCGCGCAGGTTGGTGGCTGGCCGGTGCGGGTTTCGCTGCAGCCGTCATGATGCTGGGCTTGGTCTTCGAGCCGCGTTATCGCAGTTTCCCTAGCGCTGCCTTGCTGCTACCAGCACTCGTTTACCTGATACGGCCAATACGCGGGCCGCGCCGTGAGCTTGGCTTACTGGCATTTATCATCGGCGCCGCAATACCGGTGCAACTTTACCGCGAAGGGCTAAACAACCAGCAAGCCTGGGTTTGGGCACTGGTGTGCGTGCTGATGGTGTTGGCACTGGCTCGCAGTGTGCGAAAACGCTAAATAGAAAGGAGCGGGCCTGATGCTTGCGAATGCCGAGGGCCAAACCCGGCAGTCAATCGTTGCAAACCATCAGGTACCGCGCGCTCACGAATTTATTCTTTGTAGTCGGCAACCGAACTTGATGGTCGCTAATGATTACAGCTTGGAGGCGCGCACCAAACGCAGCCCCGCAATCACCACAGCAAATATAGCCAAGCTGGCGTTATAGAGGGCCAATGCAGGAAAACCAAACAGCAGCGCCAATACGGCCAGCGCATAACCCACTCGCCCGCGTGCAAAAAACGCCAACACCGAAGTCATTAAAGCAATCCAGCCCATCACCCTGAAATGGATTAACCAACCCAAGTTGGCCCGCAATTGACATTCCCAACGCGCTGACTCTGCAACACAGGCCTCCACCCACTGCGGATCTTCCATCAAGCCATAACGCAGGCCATAACTGGCAACCAGCCATACGGCCAGAGCGACAAACAGCACGATTAATGGCAAACGAGCAAGCATAGAAAACTCCGATAAGCAAAACGGCGCTCAGCTTAATCGCCCTTCATCGCTATGCAAGCCTTGCAAACAGATATCTGTTCACTAAAGTCATTCAACGTGTATCTTCCGATAGCCATTTGCCTGTTTGCGACTGTGTGGGAATTATTTAGTGCCGCTGCATGGCACTTTGGCAGTCGCCCTGCGGTCATAGCCTGCAAATCTTCTCCGCTCCTTCTCTAGGGATAGTCTTCATGCTTCGTTCTCTGCCCCTCGCTGCCCTTTTGGTCGGCCTTATTTTGAGTGCGTCTGCACAGGCGGTTGATGTCGATCCCGCCACCTATGGCTACCCCATCACCAACCCTTTTGAAGCGACAATTGCTACCACGCCCCCGCAAATGCGCCCGTATTTGCCCAGTGAAGATGACATCAACCAATCCGATTACACCCTGACGATGCGACCTGATCGCGAGTTCACGCTGCCTGCCAACTTCTGGGCAGTGAAAAAACTCAGTTACCGCATGGCAAAACAGGATCACCCGGCGCCGCTCATGTTTTTGATTGCCGGCACCGGCGCTCCCTATGACAGCAGCCTCAACGAGTTTTTGAAAAAGCTGTTCTATCAGGCGGGCTATCACGTGGTGCAATTGTCATCGCCCACCAGCTATGACTTCATGAGCGCGGCGTCACGTTACGCCACGCCGGGCATCAGCCAATATGACGCTGAAGACTTGTATCGGGTGATGCAGGCCGTACGCGCGCAACAGGCAAGCGTGCCGGTGACTGATTTTTACCTCGCCGGTTACAGCTTGGGCGCGCTGGATGCAGCCTTTGTCAGTCACCTGGACGAAACCCGCAAAAGCTTCAATTTCAAGAAAGTGTTGATGCTCAACCCCCCGGTCAATCTTTACACTTCCATCAGCAACCTCGACAAGTTGGTGCAGACCGAAGTTAAAGGCGTCAATAACAGCACGACGTTCTATGAACTGGTATTGGGCAAACTGACCCGTTACTTCAAACAAAAAGGCTATGTCGATATCAATGCCGCGCTGGTCTACGACATTCAGAACTCCAAGGAACGGCTGACCAACGAACAAATGGCCATGCTGATTGGCACCATGTTTCGGTTCTCTTCGGCGGATATTGTGTTTACCTCAGACTTGATCAACCGCCGCGGCCTGATCACCCCACCCAACTACCCGATCACAGAAGGCACCAGCCTTACACCGTTCCTGAAGCGTTCACTGCTGTGCGACTTTGACTGCTACCTGACTGAGCAAGTCATACCCATGTGGCGGGCCAAAACCGATGGCGGCAGCCTGTTACAGTTGATTGACCAAGTCAGCCTGTACGCCCTAAAGGACTACCTGCAAAACAGCCCGAAAATTGCCGTCATGCATAACGCAGACGACATCATCCTGGGCCCGGGGGATCTTGGTTTCCTGCGTAAAACCTTCGGCGATCGCCTGACGGTCTACCCCTACGGCGGCCATTGCGGCAACCTTAACTACCGTGTAAACGCTGACGATATGCTGGAGTTCTTCCGTGGCTAAACATCTTTTGCTTCTCGCCGCCCTACTCAGCGCAAGCTATGCCCAAGCGGATAACACCAGGACTGACCCGCAGCGCGGCCAGGACATAGACGGCTTTACCCAGCCCTTGAAACTCCTGAAGTTCAATCCCGGACTGGATCAGCGCGAATTTGAACGAGCAACGATGAGCGCGCTCAGCGTGTACGACCCGCTGGAGCCCATCAACCGCCGCATCTACCACTTCAACTACCGCTTCGATCAGTGGGTATTCTTGCCCGTGGTTGATGGTTACCGGTATGTCACACCGAGCTTTCTACGTACTGGCGTCACGAACTTTTTCAATAACCTTGGCGATGTACCGAATCTGTTCAACAGCCTGCTACAACTCAAAGGGCACCGCTCACTGGAGACCACAGGCCGGCTCTTGCTGAATACCACATTGGGCGTTGCCGGTTTGTGGGATCCGGCAACGGCCATGGGCCTGCCGCGCCAAAGCGAAGACTTCGGGCAAACCCTGGGTTTCTATGGCGTACCCGGCGGCGCTTACCTGATGCTGCCGATCCTGGGCCCTTCAAACTTGCGCGACACCACAGGGTTGGTCGTAGATTACGGCGCCAATCAGGAAATCAACTTTCTCAACGTCCCTCACGAAAGCACTCGACACCCGGAAATCTGGGTACTGGGCGCGATCGACAAACGCTACAACACCAGCTATCGCTACGGGCAATTCGATTCGCCATTTGAATATGACAAGTTGCGTTACATCTATACCGAAGCGAGAAAACTGCAGATAGCAGAGTAGGAGTGTTCAGGGCTGCGTGCAGCCCTCAACCCGATGAACTGCACTTGATGTACGAAATGCCCCTTTCGCAAGCAATATTGCCTACCTTTTAACAGATGCTGCCTACAGCTTTGGCAATCTCAAACTTCCTAAAATACCGGTTGACCCAACGTTACTGGATTAGCATGCGAATCTTTACTTTTATACTATCGTCCAAACTTTCACGTTGTATAACCTCATGAGCCCACGCATATGCGTGGCTGATGACCATCCGGTCGTTGTAATGGGAATACGCATGGCACTAAGTAACTCACGTTATGCGTCCTCCATTACAGCAGAGGCCGTTAGCACGGATGAACTTATACAACGTCTCAAGCAACAACATTGCGACATTCTGATTACTGATTTTTCAATGCCCAATGGGGAATTTCCTGATGGCATGGTCCTGTTAAAACATATCAGAAGCCACTTCGTCACCCTTAAAATAATTGTCATGACAATGCTCAACAACCCTTTAATACTTAGTCAGATTTTAAAAAGCGGCGTGCATGGCTTGTTTGACAAACACCAGCCGCTGGAAGGGATCATCAACGCAATCACCCGCGTGGACAAAGGCAAGACATATATCAGTGACACGTATTCAAGTTTGCTGGTTAGCCCGTTGCGCGGTTAAACGCTAGATAAACCCCTGACAGCCCGTGAACTGGAAGTACTTCGATTATTCGGACAAAATCGGTCCGGACGACAAATAGCCGAACACTTGAATAGAAGCGAAAAAACAATCAGCAGGCAAAAGCGTATGGCCATGCAAAAACTCGGCATTCGATGCAACAGTGACCTGACCGACTATATACGCAGTAACCAATTAGCGTAATAAACCCTTGAGCGCTGCAGAGGTGAGGTAAAACGTGCCGCCCACCCGAGCGGCGCGTCGAGCGAGGATAATTTACACGCTGATACTGCTTAAACGGCCCAAACTATCGTAAGTCAATGTGCGGCCTGCTTCATCACGAATCAAGTTGCCGTCTGCGTCATAGTGAAACTCTAACCTCGCCGGATAGTCGGGCTGAAAGCTGTTAGTCAGAGCTGTTAACTGGCAAGGATCGAAAATATTACCGTACTCATAGCAACTTTCATTCCTACCGCCCTCAAATGTGGTTTCTACAAAAGTGATGTTGTCTACCGCATCAAAACCGAATACCTGACACTGTATAGACTTTCCGTAGGGATCAACAGGGACTTGGCTACCACTGCACTTATAGTCGCACAATCGTGATCGTGAATCGTAGTTATAATACTCATCCCGTAATTCCTCACTACCATTGCTCAAAGTTCGCTGAATCAACCTGTCAACTTCGTCATAGGTTTGCTCCAGTGTTTGAACGATCCCTGCACCTAAATCAAAGGTCCGTTTCCTCTCTCGACCGAACTCATCGTATTCAAGATCTATGCACAAACGCTGTGTGTTACCGCCAGCTTCATCAACGGTTTCAATCCTTGTAAGCTGCCCATGAGCGTTGTAGCCAAAGGTTGAGCAGAGCAGCCCCAATCGGGTGGATTTCAATCGAGTAAAGTCATCGTATTCATAGGTCTGTGTCTGCCCAAGTACATCGGTGTAACTGAGTAATCGAGCGTTCAGGCTGTATTCGTAGCCCATGACATACGGCTCTTCACCCGCGTGGCTAATGTGCTCACTTTTTAACTCTCCAGAACTGAAATACCTGCGCTCAAGCGTCGTATTCAACTCTACAGTGCGTAAAAGTCGTGCATTTTGTGAGTCATACTCATAAGAGGCCGTGCTTTCAACTGCAATTCTTTGTGCAGGTTCGTCACCCAGTTCAGGCTTGTAAGCATACCCGGCTTGATTACCGCTTGGCCGTGTGACGCGTTTAGGTTGTCGTTGCCCTGGAGCAAAACTGTAGACACTTTTTCGTCCACCGGTTATTGACACAGTCATCCGATCAAGACCATCAAATGCTTGTTCGCCCAAGACTTGGCCATTAACACTGATTTTTATGGGAAGATCTTCCTTGTTGTGTGCGACGTACTCGCGAACAATTTCGCTACTGTCCGGTAATATAGTTTTGGTCATTCGGTTAAAAGCGTCGTATTCATAACGCGTCCAGTTCCCAGCCGCATCAACCTCCTCGGCGGTACGTCCAAGCCCATCATATTGGTAAACATGCTCGCTGATCTGCACACCGCCTAAATCAATACGCCTCACGCTGTCGGGTTTGTCGAACAGATTATTGCTGGTAATGGTTTTGCCCATCCCCTCGACCCATTGGGTGGTGGTACGGTTAATCGGATCAGTGACCTCGTGCTCTGCAATACCATCGGGGCGTATCATGCTGCACTGCTCACCCCACACATCGTAATTAAACAGGCTGGTCAGGCAAACGTCTTTTTCTCGTTCCCAATCGATCACTGTTTCACTGACCTTCTGCTCTAGATGGTTATAGTTCGCACGATAGATCTCGCGAACTGCATTAAGGCGACCACATAAAGCATCGGCATCCTGACGGGTTTCCTTAACTACCCGGTGGTGCCCGTCCAGCCAGGTCACTGTCTCAACACCTTTAACGTTGATAGCGCTTTGACTGGCCTGTTGGCCTGTTGCGTTGCAAAGCTTGTAACTATAAGTGCGACTGGCAACCGAGTCAGTATGCGGCGCTACGGTTTCTTTAGTCACACGCCCCAGAAGATCGTACTCGTATGCAATTTCAACGTCACTGTCATCGCGACTCAGCAAAGGTTCGCCGCTGAGCAATGAATGCTCAAGCGTGATCGTTTTACGAACCTGCCGGTCCGGATCGTCATGTATGTCGTCATAACCAATCAAGGTCGTTACGGTTTGCAGCACGGGCTCGCGAGCCCTGGCATTTTTTGTTTCGCTGTAGGCGTAGTGTGTCGTGGTGGTATTGCCATTGAGAGTCAGGGTCTCGCGCAATTTACGCCCGTGCATGAATGGATTGTTGGGTTGTTCAATGTGGCTAACGGTGCTGTGTTGCAAAGTGATTTCATCCTTGCATACCGTCTCATCGCTGATCGCCAGCCACGGCTCGTTACCCGCCAACCCTTCGTATTGTTTGTAGCTGTAGCGGGTTTGCAGTGTCGGCGCATCACCATAGGTGGAGTGGGCTGGTGTCATCGTTTTACTTTTTAGGTGACGTACAAACTGTTGAGGATCAGCCGGGCATCCCTCCTCGCCTTCCTTTAGGTACCACGTGTTAGTTTCAATCACTCCGTTAGCATTAGTCTGAATCAACACGTTGCCGAAGTCGTCATAAGTGGTACTTACCACTTCGGTGTGACGGGGTAATGTGTAAGCTGCCTTGCGCCAAATTTGCGTAACTTTTTTGGGTAACTGGCAATAATTCGGCTGATCCTTGAAGTCCGCCAATGGATCAATGTAATACTCCGTCTCGGTCACTAACAGAGTATCGTCGCTCTCGAGTAACGCTTTATGCCTCACTTCTTCGCGCAGTATCAAATGAAAACGGTTGAATACCCGTCGTGTCGAGCGTACAGCCCGGTCACTGGAAACATCCCAGAGGTGCTCCTGGGTTTCATATTCATAGCTTGACTTCACCTTATAAAGGTTGTCCAAACCATCATCATTCCACGCAATATCGCTGCCATACCCTAAAAAGTTATGATCATTGGTATTACCAGACTCATTGGAACCGTAGCTATAACGGGTTTCGATTGCAGGCTGGCCAAAACCCGGATCCCGAGTATGCTTGGCCACACGTGGCAAACTGCGATTGGTGAGGCCCGGAAAGTAATGGGGCTTACCCGAATAACTAACGGTTTCATGGCCTGCGGTGGGGGTGTAAACGTGCTCAAGGCAGGTCAGCCCGCTCAAAAAGCGATAGACAAAGCGCCAGGAGGCACTGTCATGAGTGGGCAAAACAATAGTTTGAGTTTCACCACCGATGATACTGAGTACAAACACCGATTCGCAGGCCGTACCGGGATGAAGTGTGAGTTTCATCTCATTGGCAGTACGTACGAGCGTGAGTAATTGACTGCCGTCGGCATTGTTGATGCTACTGAGCAGTGGGTCGGTACCAAACGCTTCATAGTTAAGTTTAACGCTATGGCCCTGCGGTGAGATCAGTTGCACCGGCATGGCTAATTGGCCTTGCCCGACCTTGAGGATTTCCACCAGACCAGATTTATGCTCAACCCGGTAACGATTGTTGTCCAGGACATGAAAGTGGAAAGAATCAATTTTCTTCTCTGGGATAACGGTATTTTCATCCTCAATATTAACTTTGAATACCTCACCCGTGTACAGCGCCAACTTACCGTTGGACGGGTTAAATTGCGAAAGCTGCAAGTTCCAACCTTTACCGAACCCACTGTCTGCCCCGTTCAGCGGATTAAAGTTCAAGTGCAAGGGCACCACAGGACCGCATAACTGATTAGCCAACAACTCGGGAAGTTTTATTGAGCAAGTGTATAGTCCTGTACGCGGGTCAACTTGACCCTCTATGAAACTCATGAAATTGAATGCATTACTATGAACAGACGTAGAAGTCGACATCACAGGCCTCTTATTGAAAATACTAATTTAAATACGCACCCTCTAAAGGGCGCGCATCAGCAGGAGAAATTAGCCGACAATTTTAAGCCTGTTTCGATTAGTACCATCAAAACTAATCAGTATGGAATGTTTATTACCGTAGTTATCATAGACACTGACGTCCAGCGCCCGCTCGAAATCAGCCTTCGTATAGCGATCGTACTGCCAATACTCGCGCCGTTGAACGCTGAACAACACTTCACCATCAGGCACTGGATTACCGCGATCTACAGTGAGTTTCGGAGGTTGAACCTGCCCGTTGATTCGACGCAAAAGAATCTCATCAACATGCAAAATAGTATCGCCCTGTTCATTTTTTTGATCACCAAACGCATAGCCCGTGAGGCTATGAACATCCTCAAGTGTCGTATTACTCTCCCACTTGACCATACTTATGTTACCGGCGAACTCTACGCGCTTGATTTTTTTCTGCACATCATGGATTTTGAGCTTTAAATAGTAATAATCCAGCGTACTTAGATCGTCTTCATTCTCACCGCCTTCAACACGGGTAGGCCATTCATTAGGCATACCTGGATTACCAAAGGTCAGGACGACACCTCCTACAGTCCCGCCCTGTGGAGGTTCTTTAGCGATAAGGTTAATGACTTTCCTATTCGCCTCACCGTCATCAATACCTGGATTGGTATAGAAAGGCTTGTAACTGTCACTGAACAGCATCGCCGCTACACGAAGGTCTTCAATTTTATGACACTGAACATAAAACTCTTTGACCTGCACCCCTTGGGTCGAATCATTCTTCAGCGCTACAGGTGAAGTAAGGCCCGCACGCGGATAAGGGTCGTACCGTTCATCGGCCTGTTCGGTGTAGTGCCATTTATCACCCTTGGACACTCCGCCAACACCGACCTGAGGAAGGGGAACTTTTTGATCCGCAGTGACGAGACAGAGGCTGGCAAGTTCGGAGTCCGACAACATAACTTCACTTTCATTCACATCGGCGGGTCGTACACGCACCACCACTTTAGCCTGCTGCAAGCCGTTGGCATATACCGTAGGTGGCATCTCAGTCACTTCGAATTCAAAAACATCCAGGCTAAACCATTTTGACTGTCTGGCATGTTCCGATAAATGAATAACGCTGTATCCGTAATGATCGAAAGAATCGCCCAACAAACTTATTTTGACCACACTGTAGGGAAGCGAAATAACCGGCGGGGCTGTAAAGATGCCCGTAGCCGGGTCGACTGCCCCCTCCCCGGCTACAACTTCCCATTTATACATACCAGGTTCAACATCACCCGACACTTTCAAGAGTGCAGAGTCAGCAGGTCTTAAACCGGGGTGAAGGGCAGGTGAAATATCAAGGGAATAAGTCCCGTGCCGCAGCAATACACTCCCAACGGTTTTATCACCGGTTATCGTGTCCTCAACATCGATTAAGACTGCTTGCAATGTACCATCAGGCAGTTCTGTTGTCGGCGGGGTATAAATAGCCTCTGAGCCATCGGCCAACAAACTGCCGATATTATCGCGCAGTGACCATTTCAAAGAACCTGAACCTAACGTTGAAGCCTTGAGTTTCACGCTTTCACGCTGCGTCATATCAATCAATGTTATCGCAGGGGTAACCACTACACCGGCCATGACCACGGTGACCAGAGCCGAGGCAGTCACTTCTTTGCCTGTTACCTCATCGAGGTAGGTCGCTGTAACCACATTGCGCGATGCGCTGCCGTCAAGTAATTGAACCGCCGGTGCCGTATAGGTGCCGTTATCAATCGTTCCCAAAGCCCGAACACCGTCGACACTACGAACAGTCCAACTTACCTCCGTGGCTCTTCGAGTTAACTGAACAATATCAAAATTGATACTGTCACCTGCCTTTATTACCGGAAGCAGTGGGGAAAGGGTAAACGTTGTTTCTTTAGGCGCAATCTGGCCAACCATCAGCAGATCTCCCGGCAGTCGCGCATCTGTTAATTGCAGCGCATTTTTTTCAGGGAAAAACAGGTTGCTGATGGCAAGCGCATTAATTTCCGGGATACCAAAATTTTCAAAATTCGAAGCATCTTGAAAAAAAGATTTATGGTTTGCAAGCTCATTTTGAACGGCTGGGGCATACTGAGTACGCAAGCCATTTTCAAAATCGTAATCACTATAACTATCACTGACAGCCTGATAATCATGTGAAAAATCTGCCGTCAGGCTCCTCACCTCAAACAACAGCTTATTCGTGGAAGGATCGACTACAGGGTCAAAAACGATATTCACATCTGCTTCAAATTCAGTATCAGAGTCATAATAACTATGCCCTGCAAGAAAATCCCAAATATGCACTTGAAACGGTTTTTTTTGAATTCCCGAATACCAGGAAATGGATAAAGCAGCATCCGGCGACGGCAAAATTTCAACGCTTTATCGCTGACAATATTAAAAAAATCGAGCTGGTGTTTACCGACACTCGCTACTTCTTCTGTACGACCAGCGCTGTCGTACCATCGATGATGATAACTGGGTAACGGAAGACTTCCACTTACCGCCTTGAGTGAACGAGCCACTTCGTTCGACTCATTGGCGCGCTCAAAAACGGTGCCATGACCCAGCATATCCTGGATAGGGTACTGAAAGTACCAGTCGAATACGGCCCGGCTGGCCAATACAACGGCGCCCGAATACTTCGCGTTCCCAGTTGCGGGATCCACATCATTAGGAATCAGATAATCCAGCTTACCTTCCGAAGGTTCATCTCCCTCCTCGGGATTTCCTTTGGTTCTGACCATCAATACCACGGCGCCCTCCCCGTAATCGTCAGAATCACGCAGCGCGCCTTGCTCGGTGGCCATGGTACGAATGATAAATGAACGAGGTGCCAGCAGATCTACATCCCGAAGATCAAGCATGCCCAACTCGTAGACCCGATCATCCGGTTTTTGCTCCATATACAAGGCTTTAAAAAAAAGACCTAGTTGCTCTTGTGCTTTCTCCTCATTCACCAGGTTACAGCGGCAGTTATACCCTTCACCAATGTCAACGATGACCTTGCCTTGTTCATTGACCGTACCTTGACTGGCGGCCAAATCAATATCCATCGTCAAGGTACAGCCTTGGTTAGCAGTCACCACATAGCTATACAACACACTGCCGGGGACCTCATTGGAACCTTTACGCACATAAGACACCGAACCCGAGACAATATCCATCGTGGCGGTCACTCTAGAGTTACGCAACGACGCGGTCTCAAAGCTTAAACGAGGCTGGCTCAATATCAAACCGCTCAGTTCCAGAATTTCTTGCCCGTCCGGCGTCATACTGGCTGCGCCCGTGATATGTTTCATAAAACTGTCACGATTAAAACGAGTAATGTATTGCTGTTCCAGCAAGCTATTGACCTTGGCTCGGTTCATAAAGACAATCGCGTCCCAACCGAGTGTAATGGACTTGCCTGACATGCGCTGGGTTAATTCAGCCAATGAATAATTCATGGGGTATATACCTTTAATAAAAAAACAAAATGAAGTTAAGTACCAAACACTGTAGAAGCAGACCCGCCTTCAAATAGACGAGAACGAATCACTGGGAGTTTCTGGACATTCATAATCCTCGGCAGCTGCAAGTATTTCAACGTAATTAACCAGCGGCAGAGGCACTGCGACATAGGCATTAATAGCAGGTGCACCAATACCTCCAGGAAGTGTGCCTGACACCACAACAAAACTTCCCGGCACAATAAAGGATGGTTCAGTATAAATACCCGTTATGTCGTCGAAAGAACCTACCCCCCCGAGCATTTTCCAGGTCACTTTTTTCGATTCAATGGGACCATTTTTTCCCCTGAGCTCAAATTGAACCGTTCCGCTTGAAGGATCACTGTCTTCGGATAGCCACATAGGCGTATTAACCCTCTCCACAAGAATCAGTACATGAATATAAGCCTTGGATATGTTTCCATTTTGCGTTTTTGTTATTTCAAACCTGTCCATAACAAATGGCGTGCCAGGCGTGGTTGGGCGGCCAGCTCTGTATTCGCGGCTGTTGGGTTTTCCTTCAACTTCAGTCAGTGTTGAGCCCCACTCCGGGGTCAGATGTGTCCACTCTAAAGTGCCGCCACTGATTGATTCCGCAGAGAGCTCTGTCGTGCCCGCAGCATCACAGCTGATATAAAGAGGGTTTACCGAAATCGTGTTATTAAGTACTGTCACTAATGCCGAGCTTTTTACAGGTTGACCATTTAAATGCCCTTCTGCAGTAATAATGACAGTCACCAACCCATCAGGCAGTTCAGCCTGAGAAGGCGCACGGTATAAGCCACTGTCGCTGATAGTGCCTGCCTCTTTATTGCTACCATCAGCATCCCGCACTTTCCAAACGACGTTATCTGGGGAGGGAGTCAAAAAGAATTGCAACGCACTGCCAGCCTCGATGTTCGAGTTCGCAGGCGTTAACACCGTAGTGCTGCGCAAAGGATCAATTTGACCGAATACAGCAAGATCACCGGGCACAAATGCCTCTCTCAAGTGCAAGGCGTTATGACCGGGAAATAGAAGATTTCGCAGGATGAACGTATCCAGGACGGGCGTGGTGAGCGACTGAAGAATACCCTCTAGTTTCGGGCGATAAAACGCTTCAATGAGCGGGACCATTCGGATTCCCTCCCATTTCAAGTCAAACAAATTTTCAAAACCTGTTACCGACAAGTCAAAACTGGAGGAGCGCTCATCGCGGGTAAAGCTGACACAGCCGGTATCATTATCCACCACCACATCAAAGCTAACGGTGTGCTTACAGGTGAATACAATTTGGCCATAATCCCACTGTTCGTTAGATGGCCACTGCCAGTAAATGACACGGCTGAAAGGAAGGGTATAGACTTTATCCAGCACAAACTCAATTCGCTCGCCCCCTCCCTTTATCGTCAGGGCCGGGCCACCCTCATCGGCTTTAAAATTAACATGCAAGTCCGTTGTAAACGTCGCATCGAAATCATCATCGCGGACTTTGTAATTATGAATAAACTTATGGCTGACACCTCCGGCCCCCGCTTTTAAACTCCAGGCAATATCTTTGCCTGCGCCATTCTCGGGTGTGTAATCCAAAAACTTGATGCCATGACCAATATCAGCCACTGCAGGGCCGCGCATAATGATATCGAACAAAACACGGCTGGACAGTAAAATAGCCCCTGTATAAGCGAGCCCGCATTCATCCGAAGGCAGCAGATAAATCGATTTTGTGTTAGGGAATGTGCCATCTTCACCGTCTTTAAACTTGATGAACAGCATGACAGCACCATCGCCATAATCCTCATCACCCAAAACAGAAAGATAACTGGCTTTAACCACTTTTATTTCAAAACTATTAGGCGTCAACACACCATTTTCAAAACCATCAATAGAACCCAGGGAAAACTTTTTTTGTGCGGCAGGCAAGGTTAAAAAGTATTCTTTGAAACGTCTACCCACGTCTTCCTGGGCGAGGCTACCCATGACAAAGTTAGCCATAAATGTTTCGGCTTTATCAATATCAATGATCACCTCTCCTAACCCGCTTACATTGCCTTTGGTCAGCGGTTGATCCATCCATAGGCTTGGACCGCCTACCGGTAACACCTGCAATATCTGCTTGATGTAGTGCGCACCCAACCTTTCATTCGTACTGACAATCATCCCTGCAACCATTTTTAGGGTCAGTCGGGCGCGCGGATCCAAAGCGGGATCGGAGGCTTCAAAGGAAAGTCTGGGTGCGCTGAGTTTCAAATTGAAAATATGTTCCTTTTCTTTCCCATCCCCCCAACACACCACCATTGAGAGAGGTTCAAAGTACCCACTTTCAGTATCAAAGCGCTCTATGTAGAGCTGGAGCAATAATTCATTGGCTTTTCGCTGATCATAGAGGGTTACGGCATCCCAGCCATAGGTCAGAGACTTGCCTTTCATGGCTGCGACTAACTCGACCACTGTCATTTGACTCATTATTCGTTAACCCCTTATTGAAAATTATTTTGACTGGGCTTCAGGACAACAGTTTAAGTTGTAAAGGATTACTGAAAAGTGTAGTTGAATGCCCACCATCAAAACTGACGCTTGCACGTAACGTAAATATTCCGTTAACGGCTATCCCCTGAAGATCCGCGCGTGTTAAATGAGCGTTTACTCCATCGACACACTCCTGTGGGAAAACCTTACGAAGTGCAATAATGTTCCGGTCTTCTATACCGCTGGAAGTTAACCAGAGGCGCACCGTTTGTTGTGTCGAGATAAAAGGCCAAAGCCCGATGCGTAGTTTTGCGCCGTCAGCTGGAATATCCGAAAGTCTAAGGGTTGCCGGCGAGCCGACCTGAACCCCCTCGCAGGTAATTCTCGAGTAAATATCCAGCTCACGAATAAAGAGAAACAAGGACGAATCAGCCATTTGCCCAGCGACGCTGTAGGTAACTTCGACGGTTTTACCGAAGTTCGACGGCAATACGGTTGCCGGCGCTTTAAACTTCATGGGATTTAGTTGACTGGCCTCACTAACTTCGCAAGACCCACTGGCATCAAAACCTCTGAAGTACGCCGTGACTGTATCCCCCTCACCAATGGTGGCGTTTGCAGGAATCACAATATAGGCCCCGTTGTAGGCGAGCATAGGATCCAACTCATCCTTGCCAGCACTGACGACACTGTTATCGACAGTAGGTGTAGGCAACACCATGGGTTCACGCACGGTCAACGCTAACGGCATACCCGTCCCAGCAGAGTCGGCTCGCGCATATTGATAGCGAATGTCAACGGATGCCCCACTATTGACAGTCAGCCAATCAGCAGCGAGGGGTACTTCAAGCTTGCCGCTTTCAATGTTGGAGGCATCGACTTTAAAGTGCCCAATTGAATTCTTTAAGGGACTGCTGCCTGAGCCCGTACGCGTGCCATAAACCAGTACATCGTCACCGACGCGTATGTCCGGATAGACGGGTAACAGCACGCGGATCCCGTCGGGAAACTGACCTGGATTGATCTCTGTGCCCACTAGATCCTTAACACTGGGGGCTGACAGGTGAGGAAGTGTCGGCGCTATAACCACAATGCTACGCTCTGCAGAAACGGTCTGACGCTCTTGTTCGCGCGTTGCATAGGTGATCTCATAATGCAGCCTGAAAACCCCTCCGCGCAACGCAATAGCGTTTGTTTTGGGTAAAGTCCAACTGAGTACTTGCCCTGGGTTGTTAGCCGGATCAGTGTCCTGATCACTTAGGGTTTTTGCTGGAATGAATACAGTTGGTCCGTCAGTCCCATCCGCTTTCACCCCTTTCCACACAAGCTGAACCTTATCTCCGGTGGACATGGCGGTATAAGGCGCAACAGCGATTGTCATCGTGGCCCCTTGGATGGCGCCAGTATCGAGTTGGTTGTCATGAGACTCTTTCACTTGAGGAGCTGGCAGCCGGCCGGCCTTACCGATACCAAAATGAATTCTCTTGGATTCCACCTTCGGTTTATTGGGGTCATCGGTATAACGCTTAAGAAAATAGGAGTAAAAAACCTGCCCTTTATCCAATTGCATTACAAATGAATTGGAAATCAGCATGGCAAAGCCCAATTCAGTTTCATGGAGCGGATCAACAGGAATGGGTATATCCGTCACATCTACAGGGAAGCCGTCCTGCGTCATCCCTAACCAACTCTGATACAGCTCATCCCCGAGTTCCGGATTATCATACTTTGCATACGTAAACAACGCCCCACCGTTCAAGGCTTGCGGGTCAATTGTATTATTAATTAAAAGTGGAATGACTGGCCCTTTAAGAGCGCCTTCGGCTGCCATATCGCTTTCCTCACTTATAGTGTGTGTGCACGTACTGTCTCTAACTGACAACGTGAATAGACCTGTATTTTTACGCCTATTTATAAGTGCTCAGTACTCTCAGAAGTGCCAGGCTCACACAACGGCTTCACATGCTACAGTCTGCGACCTTGTCATTCCCACGCCGCACGGCTTTATACATGAGGTTTAAAATGTTGCATTTAAAACGCCCGCTCAACTCGATGTTCGCACTTATATTGATCGCATTAACCAGCCAAAGCAGTGCCACCCCGCTTGACATCGCGGAGGAAACAATAGGCATGATTTACTTCTACAATGATAAGAATGAAGAAGCGTGCACTTTGCCGGTACCTGCCACCAGCCAATACTTTAACTTTGGGAACAGCAATGAGCGGTGTGAAAACAACATGGTTTCCACTTTTTGGTTAAAGAACATACCCTCAGCGACCCTGATTCATTTTTACGAAAGCGAAAGTTGCACAGATGCCCCATCCAAAGATAATTTCTATATAAAATTTAAAACGGTAAAGACCCCCACTGACTGGAGCGAAAATAATCCCGCTGCCATTACCATCGACAGCATGAGAAATCTTCCCGCGGGAGGACTACTTCCCAAGAGAAACATACGCCTCGAAGCCTCTTTTGTCGGCGCCGAATTCAATAACAAAAGTCTGAACGAGCAACTCAGCTGCGTTTATATTGAACGGTCTCAACCGGTTGATTGATCACTCTTTTTAAACCGAGCTTATACCATGACCCTTTCTACATCTGTCACGTCAAACGCTTTTAATTTCACAAACTTTATTAACAGCCAAGTCGACCCTCGGACGGGTCAATATACCTGTGCCCTTGCATTTCCCGAGCTTAAAGCCAATCAGTTAGCGGGGCCCTCTGTCCCCCTGCACCTCAACTTTAACCCACTGAACAGCGCCGACAGCGGATTTGGCAAAGGCTGGAACTTGCAGCTTTCGCAATTCAACCCAGCCAACGGATTATTAGCACTGCACACCGGTGAGACGTTCAAAGTTAATGTTGAAGATGACAAAACAGTTATCCCGGAAAAGAAGATCGATTCTTTTCACTTCCATGTGCTGGACAATCAGCGTTATCGGGTTGAGCATAAATCAGGCTTGGTGGAAATCCTAGAGGTCGGCCAAGGCCAATTGGCGATGCCTGTGCAAATGTTTTCACCCCAGGGCCACAGTGTTTCGCTCGTATATGAATCTTTTGGTACAGAACCGCTGCTCAGCAGCATCAATAATGAAGACGGCTCATCCTTACTCAGCCTGGCACGTACCGCTAACGTAATGATGGTCAAGCTTTTCCCCGGCACACCGTTAGAAACGGTGTTTGTGTTAAATATAATTGGGGGAGAAACCACAAGTATTGTCTTACCTACCAAGGACAGTGCCTCTTGGCGCTTCACCTACACCACAGAGAACGATCTGACCTGCCTTCACCATGTCTACACGCCTACCGCAGGTCATGAAACCGTCAGTTATTCGGGTAAGCCCCACTATTTTCCGGGCGTCATAGATCGCAGGCTACCCCGTGTGGCCTCACATACCCGGGATCCGGGTTTTGGCCAGCCTGTGATCGAAACCCGTTATACCTATGGCTCGAAAGACCCTGACAACACCAATGACCACAATTTTCTGGGGTATGGCAGCGATATAGCCTGGAATGATGATGGTTTGGACAACCTTTATAAGGTGAGGTCCAACTATGAATATGAAACTCAGGAACACCTATGGGACGCATCCAACAATTTGGCCGTACGCAGCACTCGGCGGGTGTACAACCGCTTTCATCTAATGCTGAGGGAGGAAGTCACGCAAAAAGCTTCACTCACTTCCGATGACACGCTGTTTGTGACCGAAATCGAGTACCACATTGATCCTTCGGTGGACTTCAAGGATCAGCCGAATTATTGCCAGTTACCCAAAAAAGTTACGCAAATTTGGCGCAAGTTAGCTTACACATTACCCCGTCACACCGAGGTGGTAAGTACCACTTATGACGACTTCGGCAACGTGTTGGTTCAGACCAATGCTAACGGAGTGACTGAAACTTACACGTGGTACGACAAGGACGGCGAAGAGGGCTGCCCTGCCGACCCGCAACACTTTGTGCGCAACCTGAAAAGTAAAACGGTGACCCCGGCAAGCTCCGCTTATGGTGATGCGCCGACACTGCAACACCGTTATAGCTACACCGCACATCGAGGTCTAAATGGCAGCGAGTCCTGGCTGGCAATGAGCGAGGAATCCCTCACAAAAGTGAACGCGAGCGATGCCTCACAGGTGTTACGCACTATCGCTCACGAGTACCTAAACGACTTGGATGATCCGCTGCGCCATGGACTCATCCGAAAGATGACGCTAACCGTAAACGGTCAAATAGATCGCTCAACCACCACCACCTATGACTATGACCATGCGTACAACTTTCACGCCAATGTAATGGCCAGACGAACCGTCAGCACCATGATCGGTCATGACGACGCTCCAGACAGACCGGTACGCCAGGTCATCACTGAGGAACACTCATTATTTAATGGCATCAAACTTTCAAGCAAAGATTCAAACGGCGCTGAAATTATTTATCACCACGACCGTCTTGGCCGGGTGACCGAAGAGGTCGTTGGGCTGGGCACTGACTATGTGGCCAACCGCCAATATCAATATGCCTTAACCTGTGGTGACCCCGGACAACAGGCAGTGCAGTACACAACAGATATCAAGGGTGTCCCGACCCGCACATGGTTCGACGGTTTAAACCGGCTATTAAAAGAGGAGCGTCAGGACATCGACGCGTTGGGCGGGGATTCAAGTCTGTTTCGTACTACTTATAGCGCCACGTATAACCATTTAGGCCAATTGACCCATGAAACCACTGTCGATTGGGAGGGCGACAAAAACATCGCCTTGACCACCACTTTCGAGTACGACGCCTGGGGCGAGCAATACAAAATCACGGGTGCAGATGGCGTTGTGCGGATCACTGAAAACGATCCCTCCAGGCAAATCTCTACTACGTGGACACAAAATACCGGTACGCCGCTGAAAATCAGTGGTAAGCGTCGGACAACCCTCAACCTGTTCGGCAAAGAAGACAAGGTTGAAGCGCTGAACACCAACGGGTTGTTAGAAAGCGAGCGGCTGTATTTCTATGACGGCTTGGGTAACTGCGCAGAACAACTCGACGAAATGGGCGAGCTCACGCAGTTCAAGTACGATCCGTTTTCCCGTGTACAGTCCACAATACTGCCCAATTTCACTGAAATACACCGCGAGTATGCGGCACACACAGCAGCGGAACTGCCTGTGCGCATGAGTGTTGTTTATGCCGAGAAAACATCATGTGTCGGATACCAGACCTTTGATGGAATCGACCGACGGACCACATTGCAGGTCGGGCCACGCCTTCAACAGTTTTTTTATGAAGGTGGCCGCTCTCAGCCAAGCGAGATGATCACCGCGGACCAAAAGTCCATCACCTACACCTATATACCCGGCCTTGCGCAAACGCCAGCGTTCAGCACTGCACCCGATGACGCCTCAATTTTCAAGTACGACCCTCAAAGTGCTCAACTGATATCGTCGCAGAACCGTCAGAGTGAACATACTTTTGTGTACAACCTCAGTGGTCAATTAATCACCGAACGCTGGAAGGACATGGCCTCGGGTAAAGAATCCCAAACCTCCTTTACCCAAACCCTGAGCGGGCGGCCGTTAACTCGCATCGATCCCAACGGGATGACGTGCACCTACACTTACGACAGTTTTGCACGTATCGAGAGCATTACCCAAGGTCACATTCTCGCCACCTTCGACTATGACGAACTGGGTCAAGTAAACCTGATTATCGTGAAGGATATAAGCACCCAACAGACCGTTGAAACCCTATTGCTCATTGATGACCAAGGCCGTGAAACCGAACGTCATATAACCCTGAGCGGTGATCACCCCGCGCAAACCATTTTCCAGTCCTACCGGGAAGATAACAGGCTGAAAGATCGACGCCTGACAGTCGGTGAGCAAACTGAACTATTTGAAACCTTCGGCTACGACCAGCGCGGGCGGATGGTGGAGTACATTTGCGAGGGTGAACGTCAGCCAAAAGACCGTTATGGCAATGCCATTCACCAACAACATTTCACCTTTGATGAACTGGACAACATCACTGCGGTGTACACAACCTTTGCTGACGGCAGTTTCGACGAAGCTGTGAGCTCGTTTGCCCCGAATGATCCTTGCCAATTAATCAGAATCACTCACAGCCACCCTGACTATCTACCCGAAGGAGACTTCGAACTCAAATATGACAACAATGGCAATCTCGTTCTCGATGAAACCGGCCAGACCCTGCATTACGACAGTCAGAGCCGACTGATCCAAGTTACCGACGCCAATGGTGCTGACGTCAGTCAGTACCGCTACGATTCTCATAACTCATTACAGGGCGTCAAGCACGGCACAGAAAATGAAACCCTGCGCTTTTATGAGGACGATCTCCTGTGCCGGACAGAACAAGGAGATATTCAGACTCATTATCTTTATTTCGGTGAGCAACCATTGGGCCAACAGCAGCAGGGCGACTTTACTCAAACCCTTCTGCTGATGACTGACGGCAAAAACAGCGTGCTCGCTGAAACTGGCCAAAATGAACTGCGCAAAGCGACCTATGGTGCTTATGGTGCACGCAATCTGGATGATGATTTTAAGTGTACTTTGGGGTTCAACGGCGAGGTACGCGACCCGCAAAGTGGATGGTATCTGCTTGGTCAGGGATACCGGGCCTATAACCCGACACTGATGCGCTTCCATAGCCCGGACTCACTCAGCCCTTTCGGCGCGGGCGGAATTAATCCGTATGCATATTGCGCAGGCGACCCCATCAATTTTGTCGATCCTACGGGACATGCCAATCGGGGGGTTAACTGGATGGGAGTGTTGGGAGCCGCAATGTCGGCAGTCGGTGCAGTGCTTACTCTCTCAGCAGTAATCTTTGCTCCTCCTATTGGCGCAGCTGCCATTGCAACTACCATAGCGTTCACGGCACTCGGTGTTGGTGGCAGTATCTACGGGATGTATGAAGGTGTCATGGCAACCACTGCAACTCGACTTAAAGATCGTGAAAAACATCAGACCAGTTCTCTTATCTCTGGCGGTCTGGATGTAGCGTTTGGTGCATGGGGCCTTTGGCGCGCGATCCGTGTTGCAAAAAAAGCAACGGCGGCGGCGAAAGTGAGTTGGCACAAAATGGTCAAAGACAGTATAGGGAAAATGAAGGATGCAACAGTGCCTCGAAATGCATCACGCAATGTAAGTAGCGAAGCAATCGAAGCATCCAGCGACCTTCCCCGAACCGGCAGTGTTCGCTCAACGCGTAGTGAAACCGCTGCCAGAGAAGTTTCGCCCATGGCCAATCCATCAGTCGCTGGGCCCAGTGGGTCGAGCGGACAAACCGCCGGCAGCTCTGCTCCTCCCGAACCGGTCATTGATTACTCTCCTCCCACACCACCGCCAAAGCCCAAAAAACCTGCAGGAGGGTCAGTTAATCCTGATGGTAAGTGGGCAACAACAACCGAAGTGCGTAATAACAAACTAAACGATATAAGTGTTGGCCAACGCCCCGAATATACGGTTGCACAAATTAGAAGTAAAATAGGCTCACACATAAAAAATTAATAGCCTGGCTATAAACTAACTCCCTAATGCTCCAGCTCAATAAAGCTGGGGCATTAGCGTGCATTACACACTACGATCACAATTTAATTCGTCTCCCCTCACCGAATTGAGAGTTTTCTCATATCGCGCCAGACTTCCCCCCCCTAGAATTTTGCGGCTCTAGTCGCCCCGCATGCTGCGATCATTCTCGGCAAATACTGGTTTGACAATTGCAGAAATAAATCTATCAAGGGACTTATTACATGAAGCTATCTTTAGTGACTCTACCGCTCGGTCTGGCATTAAGTTTTGCCGTACCCTCAGCATTCGCTACAACAGGCACGATCAATTTTGCCGGTAAAATCACCAGCGCCACCTGCCCCATTGAAATCGTCAACCCTGAAACAGGTTTAGTGGGCAATCTCGTCCGAATGGGAGAGGTCGATGCCAGTGCATTTACTTCAGTGGGCACCCAAGCCGGGGGGGGCGGTTTTCAAATGCGCATCACCCCTAGCAGTGTTTGCGTTATGGACCCGACCAAGTTAAATGCGACCGTCACCTTCACTTCAGTACAAGGAGGGGGCGGAGATCACTATGGTGTCAAGCCTGTATCGGGAGCAGCCGAGGGGGTTGCAGTGGCAATCAAAGACTTCACCGGTGCACTGTTACCAAGCGGTAGTACATCGGCAATTTATCCTTTGAGTGAGACCGATCCTACGCTGATGTATTTCTATGCTTCCTATATTTCCACGCAAGCAATTGTTAGCGCTGGCCCTGCCGACGCTGATGTCAGCTTCAGCGTGAATATCAACTAGTACCCCCTCTCTTTAAAACGACGGGTTTTTTGGCCCGTTGTTTCAATCTTACTTTTCGACACCGGGGGTCACTATGTTCGGCAGTATCAAGAATTCCGCTCGTCTAAAGGGCGGACTACTGGCATGTTTTTTAGTGGGGCTACCCAGCAGCCATGCCGCGTTGACTATAAGCAGTACTCGGGTGGTATTCGACAGTGACAAACGCAATGTTTCTGTGAGGGTATCCAACCCCAGCACTAAACCTTTTGCCGTGCAGACCTGGGTTAATACGATTACAGATGATCAAACCACTGCGGTTCCATTCATCGCCTCTCCGCCGTTGTTTCGCCTCAACGCAGGTAAAGAACAGCACGTGCAGATCAATGGATTACCCCAATCGCTCCCTAAAGACCGCGAATCATTGTTTTATTTTAATGTTCAGGAAATACCGCAACTTGAAGCCCGTGAAACCAACCAATTGAATATTGCCTTGCGCACCCGTATCAAATTGTTTTGGCGCCCCACTGAACTTACCGGCAACCCTTTGGACAGCCTGAAAGACTTGCAATGGTCAATACAGAGCATCGACGGTAAAGCTCGTTTAATCGTGAACAACCCGAGTCCTTTTCATGTGTCTTTCATACGCATTGAACTGAGCGCTAACGGGCAAACCTTCAGCGTGAAGGACGCCACCATGTCACGCCCTCTCGACATTCAGACGTATGAGCTGGACGGCTTCAAGCCGACCGCAGGGATGCAGGTGACCTTCTCGACTATCAACGATTTCGGTGCATTCACTGCGCCCATGACATTGCCCGTAGCCCTTGATCTTTAACATTTCGCGGACTCCCGCCATGCCTTTTTCATCGCACGGAAGTTGTTCGCCTGTGCAGGCTTTTTTACAGTGCACTGTATTAATCGGCGCCAGCATCACCGGGCTAAAAACAGATTCTGCTCACGCATCCACGCCCGTTGAGTTCCAATCAACGTTTATGCGCCAAATAGACACTCACGACCTCGATGCGGGTGCGCTTGCCTTGAATACGTTGTCCAGCACTCTGCATCTGACGCCCGGACGATACCGGGTCAGTATCGACATCAACCTGAGTTTTTTCGACAGTCGAGAAATAGACTTTGCAGCCAATCCACAGGGTGATGAATTGACGCCTTGTTTATCCCCAACATTGCTCAACGACATGGGTGTCAAGCTCGATGGCCTGGAGCAATCTGTTGGGGAACTCGATACCTGCGTCGATATTGAGCGCCTGATTCCTGGCGCGACGGTGCACATGGATGGCGGAAAACTCACCCTCTCGCTCTCCATCCCACAGATTGCCATGCGCCGTGACATTGCCGGATATGTCGACCCACAACGCTGGGATTACGGCATCAATTCCGCGTTTGTCAATTATCAACTGTCGGCGCAACAAAGCCGTAACGATCAGACCGGTCACAACAACAGTCACGACCTGTACGTAAATAGCGGACTGAACCTGGGCGTCTGGCGCTTGCGCAGCAATAACACTTTTCGCAGTGACGCCAAAGGCGATCGCACATGGTCGCGCGCTTATACCTATCTGCAACGCGACCTCCCCGGTGCCCATTCGCAGTTGACACTGGGGGAAACCTTCACGCCGGGAGATGTATTTCGCAGCGTGCCGATTAGAGGCGTGCAGATTGCGTCGGACATGAGCATGTTGCCGGACTCACAACAACACTATGCACCGACCATACGCGGCGTTGCGCAAACCCGGGCCAGGCTCGAGATACGTCAGAACGGTTTCCCGGTGTATTCCACTTATGTCAGTGCAGGCCCTTATGAGATCAATGACCTCACCTTGGCCAGCGGCAGCGGTGAGCTGGAAATTATTCTGACCGAAGCGGATGGCCAAGTGCGGCGTTTCACTCAACCTTATGCAACCCTTACTAATTTGCTGCGTGAGGGCGTGTGGCGTTATAGCGCCAGCGCGGGTCGCTACAATGCACCGTTTGACGCCACGGATGATTCAATGCTCTGGCAAGGAACCCTGGCCATCGGCACGCGATTGAATTCGACACTGTACGGCGGCTTGATGGGCAATGATTTCTATCAGGCCGCTACGTTGGGTATTGGTAAAAGCCTGGGGTCGATAGGCGCTCTGTCATTTGACGTGACACGCTCCTCTGCGCAAACCGAACCCGAGGAAAGCCAGCACACGGTCCAGGGCATGAGCTACTCGGTGAAGTACGGCAAGTCATTCGAGACCAGAACAAATCTGCGTTTCGCAGGTTATCGCTACTCCACCGAAGGCTATCGCGACTTTACGGAAGCAGTGCGAGAACGCAGCGCAGACCAGCGCTTTCGCGGAAGCCGTCGCAGCATGCTGGAAGCTTCGGTATTTCAGGACATAGGGCTCTATAGCTCACTGAGCCTGATATTTTCCCAAGAGAATTACTGGCAATTGGATGACGCTCAGCGTCAATTTCAACTCAATTTCAGTAGTCGCTTCAATACCGTGAGCTACTCCCTCTACGCCTCTCAGTCGTTGAACGATGATGAGTTCAACGAGCGTCAGTACGGCTTGACCATCTCGGTACCACTGGAGTTTGGACGATCAACCACCGCCACCTACGACCTGCGCCAAAACAGCGGTCAGCTCAACCACCGCGCCGCTCTGTCTGGTCGTGCCCAAAATGGTTTGCTCAACTACAGGGCCTCCGCAGCCAGCAATGAAAGCGGTCGGCAAAGCGCTGAACTGTCGCTTGGCTATTTGGCCCCCTTTGCCAGCCTTGGAGCGGGCATTACACAAGGTACCGATTTCAGCACCCTTTCGCTCAACGCCAGCGGCGCATTGCTGTTGCACGCGGACGGCCTCGAAACGGGGCCCTACTTGGGTGAAACCAGTGGCCTGATCCATGTACCCAACATTGCCAACGTAGGCCTGTTGAATGACTCAAGTGCCAGAACCAATGATCGTGGTTACGCCCTGATCCCCTATCTGCACCCCTTTCGGATCAACCGGGTCATCCTCGATACCGACCAGCTGGATCCAAATGTAGAAATTGATAACGGTGTTACCCAAGTGGTTCCAAGACGGGGGGCCGTGGTCAAGGCGCTATTTCCTGCCCGCAAAGTAGAGCGGTTACTGGTGAGTACCCGTAATCAGTACGGAACAGCACTGCCCTTTGGCGCTCAGATCAGCAACGCCGATGGCCACGTGCTGGGTATCGTCGGCCAGGCCGGTCAGTCCCTGCTGAGCACTGTTGAGGGACAACAAACCATCCATGTACGATGGGGCAAGACGTCCGCAGAGCAATGCCAGGCGCAGTTCGATACTCACAACATGCCCTTTGAAGAAGGTTACCGGGTCCAAGACCTGGTGTGCCACTGACTTACTCTTCGTTTTACTTATACGCGGGCACCTTTAAGGGTCTGCGTTGTTTTTGCCGGGATCAAACACAGCATGCCGATCAGATTAACGCCAAGCGTTTTGTTCGCACTCGCAGCCAGCGGATTCTTGCCCCTTGGCACCACCTACGCAGCCAGCAACACATGTTATTGGGGAACCGGAACGGGGCCCATTCTGTATACGGCCAATGTCGGTGCACTCTATGTTCCCAGAGATGCTCAGATTGGTGATCCCATAGGCCCGGTTGCCAAGCGATTTGTGTCAAGTAGCGGTGTCAACGCCATCTACTGTCAGAATGACGGCAAGGTCATGCTGCGATTCAGTGCCAGAAGCGCCGTAGCAACGATAGCCGGGCCCCTTTCCCGCAAAAGCGGCATGACCACCAGCGCCCTGTTACAGACCAACATCCCAGGTGTTGGCGCGCAGATCAGTTTCGGCAGCCCCTACGACGGTTTCACCCAAGGCTTTTGGAAACTGGACGGGCCTGACAGTTCGGTGCCATTTAATGCCCGTATCGATTTTCACACCCCTTTTCATCTACAACACACTACATTAGCGGGCACCATCACCCTGATCAAAACCGCCGAAATAGCTCCCGGCATGCAGTCGTTGGATTCGGGCAAGGAACTGGTCAAAGGCTCGTTTACCGGTATCCCTAATGCCTTCGGCCTGGCCTTGAACGGCTCTGTCACACGTGCAGAGTGCACCCTCTCAGCCAACCCGGTGAGCGCCGACCCGGTCAAACTAGGGGATTGGCCAAACACCGAATTCATCGGTGAAGGCCATACGAGCGATGCCGTACCCTTCACGATCGCGTTGAATGCGTGTATATCCGACCCTTTGCCCGGAGGAACTGTCACCTATGCACATATCCGCCTGGAGCCCAAAGCAGGCTCGGTGACTCTGGACGCCAATCTGGGCTTGATGAGTTTGATGGCAGGTTCAATCGCGCAGGGCATCGGTATTCAAATTTTGGGGCGCGATGGACTCACTCCAGTCATCCTGGAACAGGATGTGCTCCAAGGCGCAATTCCAGCTACAGGCGGCATGATGCTGGAATTTAATGCACGTTATTATCAGACCGCGCCAGCAACTGCTGTAGTTGCTGGCTCCGCAGAGGGCGCGTTGGGTTTCACCATTACTTATAAATAGCTCAAGCCTGTGGATGGCCTGAACTCAACCCAGTGAACTGCCATCTCACAGATGGCTTTCTTGACAAAATCCGCTTCATCTCAAGGCAGCCATGCGTCAGCGACGCTTTTCGTAAAGCTTCGGTTCACCGGGAGGGCGGGTCTTGAAACGACGATGGGCCCACAGGTATTGCTCTGGACACTCACGAATCGCGCGTTCCACCCATTGATTGATGCGCAGGCAATCTGCTTCATCACTTTCTCCGGGGAAATCACTCAAGGGGGCATGAATCACCAACTTGTAACCACTGCCATCTGCCAGTCGCTGTTGAGTAAACGGCACAACCTTAGCCTTACCCAGCTTGGCGAACTTACTGGTGGCTGTGACGGTTGCGGCAGGAATACCGAACAGCGGCACGAAGATACTCTGCTTTGCACCGTAGTCCTGATCAGGGGCGTACCAAATAGCCCGCCCGGATCGCAACAACTTGAGCATGCCGCGTACATCATCACGCTCTACAGCTAACGAGTCAGCGTTGTGCCGTTCACGGCCGCGTCGCTGAATAAAATCGAATAGCGGGTTGTTATGCTCGCGGTACATACCATCGATGGTGTGCTGCTGGCCGAGCAAGGCTGCGCCGATTTCCAGCGTAGTGAAGTGAAACGCCATCAAGATGACGCCCTTGCCCTCCCGTTGCGCCTGCTCAAGGTGCTCCAGCCCTTCGACATGGGCCAATTTGGCCAGCCGCGGCTTGGACCACCACCAGCTCATGGCCATTTCAAAGAAGGCAATCCCCGTTGATGCGAAGTTTTCCTTGAGCAACCGCTCACGCTCAGCCGCTGTTTTTTCAGGAAAACACAGCTCAAGGTTGCGCGCCGCGATGCGCCTTCGATCACCGGCGATCCGGTACATGACAGCACCCAGCACGCGGCCGATACACAGTTGAACTTTATAAGGCAATTGCACCACTAACCACAGCACACCGAGCCCTAGCCATAGCAGCCAAAACCTGGGGTGAAAAAAAGCAGCACGAAAATGCGGGCGATCCATTAATGATTCCGGGCAGACACAAGGCCGGCCATTCTACATCCTTCGACCCCGCTTGCGACTCGTGAGCGTTCTCGTTATAAGTCTCAACACTTTAAGTGACAAGCCGCGTTAAACAGACCATGAGCCAAACCGAATCGCTAGACCAAGCCCCAGTGTTCCAGCTAAAGGGCAGTATGCTCGCCATTACGGTGCTGGAACTGGCCAAAAACAACCTTGAAGCCCTTGATCGTCAATTGGCAGCGAAAGTGGCTCAAGCCCCCAATTTTTTCAGCAACACGCCATTGATACTGGCGTTGGACAAGTTGCCTGCCGACGTGGGCACTATCGATTTGCCGGGCCTGATGCGCATTTGCCGCCAACACGGCCTGCGCACCCTGGCGATTCGCGCCAGCCGTATTGAAGACATTGCCGCCGCCATCGCCATTGACCTCCCGGTGCTGCCACCGTCGGGGGCACGTGAGCGGCTGATTGAGCCTGTTGAAGCCGTTCCCGCGCCGAAAAAACCCGAGAAGCCGCCGGAGCCGACGATCAAACCGACCAGGATCATCACCTCCCCGGTACGCGGCGGCCAGACGGTGTATGCCGAAAACTGCGACCTGGTGGTCATCGCTTCGGTCAGCCCCGGTGCGGAACTTATGGCCGATGGCAACATCCATGTGTACGGACCGATGCGTGGCCGAGCCTTGGCCGGGCACAAAGGCAATACCAAAGCACGGATTTTTTGTCAGCAGTTGAGCGCCGAACTGGTGTCAATTGCCGGCATGTATAAAGTTTCGGAAGATCTGCGCCGCGACCCTTTGTGGGGTTCAGGCGTTCAAATCAGTCTGTCAAGTGACATGTTGAACATCACCCGTCTTTAACGGATACTCTCGCCATTTCCAAGCATCTTCAAATCGTAGGGATAACAGAAAACCTTGTAGGAAATAATCGGCAGTTTTTACCTTGTGTAAACCTGACCTCTATAGAAACCTGCCAAGGCTGTTTAGCTGCTGTCGTTTAAAGAGATGTCATTCAGGGACTCAATAGTCCTTTTTCCTTAGGGGTGAAGCACCTTGGCCAAGATTCTAGTGGTTACATCCGGCAAGGGTGGTGTGGGTAAGACCACCACCAGCGCCGCTATCGGTACCGGTCTCGCTCTGCGCGGCCACAAAACAGTGATCGTCGACTTCGACGTTGGCTTGCGTAACCTCGACCTGATCATGGGTTGCGAGCGCCGCGTGGTGTATGACTTCGTCAACGTTGTAAACGGCGAAGCCAATCTGCAACAAGCGCTTATCAAGGACAAACGCCTTGAAAACTTGTACGTGCTGGCCGCAAGCCAGACCCGTGACAAGGACGCACTGACTAAAGAAGGCGTTGAAAAAGTTCTGATGGAACTTAAACAAACTTTCGAATATGTCGTTTGCGATTCTCCGGCCGGCATCGAAACCGGTGCCCACCTGGCGATGTACTTCGCTGACGAAGCCATTGTCGTGACCAACCCTGAAGTGTCCTCGGTACGTGACTCCGACCGCATGCTGGGCCTGCTGGCCAGCAAGTCGCGTCGTGCTGAGCTGGGTGAAGACCCGATCAAAGAACATTTGCTGCTGACTCGCTACAACCCGGACCGCGTTTCCAAAGGCGAAATGCTCGGTGTTGAAGACGTCAAAGAGATTCTGGCCGTTGCATTGCTGGGCGTTATTCCTGAGTCTCAGGCCGTTCTTAAAGCCTCCAACCAGGGCGTGCCCGTGATCCTTGATGATCAGAGCGACGCCGGTCAGGCCTACAGCGATGCTGTCGATCGCTTGCTGGGCAAAACCGTGGAACATCGATTCCTTGATGTACAGAAGAAGGGATTCTTCGAGCGCCTGTTTGGAGGCAACTAAACAATGAACATTTTTGACTTCTTTCGTACCCGCAAAACGCCTACCACCGCGTCGGTCGCGAAAGAGCGTCTACAGATTATCGTGGCGCACGAACGCGGCCAACGCAGCACCCCGGACTACCTGCCTGCCCTGCAAAAAGAGCTGGTTGAGGTCATTCGCAAATACGTCAATATCGGCGACGATCAAGTTCAGATCGCCCTCGAGAATGAAGGTAGCTGCTCGATTCTGGAACTCAATATCACCCTGCCAGACCGTTAACTGATCTGGCTGAAACCACGGCGGCTTGGGCGCTTTCTCTACGGGGAAGGTTCCCACGTCGCCGTCGGCGTTTGTTAAGAGGCTGTTTTAATGCCGTTGTCCAATATTCACATCCTCCACGAGGACGCTGGCGTTCTGGTGGTCAACAAGCCCACCCTGCTGCTGTCAGTGCCTGGGCGGGCTGATGACAACAAGGATTGCCTGATCACCCGACTGCAGGAAAATGGTTACCCTGAAGCGCGCATCGTGCATCGGCTGGACTGGGAAACCTCGGGGATCATCCTGCTGGCTCGTGACGCCGACACTCACCGCGAGTTGTCCCGTCAGTTCCATGATCGCGAGACCGAAAAAGCCTACACAGCGCTGGCATGGGGCCAACCCGAACTGGACAGCGGCAGTATCGACCTGCCCCTGCGCTATGACCCGCCCACCAAACCCCGCCACGTGGTCGATCATGAGTTTGGCAAAAATGCGCTGACGTTCTGGAAAGTACTGGAACGGTGCGGTGATTACTGCCGGGTCGAACTGACGCCGATCACCGGGCGTTCGCACCAGTTGCGGGTGCATATGCTGTCTATCGGTCACCCGCTGTTGGGCGACGGTCTTTACGCCCATCCACAAGCGCTGGCCGCGTGGCCACGCCTGTGCTTGCACGCCAGTATGCTCAGCTTTACCCATCCGCAAACCGGCGAACGTCTGCGTTTCGAGTGCCCGGCTCCGTTTTGATTGAGACCGAGACTTGCGCACTTTCGTAGCAGCTGCCGTAGGCTGCGTCCGGCGGCAGAGCCGTCGTAAATTCCGTGAATAGCGTATTTCAGGTTGAACGCACACTCAGGTTTAGGATTGCTTCGCAATCGGACGCAGCCTCGTTCCTTCGGCAGCTGCTACGGATCGTCACCTCAACAATTATCTCGATCAATGCGCTAAACTCGCGGCCTTGCTGTCTGGAGTAACTTATGCGCGAAGAGTTGAACCAAGGCCTGATCGACTTCCTCAAGGCCTCCCCTACCCCGTTTCATGCCACTGCCAGCCTGGTGCAACGTCTGGAGGCCGCCGGTTATCAGCGCCTCGACGAGCGCGAAACCTGGTTCACCGAAGCCAATGGCCGTTATTACGTCACCCGTAATGACTCATCCATCGTGGCCTTCAAGCTCGGTCGCCATTCCCCCCTGCACGGCGGCATCCGTATGGTGGGTGCACACACAGACAGCCCCTGCCTGCGCGTCAAGCCACAACCCGAGCTGCAACGTCAGGGTTTTTGGCAATTGGGCGTTGAAGTCTATGGCGGCGCCCTGCTGGCCCCATGGTTCGACCGCGATCTTTCACTAGCCGGGCGTGTCACATTCCGCCGCGACGGCAAGGTCGAAAGCCAACTGATCGATTTCAGGGCACCGATCGCAACCATCCCCAACTTGGCCATCCACCTCAATCGCACCGCGAATGAAGGCTGGGCAATCAACCCGCAAACCGAATTGCCACCGATTCTGGCGCAAGTCGCGGGTGATGAGCGTGTCGATTTCCGCGCATTGCTCACCGACCAGCTGGCTCGCGAACATGGCTTGAATGCCGACGTGGTGCTTGATTACGAGCTGAGTTTCTACGACACCCAAAGCGCAGCCGTAATTGGCCTGAACGGCGACTTTATCGCCGGCGCCCGCCTCGACAATCTGTTGTCCTGCTACGCCGGTTTGCAAGCCCTGCTCAATGCCGAAACAGAAGAGACTTGTCTGTTTGTGGCCAACGACCATGAAGAAGTCGGCTCTTGCTCGGCTTGCGGCGCCGACGGCCCGATGCTGGAGCAAATCCTGCAACGCGTGCTGCCTGAAGGCGATGAGTACGTGCGCACGATTCAAAAATCGCTGCTGGTCTCGGCCGACAATGCCCACGGCGTTCATCCCAACTACGCCGACAAGCACGACGCCAACCACGGTCCAAAACTCAATGCCGGGCCGGTGATCAAGGTCAACAGCAACCAGCGCTACGCCACCAACAGCGAAACCGCCGGGTTTTTCCGCCACTTGTGTATGGCTGAAGAAGTACCGGTGCAAAGCTTTGTGGTACGCAGCGACATGGGCTGCGGCTCGACCATTGGCCCCATCACTGCCAGCCATCTGGGTGTGCGCACAGTCGACATCGGTCTGCCAACCTTTGCCATGCACTCCATTCGCGAGCTTGCCGGCAGCCATGACCTTGCCCATCTGGTCAAAGTGCTCACCGCGTTTTACGCCAGCAACCAATTGCCCTAAGCAATGCCTCTTGTTGTCGCTGCAGCCACTTGCGGCAGCGACAACAAGCTAGGGCCGCAGCCCTATTCATTTTTGACCCACATCACCACACTTTTCAAAAAAGCATCCTAGACTCGAAGCATTATTTCCTTCAGGTCTATAACCATGATCTCGATGTCCGAGTTTCACTCCATGATGATTCCCATTGTCTGCGGCATGCTGTTGCTGACTTTAGGCTTCACCTTTCGCGAGCGGCCTAGCGGTTTCGGGGTGTTGATGATCTGGTGCGGCATGTTGCTGATCTTCGGCACCATCGTGTTCAAAATTCTCGCCAAGCTCAATTCATGATCGCGCAGTGCCCGCAGTCACTTATTTAAATGTGACAAGAAATGAATGATTGCGGGCCCTAGCGTACACTCGGTCAATTCGCACCCTTCGAGGTTGATCGCCCAGTGTTTTTTCGTCTTTTTACCTTGCCCGTTCTCTTGTTTGCCTGCCTGCTGACCCTGCTGCCACTGACATCGGCTCAGGCCGTTGGGATTACCGGCATGCTTGGCGGGTCAGACAAGACCCAGTCGCAACCGACCGAACCCTTGGGCCAGTCACTGGACGAGGTGATCAAAAACCTCGAAAACGATCAACAGCGCAGTAAATTACTGGCTGACCTGAAAAAGCTTCGCGACGCTACCAAGCAAGCCCAACCTGAAGCTGAAATCGGCGTTTTGGGTCTGATCGGCAGCACCCTCTCAGACCTCGAAAAACAGTTTTCAGGGACTGACAGCCCCACCTATCGTTGGTCCAAGGAAATCAGTCAGGCCAAGGAAGAGCTCACGCAACTTATGTTGCCGGCCAATCAATGGCTGCCGATCATTTTCGCTTTTGCCCTGATCATTATGGTCTGGAGTCTGCTGGCAGCGCTGTTGATCTGGGTCAGTCATCGTGTGCGCTTGCGCTTTGGGCTAAGCGAAGAGCTGCCGCAACACCCCAAGGCCGTCGACATGCTGCGGTTTGCCTTGCGCAAATTGGGGCCCTGGCTGGTGGCATTGGTCATCACGGTTTACGGGAGCTACGCGCTGCCCTCATCGCTGGGTAAAGACCTGGCGATGGTGCTGGCCTATGCGCTGGTGATTGGTACCTGCTTCTCGGCCATCTGTGTCATCGCTTTTTCGCTGCTTGACGGCCCCCATCGCCATCGCGCGTTGCATATCCTGCGGCATCAGGCCTTTCGCCCTTTATGGTGGATTGGCAGTTTTGCTGCGTTTGGCCAGGCACTGAGCGACCCTCGACTGGTTGCTACCCTTGGCGTGCATCTGGCGCACACCGCAGCGACGTTCGCCAATGTGATGGCAGCGCTGTCTGCCGGGTTGTTCATCATCCGGTTCCGCCGCCCCATCGCCCACCTGATCCGCAACCAACCCTTGTCCCGCCGCCTCACCCGACGAGCTCTGAGCGAGAGCATCGAGATTCTGGGCACTTACTGGTATGTGGCGGCCTTGATTCTGGTGGCTATTTCTCTGGCCGCGACCTTTATCTCGGCGGGCGACAGCAGCACCGCGTTGCGTCAGTCGTTGATCTGCACCGTATTGGTTGTGCTGTGCATGGTGATCAACGGACTGGTGCGGCGCCATGCGCAAAAACCCCAGCGCGGCCATAAACGTCACGCCCTCTATTCCGAACGCCTGAAAAGCTTTGTCTACACCTTGATTCATATGGTGGTGTGGCTGGTGTTTATCGAGTTGGGGCTGCGCGTGTGGGGCATGTCACTGATCAGCTTTACCGAGGGCGACGGCCATGAGATCAGCGTCAAACTGTTTGGGCTCGCCGGCACCTTATTGTTTGCCTGGTTTATCTGGATTATTTCCGATACTGCCATCCACCATGCATTGACCCGCTCGCGTAAAGGCCTGGCCAATGCTCGCGCGCAAACCATGATGCCGCTGATCCGTAACGTCTTGTTTGCGGCCATTTTCATCATTGCCCTGATCGTCGCCTTGGCCAATATGGGCATGAACGTCACGCCGCTGCTGGCAGGTGCAGGCGTGATCGGTCTGGCCATTGGTTTCGGTGCGCAATCTTTGGTGGCGGATCTGATCACCGGCCTGTTCATCATCATTGAGGACTCACTGGCGATCGACGATTACGTGGATGTAGGTGGCCATTTGGGGACCGTAGAAGGCTTGACCATTCGCACGGTGCGCCTGCGAGACATCGACGGCATTGTGCACACCATCCCGTTCAGCGAAATCAAAAGCATCAAGAACTACTCTCGCGAATTCGGCTACGCGATCTTTCGTGTGGCCATCCCGTACAACATGGAAATCGACGACGCGATCAAACTGATGCGTGATGTGGGGCAGAAGATGCGCGGCGATCCGCTGCAACGTCGCAACATCTGGTCACCGCTGGAGATTCAGGGTGTAGAGAGTTTCGAGTCCGGCAGCGCGATATTGCGCGCTCGCTTCAAGACTGCACCGATCAAGCAATGGGAAGTGTCGCGGGCGTTCAATCTGTCGCTCAAACGCCATCTGGACGAAGCCGGACTGGATCTGGCGACGCCCCGCTTGAGCGTGCAAGTGATCACGGCGGGAAGCGGCGTATTGCAGAAAGAGTGACGATGCGCCTTTACCTGATAGCTGCCGCAGGCTGCGGCAACTGCTACGAAATCAGGTTGGAACATCCACTGCGACATGAATCGCGTCATGTCGCCAATACTCCAGATCACAGTCAATTAACCGATCGTGCTGGTCGTAATTGATCCGCGAAATTCTCAAGCCGGGGCTACCCGTCGAGACCTTCAAGGTTACCGCTGCCTGGAAAGGTAAGGCCGTCGGCACAATCTCAAAACGCACTCTACCGTAGTGCAAATCATAATGCCGGGCGTATAGCTCGGTAATTGATTGTGTGAGATCAAACCCCAGTATCTGCGGAAAATATTGCGGGTTCAGATAATGCTCGACGTACAACACCAGTCGCCCGTCAATGCGCCGCCCTCTACAAATCTGGATCACGCTGGACAGTGCAGGCAACTGTAATCGCTCACACACCGCCGCCGAGGCTGGTTGCAAACGGGCTGAAATCACCTCAGTGCTGGGCACCCGCCCCTGAGCACTGACCATGGCGTGAAAGTGACTGCGCTGCATCAGGTTGTAAGCCAAGCGTGGCGGCGAAACAAACCAGCCGCGCCGGTCTTCGCGATACACCAAACCCTCGGATTCAAGCTGCAACAAGGCCTCTCGCAACGTCACACGCGTCGTGGCAAATAACTCACTCAGCTTGCGTTCCGCCGGCAACTGGCTGCCACACGCCAGCAATCCCCGCTCAATCTGCTCTTGCAGCGTGCGACTGATCGCTGTCACCGCTTTGGGCGCACCTTCTCGCATCACTGTTACCTATCTGGACTAGTCCAGCACCATATGTGAGCAGGCTCGGCCTGCAGAATCATCAATTCATCTGTCACTCAGCCTAGGCAATGCACATGACTGTTCCGTGACACTAATACCTGTGCTGTGCCGTATAGCCATGCTCCGCGGGGCTTTGAGCATGGTCTACGCTTAGCCCAGGCTGCGTGTCAGCCGGATAACAGGGCTTGCACAATGGATGCCGACATTAAAGTGTCATGAGCCGCGCTTAAATTGGCTCAGGTATTGCTGACCTAGACCAAACCACCGCGAAAGATCAATAAAATCCAGCGTTGAAAACGCCCAAGGAGCTACGGATGAAACAGTTTTTCCTGGCATCACTGTTAGGCACTAGCATCGCCCTTTGCACCTCGGCCATGGCCGCCGACGTTGACTTGAAAGCGCTAGAAGCTGCGGCTAAAGCTGAAGGTGCAGTGAACAGTGTCGGCATGCCCGATGACTGGGCCAACTGGAAAGCGACCTGGGCTGATCTTGAAAAAAATTACGGCCTCAAACACATGGACACCGACATGAGCTCGGCTCAGGAGGTGGCCAAGTTCGCAGCCGAGAAAGATAACGCCAGCGCCGATATCGGTGACGTCGGCGCTGCGTTCGGCCCTATAGCGGTGGCCAAGGGGGTGACTCAACCTTACAAACCGACGACTTGGGATCAAATCCCCGAATGGGCCAAGGACAAGGACGGCAACTGGGCACTGGCTTACACCGGCACCATTGCCTTTATCGTCAATAAAAAGCTGCTGCGCGGTTCTGAAGTCCCCACTAAATGGGCGGACTTGAAGACGGGCAAATACAAGGTCTCCATCGGCGATGTGAGCACCGCCGCACAAGCCTCCAACGGCGTGCTGGCAGCGGCGATTGCCAACGGCGGCAATGAGTCGAACATTCAGCCTGCGCTGCTGATGTTTGCCGATCTGGCCAAGCAAGGGCGCATTTCTCTGGCCAACCCAACCATCGCCACCATGGAAAAAGGTGAAGTCGAAGTCGGCGTTGTTTGGGACTTCAATGGCCTGAGCTACAAAGCCAAGATGGCCAATCCGGATGATTATGTAGTGCTGATCCCGTCCGATGGCACCGTGATCTCGGGTTACACCACCATCATCAACAAGTACGCCAAACACCCGAACGCTGCCAAGCTGACCCGCGAGTTTATCTTCAGCGATGCTGGTCAGACCAACCTGGCCAACGGCAACGCCCGACCTATTCGCGCAGAGCACTTGAAGCTGCCGCCTGAAGTTCAAGCCAAGCTGCTGCCGAACGAGCAGTATAAAAATGTGACACCCATCAAAGACGCCGCTGCGTGGGAAAAGACTTCCAAGGAGCTGCCGCAACTCTGGCAGGAAGAAGTCATTATCAATATGCAATAAACGACTGATCCCGTAGCAGCTGCCGCAGGCGGCGTCCGGCGGCTTGGCCGTCGTAGAGTCATCCACTGAGTCATATCAGTTGAATCGTGTTGAATGGGTCTACGATCGCTGCGCAATCGGACGCAGCCTGCGGCAGCTGCTACAGGGTAGGCGCGCCATATCCAGTTTCTTCGCGGAGTCGTCGCACATGAAACACAACGTCATTCTTGTCGTTCTTGACGGGCTGAATTACACCGTTGCCAGTCATGCCATGGGCCATTTGCAGGCATACGTCGGCGCTGAACGTGCTGCACTGTATAAGCTCGACTGCGAACTACCCGCTCTGTCACGCCCGCTCTATGAGTGCATCCTCACCGGCGTGCCGCCCATTGAAAGCGGTATCGTGCACAACAATGTGTCGCGCCTTTCCCACCAGCGCAGCGTGTTCCATTACGCCCGCGAGGCGGGTCTGAGCACGGCGGCGGCGGCCTATCACTGGATGAGCGAACTGTATAACCGCACGCCCTTTATCGCCGCACGTGACCGCCACACGCAAGACTGCGAACTGCCGATCCAGTACGGGCACTTTTACTGGAGCGATCACTACCCCGACTCGCACCTGCTGGCAGACGCCGAAAGCCTGCGCGTCAAACACGCCCCGAACTTTTTGTTGGTTCACCCCATGAATATCGACGATGCCGGCCACAAACATGGGCTGGACTCCGCGCCATACCGCAACAGCGCCCGCTCAGCCGACATCATATTGGCGGACTACCTGCAAGGCTGGCTGCAAGCCGGGTATCAAGTGCTGATCACCGCTGACCACGGCATGAACAACGACCGCTCGCACAACGGTTTGCTGCCTGAAGAGCGCGAAGTGCCGTTGTTTGTGTTGGGTGATGCGTTCAGCTTGAACCCCGATGCGCGGCCTAAACAGACCGAACTGTGCGGCACCATCTGCGAACTGCTCGGCGTTACACACGACAAACCCCTGTGCCGGGATCTGTTGAGGCCCGCACCATGACCCGCGGAAAATGGCTGGCGTTACTGTGTCTGGTGCCTTTTGCCGTGGTGTTCATCGTGTTCCAGATCGCCCCGCTGGTGTGGGTACTGATTCACAGCGTGCAATCTGAAGAAAGCGGCTGGGGGATGGCTAACTTCAGTAAGATTTTCAGCTCGAAATTTTACCTGCAAGCCATTCAGCACAGCCTTGAGATCAGCTTTTGGTCGAGTGCATTCGGCATTGTGATTGCGGTGCTGGGCAGTTATTCGCTGCACAAAGTGGATTCGCGGCTGCGCAACTTCGTCAACGCGTTCGCCAATATGACCAGCAACTTCTCGGGCGTACCGCTGGCGTTCGCGTTCATCATCCTGCTGGGCTTTAACGGCAGCATCACGATCATGCTCAAACAGGCGGGGATCATCGAAGATTTCAACCTGTACTCGAAAACCGGCCTGATCATTCTGTACACCTACTTTCAGATCCCGCTCGGCGTACTGCTGCTTTACCCGGCGTTCGACGCCCTGCGTGAAGACTGGCGTGAGTCCGCCTCGTTGCTGGGTGCAAGCAGTTGGCAATTTTGGCGACATATCGGGTTGCCCGTCCTGACCCCGGCGTTGTTGGGTACCTTTGTGATTCTGCTGGCCAATGCCCTGGGCGCTTACGCGACGGTGTATGCCCTGACCACCGGCAACTTCAACGTGCTGCCGATTCGTATTGCCGCCATGGTGTCGGGCGACATCAGCCTTGATCCGAACATGGCCAGCGCCCTTGCCGTGATTCTGGTGGGCTTGATGACACTGGTCACGCTGGTGCATCAATGGCTGTTAAAGAGGAGCTACCATGTCGCGCGCTGAAGCCTCAACTGCCAGCGTTTACCACCGCAGCGTGGTCTACCTGTTGTTCCTCATTTTGTTATTGCCGTTACTTGGCACGCTGATTTATTCAATCTCCAGCAGTTGGTCGGCGACCATTCTGCCCAGTGGATTCAGTTTCAAGTGGTACAGCCAGTTGTGGAGCGATCCGCGCTTTCTCAACGCGTTCGCGCGTTCACTGCTGGTCTGCATCGCCGCCCTGATCCTGTCGGTGATCCTGATTTTGCCGTTGTTGTTTGTGGTCCATTACCACTTCCCCAAACTCGACGCGCTGATGAACATTCTGATCCTGTTGCCGTTCGCCGTACCGCCGGTGGTATCGTCGGTCGGTCTGCTGCAACTCTATGGCTCCGGGCCAATGGCAATGGTCGGCACACCCTGGATCCTGATCGGCTGCTACTTCACCATCGCCCTGCCCTTCATGTACCGCGCCATCACCAACAACCTGCAAGCCATTCACCTGCGCGACCTGATGGACGCCGCCCAATTACTCGGCGCCAGCACCTGGCAAGCTGCGTTCCTGGTGGTCTTGCCGAACCTGCGCAAAGGCTTGTTGGTGGCACTTTTACTGTCGTTTTCGTTCCTGTTCGGCGAATTTGTATTCGCCAATATTCTGGTGGGCACCCGCTATGAAACCTTGCAGGTGTTCCTCAACAATATGCGCAACAGCAGCGGCCATTTCACCAGTGCTCTGGTGATCTCATACTTCCTCTTTGTACTGGTGCTGACTTGGGTTGCCACCTTCCTGAACAAGGACAAAAGCCAATGAGCTTCGTCAGCGTCGAACATCTGCAAAAAACCTACTCGGCGACCCCGATGTTCAGCGATATCAACTTCACCATCAGCAAAGGTGAATTTGTCACCCTGCTGGGCCCCTCGGGGTGTGGCAAGTCAACCCTGTTGCGCTGTATCGCCGGACTCACTCCGGTAGATGCCGGGAAAATCCTGCTCGATGGTCAGGACATTGTTCCGCTGAGCCCGCAAAAGCGCGACATTGGCATGGTGTTTCAGAGCTATGCGCTGTTTCCCAATATGAACGTCGAGCAAAACGTGGCGTTCGGCCTGCGCATGCAAAAAGTCAGCAGCACCGAGAGCCAAAAACGCGTCGCCGACGTGCTGCAACTGGTGGAGCTGAACGACTTTGCCAAACGTTACCCGCACCAACTGTCAGGCGGCCAATGCCAACGTGTTGCGTTGGCTCGCTCGCTGGTGACGCGACCGCGCTTGCTGCTGCTGGATGAACCGCTGTCGGCACTGGATGCCCGTATTCGCAAACATTTGCGTGAACAGATCCGTACCATTCAGCGCGAACTGGGTTTGACGACCATCTTCGTCACCCATGACCAGGAAGAAGCACTGGTCATGAGCGACCGTATTTTTCTCATGAATCAGGGTCGCATCGTACAGAGCGGCAATGCGCAAAGCCTCTACGCCACCCCGGTGGATGCCTTTGCAGCAGGTTTTATCGGCAACTACAACCTGTTGGACGCCGAGAGCGCCAGTCGCTTGCTGCAGCGCCCAATCTGCAGCCGGGTTGCTATTCGCCCTGAAACACTGGGGCTGAGCCTGCAAGGTGAACCTGACGCGCTGATTCTGAGTCACAGCTTGCTGGGTAACGTGATTCGATATCGCGTCGACGTGCGCGGGGTAGAACTGCTGGTTGACGTGCTTAACCGCTCTGCGGCAGATTTGTACCCGGATGGCAAACGGGTGGCGCTGTCCATCGATAGCAGCACACTGTGCGAGGTGGCCTGATGCTTTTGAAATCGTTGAGAAGGGAGTTGCACTGATGGCCCTGGCTATTTTTGATCTGGATGAAACCTTGATTCACGGTGATTGCGCCACCTTGTGGAGCGAGCAAATGGGCCGGCTGGGGTGGGTAGATCCCGAATCATTCATGAAGCGCAACAACGAATTGATGCACGCGTACAGCTTGGGCGAGCTGAGAATGGAAGACTACATGGCCTTTAGCCTTGAACCCTTGATCGGCCGCACGCCAGAAGAGGTCGAGCATCTGGTGGGCCCTTGGGTCGAGGATTACATCGAACCAATAATATTCAGCGATGCCTGCAAAACTGTCGCTGAACACCGCAAAGCGGGAGACCGGATTCTGGTGATCTCGGCATCGGCGACTTATCTGGTCAAGCCGATTGCCGAACGTTTGGGCATCGATGAAGTGCTGGGGATTGAGCTGGAAGTCAAACACGGCGTATACACCGGCAACACCGTGGGCACCTTGACCTACCGAGAAGGCAAGATCACCCGCCTGCTCGAATGGCTCGATGCTGAGGAAGAGAATCTTGAAGGGGCGAGTTTTTACTCCGACTCACGCAATGACTTGCCCTTGTTGCTGAAAGTGGACCACCCGCATGTGGTCAACCCGGACCCGGTGTTGCGAGAACACGCCGTACAGGCCGGGTGGCCGATTCATCATTGGAAGTAAGGGCCCGTATCACCCTCACCCCAACCCTCTCCCCAGGGAGAGGGCGCTGATACGCGTCTTAAGCGAACCTCGCTACACGCCAGCAGAGTGAGATTTAAACCACAGCCGCATCAATCACCAGCACCAGCTTGCCCGACACCTGATTGCTGGCCAGTTCGGCAAAGGCTTCCTGAGCCTGCTCAATCGGGAAAGTCTTGGCCAATTGCGGGCTTAATCTGCCATCGCTGAACAACGGCCATACCTGCTGGCCCAGATCACTCAACAGATCAGCCTTGAACTGATCACTGCGGCTGCGCAGTGTCGAGCCCAGAAGCTGAATCCGCTTACCCAGCACCAAGGCCAGATCCAGCTCGGCCTTACGCCCGCCCATCAAGCCGATCAATACCCAACGGCCATCCAATGCCAACAACTTGAGGTTGGACTCGGCATAGTTGGCACCCACCGGGTCGAGCACCACATCAAACGGGCCCAACGCCTTGAGACTGTCAAGGCCGTCAGTGCGGATCACCCCGCCCTGAGCCCCCAGCGCTTCGCAGTAAGCCAAACGCTCGGCCGAGCCAACGCTCACCCAGCACGGACTGCCAAAGGCCTTGCACAACTGAATGGCGGCTGAACCCACACCACTGGCCCCGGCATGCAGCAAGACTTTTTCGCCGGGCTTAAGACCGGCCAATTGAAACAGGTTCAACCATGCGGTGCTGTACACCTCGGGCAGTGCCGCCGCTTCAAGCAACGACAATCCGTCAGGCACTGGCAACGCGTGACGGCCATCGACCACCACCTCCTCGGCCATGCCACCCCCTGCCAACAGTGCGCAAACCCGGTCACCGACTTGCCAGGACGAGCCAGGGCCTACCTCACTCACAATCCCCGAGCACTCCAGGCCCAGCATTTGACTGGCGCCTGGCGGGGGCGGATACAGGCCCGCACTTTGTAATAAGTCGGCCCTATTCAGGCCGGCAGCCGCCACACGAATCCGAATTTGGCCTACATCACAAGTGGGGCTTGGCTCTTCAACCCACTTCACTAGACCTTCAACGCCTTGCAATGCTTTCACAGTGCCTCCATAGTGAGTCTGGACTGAGCCCGGCGCTGAAGCACCGGGCTTTTTGCATTATGCGACCGGTCCTTGATGGAACCGGCGACTTCAAAGACGGCCTAATATGCGTTATCAATTGCCCCCGCGTCGAATCAGCATGAAGCATTTATTCCCTAGCACCGCACTTGCCCTCTTCATTGGCCTTGGCGTTTTGCCGTTTTCGGCCAATTCGTTCGCCGCTAACAGTTGGGATAACCTTCAGCCCGATCGTGATGAGGTGATTGCCAGTCTTAACGTCGTTGAGCTGCTCAAGCGCCATCATTACACCAAGCCCCCACTGGATGACGCGCGCTCTGCCATCATCTATGACAGCTACTTGAAACTGCTCGATCCATCGCGCAGCTACTTCCTGGCCAGCGACATTGCCGAATTCGACAAATGGAAATTCCAGTTTGACGACTTCCTCAAAAGCGGCGATCTCAACCCCGGCTTCATCATCTACAAGCGCTATCTGGATCGCGTCAAATCGCGCCTGGACTTTGCCCTTGCCGAGTTGAACAAAGGCGTTGATTCGTTCGACTTCACGGCCAAGGAAACTCTGGAGATCGACCGCAAGGACGCTCCATGGCTAACCAATGAAGCCCAACTCAACGATCTGTGGCGCAAGCGTATTAAAGATGAAGTGCTGCGCCTGAAAATCGCTGGCAAAGAGCCTGCAAAAATTCAGGAGCTGCTGACCAAGCGCTACAAGAACCAGTTGTCGCGTCTTGATCAAACCCGCAGCGAAGATATTTTCCAGGCCTACATCAACACCTTCGCCATGTCTTACGACCCGCACACCAACTACCTGTCGCCAGACAGCGCGGAGAACTTTGACATCAACATGAGCCTGTCGCTGGAAGGCATTGGCGCTGTGTTGCAGAGCGATAACGACCAGGTCAAGGTTGTGCGTCTGGTACCTGCCGGCCCAGCCGACAAGACCAAACAAGTCGCCCCGGCGGACAAGATCATCGGCGTTGCCCAAGGCGACAAAGAGATGGTGGACGTCATCGGTTGGCGTTTGGACGAAGTGGTCAAACTGATTCGCGGGCCTAAAGGCTCTGTGGTGCGCCTGGAAGTCATTCCGGCGAGCAATGCGCCGAATGACCAGACCAGCAAGATCGTGTCCATCACCCGCGAAGCGGTGAAGCTTGAAGAGCAGGCGGCGAAAAAGTCGATCCTGAACCTCAAGCAGGATGGTAAGAACTACAAACTGGGTGTGATTGAAATTCCGGCGTTCTATCTGGACTTCAAAGCGTTCCGTGCTGGCGACCCGAACTACAAGAGCACCACCCGTGACGTTAAAAAACTGCTGACCGAGTTGCAGAAAGAAAAAGTCGATGGCGTCATTATCGATCTGCGCAACAACGGTGGCGGCTCGCTGCAAGAAGCGACCGAGTTGACCAGTCTGTTTATCGACAAGGGCCCGACCGTGCTGGTGCGTAATGCAGACGGCAAAGTCGATGTGCTTGAAGATGAAAATCCGGGGGCGTTCTACAAAGGCCCTATGGCATTGCTGGTCAATCGTTTGTCGGCCTCGGCTTCGGAAATTTTTGCCGGCGCTATGCAGGATTACCACCGCGCATTGATTATCGGCGGCCAGACGTTCGGCAAAGGGACGGTGCAAACCATTCAGCCCCTGAACCATGGTGAGCTGAAACTGACGCTGGCCAAGTTCTACCGGGTTTCCGGTCAGAGCACCCAGCATCAGGGCGTTTTGCCTGACGTCGCCTTCCCGTCGATTATCGACACCAAGGAAATCGGCGAAAGTGCGCTGCCCGAAGCCATGCCGTGGGACACCATTCGCCCTGCGATAAAGCCTGCGGCTGATCCGTTCAAGCCGTTTATCAATCAACTCAAAGCTGAGCACGATGCACGCGTGGCCAAAGATGCCGAGTTCATCTTTATCCGCGACAAGCTGGCTCTGGCCGAGAAATTGATGGCCGAAAAAACGGTCAGCCTGAACGAAGCCGAGCGTCGCGCGCAACATGCTGACATTGACGCCAAACAGTTGGTGATGGAAAACGCCCGCCGTCAGGCCAAGGGCGAGGCGCCGCTCAAGGAAATGAAAAAAGAAGACGAAGATGCACTGCCGGTTGAACCTGAAAAAACCAAACCGGAAGATGACGCCTACTTGAGTGAGACCGGACGCATTCTGCTGGACTACCTCAAGCTCACTTCACAAGTTGCCAAGAAGTAAGAAAGTCTGCATCGCGATGTAAAAAAGGGCGGGCCGCATCATGCGGCCCGCCCTTTTCATTGCCCACCTTCAGCACGCTAAAGGCACCGAAGCACTCAGGCTTCCTCGGTTTCGTAAGCGAACTCAAACACCCTAACCACTTCACTCGCGTGCCACGACGCAGCTGCAACGCCATCAGGTGGCCCCGAGAAACGACCGAGCCGTTCTACACACTCAAAAAACCCGGTACGCGGCAAACGGCTAGCGCCTTGACTGATAACCAGCGAACTGCGCAACGGTTGATCAGCTTTAACATCCATAGCAGCCAGATGCTCCAGTGCAGCGGTCAGCGTGAGCATCGCCGGGCTGGGCAATTGCAAACGTTCCAGCAGTGCTCGATAGGTCAATAAGTGGCGCTGTCGACGCGCCTGATCAAGCTCAGCCAGTAACCCATCCCAGTGTTGGCGACTGATGCGTACGTTCATTTTCCTTCCCTCCAGCCTGGTAAACCCAGCTCCCAGGCCAAGCTACGACGAATGGCAAGGTCGGGTAGACGCTCACCGGTTTCGATCATTTCCAGATAAGAAGGGCTAATACCTACAGTACGTGCCAGCGCTTCAAGGGCCAAACCCTTGGTTTCACGCAAACCCCGCAACTGATCGAGCCCAGGTGGCATCTGAGCAGGCTCATCAGATGTTGATCGCTCGGCATCAGGGGCGTGCACCGCTTCGCTGGCAGGATTTAGATCCTGAATCCCTGCCGCTTTGAGCAACGCCTGATAACTTTCCCATGACAAAACCGCGTATTCGGGTTCGCCATTACGTTTGATAACTTGCAGATCCATTCCTAAACCCCGTCAGAATTTTAAGAAAATTGAGTCGGAACTTTCCCTAGAAGCTTAATCCTATCAGCAGCCAAGGTCTCTGGGGTTTTTGTTATGGAGCGCAAGTTTCATGCGCAAACGCAAAAAACTGTGGGATGAGGGGTAAATGTTATCCACACAAATTGTGGATAACCTTGTGAACAGAGCCGTTTTTTACGGCTGAAAGGCACGTTCTGCAAGGGCTGCGCTCAAATCGGGCATTTTTTACACACATAAAAAAACCCATAAATTCATTGACTTGCCAGTCAACAACCACTAAGTGCCGAGCATTCACTCCCGCTCCGGCTGTCAGAAAAAAGTTTCAAAAAATCTGCACATATGAAAACGCCCCGTCGAAACGGGGCGTCAGGTGTACGAAAACGACTTACTGGGCAGCAGCTTCTGGAGCAGCAGCGTCTTGCTCAGCTTTTGCAGGGTCTTTGATACCCAGCAGCTCCAGATCGAATACCAGCACCGAGTTGGCCGGGATCGCCGGGCTTGGGCTTTGCGCGCCATAGGCCAGCTCGCTAGGGATGTACAGCTTGTACTTCTCGCCAACGTGCATCAATTGCAAACCTTCAACCCAACCCGGAATCACGCCGCTAACCGGCAGATCAATCGGGCTGCCACGCTCTACAGAGCTGTCGAATACCTTGCCATCGATCAGTTTGCCTTCGTAATGAACGGTCACCACGTCAGTCGCTTTAGGCTGAGGGCCATCAGCTTTTTTGATCACTTCGTATTGCAGGCCCGAAGCCGTGGTAACTACACCGGCTTTCTTGGCATTTTCTTCGAGGAATTTTTTGCCTGCAGAAGAGGCTTCTTCGCTCATTTTGGTCAAACGCTCTTCAGCACGCTTTTGCAGCGCTGCGAAAGCTTCGATCAGTTCGTCATCCTTAAGTTTTTGCTCTTTCTTGCCAACGGCATCTTCGATACCCAGAGCAACAGCTTTAGAGTCCAGATCGTCCATGCCTTCTTGAGCCAGGCTTTTACCCATGTTCAGGCCAATGCCGTAAGAGGCTTTTTGCGCCGGGGTTTTCAGCTCTACGCTGGTCTGCGAATCACAACCCGCCAGTACCAGACTTACCAGGGCAACAGCTGCCGCCAACCGATGCTGTTTCATGCTATTTCCTTGTTCATGCGCCAAATGGGCAATCGAATAAAGCCGCGAGCTTATCAGGCGGCCGCGACCAATGGCTACCGGCATGAGAGCGACAAAGCACAGATAAGTTCATGCCTAAAAGACAATTCATAAATACAGCAACTTTTGCTTACACACCTGACAACCTGTCAAGCCTAGCACTCTTCTTGCACAGGAGACTCATGGCTACTTGATGCCAGATAGAACCTAGGGCATAAGACTGTAAAAATTCTTACATGGAGCGTTACTGTGCGTTTGTTTTACCGTGTTTTGCTGATGTTGTTAGTGGCTTTGGGGGCTCTCATTGGCCTGATCCTCTATTTCACTGTTCACCCCAAACTGCCTGAATACTCTGCGCCACAGCAGCTGCATTACCTGGATCAGTGGAGTGCTGTAGACCGCCAGATTTATTACTTCACCCCTCAAGGGACTCAAGTTAAAGGCCTGCGCTATGACTGGTTCACAGCCCTGGAACTGCCGTTCTCCGAACAATCGTTTGCAGCGCCGGACTACTTGGCCAGATTTGGTTTTCTGGTAGAACCACAACAGAAAGCCAGCGCCACCAATCCAGGCAATTTGCCCGTGGGTTTCACCCGCCATCAAAACCCCGGAAGCCACATTGAGTATCTGGACATTACCTGCGCCGCCTGCCACACCGGCGAGCTGCGCTATAAGGGCCAAGCGCTGCGTGTCGATGGCGCACCTGCGCAGCATGTGCTGCCGTCCAGTGTTCCCACGTTGCAAGGCGGCAGCTTTGGCCAGGCATTGGTGGCCAGTCTGGCCGCCACCTATTACAACCCGTGGAAATTCGAGCGCTTTGCGCGCACGGTGCTGGGCGACAACTATGAACAGCAGCACAAACAGTTGCGCGCTGAGTTCAAGGTATCGCTGGATAATTTCCTCGCTGTGGCCTGGAACGATACCCATCGCGGCCTGTACCCAACCCTTGAAGGGCCCGGGCGGACCGATGCATTCGGGCGCATCGCCAATGCCAGCTTTGGTGACGCCATCACACCGGACAACTACCGCGTCGCCAATGCTCCGGTGGATTACCCGCACTTGTGGGACATGTGGACGTTTGACTGGGTGCAATGGAACGCGTCAGCCAAACAGCCGATGGCACGCAATATAGGTGAGGCGCTGGGAGTGGGTGCCACCCTCAACTTTTTCGACAGCCACGGCCAGCCGCTGCAAGGCGACGCTCGCTACCCTTCCAGCGTTCGGGTGCATGATTTGCACCTCATCGAAGAAACCTTGCAACGGCTCAAACCGCCGGTTTGGCCAGAAGCACTGTTCGGTCAGATTGACCGCCCTCTGGCCGCAAAAGGCCGCGCACTCTTTGCGCAGAACTGCGCAGCGTGTCACGTGCCGCCCGTCAAAGACGAAGACGGCCGACTGGTACAGCAATTGCGAGTCATTCCTTTGGCCGTGATTGGCACCGACCCTAACAGCGCGAACAACATTGCCGATAACCGTTATGACGTCAGTGCCTTGCAATGGGACCCGGCAGAACTGGCCAACCTCAATGTCAATCTGGTGCCGGCCAGCGACGAACCCCTGAACCTGCATTCGCTGTCAGTAGCCAAAGGCCTTGCCTATATCACCGCCTTTGTTGAGAAGCACGCGTATGTTCAGGCCGGGATCGACCCGCAAGAGCAGGCACGTCTCAATGGCTATGGCTTGCCTATTGCGGTTCAAGAGGTGCGCGCCTACAAGGCTCGCCCTTTGGAGGGGATCTGGGCGACTGCACCTTTCCTGCACAACGGCTCAGTCCCTACGTTGTATCAACTGCTCTCACCCCAATCCGAGCGGGACGAAACCTTTTACCGCGGCAGTTTTGAATACGACCCCCGTCATCTGGGTTATCGCACCGAAGCGTTTGATGGCGGTTTTGTGCTGGATACGCGAATCAGTGGTAACCACAACAGCGGTCACGAGTTCCGCGCCGGGCCACTGGGTAATGGCGTGATTGGCCGCCTGCTGCAACCCGAAGAACGCTGGGCATTGCTGGAGTACCTAAAGGTGCTCGGCGGGCCGCTTGAACAGCAGTTGCCCCCTCTATGAAGTGCCACGCCTTATCGTGCCCGATAAAAGGAAGTATTGATGCTCACTAAACTCTGGCTTCGTCTCGGCACCTGGCTGGGCAAGCTTGTACTCATACTGATTGCGCTGGGCCTGATCGGCTGGGCGCTTGCCACTGGCTGGTATGCCTGGCAACACCGCGGCCCGGTTTCAACGCAGGAAGAAGTCCCCGCCGGTGAAGCAGCCATGACGCAGGACACCCTCCAGACGGCGATCAAAATTGTCGATCAGCACCGCGACAACACGCGTTACCTGCGTGATGCCCATGCCAAGGCCCATGGCTGCGTAAAAGCCGAGGTGGTGGTGCTTGACGATCTCGACCCCGCTCTGCGTCAAGGGGTGTTCGCACAGCCGGGTAAAACCTGGCAGGCGGTGATGCGCCTGTCCAATGGCAATGCTTACCCGCAATTCGACAGCATGCGCGATGCGCGGGGCATGGCCATCAAACTGCAGGACGTGCCGGGCACCCAATTGATTCAGAGTCAGCAAGGTCGTAACGAACAAGACTTTGTGATGTTCAACCATCCCAACTTTTTCGTCAGCGATGTGGCCGAGTACCGCCAGAACATCGGCGCGCAGGCTGACGGCCAGAAAGTGATGGCATTCTTTCCTACCTGGGACCCGCGCAGCTGGCAGATCCGTCATCTGTTTATCGCTTTGGCTACCCTAGCGCCAGCCCCGGCGAGTCCGACCCAAACCACCTACTTTTCGGTCTCGCCCTACAAGTTTGGTGCGGCCAACGCTAAATACCGTGTAGCCCCTGACCCTGATAGCTGCCCCACTTACACCCTGCCCGCACAAAATGAAGCACTGCCCAACTTCTTGCGCAGTGCATTGAACCAGCAGCTCTCAAGGGATCGCGTACCGGCGTGCTTCGTGTTGCAGATTCAGCGGCAAAACGCCAATCGCTTTATGCCGATAGAAGACACCAGCATCGAGTGGAAAGAGTCAGACGCGCCGTTCGAAACCGTGGCCATAGTCAAAGTGCCGGCTCAGGACTTCGACACCCCTCGCGAAAATTTGGCGTGTGACAACCTGTCTTTTAATCCCTGGCACGGGATTGAGGAGCATCGACCGATTGGCGGTATCAATCGACTGCGCAAAGCCGTGTATGACGGTGTCAGTCAATACCGCCATACACGTAATGCTGAGCAATGATGGGTATTTAAACCAGACTCGGGGCGCGTAAAAAAGGCTTGCGCCCTCGTGATCAGTTCAATGTGTGATCACGCTGACGCAAGCCTTGGTTAAACCCACATGCACCTTAGTGCACCGGCAGTTCAACCCCTTCAAACAGGTCTTCAAGCTCTTGCTTGTTATGGCACTGAATCGCTTTGGCCATGACTTCACGGGTCAGGTGCGGCGCAAACTTTTCGATAAAGTCGCACATGAATCCACGCAAGAAGGTGCCACGGCGGAAGCCAATCTTGGTAACGCTCGACTCAAACAGTTCACTGGCGTCCAAAACCACCAAGTCTTTGTCCAGATTGGTGTCGACGGCCATCTTGGCCACGATGCCAACGCCCAGTCCTAATCGCACGTAGGTTTTAATCACGTCAGCGTCAGCTGCGGTAAACACCACTTTTGGGGTCAATCCGCGGTGACTGAAGGCTTCATCCAGCTTGGAACGCCCGGTAAAACCGAATACATAGGTGACGATCGGGTATTCGGCCAGCGCTTCAAGGGTCAGCTTGGGCAATTTGGTCAACGGGTGACCTTGCGGCACCACGACACAGCGATTCCAGCGATAGCACGGCATCATCACCAGGTCGCCGAACAGTTCAAGAGCTTCCGTAGCGATGGCGAAGTCAACGGTGCCATCGGCTGCCATTTCGGCAATTTGCATGGGTGAGCCCTGATGCATATGCAGGGCTACATCCGGGTATTGCTTAATGAAGTTGCTGATCACCGGTGGCAAGGCATAGCGCGCCTGGGTGTGCGTGGTGGCAATCGACAGCGTGCCTTTTTTCTCGTTGGAAAATTCTTGAGCAATTTGTTTGATGCTCTCGACTTTGCGCAAGATCTCACCCGCCGTGGTGATAATCCGCTCCCCCGCAGGTGTCACTCGAGTCAGATGTTTGCCGCTACGGGCAAACACTTCGACGCCCAACTCGTCTTCAAGCAGGCGAATCTGTTTGCTGATACCCGGCTGTGAGGTGTAAAGGCTCTGCGCGGTCGCTGAAACGTTGAGGTCGTGGTGCGCCACTTCCCAGATGTAGCGCAATTGTTGAAGCTTCATATGCATCCCTCAAAGCAGATTGACGCCAAGGGTATCGGCGGCGATATATAACTATATGGAAGGTCAAGAGAATAAATCTAGAACTTTATTATCATTTTATCCATTCCCCGCGCCTCACCTTTCTGAATGGCGCCGCCGATGTAACAGCGGCACCATATACACAGGCATCTGCGCCAATTCGAGCACCCGCAGGGCTGTGCGCCCCAGGTGAGTGTTAGGCCCCGTCGGCTGGCAATGACTGCCGAGCACCAACAGGTCGACTTCCAGTTTTAAGGATTGCTCCAGAATGACCTGCGCAGGCTCCCCCTGGAGAACCTTGACGGAACGAATCAATGCAAGCTCCTGATCGCCCTCAAGCAAATCATCGCGAAAACTGTCCAGCACCCGCTGTTCGATATTCAGCAGCATGGTATGCATACCTTGCTGCTGTAATTCATTGAGTGAGTGTTCATCCAGGTAGCTCTGCAGCACAGATTCGGCGAACAGCCCCATCGGCTCTACCACATGGATGACATACAAATCTGCGCTGAAGCCCCGGGCCATACCCAATGCATGTTGCATCACGACCGGCGCGTATATCCCAAGGTCAGTGGCATAGAGTATTGAGCGGATCATGCGGCCTCCCCGAATGCCAGAATGGCCGAGACACAATCAGCTTAGCAGCGCCCTCACCAGTACGATGACCCACACGATGACTTACACGTCACGCTCAGTCAGAGGTCAGGCTGCGCGTCTCGTTACTGATGCCGTGGGGCACATGGCCGGTGGCAACGACCTGCCGCGCCCGCTCACAATGACCGGCCTGATCATCAAAAAACACGTCGGCGGCAAACGCCTCCAAAAATGCTGATTTATCCAGTCCACCCAGGAACAGCGACTCATCCAGACGAATATCCCAATCGCGCAAGGTACGGATCACCCGTTCATGGGCAGGCGCGGAGCGCGCAGTGACCAGCGCCGTGCGAATCGGACAGGTGTCGACCGGGAACTCTCGCTGCAACAGGTTCAGGGCCTCCAGAAAGCCTTTAAACGGACCGCCACGCAAAGGGCTGCGCGCCGAGTCACGCTCCAGAGATTGAAACGCTTCAAGACCTCCCGACTGATAGACACGTTCCGACTCATCGGAAAACAGCACTGCGTCACCATCGAAAGCAATGCGCAGTTCTGCACTTTCGGCGCGCCGCGCTCCTCCCGATAGAATCGTCGCCGCTGCAAAACCGGCATCCAGGGCACTGCGTACATCTTCAGCATGGGTCGATAAAAACAGGTCGCACGCAAAGGCATTCAAATACGGGTGAGGGTTGCGGCCACCGGAAAAGGCGGCACGGGAAATGGCCAGCCCGTAATGTTGAATCGAATTGAATACGCGCAACCCGGTGTCGGCACTGTTGCGGGACACCAGCACCACTTCGACTCGCTCGCGACCAAGGCTTGCATTGAAACTGAGGAGTTTTTTCACCAGCTCGAATGCATCGCCCGGTTCCAGCACTTCATCTTCGTGCTCAATCTGATACTGGCGATAGGCTTCGATTCCTTGCGTCAGATACACCTGATGACTGTCGCTCAAATCGAACAGCGCCCGAGATGAGATGGCCAGCACCAGCCTGCCTTTTAATTCTTTACTCATGTCGCCCCCGCAGAGTGTGATGTATCAAGGCAGCTCGTCAGGCTCGCGCGTCAAGGCAAGGCGGATATGGTGCGCCAGTTCGCCTTCACTTAAACGCGACTTCAACTCACCGTAAAATGCGCCGTCATGCACCACAAACAATGCCGGCAAATGAAAAATCTCATAGCGCTCGACCAAACCGCCGTTGTTCCCCGCATCAATCCAACACACCTGATCGACCGGCAACTGCATGTCGGGCAATTGGGTTCGTGCCGTTCGACAGCTGCCACAACCCACGCTGGTAAATACCACCAGTGAGGTACCGGGCAGCGTCAACAGACGCTGATCCGCATCAAAGTCCGTCAGTTCCATTTCTCTCACTATACTTGGAAAAATAATATTGAAATGCTGGCACTCGGAGTGTGCATACATGGGTCGTTTCCTTCCTCACCCAGACGATATTCCTGTTGAGATCAAACCCCGCAAACAACCTGCCCTTTCGCGCCACAAACTGCACTCTATCAGCCTTGCCGGCGTTTCATGCAATAGCGACAGAGGCTGGCGGCGCGGTGCTGCTGTAGAACTCAGCATGCCGACCCTTGGCGAAAACGCCCGCTACCCGGGCTACATTGCATGGTGCGAAAAACGCTGCGAAGGCTATCGGATCGGCGTTGCATTTACAGATGACCAGACACTCTTTGGCGCACGAATGGGTGAGCAAGTCTGTCAGATCGAACACTATTACCGCCTTCAACAACACAGCCAGAACCCAGAAAATATCGAAACACTGGCGCTTGAATGGATCGGTCATCATGCCGTCGAGTTCTCTCAGGCCACCCTTGATCGAGCACTTGCACATCCGCTACTGGATTAAAGCGCTGCCTGCCCATTGTCGAATAACCGGTTAACGCGTTAAGGTTCGGCTCCCCGATGCGCTCAATCAAGCTGTGCTCCGCCGCACGGGGATCGCTGGCGGCCGGCACCCGTGACCTGACGAGTAACACGATGGCTGATTTACCGATCGACGACTTAAACGTTGCCTCCAACGAAACCCTGATCACCCCTGCACAGCTCAAACGCGAGATTCCTCTCAGTGAGGCCGCGCTGCAGACTGTGACCAAAGGGCGTGAGGTGATTCGCAACATCCTGGATGGCAAAGACCATCGACTGTTCGTTGTCATCGGGCCTTGCTCGATCCACGACCTCAAGGCTGCCCACGAGTATGCCGAGCGCCTCAAGGTGCTGGCGGCTGAAGTCAGCGACACGCTTTATCTGGTGATGCGCGTCTATTTTGAAAAACCGCGCACGACCGTCGGCTGGAAGGGCCTGATCAACGACCCGTATCTGGATGACTCCTTCAAAATTGAAGATGGCCTGCATATTGGTCGTCAACTGTTGCTGGATCTGGCTGAAATGGGCCTGCCAACAGCCACCGAAGCCCTTGATCCGATTTCTCCGCAATACCTGCAAGATCTGATCAGTTGGTCGGCTATCGGCGCCCGCACCACCGAGTCGCAAACGCACCGCGAAATGGCTTCCGGCTTGTCCTCGGCAGTCGGTTTCAAGAACGGCACCGATGGCGGCCTGACGGTAGCGATCAACGCGTTGCAATCGGTTTCCAGCCCGCATCGCTTCCTGGGTATCAATCAGGAAGGTGGCGTGTCGATTGTCACCACCAAAGGCAATGCTTACGGACACGTGGTATTGCGTGGCGGCAATGGCAAGCCCAACTACGACTCGGTCAGTGTCGCCTTGTGTGAGCAAGCACTGAACAAAGCTAAAATCTTGCCGAACATCATGGTTGATTGCAGCCACGCCAACTCCAACAAGGACCCCGCCCTGCAACCGCTGGTAATGGAGAACGTCGCCAACCAGATCGTTGAAGGCAATGAATCGATTATCGGCCTGATGGTAGAAAGCCACCTGAACTGGGGCTGCCAGCCTATCCCAAAAAACCTGGAAGACTTGCAATACGGCGTCTCGATCACCGATGCTTGCATCGACTGGGCGAGCACCGAAAGCACCCTGCGCAGCATGCACGCCAAGCTCAAGGATGTACTGCCAAAGCGTTCGCGCGGCTGATTGGCCGGTTACACGGGCACAAAAAAACCGGGCCACGCCCGGTTTTTTTTCGACTGCAGGTTCAGGTTTTCGCTTGGGCGCGCTTGTGGCGCTCCATATAACGCTCAACGTAAGAACACGAGGGGATTACCTCGTAGCCCATTTTGTCGGCGTAATCGAGTGCCTGCTCAGTCAACGCGGCCGCGATACCTCGCCCACGCAACGCATTGGGTACAAATGTGCGGTAGATATCCAGCGTCTGCTTACCCAGGTCCATATAGGTCAGGTAAGCACGATGACCGTCAACAGTGGTCTCAAACTGGTGACCTGCCTGGTCATGGTGGATAGACAACGCCTCGCTCATCATTGCTCCTTAGCGGGTCTTGAACCGTGACCTCTACATTACTGTTGTTTTTGGGCCGAGGGAACTGCCACGCCATCACGACACCGAATTAAGAATAGCCGCGTTCAAGGCAAATACGGGGCCAATAACGCTTTTCGCGGGTTGAGGCTATGACGAACGCCCCCACTTAAAGTCACGTGAAGGTGCCATGCTTTTGACTTCGGTCAATGTTGAAGCGACTGTTTTTCAAGCACAATCAGTTAACGCTAGTCGAAAGGCGTTGATTACCAAATATTTTTTTTGGTTCTTGCGCTAGGTCAGTTTACTTACTACAAGTAATGGGTAGTATGTACGCCGGCTGTTTCCTCACTTTGAAGGAGCAGCTTCATTTAGAAAGTCCTTGAAGGGGAACACGATGAACAACGTTCTGAAATTCTCTGCTCTGGCATTGGCCGCAGTTCTGGCTACCGGTTGCAGCAGCGTATCTAAAGAAACTGAAGCCCGTCTGACTGCAACTGAAGATGCAGCAGCTCGCTCCCAGGCTCGTGCTGATGAAGCTTACCGTAAAGCTGATGAAGCTCTGGCTGCTGCTCAAAAAGCACAACAGACTGCTGACGAAGCTAACGAGCGCGCTCTGCGTATGCTTGAAAAAGCTAGCCGCAAGTAATAGTCCTTCGGGATTGTTACCAAGCCGATCCATTTATGGATCGGCTTTTTTATTGCCGGCAACTAAGCAGGCAATAAAAAACCGCCAGGGCTTACGCCATGGCGGTTTTTTTAACCCTCAAATCAGGGTATGTAATCCAATGACTGTTCCACGGGTGCCGAGATATCAAAACCCACTTCGGTAGGTACTCCCGTTTCGGCGCGAACAACCTCCCACGCCTTGTCCCGGTCAATCTGAATAGTATCTTTCAATTCGGGGCGCTTAAGCACCGCATTCATCACTGCGTTATAGCGTTCGTTGAGCTCTTCGATTGAAGCTGCCGACGGCGCCCCTACGGCAACCAGAGAACCATCGCTCACGTTCAAGGGTTGATGCAGCTCAAGGTAGACCTTGCCACCGCTGACACCGATCTTGTAAGGCTCGTTTATGATTCTTACCGGCGTACCGACCGGCACCATACTCGCCATTTGCAGCACATTCTGGTTGAACATGCGGAAACAGCCGTGGCTGGTGCCCGTACCAATGCCGAATTTGGCATTGGAACCGTGAATCAGGTAGCCGGGCATGCCCAAGGTGAATTTAAAAGGCCCCAAGGGGTTATCCGGGCCAGCCGGGACGACGTTCGGCAAGGGGTCGCCATGTGCGGCATGTTCGGCCTTGATCGATGCAGGGGGTGTCCAGGTCGGATTGGGGGTTTTGGCCGTGATTTTCGTGGTGCCTACTGGAGATCCCCAACCTTCACGACCGATCCCTAGTGGAAAGGTGTAAACCACATCCCGGTCTTTCGGGAAGTAGTACAAACGGTACTCGGCCAGATTGATCACGATGCCTTCGCGCTTGCCCGGCGGCAAAACAAACTGGGTCGGCAGCACCACGTCGGTCTCTTCGCCTTTGCGTTTAACCGGCAGCCAGGCATCCACCCCAGGATTGGCGGCAATCATTTCCGAGTAGCCCAACTCATACTTCTCGCCCAGATCGGCAAAGGAATCTTCATATTGAGCCTTGATCACCTGCACCTGGCCGACGACATCTTCACCGGGCGGCGGCAACGGAAATTCAAGCGCAGAAACGGGGCCGGCAATACAGAGGGCGGCAACTGACAGGTAGCGGGTGACCGCAGGTAGGCGCGACAACATCCGGAACATCCTTCGCAAAGCAACGGGGATAAAAAAAGGAGTTTACACCGCACTCACAGGGTTCGTGAGCCGGCTAAGTCGTCAGTCAGGTAACATCATAGTTCAAAGCGCAGTTCCGGCCAGATAGGCTCCGTACCGCGACGCTGGGACTCAATGATTGCCCGGCACAATGGACACAGCCGGTGGTCCTGGAAAACCTTACGCGTGACATCCGACCAGCGCGGCTGAGCAGGCAACAGAGAGCCGCATAACGTGCGATCGATGGTGCCGCCCAGCTCAAGTTGGCGCGTGACCAGATGCACCCGGACTTCCTGGCAGGCGAACAGATCGAGCTGTTCGTCAGGCTCGATCAGTTGATAGGCATATAAAGACCAGGCAGGACGCGACATCAGGGGCTCCAAATCGGGGGGGCGCCACATTAGCCGAAACACTGCCACTAGAGAAGCATCAAAGCAGGGGTTTTAGCACCGGCCATACATTATTCAGCAGCTTCTCCTGCGCCGAGACTGCTGGATGCACGCCATCTGCCTGCATCAAATCGGGATGCCCCCCAATGCCTTCAAGGAAAAACGGCACCAGCGCAAGCTTCTTTTCTTCAGCCAGATCGCTGTACACCTTGGCAAACGCTGTGGTGTAACGAACACCATAATTGGGCGGTATCTGCATCCCCAGCAGCAACACTTTGGCCCCGGCAGCGAGAGACTGGTCAATCATGCTCGCAAGATTTTGTTTCAATTGCGCCGGTGGCTGCCCCCGCAAGCCGTCATTACCGCCCAGCTCTACAATCACAACATCGGGTTTATGGGCTGCAAGCAGTGCAGGCAGTCGCGCCAACCCGCCAGCACTGGTGTCGCCGCTGATGGATGCATTAACCACTTTGTCGTCGTAACCCTGCTGCTTGAGACGCTGTTCCAGCAAAGACACCCACCCCAGACGGGTATCCAGGCCGAAACCCGCGCTGATACTATCGCCGACGATCAATAGTGTTCCCGCCGTTGCAGACTGAGCTATACACATCAGGGTCAGAGCAGCACTTAAAAACCACACACGCATTGGATTCTCCATAGGCGAACGTATTCTCACCGCGCAGAACCTTAGCAAAGTGGTTCCCAGCGCGGAAGGCGAGTTAACCATCCTTCACCCTTTGAGCCTAGCGCTGAACAAGGGCGACAGTCTGGCGATTGTTGGTGCATCGGGGTCGGGGAAATCCACATTGCTGGGTTTACTGGCAGGCCTGGACCTGCCCAGTGAAGGCGAAGTCATCCTGGCCGGACGCGCCTTGAGCACGCTCGATGAAGACCAGCGAGCACGGGTCCGCGCCGAGCATGTCGGCTTTGTATTCCAGTCCTTCCAATTGCTCGACAGCCTCAATGCGCTGGAAAACGTCATGCTGCCGCTGGAGCTTGACGGCCGCAAAGATGCCCGCGCTCATGCCCGGCACCTGCTGGAACGGGTCGGTCTTGGCCAGCGTTTGAGTCACTCACCGCGCCAACTGTCCGGCGGCGAGCAGCAACGCGTGGCTATCGCCCGCGCATTCGCGGCCAACCCGGACGTGCTGTTTGCCGATGAACCCACCGGCAATCTGGACAGCCATACCGGTGAACGCATTACTGATTTGCTCTTTCAACTGAACAAGGAACGTGGCACCACCCTGGTGCTGGTGACCCATGACGAACGCCTGGCGCACCGTTGCCGGCGACTGATCCGCCTTGAAGCCGGCCATCTGGTCGGCCCTCTGGAGCCCTGATGGCACGCCTTCCGCTGTTGCGTCTGTTCAGCCTCGCGCTGCGCCAACTGGTGCGCGACGCCCGCGCCGGAGAGTTGCGGGTGCTGTTCTTCGCCCTGCTGGTGGCCGTTGCTGCCAGCACGGCCATCGGCTACTTCGGTGCGCGACTCAATGGCGCGATGCTGTTGCGTGCCACCGAATTTCTGGGGGCTGATCTGGTGCTGGATGGCAGCACCCCGGCCCGCGCGGAACAAGTGCGCACAGGCCTGGATCTGGGTTTGCAACACGCGCGCGTTGTCGAGTTTTCCAGCGTTATTGCCACTGACAACGGCATTCAATTGTCCAGCATCAAAGCCGCCGATGATGCGTACCCTTTGCGTGGAGAGCTGAAAAGCGCAGCTCAGCCTTACGCCCAAGAGCAACCCGGGGGCGGCCCTAAACCCGGGGAAGCCTGGGCGGAATCACGATTGCTCACAGCACTGGATCTGAAAGTCGGTGATGAGATCGACGTTGGCTCCAAAACCGTGCGCATCACTCGCGTACTCACCTATGAGCCCGACCGTGCCGGCAATATTTACAGCCTCACCCCACGTGTCCTGATCAATCTTGACGATCTGGCTGCCACAGGCATCGTTCAGCCCGGCAGCCGAGTGACGTTTCGTGAACTGTGGCGGGGTGAAGCGCCCGCCCTTGAGTCCTATCGGCAAACACTCAAACCCGGTCTTGATCCTAATCAGCGCTTGCTCGATGGCCGCGACGGCAACCAGCAAATCGGGGGCGCACTCGGCAAGGCTGAGCGTTATTTGAATATGGCCAGTCTGGTCGCCGTGCTGTTGGCAGGCGTGGCCGTGGCATTGTCGGCAACCCGATTTGCCAATCGACGTTTCGACGCCAGCGCCCTCCTGCGTTGCCTGGGCCTGTCGCGCCGCGAAACCTTGTGGCTATTCACCTTGCAACTGGCGGTACTGGGGTTGCTGGCCAGCATCGCCGGAGCCTTGCTGGGTTGGATTGCGCAGCTCGGATTGTTTGCCATCCTGCATAATTTGCTGCCTTCGGATGTGCCACCAGGCGGCCTCATGCCAGCCATCGCAGGTATGGCCACGGGACTCGTCGCCTTGGCCGGCTTCGCGTTGCCTCCGCTGGCTGCACTGGGGCGCGTGCCGCCTTTGAGGGTCTTGCGCCGCGACATGCTCCCTGTTCCGGCCAGCACCTGGACCGTATACGGGGCGGCCTTGCTGGCCCTCGGCCTGATCATGTGGCGCATGAGTCTGGATCTGGTCCTGACCTTCGCCCTGCTCGGCGGCGGTGTAATTGCCGCATTGGTGCTCGGCGGCTTGTTATTACTGGGCTTGCAAAGCCTGCGCCGATTAATGGCGCGGGCCAGTTTGGCGTGGCGACTGGGCTTGGGCCAGTTACTGCGTCAGCCGCTGGCAGCGGCGGGCCAATCGCTGGCTTTTGGCCTGATCCTGCTGTCGATGGCGCTAATCGCTTTGCTGCGCGGTGAACTGCTGGACACCTGGCAAAACCAGTTGCCCAAAGACGCGCCCAACTATTTCGCCCTGAACATTTTGCCGGCTGACAAAGACGCCTTCGGCGCTCGCCTGCATGAACTTCAAGCTCAGGCAGCGCCGCTTTATCCAGTGGTTCCCGGACGGTTGGTCAGCATCAATGGCGAGCCGGTGCAAGAGATCGTCACTAAAGACTCCAGTGGCGACAAAGCCATCCAGCGCGACCTGAGTCTGACGTGGGCCGCCCAGTTGCCCGAGGGCAATAAACTGACAGAGGGTGCATGGTGGAGTGCTCAGCCTGAAGGGGATATTCCCGGCGTCTCGGTCGAAGCCAAAGTCGCCGAGAGCCTGAAACTGAAGGTGGGCGACCACCTGACCTTTACCGTTGGCGGGGTCAATCGCGAGGCGCAAGTCACCAGTTTGCGCACCATCAACTGGGACAACTTCCAGCCAAACTTCTTCATGATTTTCCAGCCGGGAACCCTACAGGACCTGCCCACCACTTACCTCACCAGCTTTTATCTGGCGCCGGGGCATGACAAGGAAATCATCGAGTTGTCACGCAGCTTCCCGGCAGTGACCATTCTGCCCATCGAAGCGCTGCTCGCACAGTTGCGCAGTATTTTGGCGCAAGTGACCATCGCGATTGAATACGTGTTGCTGTTCGTATTGGCTGCCGGGCTCGCGGTGTTGTTTTCCGGCCTGCAATCGACACTGGACGAACGTATTCGCCAGGGCGCTCTATTGCGCGCGTTGGGCGCCGAACGACAGCTGCTGGTCAAGGCCCGGCGCATCGAATTCGGCCTGCTGGGCGCAACCAGCGGTTTGTTGGCAGCTTTGGGCACCGAACTGGTGAGTCTGGTGCTTTACCGGTTTGCCTTCGACTTGCCGTGGCATCCACACCCTTGGCTGCTGTTGTTGCCGCTAGTGGGTGCGCTGATGGTGGGGGCTGCTGGCGTATTTGGCACCCGCAGAGCGCTCAATGCCAGCCCGCTGACAGTCTTGCGCGAGGGCTGATAGACTCGCGGCCTTCTCTGCCAACGGATTGCCCATGAGCCGCTATCGCCCTCCCCGCCCTGCTGGCACCGCGCTAATCACCCCCGAAGGTGAAGCGCGGATGCGCGCCGAACTGCATGAGTTGTGGCATGTGCGCAGGCCGCAAGTGACCCAGTCGGTCAGTGAGGCCGCGGCTCAAGGGGATCGTTCGGAAAACGCCGAATACACCTACGGCAAGAAAATGCTGCGGGAAATTGACAGCCGCGTGCGTTTTTTAACTAAACGTCTCGAGAGTCTGAAGGTTGTCAGCGAAAAGCCCAGCGATCCAAACAAGGTGTATTTCGGCGCATGGGTCACGATTGAGGACGAAAACGGTAAACAGGCACGCTACCGTATCGTCGGCCCGGATGAGCTTGACCTCAAGCTGGGGCTCATCAGCATCGATTCCCCGTTGGCGCGGGCCTTGATCGGGAAATCGCTGGATGCTGAAGTCAGAGTGCAAACACCCACAGGTGAGCAATGGGTGTATATCGTTGCGATTGAGTACCCCTGACGGCACTAGCGCAAGGCAATCAAGCCTTGGCGCGACACCCTGATCAAGTTGCGGATAACCGCCTCGGCATCCTCGGCGCGCGGGGATTGAACCACCGCAAGATCAAAACTGTCGCTGGCAAATCGGGTCAGCTGATCACCCTCTTCAACGAACTGAATCAAGAAAGCCGAAGCCCGACCCTTGCGACGCGGCCAGCCATCCAGCCAACGCAGCAACGTCGGTTGATGTTTACCGCCCAGAAGGATTTTTGGATTGCGCAGGTCCGAGTTGGCAGTGACAGGTGCCGGGCTTGCAACGGGACGTGGTTGACTCATGTTTCGGTTCTCCGCCTCAGGATTCTGCGTGGCAGGTGAGAGGCAACACCGAACCAGCGCTTTAGCGGTATTTCGAGGTTTGCTGCAAACCTCTTAGAAAGTCTAGTGACCCTCTGGCGCCCCGCAAGTAGCTGTTTAAATCGGCGCAAGAAAACATCCTAGATAAACCCCCTTGCAGCTGTCAAGAATCTCGTACAACGAAAAAGACCCATCTACTAGACGGGTCTTCAGAGTGTGCGCTGAGGTTTACCGGGCGATGGTCCGATCAAACGACAGCTTGCCGGCCCCTTCGATCAGTACGGCAAGCGTGCCGCCCAACAGGGCCAAGGCAAACTCATAGCCGTTGTTGGCCATAAACAAACCGTTATGTATATGCACCGAGAAGATCGCCACCAGCAACGTGAACGTCAAGCCCAATGCGGCAGGGCGAGCCAGCAACCCAATGATCAAGGCCAACCCGCCAAAGAATTCAGTGCCGCCCGCTAACAGCGCCATTAACGTGCCCGGCGCCAGGCCTATGCTTTCCATCCATTGCGCCGTACCCGCCAGACCCCCGCCACCAAACCAGCCGAACAACTTTTGCGAGCCGTGAGCGGCGAAAATGATGCCTACAAAAATTCGCAAAACGGTCAACCCATAACCTGCACGCGTGCTCAGTACGATCTGGATGAATTTGCTCATGGTGGAGTCCTTTAAGTGTTCAAGTGGGAATGGCGCCATATTAATCAGTTTTTATAATGTTAAAAGTCGAATAAACCCAGCATAACAATCAGTTTTTTAGATTATTTGCGAGAGGCCAATGCCGGCTTTCCTGGCTCCAGCGAGCCACGGACTCGATCAAAAGCCAAAAAGTATTTATTCACACTATTAACGTAGCTGACCGGCCCCATGCCGACCTGCTCCATTGCAATGCGCTCCACTTGAAAGAACCACTGATTCGGATTTAACCCGCGTCGCCGCGCTTCGGCCCGCATCCCCTGTACCCGTTCCGGGCCCATGTTGTAAGCCGCCAGCACAAAGGCCATGCGCTCTCTCTCATTGAGCTTGGGGCTGGAAAAGAACTTGCGCCGGATCATCGCCAGGTACTTGGCACCCGCTTGAACGTTGTTATCGACGCTCTGAATGTTATTGACACCCACTCGTTGGGCCGCTGATGGGGTAATTTGCAACAACCCGGTTGCTCCGCCGCCGCCTTTGGCATTGGAGTTCAGGGTTGATTCCTTGAACGCCAGCGCGGCCAGATTGAGCCAGTCCATGCCCTGCTGACCGGCATGTTTTTGCAGCACCGGGCGCAACTGTTCAAGCTTCTGCCGGTCGGCCCGGGCCAGCGGGTTATGCACGCGGTAAAGCCTTCGATACACCCGCTCAAACGCCACATCCTGATTGGACGGCGCTTTATAACCGACTAAAAAACGATCAATACTGGCCCGTAACATTGAAGCATCACGCCGAACGTACCAGCGCATGGCTCTGGGCTCACTGATCAGTACCTTGCGATCGAAATGCAGCTTGGGCATCAGCGTGGCCCAACGCTCAGCAATGGGCTTTTCAACGATGGTCAGATGAAAAATGCCGGCTTGCACCATCTCCAGCACATCTTCCACCGCCAGCGTCGGGTCGACCCATTCGATCTTCACCGCAGGCAACTTGCGCAAGGCCAGCTTTTGATTGATTACGTTCACCGCTGCACCCGCCGCGCTGCCGGTGGTCAAGGCCACTGTACGGCCTGAGAGCTGCTCCAGACGGGTGAAACGGCGCTGCCCTTTGCCACCCACCAGCAGCAAAGGCACATCATCAACAATCGGAGCGCTGGCACTGATTGTACGGCCGGGTTTGAGGTTGAACAGTTCGCCGGGGGCCACCACATCGCCTTCGCCACGCGACAGCGCTCCGAGCAATTGGTCTTTGGCTTTGGGAATGATCTTGAGGGTGATTTTCTGGCCATCACGGGCATGACCATTGAGATAACGTTCGAAAGCGCGCAAGCGATGGTATTCAACGCCAATGTCCTGGCCCTGTACTTCACCTGAACTGTTGCGGCTTTGATTGACCAGCACCCGCAGCACTTTACTGTTGCGAATTTGCGCCAGATCACGGGCCTGGCTGGGTTTGCCGACCTGTGATGGACCGGCCTGACGCGCCATGGCCGATACAGGCAAGAGCATGAGGCACAAGGCAATCAATAGCGTGGGTCTAATCATCCGTTCTCCGGAGTGAATGGCCTTCAGCACTGGATCGATTTACCCGACCACCGGTTATCCTTTTGGGACTAAAAAAGCGCTGAAAACAATAAGCAAACGTACAGCGGCAGTCTTTGCGAACCTGGCGTTACGTTGATGCGGCATTCAAAGACAACCATAACTGTCTGTAGTTCTTGGTTTTTCTTATCAATCTACAGCTCTGATATGCTTCCCGGCCTCTGGCCTGAGGTAGCACCATGCAACTCATCGATATCGGCGTCAACCTGACCAACTCCAGCTTCGACGGCAAACACGCAGCCGTTTTAGAGCGTGCTTACGCGGCAGGCATCTCACAATTGGTGCTCACAGGCACCAGTGTTGAAGGCAGTGAACAGGCCTTGAATCTGTGCTGGGAGCTGGATGAAAGCGCGCAGCGGCTGTTTGCAACGGCGGGTATCCACCCCCATTCGGCCAGTGACTGGAATGGCGACAGCGCCCAACGTTTACGGGCACTGCTCAAAGAGCCCAACGTGCGCGCCGTCGGCGAATGCGGGCTGGACTTCAACCGCGATTTCTCCCCGCGAGCACAGCAGGAAAAAGTACTGGAAGAACATTTGGCGATGGCCGTTGACTTGCAATTGCCGGTGTTTTTGCATGAGCGCGACGCCAACCAACGCCTGCTGGAAATCCTGCGTCATTACCGCGACCACTTGCCTGCGGCCGTGGTGCATTGCTTTACCGGTGAAAAACGCGCGCTGTTCAGTTACCTGGATCTGGATTTGCACATCGGCATCACTGGCTGGATCTGTGACGAACGACGCGGCACCCACTTGCATCCGCTGGTGCGCGACATCCCCCGTGGTCGCTTGATGCTGGAAAGCGATGCACCGTATTTGCTGCCACGTACCTTGCGGCCCAAGCCTAAAAATGGCCGCAACGAACCGGCTTACTTGACCGAAGTGCTGCGCGAAGTGGCTCTGCACCGCGATGAAAATCAGGAAGACCTGGCCGCCCACACCACCGCTTGCGCCCGGGCGTTCTTTGGATTGCCCGTAATCGCTGACTCAACTGTCGCGTAGCAGCCTTCAGCAACGCTTACGACAACGTCGAGTCACCTTACAGCCTTGACCCATATCAAGAGCCTCTCTTTGAATACCGGCACAATGATGGCACCTTGCCAATATTGTGCGTGTAAAACAGAGAAGACCTCCCATGGGTACCTGGCTTAGCAACATCTCGCTCAAATACAAATTCTGGGCCGTCAATGCGGTGGCCTTCGTCACTACGTTGCTGCTGGTGCTGTATGCGGTTCAGCTCGAGCAGCAAGCGCGCCGTGACGCAGCGTTGACCAACGCCAAAGAGCACGCACAATTGCTCACTGCCTGGCCCGCCGGTCAGCCATTGCCTGAGCGCTCCAGCCTCCTGCGCGTAAAGCCCGGCCAGCCGACACCACCGGGCGCCATCAGGGTTAGCCGCGACGACGGCCAGACCCTTGCGGTCATGGCTGATGCGCCGACCTTCAAACAGGTCTTTGTGAAGCGCCTGCCCAACTATGCAGTGGCCGTTCTGGTGCTGATGCTTGCCATGCTCGGGGCCTCACAACTGCTCATCCGTTTTCTGCTGAGCCAACTCAACACGCTCAAGGACGTGATGCTGAATGTCGAGCAAACCGGCGACTTATCGGCCCGTGTGCCTTTGGCTTGCACCGATGAAGTCGGACAGATGGCCAGCGCCTTTAACGCCATGCAGGCCGGTTATCAGCGCGTCGTCAATACGGTCGCCGAGACAGCCGCGCAGTTGGATGCAGGTGCGGCGCGTCTGGCCAGCAGCATGGATGAGGTGCGTCAGGGCATGCTTGGACAACAGAGCGAGACCGATCAGGCAGCGACTGCCATCAATGAAATGTCCGCCACGGTTTATCACATTGCTCAACACGCGGGCGCCACACGTGACCTCTCACAAACCGCCGATACGTTAGCGGGCAGCGGCCAACAGGTGGTGAGCCGGGTGCAGCACTCCATCGCCAGCTTATCCAGCGGAGTACAAACCACTGCCGAGATGATTCAACAACTCGCTCTGGACAGTCAGAAGATCAATAGCGTGGTCGGGGTTATTCACAGCATTGCCGAACAAACCAATCTGCTGGCGCTGAATGCCGCCATTGAGGCCGCTCGCGCTGGGGAGATGGGCAGAGGCTTTGCAGTCGTGGCGGATGAAGTGCGTAATCTGGCCAAGCGTGTACAAGCCTCCACCGATGAAATTACGCTCATGGTGTCCGCCTTGCAGTCAGGCACACGCGATGCGGTGGACTTTATGCAGGAAAGCTCGTTCAAGGCAGACGATTGCGTGCAGCAAGCGCAGGAAGCGGGTGCAGCACTGGCCGAGATCACTCAGGCCGTGGCCCGGATGCGCGAAAGCAATACGCAGATTGCGGTCGCTGCCGAGCAGCAAAGCCAAGTGGCCGAAGAGATGAACCGGGCGGTTGTCAGCATTCGCGATGTCACCGAAAACACCGTACAGCAGACCCTCGACTCGGCCACCACCAGCAACCAACTGGCAACCTTGGCCGGGGAATTGAACCGCGCCATTGGCCAATTAAAGCTATAGACAACTGCCTATAAGGCCAATAGCCATTGTTGATTCGCCGTTGATGCCCCTCGGTCCTATTCTTTGTTTATCCGGTTCAGCCAGGACTGAACCTTTGAACAATCCAAGGAGAGCAATCATGGGCAAACAACATCCAGACCAACCTGCCTGGCAATGGCGCTCCGCCCCAGTGAACGCTCGCAGTGCTTCGCTGCAAGCGCTTGACCTGATCGCCATCCCGGTCATGGTCGTGGCTTTTTTACTGCTGGCTTCAGGCGTCTTCAGCAACACTGCAACCAGTGCCGTGATTGGACTGGTTGCGCTGATCGCTGGCTTGGCTATCCAGTATCAAGGGCGCCAATTTGATGAACAGGCCAACGATCGTCAGCGCAGCAAAACGTTCTGATTAACCGAAAACGGTGACGGTCTGGCGGCTAATCGCAATCAGCTCACCCGCGGGCGACCACAGATTAGCCGCCACATGGCCGTAGCCATCTCGGGCATGCTCGATCACCGCCAAGTATTTGCACCAGTCCAGTGTGCTGACGTTTGGTAATGGCTGCACAAACTCAATGGTCCAGGTCAATGTACTGCCCGCCGTCGGCTTATTGAGCAGCGACAGCAAAGCGGGCGGCCAGGCATCAACCAGCGCCAGCAGATGGGTTTCGGTCAAAGGCTCATCCTGCAGATCCCCAGCAAGGCGCACCCAGCCTCCCATTTCACGCGTGCCACGGCCGCTGAACGGCAGTGCCCCCACCGCCCACGCCATCGATACATGACGCATGAACTCCGGGGTGATGCCCTTGATATAGGGTAATAGCGGACAGTCAGCGCGAGCTTTCATTTCAGGCCCGGGCACACTGTCGATGCTGACCATAGACTCACGCGCGGCGCCGAAACTGCCTTGAACCAGCGTCACCACCTGGCCATTTTGCATGGCCCGCCCCAGCACCTGACTGACGGCCTTACCTTCGCGCAGTATCTCGACCTCAAAACTGATCGACACACCCGGTTCCGCCGGCCCGACGAAACTCACTGACAAGGAACGCAATGTTCGTTCTGCCGGGACTTGCGCGCGCATGGCTTCATATTGCAGAGCCACCATCAGACCGCCAAAGGTTGCACGCCCCTGCCCCCAATCTGCCGGAACGGTCACCGCCGTCGGGTCGTTACGCACCGCAGCGACCAATGCTGAAAATTCCATGAGCACCTCACAAGTGGATAAAACACCGGGCAATACTACGCAGGGCTTATCCCGTGTACAGGCCTTGAATGCGCCAAATTCCGGGCTACTTGCCGATTATTGAAAGCAGGCCGCACTGAGCTTGACCAGTGCCCGATCTGCGCGTTTCTCACCACGCACCAACGCCGCGCGCCATTGCTCCACACAGGGCTGCAAATCAGCCTGTTGCTCGGCCTGAACCAGCCATTGCCAGGCGTCATGCCACTCACCCAACGCCTGTTGCGCCTCCTTCAAACGGCGCAGCACCAGCGCGGACAAATCGTTGAGTTGGGGGTAGGCTTCGGCACCGTAGCGCACGCGCTTGATTAACAAGCGCACGCGATGACGATCATGACCGGGGTCATTCAGCGCTTTTTCCAGGGTCTTCCATTGCTTATCGAGCACGTTTTCGATGCGCTGGCGCAGCCCCCGCAACATCCCTTCGCGTTGAGCTGCGCGGAGAAAGCGAGGGAACACGTCCACAATCATCAATAATTGAGCCAGTTGGACGCTCTCGGCCACCGCCGGGTAAATACCCGCCAGTTGCTCGCGTCGACGTGCCGCCAACAAGGGTTGGTCGTGCGCTTGCAGATAGGCCGCCAGTACTTCCAGGTCACGCCAGGGGGTGGTGTAACTGCCCACCTGTGACGCGGCCATTTCCAGTTGCACCACACCCGGCAATCCGCGCAAAGGTCGCAGCAAACTGCGCAATCGACGCACAGTGGTGCGTAAATCATGCAACGCTTCAGGATCTGTCTCGGCCTGCAGGCGCGCCTGACTGGCCAATAACTTGACCTCCAGGCGCACAATATTTTCGATGATCCGGTCCGCCAACTCAGCCATCCGTCCCCTCCTCTTTCACGCTACGGGTTCAACGCCCGGCACGGGACTCTTTGATGTAAAAACGCGCTTTTTCTGATTTGATGGTGCACCCTTCAAACGCTTCAAATTGTTGCTGTGTTTTAGCTGCGGTCAGTAAAGACAGCGCTTTGGAATAACTCACAGTGCCCGCAAACCCTTCGGCCTTGGCCAGATCAAGCTCATGCCAGGCAGCGTCCAGCTGAGTGGCACAGCTGTCTCGGTAAGCGGATTTATTGCCAGCACATCCTGCCAGAGCCAACGCAATCAACGGCACACACATCCAGGCTTTCATGGGGTTTTCCTCAAAAATAAACAAACAGTGCAAGTTAAGACGAAAAAAAGACCTAAAAGTGCCCTGCTCACTGATTCTGAAGCCTAGCCCAGTGAAACGGTTTGAGCTGTCGCTACACTTCATTAACAGGCAATGCACACCTGCCAGTCGAAGGATCGAGTCATGAAAAAGCGTATTGCATTGGTATTAGGTTCCGGCGGTGCACGAGGCTACGCCCACATCGGTGTTATTGAAGAACTGGAGCGGCGCGGTTACGACATCGCCTGCATCGCTGGCTGCTCGATGGGCGCGGTCGTCGGCGGCATTTACGCCGCCGGCAAGCTTGACGAATACCGCAACTGGATTCAAAACCTGGATTACCTCGACATATTGCGGCTGGTCGATGTGAGCTTTCGGCTGGGGGCCATCCGCGGTGAAAAAGTCTTCGGGCATATCCGTAACATCGTCGGCCCGATGAATATCGAAGACCTGCGTATTCCTTATACCGCCATTGCCACCGACCTGACGCATCAACAGGAAGTCTGGTTTCAACAAGGCTGCCTGCATCAGGCCATGCGTGCTTCGGCAGCCATCCCGAGCCTGTTCACCCCTGTGGTGCAAGGCAATCGCATGCTGGTAGACGGCGGCCTGCTCAATCCGCTGCCCATCGTGGCAGTCGTTTCCAGCCATTGCGACCTGATCGTCGCGGTCAACCTGAACTCAACAATTCAAAGCAGTTACCAACTGCCCGTGATTGCACGCCCTGCAAGTTTCAAAGGGCGTTTTGATAACTTGATGAGCTCGCTGGGTTCGCGCATGCCGTTTCGCACCCGGCACGCCGAGGAACTACTCAACCTGGAACGCGAAATGCTCAAGCCCGTCATCGAGCCGCTTGCGCAAACACCCCGCGACCCCTGGCTTGAGTCTGCCTACCCAAAATCCAAACCGGCTGACCCGGCGACGCCCCACTCGGCAGATGGCTCAGTGGTGATTGATACGGTAGGCCCAGCCTCTTTGGTGGATTTGATTAACCAAAGCTTTGAAGTGATGCAAACCTCGTTGGCGCAGTACAAGATCGCCGGTTACCCGCCCGACATTCTGATCAATGTGCCCAAGAAGGTGTGCCGCTTTTTCGAGTTTTATAAGGCCCCCGAATTGATCGAGCTGGGCCGGCAAATTGCCAAGGACACGCTGGACCGGTACGAAAGTCAGGATCATTAAATTTCAAGGAGTCGATAACCCACCCCTGCCTCAGTGGCAATAAAGCGCGGCCGGGTGGGGTCGTCCGCGAGCTTTTGTCGCAAGTGACCGACCACAATGCGCAGGTAATGGCTGTTCTCGGTATGACTCGGCCCCCAGATATCCTTTAGCAATTGCTGTTGAGTAATGACACGGCCCGGGTGCCGTGCCAGTTGCGCCAACACGGCGTATTCCTTGCGTGTCAGTGCAACCTCGACTCCGTTGAGCTGCACTCGGCGAAAGGCAAAATCAATGGTCAGCGGTCCGAGCGAAAGGGCCGCATCGAGGGTTTCGCCTGCGGGTACGTGACGTAACAACGCACGTATCCGCGCCAGAAACTCTTGAATCCCGAACGGCTTGGTGACGTAATCATTGGCCCCGCTGTCCAGCGCTTCGACCTTTTGCGCTTCGCTGGCTCGTACCGAAAGCACCAGGACGGGTACCCCCGACCACTCACGAAACTCGCGCAACACCTGCTGGCCGTCCATGTCGGGCAAGCCCAGATCCAGCACCACTAAATCCGGCTGTTTTAACGCAGCCTGACTCAAACCTTCTGCGCCCGTGGCGGCTTCGTGCACGCTGTAGCCTTGGGAAACCAGGCTGATGCGCAGAAATTTCCGAATCTGTGGCTCGTCGTCGATGACCAAAATAGTCGCGTTCTGGTTCATGGCTGCTCATCGTGGGAAAACAATGGCCAAAGAATATCAGTCTTCATGTTCCAGCTCTTCAGTGCCTGGCGCTGGCTGCTCGGGTAATGGCAAAAAAAGGCTGATACAGGTGCCCATACCGTCGATCCCCTCAGCGACCGTAATGCGGCCGCCGTGAGCACCGACCATCCCCTGACAAATCGCCAGCCCCAGCCCGGTGCCTTGGCCGCCGCGGTCACCTCGGGCGGCGGTGTAGAACATGTCGAAAATCTGTGCCCGTTCAGCCTCTGGAATGCCCGGCCCCTGATCACTGACGGCGAACCACAGCTCACGCTCATCCGCGCCTGCCTGCAAAGCCAATCGACCCTGAGGCGGTGAAAAGCGCGCTGCATTTTCCAGCACATTGATCAACGCTTGCTCGATCAAGGCTGCGTGGATATGCAACAACGGCAATTGCCCCGGCACGTCGATCTGCACCTGCAAAGGCGCCAGCACGGCGCGCAAGCGGTTCAAGGCGCTGGCGACTATATCCGCCGGGGCCACCCAGTCGCGGGCCAGTTTGAGCGCGCCATGACCCAAGCGAGTCATGTCCAACAGGTTTTGGATATAGCGATCAAGACGCTCAGCTTCATCGCGGGTGCCTTCAAGCAACTCACGCCGGTCCTGCAAAGGGATTGCCTCACCCAGCGCCAACAACGTATCGATACTGCCGCGCATAGTGGTCAAAGGCGTGCGCAAGTCATGGGAGACGGACGCCAGCAGGGCGCTGCGCAATTGTTCGGTTTCACCGTGCAAGCGTGCCGCTTCCAGGTCGTGGGCCAAACGTGCACGTGCCAACGCTTGAGCCAGCGGCTGGCTGAGCGCCATCAACAAACGCCGACGTTGCCCGCTAAGCGGCTGGCTGGCGCGGCTACGCACGCCCAGTAATGCCAGCGGGCCATCCTCCACCGTCAAGGGCAACCACCACCAATGGCTGATCGGCAAGGTGTCCGTTCCCTGCCCCGCGGGCTGATCATGGTTCCAGGCCCAGTCGGCGGCAGCGCGTTCAGCTTCAGTGAATGACACCGGGCCGCCGGTTTCTATCAGCCAACCTTGCGCGCCATCGCGGTTAAGCAGGCACATCTCGACGTCCTTCCAGTCACTGAAATGCTGGGCCGCTGCGCTGATGACCGCTTTACGGTCAGTCGCGGCCGTGAGTTTGCGTGACAAGTCGAGCAGTTGCGTAGTCTCTTCCTGGGTTTCGCGCAGCGCCTGCAGCTGTCGACGCTGACGAGCAGCAAGATTGCCGGTGAGGGCCGCCATCAACAGGAAAAACAGCAACGTCAGCACGTCTTCTTCGCGCTGGATGCTGAAGGAAAAATTGGGCGGGATAAACAGGAAGTCATAGGCCAGAAATGAGAGCGCCGCGCAGACCAGCGCAGGCCCCAGACTGCTGCGTACCGCCACCAATAACACCGCTGCGAGAAACACCAATGAGATATTAGGCAGCGCCAGTACGCTGGACACACCCCAGGCCAACGCGCTGGCTAACCCGGTGGCGAGCACAGCCAGTGCGTAGTCAAACCAACCGGCCGAGTGATTGCCAGGGCGGGCGACAGGTGCGCTCGTTTGCTCATGGTCGAGCACGTTGATTTCCAACCCATGAGCGTCACGCAATAATCGCGCTGCCAGCCCTCCTCCCAGCAGGCGGCGGTGCCAGCGCAAACGCGACTGGCCCACCAACAATAAATTGGCGCGCCGTTCTCGGGCGTGCTGAATCAAGGTTTTGGCCACTTCGCCAGCACGCAACAACACCACTTCACCGCCCAGGCGCTCAGCCAATAGCTGGGCACTTTGCAGGCGCAACCGCGATTGTTCGTCGCGCGGGCGACCGTTATCCACGTGCACCAGACTCCAGGGCAAGTGCCGACGTTCAGCCACGCGACTGGCATGGCGCACCAGACGCTCGGCCTGCTCGTCACCGTCAATGCCGACCACTAACCGGCCACGTAACGCCGGGGCACTCTGACCGAGCTGGCGATAGCCTTTGTCCAGCTCATCGTCGACGTACACGGCGGCTGTCTGCATGGCCAGTTCGCGCAGGGCATTGAGATTGGTCTGGGAAAAAAAAGCATCAATAGCCGCCCGGGCCTGCTCCGGCACGTACACCTTGCCTTCGCGCAAGCGTTCAAGCAGCTCACGGGGTGGCAGGTCGATCAGCAACAACTCGTAGGCTTCCTGCACGATCCAGTCCGGCACGGTCTCGCGCACCTGCACCCCGGTAATGCCCCGCACCTGATCGTTCAGGCTTTCCAGATGCTGGACATTGATCGTGGTGTAGACGTCGATGCCCGCCGCCAACAACTCCTGAACATCTTGCCAGCGCTTGGCGTGCCGACTGCCTGGGGCATTGCTGTGGGCCAGTTCGTCCACCAGCACCAACTGCACTGGAGCGCTGAGCAAACCGTCGAGGTCCATCTCTTCAAGCTGAACCCCTCGGTATTCGGAGCGCAACAATGGCTGTTGAGGCAAGCCGTTGAGCAGCGCCTCGGTTTCGGCCCGGCCGTGGGTTTCGACTACACCGGCGAGCAGCTTTACCCCTTGGCGCAATTGCGTGTGCGCGGCTTGCAGCATGGCGTAGGTTTTGCCCACACCAGGCGCCGCGCCGAGAAACACCTTGAGTCGGCCACGACCCGCGCGGGGTAAATCGGCTAACAGCGCATCGGCGCGGGTGGTGTTTGGCATGAGATTGGCCCCGTTATTTTTAGGTAGTTGCAGCGCTTATCCCCGTAGCAGTTGACGAGTGGTGCGAGGCTACGTTCGACGATGCAATCGTCGCAAGCTCCATCAGCGCGATTTATCTGAAACGCCCAGGCTAAGTGTTTTACGACTGCTGCGCAGCCGGACGTAGCCTCGTACTACTCGTCAACTGCTACGAGATTTCCGCTCACCTTATTGACCCGCATTCAGCTGTGCCAGCGCCTGATTAAGCAGCAATACGTTGACCACGGGCGGGCCTACCAGCGGCTGTTCGATATGCTGCGTCACGAGTTGTTCGACTGTCTTCTCAGACACGCCCCGTGCCGCCGCAACGCGGGCCAGTTGATAGCGAATGGCCTCTGGTGGCAAGTGCGGATCAAGCCCGCTGCCCGAGGTGGTCAACAGTGCCAGTGGCACAGGCCCCTGACCGGCAACCGCCAACTCGCTGGCACTGGCCTTGACCCGTTTCGCCAGCGCCGGATTGCTGGGCGCAAGGTTACTGGCCGCACTCGCGACGGTGGCAAACGCTCCCGCAGACGGCCGAGGGTGGAACCAGGTATCACCGCTGAAATCTTGCGCTATCAGGGCCGAACCTTGCACCTGACCCTCGCGGCCATAGATCAGGCTGCCATTGGCCTGCTCGGGGAAGGCCAACTGGGCAATCCCGGTGACGGCCAGCGGGTACACCACCCCGGTAATGGCGGTCATCAACAGCATCAGGCTCAGGGCCGGACGTAATAATGAAGTCATGATTGTTTCTCCTGAACCTAAACCAAATGCAGTGCAGTGAGCAGCATGTCGATCAGTTTGATGCCAATAAAAGGCACCACCAGTCCGCCCACGCCATAGATCAACAGGTTGCGTCGCAGCAGTTGCGCCGCATTGGCCGCCTGCACCCTCACCCCTCGCAGCGCCAGCGGTATCAGCACCACAATGATCAGCGCGTTAAACACAATGGCCGACAGGATGGCGCTCTGCGGGCTGTGCAGGTGCATCACGTTAAGCACGCCCAGTTGTGGGTAGATAGAAGCGAACAGCGCCGGCAGAATCGCGAAGTATTTGGCCACGTCATTGGCGATGGAGAACGTGGTCAGCGCGCCGCGTGTCACCAACAGCTCTTTACCGATCTGCACCACGTCCAGCAGTTTGGTCGGGTCACTGTCGAGGTCGACCATGTTGGCGGCTTCGCGTGCTGCTTGCGTGCCGTCGTTCATCGCCATGCCGACGTCCGCTTGAGCCAGAGCCGGTGCGTCGTTGGCGCCATCACCGCACATCGCCACCAGTCGCCCGTCATGTTGCTCGTGGCGAATACGCGCCAGCTTTTTCTCTGGTGTCGCCTCAGCCAATACGTCATCGACCCCCGCCTCGGCCGCAATGGCTGCGGCCGTCAGCGGGTTGTCGCCCGTCACCATCACCGTGCGAATGCCCAGAGTGCGCAGTTCGGCAAAGCGCTGACGTATCCCCGGCTTGACCACGTCCTTGAGATGGATCGCCCCCAGCAACTTGCCCTGCGCGCATACCAGCAAAGGCGTACCGCCACTTTGAGCGATGGTGTCGATTTCGCGCGACAGGGCGGGCAGTACTTCGTTGCGGGCCAAGCCTACGAAGGCCAACACTGAGTCCACTGCGCCCTTGCGGTACACCCGCCCCTGGCAGTCGATACCCGACAAGCGAGTTTCAGCGGTAAAAGGCACGGCACTAAAATCTGCTGCGTCAGGTTCCGGCAAGGTGTGCAGGCCGCGAACAAACTCGACGATAGACTTGCCTTCAGCCGTTTCATCCGCCAACGACGCCAGTAAAGCCCCTTCTGCCAGCTCTTTGGCGGTCACGCCGGGAGAGGCATACAACGCCGTACAACGGCGATTACCAAACGTGATAGTGCCGGTTTTATCCAGCATCAGCACATGCACATCGCCTGCTGCCTCAACCGCACGGCCGGATTTGGCAATCACATTCAGTCGCACCAGTCGGTCCATGCCCGCGATGCCGATGGCTGACAGTAAACCGCCAATGGTGGTTGGAATCAGTGTCACCAACAGCGCCACCAGAAACACCAGCGGCAAGCTGCCACCGGCAAAGTAGGCAAAGGGCTGCAAGGTCACGACAACAATCAGAAAGATCAGGGTCAGACCGATCAGCAGAATATCCAGCGCTACTTCGTTGGGGGTTTTCTGCCGCTTGGCGCCTTCGACCAGTGCAATCATGCGATCCAGGGTCGACTCGCCGGGATTGGCGCTAATCCGCACCAGCAACCAGTCCGACACCAGCCGGGTGTTGCCGGTGACCGCCGAGCGGTCCCCACCCGACTCTCGAATCACCGGCGCCGACTCGCCGGTAATGGCAGCTTCGTTGACGGCCGCGATCCCTTCTATCACTTCGCCATCGCCGGGGATCATTTCGCCCGCTTCGACGCGCACCACATCGCCTTTGCGCAGACGCGTGGCGGGGACAACCTCAAAACTGCCGGTGCTGGTCCTGCGCCTTGCGCTCAAGCCGACGCTGCCGGCCTTGAGGCTATCAGCGCGAGCCTTGCCACGGCCTTCCGCCAAGGCTTCGGCAAAGTTGGCGAACAACACGGTAAACCACAGCCACAGAGCGATTTGCACCGCCACCGCAGTGGGCACCGCCGGATCAGGCAGCAGGCACAGTATGGTGGTGAAAATGGCCGTCAACTCCACCACCAGCATCACCGGCGATCGCTTCAGCTGGCGCGGGTCGAGCTTGACGAACGCTTGCCACAAGGCCGGTCGCCACAGGTCAGCAAACGCTGTCTTGGGTGACTCATGAGGATGGGCTTCAGGCACGGGCGAAATCTTTGAACCATGAGCAGGCATATTCATCATCGTGTCCTTAGAAACCCTGAGTCAGTTGTTCAGCGATGGGGCCAAGGGCCAGAGTCGGCAAGAACGTCAGGCCGCCCACCAGCAGAATGGTCATGGTTAACAGCGCCACAAACAGCGGGCCATGGGTCGGAAAACTGTTCTGGTCAATGGGGGCTGTTTTCTTCAGCGCCAGGCTGCCCGCTAACGCCAGCACGGGAAGGATGTAGCCGAAGCGCCCAATCAGCATGCCCACACCCAACATCAGGTTATAAAACGGCGTATTCGCATTGAGCCCGGCAAAGGCTGAACCGTTGTTGGCACTGGCCGAGGTAAAGGCGTAAAGAATCTGGCTAAAGCCATGAGGGCCGGGGTTACTGACCGAGGCCACAGCACCGGGCAAAACAGCCGCCACTGCACCCAGAACCAATACCCCGACCGGCATCACCAGCAGCGTGATCACCAGCCACTGGACCTCCTTGGCCTGAAGTTTTTTTCCGAGGTATTGCGGGGTTCGACCAATCATCAAACCGGCCAGAAAGACGGCAATAAGGACGTTCAGCAACATCCCGTAAAGCCCCGCACCCACCCCCCCGAAGATCACTTCACCGACCATCATATTGACCAGCGCAACCATCCCGCTCAGCGGGTTAAGGCTGTCGTGCATGCCGTTCACCGAACCGTTGGACGCCGCGGTAGTGGTTTCAGTCCACAACACCGTCCCGGTGGTGCCAAAGCGTACTTCCTTGCCTTCCAGCGGTGCGCTTTGTTCCACCTGCGGGCTGTTGAGCGCGGGATTGGGTTGATATTCGGCATACAACGCGGTGCCGCCACCGATCAGAAACAGCGCCAACATACAGGCGATAATGGCCCGGCTCTGACGCAGATCCTTGACGTAATGGCCGAAGGTAAACACCAGCGCAACCGGGATCAGAATGATTGACGCCAGCTCGAACAAGTTGCTCCACGCAGTCGGGTTCTCAAAGGGGTGGGCCGAGTTGACGCCAAAGAAACCACCACCATTGGTGCCCAATTGCTTGATGGCAATTTGACTGGCCGCTGGCCCTAGCGGGATCACCTGATCGGCGCCCTGCATCGTCACGGCATTGACGTAATGGGCGAAGGTTTGTGGTACCCCCTGCCACACCAGAAACAGGGCCAACAGCAGACACAGCGGCAGCAGGCCATACAACGTCGCGCGGGTCATGTCAGCCCAGAAGTTGCCCAGCGTGCTGGCCGAGCGACGGCTGATACCGCGACACAGGGCGACCAGCACCGCCAGACCGGTGGCGGCACTGACAAAATTTTGCACCGTCAGGCCGATCATCTGGCTGAGGTAACTCAGCGAGGCTTCGCCGCTGTAACTTTGCCAGTTCGTGTTGGTGACAAAACTCACCGCCGTGTTGAAGGCTTGAGTCCATTCCTGCCCTGGTAATTGCTGAGGGTTGAGCGGCAGGTATTGCTGAAATACCAGCACCGAGAACAACAGCAAAAAACCCACTAGATTGAACATCAGCAATGCCAGGGCATAAGTGCGCCAGCTTTGCTCATTGCTCGGGTCAACGCCCGCTACCCGATAACAGAGCTTCTCGACAGGCCCCACGACAGGCGTGAGCCATGTCCGCTGACCTTCCATAACCTTGTAATAAAAACGGCCCAACCAGGGTGCGGGCACCAGTACCAGCGCCAAAAAGGCCAGCACCAACGCATAGTCATAACTGTGCATACCCGCTCCTAGTTCCGATCTGCGCGCAACAGCGCAACCAGCAGATAAACGAACAGCCCGAGGGCCAGCAGCAGTGACACTCCATCCAATACACCCATGACAACTCTCCCCGGAACGGCATGCGCCGCGTGTAGGGAGAGTGTGAGGAGTGAGGGTGTAAAGAATCGAGATCGTGCAGGAACAGGGCCGTAAAGAAAGCGTAAAAACACTCCAGGGACGTCAGAGTCCGCGTATGGCATTACCTGTCTTTACCGCTTTGGCATCGTGGGCACCCGCCAGGAACCCACCGCCTACATTGAAGGTGACGCCGACGACCCTTTCAGGGCCAAACGTTTTCGTCATCCAATGATGGGCCGCTTTGAAGTGAGCAGTCGAATTGTGAATTTCTCCACGCTCAACTGACTTCACAAGAGCGCCGTAATGCGAACCAGCAGCGCGATCCAGAGGGATGCCATGACTGGCCAGATTGTGGTTGACCAGAGACAAGGCGCGCGAAAAAGTCTGAGTCAATGGCTGTTTTGAAGTTGCATTGCGAATGATCTGCCGCCCTGGCGACGTGTAATCCGGAACATTATTACTCCCGACAAGCGCTTGAGACGCCAGAGTAACGGTCTCTTTCGCTTTGGCGACAGCCTTTGGCATCTGCTCTGGATTTGCCGCAGAAAATAAAGCCAGCAGAGAAGTCAGTTTCACAGGCAGGCGAACATGGCCGCTGGGGTCTTGCCAATTGAGCGGGTCTCCTGAGCAGTAGGCGTAAGCATTGACCCCTCCCGCGCCGAACGGACTCAAGATGTCGGGACTACAAAAGCGCATTAATACAGGGTTATAGACACGCGAACCATTGCCCAACAAGTAGTACCCGGTTAACGCGTCTCGCCACTCGCTGTTATAGCCCAGCAGACTGCTCTGGACGTTTGAGTCATGAAGATACCCATACGGGGTATAACCCTTGGAGACGTATAAGTGGATGCTCCAATCACTCATGACTGAGCCTTGCCGATCGGTGGCCAGTAACAAGGTTGAGCCATCAGGACAATGTTGGGCCAATAACTGGTGAACGCACCGCACAACACAGGTTTGACCACGGTCATTCATTTCAGTGGCGACCTGATTGCGCTGATTAAAGCGCTTCGTTGTCCCTCGATCGACCGAGGATGAGCCGACCCATCGATCCAGCGGATCAAATCGGTATTCATACAGCTCTGTATTTTTTGACGCAGACATAGAAGAAGCTCCGGTATAGGCCCCTCAGTCTGGGTAAATACGTGCTGCCCTCCTAGCTGACAAAGTTGACGGGCAGCTTTTTCTGTTGCCACCCGCCCTCTCAGGATTAATGCAAAAGCGGCGTATCCAGTACTTCAGATTCCGCACCCAAGACACTTTCGCTCAACTGGATAAAGGATGCTGTGTTGACCTTGTCCATGCGCATCAGCGCCTGACTGACGTCATCAAGCGAACGTTTATTGTGGGTTTGCAAACGAATTTCGCGGTCCAGGGCCTGCATTAATGTGACCGCTCTCGCCACCATTGCCGGGCTTACCTGCTGGCCACGAAGACGGGTCACACCCTTGCCGACGGTATTAAGCCTGACTTGCAACGCCTGATAACGCTCATCGCTCATACCACCGGCACGGCGCATCAGTTCTATGGCGTAGTACTCGCTCAAGCCTTCGCCAATCCATGCGTGCCCCGGCTCGTCATTGATGGCGCTGAACACCTGAACCACTTCACGCAATAATGGACTGCTGCCGCTCTCACTGACCAATGGCAGGCCACTGTACAGATAGATCGAGTTGTTTGCCGCCAAACTGCCTTTCGACATCGGGCTCGCGGCCCCCACAATCAATAACTTGGCGGGATTGCGCGGGAACACGGCTTGAAGCTGTGGCCAGACGAACGTCAACAAGGTCAACACATCCATACGGCGCATGCCTTGTCCTTTTGGAGCGGCCACCGTGACTTCGGTTTCACCCAGCGTGGTGCGGCGGCTGCCCAGCGTGCCAGCCAACATCCAGCCCGTGGGCCTGTCGAATAAACGCGACACGTCATCGATGCGAAAGCGGTTTTTGCCGATGCGCGGCCACGCAGTTTCGACACTCTTCCAGCCGTCCGGCAACTCAAACTCCAGACGCGACACCAACTCTGTGCCGTCCTGCTGATCCAGCGCAGCTGGCGGCACCAGTTGTTCGCCCCGAAACAATGCCCACTGCGGCGTAATCAGCGTCTCGAAGCTGCCGTTTTTACGTAACTGATTCAAGCGCACACGGTAGGAAAGACTGGCCTTGCCCGGTGTCGGGTGCCAGAGGCCACGGCTATGGGTAGCGTCCGGGCTCAGTTGCCATTGGCCGTCCGCTTTAAAGTCGCTATAGCTGCCGGGTGCGCCCAAATCGAAATCCAGACTGCGCACCGCAGTGCCGTCGGCCAACGTCAAACGCACCTGCGCCTGATTGCTTTGCGGCAACAGGCGCACGTGATAGTCCAGATCAACCTTTTTGGCGGCCCACAACAGACTGCTGACCATCACCAGTGCCAAGCCCAGGGGTAATTGGTAACGCAGCGGCATACACACTCCTTCGGCTACCGCTCCGGCACTTAACCGGCGCGGAAAATCAGATGATCTTCCCAGTCCTCTTCCGCCACGCTGCCTTCGGCGAGCATGCGCCCTGATTGAGAAATACGCTCGTGATGCACGGCATCAGGGTCGCCGCAAACCAGGTGGTGCCACAGCGGCAGATCTTTGCGCTCGCTGACCAATCGGTAACCACACGTAGGTGGTAGCCACTTGAACGATTCGGCCTTGCCCGGCGACAACTGAATGCAATCGGGGACCGTATCCCGACGCTTGGGGTAATCGGTGCACTGGCAGGTTTTCAGGTCGAGCAGTTTGCAGGCGATGCGCGTGTAGTAGACGCTGTTGTCTTCCTCATCTTCGAGTTTTTGCAAGCAGCACAGCCCGCAGCCGTCGCACAGCGACTCCCATTCCTCTTGATCGAGTTGATCGAGGGTTTTGCGGATCCAGAACGGTTCAACTTTTGCGGCCATGGCTCAAACATCAACATCAGGGAGTGGAAAAGGCCGCCAGTCTAGTGCCCAAGGCCTCGCGGGCCAAGCGCTAGTGACTGACGGTGTAACAGCACTTGTCACAATGGGGGCCTGACAGTAGCTTTGTACCCTCACTTACACACTCGGGAAACACGAATGCCAGCGTCCAACCGCATTGCCGAACACCAGATTGATGAGCAATTTACTCAACGTTGGTCGCCCCGCGCCTTTACCGACGAAACCATTGATAAAGCCACTTTAATGAGCTTTTTCGAGGCCGCCCGCTGGGCACCTTCTGCCTACAACGCCCAGCCCTGGCGCTTTTTGTACGCGCTGCGCGGCACACCCGAGTTCGACCGTTACTTGAGTTTGCTGGTTGAATTCAATCAGGGGTGGGCCAAACAGGCTGCCGCGCTGGTGGTCATTGTGTCGAAAACCACGTTTGCGGCACCGGGTACGACCGAGGAAAAACCGGCGCCGACCCATGCCTTCGACACAGGCGCTGCCTGGGGTCATCTGGCGCTGCAAGCACACTTGAGCGGCTGGCACACCCACGGCATGAGCGGCCTGGATTATGAACGTGCCCGCCAGGAGCTGAAAATTCCTGAAGGTTATGCGGTCCAGGCCATGGTTGCCATTGGCAAACGGGGTGACAAGGCAAGCTTGGTGGATTACCTGCAAGCCAAGGAAGTGCCCAGCCAGCGCGAACCGTTAAGCACATTGGTCGCTGAGGGTGATTTCAGCTTGTAAACCCCTGACTGAGCCTAATTTGGGTAGTAGCTGACGAGGAACGAGGCTGCGATCGGCAGCGAAGCTGTCGTAAAGCGGCCGCTGCGCAGCCGATCGCAGCCTCGTTCCTCGTCAGCTCCTACAGGTTTGCGCTCAATAACCGCGTTCGAAATCCACTTCGCCGTAGGTGGTTTCACCGGCTTGAAACGCCCGCAAGTTGTCGACAAACAGTTGCACCATCATCTGCGGCGATGTCGGCGCCGAGCTGTGCCCGGTCAACAGCAAGCCCCAGGCGGTCCAGAAGGGATGCTTGGCCGGTAACGGTTCCTGACGGCACACATCAATGATTGCACCGGCCAGATGGCCCTGACGTAACGCTTCAACCAGGTCGGCATCCACCACCGCTACACCCCGCCCAACGTTCATAAACACGCCGTTGGGGTTGAACAACGCAAAGAGCTCGGCATCGTACAAGTCATGGGTGTCCGGCGTGTTAGGCAACAGATTGATGACGTAGTCCATCTGCCCGACCAGTCGTGGCAATTCACTCAGGGTCGTCACCTCTTTAAACGGCGCCTGTTCACGCACGCTGCTGGCGACGGCATACAACTCAACCCCGAACGGCAGCAGGAACTGCGCTACGGTCTGACCGATGTCACCTGCACCGACAATCAGCACCTTGCGGCCCACCAGACTTTGTCCCGTTCGATTGTCCCACTTTCGCTCGACTTGACTGACCAAACGCGCCATCACTTCGCGTTCGTGCCCCAGCATGTAGGTCAACACATACTCGGCCATGACCTGGCCGAAAATACCCACCGCCCGGCTCAGACGATAGTCACGCACCAAGCCTGGTGCCAGCAAGGGCGTGATCCCGGCCCAGGTCGATTGCAGCCATTGCGGCGTATGCCCTTGGCGCAACAGGGTCGCCAATAAATCGGGTTGTCCGAGCCACACCGGGCAATCAGCGGCCAGTTGAGCCAATTGAGCCGAATCGCCACTGGTCTGTATATCCAGGTGTGGAGCGGCTTGCTGGAGGAGTTGGGCGTAGAGGGAGTAATCGTGCTCGGCAATCAGAACGCGCATGTTTCTAACCTTAATAAAACACTGTCAGCGCCCATCGCCCGGGTTTGCCCCGTTACGTTTGGCCACCGCCAATCAATCCAGTCTGTTGGAGACAGGCACCCGGGTCCGGGCACCTGATGCCGTCATTACATCGGGTCGTTGCGACGCAACAGTTCTTCGGGCAGGTGCTCGATGTATTCATCTTCGGCAGGGGGCATTTGCAGGTGGTAACCCTGAGTCTCCAAATTGTCGAGAACCTTGGTAATGTCCTCACGCGACAGTTTGCGCTCAGGCGTCAATACCAGATCAAACGCGTGGACCGGTTTGCCAAAGGCCAGCATCAGCGTTTCAGGGACGCGCTCCAGGGCATCGGCCTTGAGCACGTACAAATACATTTCGTTGCGTTTGGTGCTGCGATAAATCGAACAGATACGTTTCAAGACGGTTCTCCAGCGCAGGACAGGCAATCTAGCAATGCCTGCCCCATCAGCTCACGGCGCCATCCACGCAGTGAGTCCGGCAATTGATAAGGCCCATTGGGAAAGCCACTTTTTACCAGTGCTTCCAGGGTTTTTTTGCGCAGCATCAGCTCTGGCGCAATATTGAGACGCTCGGCCAATTCCTGGCCAACAGCGCGCAAGCGTTTGATCAACAGTGCAGCCTCAACCGGCAACGGTTCAGGTACAGCGGGAGGCCATTGCTCGGGCGGTAGACTGCCAGCACGCTTGATCAAGTCCAATAAAAACTCGCCATCCTGACGCACGGTACGCGGGTGCATGTCTTCAATACGCGCCAGCGACACCAGATTATCGGGTTGGGTTTTGGCTAAAGGCCACAAGGCATGTTCGCGTACCACTCGATTACGAGGCAGGTCGCGGGCACGGGCTTCTTTTTCGCGCCAGGCACAAAGCTCACGCAACACCGCCAACTGATCCCGTGACAGTTTCCAGGCCAGCTTGGCCTCACGGTAAACCTCATAAGGGTCTACTTCGCGGCGCAGATTGGCCACCAGCTCTGCACCATCCTCAAGCACCCAGGCGTACTTTTCATCCGACAGACGCGGACGTAACAGCACATACACTTCGGCCAGATGCAGGGCATCTTCGGCGGCGTAGCTGATCTGGGTGTCCGACAGCGGGCGTTGCAGCCAGTCAGATCGGGTTTCACCTTTGGGCAGGTCGAGATCCAGAACCTCTTTGACCAGACGCGAATACCCCATGGAAAAACCGAGATTGAGGTAAGCCGCTGCCAACTGGGTGTCGAATAACGGCACCGGCAAACTGCCCGTGAGGCGCAAGAGCACTTCGAGGTCTTCGCTGCAAGCGTGCAGCACTTTGACCACTGACGTGTTCTCCAACAGGGCGGCCAGAGGCTGCCAATTGTCGATGGTCAGGGGGTCGATCAGGTAAGCCCGCTCGCCGTCACCAATCTGGATAAGACCGGCAATCGGATAAAAGGTATCGACCCGCATAAATTCGGTGTCGAGGGCTACATATGGCAAATGTTGCCATTTGGCGCAATGCTGGCCGAGGCTATCGTTGTCGCGAATCCAGTGAATATCGATGCCCACACGGCTCTCCCTTGAAGAATGGCGCGCAGTATATATCGCCGCCAGACCTTATCGGGTAATGACTGGCAATCTAAACGACGAAAACACCTACAGAATTAAAAGTAATGACCTGCGTGCTTTTTTTATTTTTATAGGTCAGTTTCCCGAACCTGAGTCATCGCGAGTCGGCGCAAGAGTAAACGGCTTACATACTTCACGCGTTGACTAATGACGGGACTATATCCATCAGCTCGTACTGGAAGCGCAGCACGACTGAACGACAAACAAGAGGATGAACTGAATGTTTTCACCCAAAAAAATGTCTCTTGCCGCCCTCTCACTGATTGGCCTCAGCGTATTCACCGGTGCAGCCATGGCTAAAAGCGCTATTCCGGCAACGTTGGACAGCGTCGTGCAACAAGCCGCCACCGAGGTCATGAAAGCTCACGACATTAGCGGTCTTGCCATTGCGGTCAGCCATAACGGCACGCAGCAATTCTACAGTTTCGGTGTGGCCTCCAAAGCCACCCAAGCACCCGTTTCGCCCGACACATTGTTTGAAGTCGGCTCGATCAGCAAGTTGTTAACGGCCACTTTGGCCACCTTTGCACAGGCTGGTGGCCAGCTTTCCCTGACGGACCCCGTCGATAAATACCTGCCTGAACTACAAGGCACTGCCTTCGGCAAAATCCCCCTCATGCACTTGGCCACTCACACGGCGGGCGGGTTCCCTTTGCAAGTACCCGAGAGCGTGCAAAACGAGCAGCAATTGATGGATTACCTCAAAGCCTGGAAGCCCATTTACCCTTCCGGCACACAACGCAGCTATGCCAACCCCAGCATTGGCATGCTGGGCATGATTGCAGCCAAAAGCATGAGCCAGCCATTTGTGTCGGTGATGGAGAACACCCTGTTTCCGGCATTGGGTCTGAACAGTAGTTACTTGCAGGTTCCCGCGGACAAAATGTCGCTGTATGCACAGGGCTACAACGCCGAAAACCAACCGGTAAGGGTCAACCCCGGCGTACTGGCCAATGAAGCTTATGGCGTAAAAACCAGCGTGCGCGACTTGATTCATTTTGCCGAGCTGAACATCGGGCCGGACAAACCCCAGACCCGGATCCAGCGTGCTATTGCGCAGACCCATACCGGCTACTTTCAGGTAGGGCCAATGACTCAGGATTTGATTTGGGAGCAATACCCAGTCCCGGTCACGCTGAAAAACCTGCTGACGGGCAACTCCAACAAAATGGCCTACGAGAATAATGGCGCGCTGGCCTTAACCCCACCGTTGGCGCCACAAAAGGCTGTTTGGATGAATAAAACCGGTTCAACCGCGGGCTTTGGTGGCTACATCGCCTTGATCCCGGTAAAAAAGCAGGCCGTGGTGATTCTGGCCAACAAAAACTACCCCAACAGTGAACGCATCGAACTGGCGTACAAAATCTTCAACGCCATGAACTAAGCGCCCTTGCGCAGAACATAAATGCTGCCCAGCTTGCGGCCGGGCAGCACATCGTACTGTTTGAGGATGCTGAAGCCTGCTGTGGCAAATTGCATTTCCACATCGTCCTTGCGCACAACAATCCGTGGCGGATCATTGGGCAGTTCCAACGCACGCCCCACGCACAGCGACACGATGAGACTATCGCGGCTCACGCGGTGTAATTCGCGCAGGATTGCAAGACGATGCTCAGCGTTGTGTACGTGGTGAAACAGCTGCATGCAGAAAATGCTGTCTACAGCATTAGCGGGCATATCAATGGAAAACACCGCACTTTTAAACAGCTTGATACGCGCCAGCAAACTCGCGGGGTGATGCGTTTGTGCATGGTCGAGCATACTCTGGGAAGAGTCGGCAGCCAGAATCACTCGATTGCCGTGCTCCGCCAGAACAGGCCAGAAGCGCCCCGCGCCGCACGCAATATCCAATACCAGACCTGGCTCACCGGCGACCTTGAGGGCTCGACGTACCAATTGATTTTCGCGCCACGCGGTCCACCGTCGGGCGAACCCTTGCGGGTGCACTTCACGGCAGACCAGCGCATGTTCGCGATCATAGCGCTCGGCGAATTCAAGCTCAAAGGTGGACGGTGGCTGAGTGGACATGCCCGCTGACTCGTAGGTTTATTGATCTTCTGCAAGTAGGTTAAACATGGGCCAGTGAAAAAAATGTCAGCAAAGAACGGGATCACGACATCCAGCTGCAAGCCCCTACGCCTGATGCAAATACCAACGCCAATCCTGCTCCCCCACTTGACCCATGAACTGTCGATACTCGGCATTTTTTACCGCCAGATAAACCTTCAGAAACTCAGGGCCAAAAGCGTCTTTTGCCCATTGCGACGCTTCCAATGCCCGCAAGGTCGTCAACCAGTCGGTTGGCAGCCTTTCGCTGGCCTGCGCATACCCGTTGCCTTCTACCGGCGCACCCGGATCCCGCTCTTCACGGATACCGCGATGGATACCCGCCAAAATCGCAGCAGCTGCTAAATAAGGGTTGGCATCCGCGCCACAAATGCGGTGTTCGATATGCCTGGAAAACGCTGGGCCACCCGGTACACGTAAACTCACAGTGCGGTTATCGACACCCCAGGTTGCGGCTAACGGCGCATAGCTGTTGCTCTGAAAACGGCGATAGGAATTGGCATTCGGGCAAAACATCAGCAATGAATCGAGCAGCGTGCTGAGCATCCCGCCCACCGCGTGGCGCAACAATGGCGTGCCGTCAGGCGCTTCACTGGCGAACAGGTTATTGCCATCTTTATCGGCCAGACTCACGTGCATGTGCATGCCTGTACCCGCCAAATCATCAAAGGGCTTGGCCATGAAGCAAGCCACCATGCCGTGCTTATGCGCCACGCCTTTAACCAAACGCTTGTAACGCACGGCTTCATCCATCGCTTGCAGGGCGTCGTTGCGGTGTTCCAGGGTGATTTCCACCTGCCCCGGCGCGTATTCAGAAATGGCCGTGCGGGCTGGAATCCCTTGCAGCTTGCAGGCGCTGTACAGATCCGCCAAAAACGGTTCGATTTGTTCCAGTTCACGCAGCCCATACACCTGAGTGGCGCGTGGCCGCTGACCGTCTACATCGCGTGCCGGTTGCGGACGTCCATTGCTGTCGCGCTGACGATCCAGCAGATAAAACTCCAGCTCAGCCGCCATCACCGGGTAATAGCCGTCGGCCTGCAATCCCTCGATAACTTTGGACAATAGATGCCGAGGGTCGGCGACGGTGGCCGGCATGCCTTCTTGCGGGTGCATGCTGACTTGCACCGCTGCGGTTGGAATCAAACGCCAAGGCATGCGCTGCAAGCTGCCACTGATGGGGTAAGCGCGACAGTCAATATCGCCCACGTCCCAGACCAACCCGGTGTTTTCGACATCATCGCCATTAATGTTCAGCCCCAGAATCGTGCTCGGCAAAGGCCGCCCGCTTTTATAGATTTCCAGCAATTCATCACGGTGCAACAACTTGCCACGCGGCACGCCGTTGTTGTCGAGGATAAACAGTTCGAACATTTCGACATCAGGGTTATCCGACAGAAAATTCTGGGCTTCTTGCAGGGCAGCAAACGCAGGGGTGGTACTCATGGCAATACTCATCAATTCGTATCTGAAAGGCGCAAAGGCGCGCCGTGACTGCAACCTCAGAGGCAGCAGACGTTCAAGAGCTAACGCAATGGATGGGTATCCGGCGGGCGGGCATGGCGACAGTGAAACAGAGCCCAAAAGGCCAGTTTCGAAGGGAGGGGGCAAAGATTATGGGCAGGTAGAAGAAAACGCAGGCAGCTTGCAACGGACAGCGCATGGGGCTGCGGCAATTCTGGACTGGGATACTCAGCCTTTATGACAACCATGCTCACAACCGCACCGCACTGGGGACGCTCAGCCTCACACGATTTGTAGGGTTTATCAAATGCAGGATTTACGACCTTCAGGTTCATTCTGGGTAAACATAACCAATGATTCTTTTTAACCACTTTCACGTGAGCAGCCTAATCAAAGCTATCTGCGTGTGAACCACATGTGTTTTTTCTTTGCTCCAGGCATTGAAAAAACATACGCCACCGCTACAAATAAAGAGAACCACTGCGCCCCATAGCTTGTATTTTTATCGATTATAGGTAGATATCCGCTCTTCGCATGAAGGACATGTATAAATATAAAAAATATATTTAGCATCGCAACCCCGTAAAACTTCAGCGCACCATTATTCTCTCCGGACCATGCAAAACTTGCCCAAAAGGATGGGAAGTAACATACCAAACTAAAAAAAACAAAGACTACATAAAACAAATAGCTGTTCATTCGTCCCTCCAATAGTCGAATAATGTCTGCAATGTATTTACATCTGAGGTCTTTCCAATTGCGGCACCGCCAACCGTATATCTCTGAAAGCCATAAAGATAATCAGTGCGAATATGCCTGAACAACCTCCACGAATCAGGCTTTAACACCAACCTTCCCGCACCATAAACAGACCCTGCCAAGTCAACGACGCCATAGGCAATATTACCTTCGCGTTCTGTCCCTCCTACTGCTTTGGCTACGGAGTGATAGACCTTTCGGATGGGGCCTTGTGTATCGGAGCGGCCCGATAAAAGATTACGACCGTTTTCATAAATATTATTCCCGCCCTGAAGCATCAGTGGCGCCCCTATGCCTAAACACAAAGCACCTGCCGAGAAATAACAAATGCCTCCCCCCATGGCAACTTGCATTCCTCCCGCCGCAACGCCCAAACCTAAAAAAGTTTGGTCCATTAAGGTGTGCTTCACCAGTGCATTGCGTTGTTTGTTAATGGCGTCAAGCCCCTGGTCGGTACTTTTCTTTCCGTTGTAAACGTCCTGAACAATACCCCGTGTGTACTCGGTTATTTCTCGATTGAATTGCAAGCGAACGGATATATTTTTAATACGTTGTATACCTACCGTACAGGCCTGATTCTTGAGTAGAATCACCGCCTGATCTAACGCCCTGACTTCATCTTCTGCCAATGAATGCTGCGTTTTATCTGGCCTCATTTGTCCTCATCCCAACTGCTATAGCCACTGGTGCCGGCGATATGATGCATCCAGCAAATTTCGCGATAACTCAGGGCCATGACCTCTTGAATGTCGGCATCGTTTTCCAGCGTGGCATGGGGCATGACCAGCGTCAGCTCCGTCAAAATGCACCCCGATATATCAACGGTAAAAAAACGCTCCTGAACGCCCATCGGTGAGGTTCGATAGAAGTTGATCTTGCACTCCAATATCTCTCTATTGGTCAGGGCTTGCGCCAGCAAGGGTGTCGACTTGTCTATGTTTTTAACAATCGCGATGGGTTGATGAGTCGCTCGGTCAATATTGCTCAGATTTAACAGGGTGTGATTGAAGGAGAGCACCATGACTTCATCTCGATGCCCGGCTTGGCATTTATTGCCAATGGACTCGGCAGTTGAACAACCTGCCGAAATCAGACCTTGGCTTTTACCCGAAATACTCATGTAACCGTGACTTGCCATTCGCTGTTCCCCCCTCTGATTTAAGAGCGCAAGCTAGCGGATAACTCACTACTTTTATGTAGGAATTCTCTGTTTATAAATCGTCCCTCTTTTTCCAATGCTCTGTCAGATCCCTTCGGCGCATGCTCCAGATATGGTGGGTTCGACATGAACACATCTTCATCGAACGTTTTAAAAACCGGCGTGGTCGCATGCAGTGTCTATCCTGCTTGGCAACGGTTTTTAACCTGACTCAAGCCACCCGATTTCTACCTTCAAGGAGCCTCCCCCATGAGCAGAACGGTTGCCGATTTCATCACCGAAACCTTGCAGCAAGCCGGGGTAAAGCGCGTATTTGGCGTCGTGGGCGATTCATTGAATGCCTTTACAGATTCGCTGCGCCGCCAGCAGCAGATTGAATGGATTCATATGCGCAATGAAGAGTCAGCAGCATTTGCCGCCGGTGCCGAAGCGCATCTGACTGGCGAGCTGGCGGTCTGCGCCGGCAGTTGCGGGCCGGGCAACCTGCACCTCATCAATGGCCTGTTCGACGCTCACCGCAGTGGCGTACCCGTGCTGGCCTTGGCCGCGCACATTCCCAGCAGCGAAATCGGCATCGATTACTTTCAGGCCACCCACCCAGAAAGCCTGTTCAAGGAGTGCAGCCATTACGTCGAGTTGGTGTCCCATGCCGAGCAGTTACCGCAAATTCTGGAACGCGCCATGCGCGTGGCCATCGCCAAGCGCGGCGTGGCGGTGGTGGTGATTCCCGGCGACGTTGCGCTGCAAGCCACCGAAGCCAAAGTGCCGAACTGGATTACCCCGACTCAACCGCTGATTTGCCCCACCCTGAGTGATATCGACAAGTTGGCGTCGTTTCTCAACAACGGCAAAAAGGTCACGCTGCTTTGCGGCGCAGGTTGCGCAGGTGCGCATACTGAAATTCTGGCACTGGCTGATCGCCTCAACGCGCCCATCGTGCATGCCTTACGCGGTAAAGAGCATGTCGAGTACGACAACCCCTACGACGTCGGCATGACCGGGCTGATCGGTTTCGCCTCGGGTTACAAAGCGATGATGAGCTGTGACACGTTGCTGATGCTCGGCACCAATTTTCCCTATCGGCAGTTTTACCCGGAGCACGGCTATATCGCGCAAATCGACCTGCGCCCCGAAGCACTGGGCAACCGCTGCCCGCTGGAGCTGGGACTGATTGGCGACGTCAAGCTGACGCTGCAAGCCGTGCTGCCCAAGGTCAATCAGAACCCCGACCGCGAGCATTTGGACAAAGCACTCGACGACTACAAAGTCGCCCGCGAAGACCTTGACGCGCTGGCCGAGAGCGGCCCGGACAGTTCGATCATCCACCCGCAATACCTCAATCGGCTGGTCAACGAACTGGCCACCGAAGATGCGATTTTCACCTGTGATGTCGGCACGCCCACCGCCTGGGCTGCCCGCTATTTGAAGATGAATGGCAAACGGCGACTGGTCGGTTCGTTCAACCACGGCTCGATGGCCAACGCGATGTTGCAGGCGATTGGCGCACAGGCGGCGTTCCCGTACCGCCAAGTCATTTCCATGTCGGGTGATGGCGGTTTTACCATGATGATGGGCGATTTTCTGACCCTCAGTCAGGTCGGCTTGCCGGTCAAGGTGATCGTGCTCAATAACGGCACACTGGGGTTTGTTGAAATGGAAATGAAAGCAGCAGGCTTCCCCGATGTGGGCTGCGACCTTAAGAACCCCAACTTTGCAGCGATGGCTGAGGCGATGGGGGTCAAGGGGATTCGGGTCGAACATCCGGCACAGCTTGAAGGGGCGTTGCGCGAGGCCTTCAGCCATGACGGCCCGGTGCTGGTGGATGTCGTGAGTGCCCGACAGGAGTTGGTGATGCCGCCCACCAAAACCTTTGAGCAGGCCAAAGGTTTCAGTCTGTTTATGCTTAAAACCGTCATGGATGGCCGGGCACGGGAGTTGATTGATTTGGCCAAGGTCAATCTGTGGCGTTGATCGGCATGGGCTTAGGCAACTACAGCGAGGCTGCCCGCTTGGGCAGCCTCGCCTCCCTTCCCGGAACTACGCGCTCTGGATAAACACAGACGCAAACGGGCTGGTTTGTGTCGCGTCATGTTGAGGCCGCTGCATGCCGGCCAGTCGGTGGTACTCACTGAAAATGGCGTCGGCTTCGGCATAAGGCAACACCTGCTCAATGTCGTCAAAGCGCTGCCCGGCGGTGCGCTCTTCAACAATACGGCGCACCACTTCCGGGCCATCACCACGGTTGGCCAGCACTACACGGTTAGCCGTCTCGCGGCGCTGGGTGTCGTAGTGCTTGAGCGCCTCGCGTCGGGTCATCATCGAACATTTTTAACCCCGCCCCACCCCCGCTCTCAACTCATGTCCACCAGACGGAAAGCGCCTTCGGGCGCTCTGATACGCACGCTATCGTGGCCACTGCATGCCTCTGGCACGCAAACAGGTTCCTTCAACAATAAAAAGTGGAGACTGCGTGTGACACACATCCTCAGCACCCCCCTTGAATACGGTGACGAAACGGCGCGACTGGTCGGCTATTTCTGCCAACCCGCACAAGGTCATTGCCCCGGCGTCTTGCTGATCCATGATGCGTTTGGGCTCAGTGATTTTTTCAAGGGCATTGCCGAACGTCTGGCCAAGGCCGGCTATGCCACGCTGGCTGCCGATGTCTGGGGCGACGGTCTGCAACTGCGCGACGACAGTGAGATCGGGCCGATGATCGGGCGCTTTGCCAGCGACCGAAAAACCTGGATGAATCGCCTGCACGCCGCGCGTGAAACCCTGGCCGCGCAACCGGGCGTCGACCCTTCGCGGCTGGTCATCATCGGCTACTGCTTCGGTGGCGCATCCGCCCTTGAATACCTTCGCCTGGTCGGCGACGTAAAAGGCGCTGTGAGCATTCATGGCGGCCTGGATCTGGTGGGCGAACCCTGGACGCACACCCCGGTTGCGAGCAAAGCCCTGATCCTGACCGGCTTCGAAGACCCCATGGCCGCCATGCCACGCCTGCTGGCCCTGCAAAACAGCCTGAACGACGCGGGCATTGACTGGGAAACCGACCTGTACGGGCATACCAAACACGGGTTCACCCGACCCGACTCTGACCGCGCCAACCGGCCTGAAGTCATCGCGTATCACCCGCAAAGCGACCAGCGTGCCTGGGCCGCCCTAGAGCGTTTTCTCAACGAAGTCATCCCGCACCCGCAGTGAGGTCTGGTACGCCATGAGCAGCAAGAATTTTCGCGACAACCTGCTGGCACTGGACTCACCCCGGCTGGTCAATGCCCGGGGACTGGACCCGTTCGAATACGCCAAACCGATTATCGCCTCGGACAAGGCACGCGCCCTGATTGATACGTGGCAGGCGCTTTACCAGCACCCCTATACAGGCATTACCTCAAATGGCGAGGTCGAACCGGGGCTGTTTCACCTCGCCGATGAAGGCTTCAATCCCGTGCCTGCGATCAGCGCCGCACAGAGGTTGTTGACCCTGCTCAATGAAGGCGAACGGCGGGCCCTGCAATACCCGATCGACGCGCATCAATGGCGCGACTGGTACAACCCCGAGTTCCCGATGAACGCCAACGGCGTGCGCCTCGATTACCTCTCAAGCCAGGCCCGAGAAGCCGTCATGAACCTGGTACGCGCCAGTATGAGCGCCGAGGGTTATCTCAAGACCGAGCGCTGTCGCATTGCCAACCTGTACTTGGGCGAGCTGTACGATCTGCGCAACATCATGAACGAGTGGAGCTATCATTTTTTGCTGTTCGGCACCCCGTCCGCCACCGAGCCTTGGGGGTGGAACCTGTACGGCCATCATCTGGCCCTGAACTGCATGATGATCGGTGGGCAAATGGTGATTTCACCCACCTTTATGGGGGCCGAGCCGACCATCATTGACCGTGGCCCCCACGGAGCCTTTTCGTTATTCGACAACGAAGAGAGTTTCGGCCTGCAACTGATGCAGTCCCTGCCCCCCCACTTGCAAGCGCATGCCACCACCTTCAAGCACCTCAAAGACCCGGCAATGCCCGAAGGCCGCTGGCATTTTGCCGATGAGCGCCAGCAAGGCGCCGCCTACAGAGACAACCGGGTGATCCCGCATGAAGGGGTGTGTGCTGCGCAATTCTCGTCCGGCCAGCAGGCGCAATTGCTCAAGATTGTTGACGCCTTTATCGACTACTTGCCCCAAGGCCCGCGGGACACGCGTCTGCGTCAGGTCGAGTCGATGCTGGAACGTACCTGGTTCAGCTGGATCGGCGGTCACGGCGATGACGATGCGTTCTATTACCGCGTCCACAGCCCGCTGCTGATGGTCGAGTTCGATCACCACTGCGGGGTCTGGCTGAGCAACGACACCCCGGCCAAGTACCACATCCACACGGTGGTGCGCACACCCAACGGCAATGACTACGGCAAGGATTTGCTGCGCCAGCATTACCTCAAGGAACACCGCCAGGGTTCGACCCACATGGCCGCGCACGCGGCAGGCGGTCATGGCCACAGCCACGACCACCCGCAAGACCATGATCACAGCCATCCCCACGACCACGACCACACGCACTGAGCGTCACCCACCCTGAATTGAAGGAATACGGTATGGACTTAGGCATCAAGGGGCGAAAAGCCTTTGTATCGGCCTCATCGCAAGGGCTGGGCTTTGCCTGCGCCCGCTCACTCGCCCGCGAAGGCGTGGCGGTGACGCTCAACGGCCGCGACGCCGAAAAGTTGGCGCATGCGGCGGATCAACTGCGCAACGAAGTGCCGGGCGCACGTGTGTCCACACTGGCGGCCGACCTGAACACCACGCAGGGCCGCCAGCGTATTATCTCGGCCCTGCCCGAGCTGGATATTCTGGTCAACAACAATGCCGGCCCCGCGCCCGGTGGCCTCGAAGATTGGGACGAAAATGCACTGCTGGGCGCCCTGCAAGCGAACATGATTGCGGCCGTGCAATTGATGCGAGCCTATATTCCGGGCATGCGGGCCAGAGGTTTCGGCCGCATCATCAATATCACCTCGGCGATGGTCAAATCCCCGCACTACATCATGGGCCTGTCGACTTCGGCGCGCACGGCACTGACCGCCATCAGCAAAGCGATCAGCCTTGAAGTGGTCGCCGACAACGTGACCCTCAACAACCTGCTGCCGGAGCGAATCGACACGCCGCGTCAGGAATTCATGGCCCAGCGCCTGATCCATGAACACGGCATCAGCCGCGAGCAAGCGCGCCAGCAAATCGCCTCCTCCATCGCCGCCAAACGCCTTGGCCGCCCCGAAGAGTTTGGCGATGCCTGCGCCTTCCTGTGCAGCCATCAAGCCAGCTACATCTCAGGACAAAACCTGCAACTGGACGGCGGTTCCTATGAAGGCCTTATCTGAAAACGGCACCCACGCGAGTCTGTGCAACCCCGAGATGATTCAGGCCATTTTCGAGCTGGAACGGCGGCGCCAAAAGGCCTTGGTAGACGTGGATCTCGACACCCTGCACAGCCTGTTCGACGACGAGCTGATCCATGTTCACAGCACAGGCCTAGTTCACGACAAGTCGCAGTTACTGGCCCACATCGCCCGCAAGCGCGGCTTTCTCGCCATCGAACGCGGCCCGTTGCACGTTCAGGGTACAGCTGCTCTGGCGGTGCTCAGTGGCCCGATCATCAATCACCTGCGCGGCGCCGACGGTGGAGAAGAGCAGATGCACGGTTTTGTCACCCAAGTCGTATACCTCACGCAGGAAGGCTGGAAGTTCCTCCATTTCCAACTCACGGTCACCCGCGAATCCTGACTGCACGCTTCAATCAACCCCCTAAAAAAATGGTACATACCCATGAAAATCGTTCGATTTACAGAGAGCGGGCGCACCCGCATTGGCAAACTCAGTGGCGACCGCGTGATTGACCTGTCTGGGGTGGCCGGGGTCACCGACTCCATGCGCCACATGCTCAGCGTACTGAACACCCTGCGTCCGGCACTGGAAGCCGTTTCAGCCCCCGCTTACCCGCTCGACCAAGTGCGCCTCGAAACCCCGATCAACGATCCGCAAAAGTACCTGGCCATCGGCCTGAACTACAAAGCGCACTCAGAGGAAGCACGGGCGGCGGGTATTCCCATCCCCACCAGCCAACTGTGGTTCAACAAACAGGTGTCGTGCCTCACCGGCCCTTACGACCCCATCATCTACCCGAACGTGGTCGAACAACTGGACTACGAGATCGAACTCGGTGTGGTCATTGGTCAACGCTGCCGTAACGTCAAAGCGCAAGATGCGCGGGCGGTGATTGCCGGCTATCTGGTGACCAACGATGTCAGTGCCCGCGACTGGCAGAAACGATCACCCACCTTTACCTTGGGCAAGTCCTTCGACAGTCACGGCCCGATTGGCCCCTGGTTGACCACCGCCGACGAAATCGCCGATCCGCTGAAACTGGAAATGCGCCTGTCGGTCAATGGCCAGACGCGGCAGAAAATGACCACTGGCGACATGATTTACGACATATACCAGCAGATTGAATACCTCTCTACCGTGATGACCCTGGAACCGGGTGACATTCTCGCCACCGGCACCCCGTCGGGGGTGGGCGTCGCACTGGGCAAATTGTTAGAGGTGGGGGATGTGGTACGTGCAGAGATCGACCAGTTGGGGCACATCGAAAACCGCGTGATGGCCGAGCAGGTCTGAGTGAACAATCCATGACCCGCAGGGCAACAAGGAGACTTGGCCCCCTTGTTGCCCCTTGGATTAGCAGCTTTGCAGTGGGAAATACCTCGCCAGCCAGCCTTCGACAATTGACCGCAACCGGGTGCCGCCGTCGGCAAACGGGAAGTGATCAACGTCCGTCAACAACACCAGTTCCGCGCCTTTCCCTGCGGCTTCGAACACCCCAATGGCCTGAGCGGTCGGGGTCACGCTGTCGCTCGCCGAATGCACCAACAACAACGGCCGTGGCGCCAATTGGTCGATCACGTCCCGTGGTCGGAAACTGCAAATGCTGGCCATCGTCTCAGCGCTGAACGTCATCACCGAACCCGGCGGCAGGTGACTGCGCAGCGACTCGGGCACCGGCACAATGTCCCAGCGTTCAACCCACAATGACTGGCCTGTCTGTTCGCGGTGGCGTTGGCCCTGCGCCATCAGTTCGCTGAAGCGCGCCCACGCCTGAGGTGTCGCATGTTGATCGCGGGACTTTTGCAACCCGTCGCCCCACCCGCCAATGGCAATGACCCCAGCCACGCGGTCATCAACGGCACCGGCAAAGAGTCCCACTGCCGCCCCGAAACTCTGACCGCTGAGCAATACCCGGCCCTGTGCCACGTACGGGCAGGCCCGCAACCAGGTGACGACGTTACGCACATCGGCCACTTGATCCTGACAGATGATCCTGCCCGGCACGCCACCGCTTTCACCGCAGCCACGCATGTCAAAACGCAACACGACATAGCCGAGGTTTTCATACATTAGTGCTTCTATCAGGTGGGTTTCGCCGTCCTTGTTACCGCCAAATCCGTGCATGACGACGATGGCAGGCAACCCGCCTTGCGCGCCGTCGGGTACGTGCAGCACGGCGGCCAGCTCAAGGCCGTCCGATGGAATTGAGACGTGGGTCTGCATTTCACTTTCCTCGATGTTCAAGAGTGGGATTGAGCAACTGCTCAGAGCAAGGCGGTCACGACCTTTTCATGGGTCACGTCATCCAGCGCATTAGGGCCATTTTCGCGCCCGTAACCGCTGCCTTTAATGCCGCCCCAGGGCAGGGCCGGATCAATCAGGCCGAACCCGTTGAGCCACACCGCACCGGTGCGTAATTGCCGGGCAATGCGATGACCTTCGCTGAGTTCGCGGGTGAAAATCCCGGCACTCAGGCCAAACGGGCTGTCGTTGGCCATCGCCACTGCGTGGTCGATGTCATCAAAAGGAATCACGCAGGCCACAGGTCCAAAGATCTCCTGACGGGCAATCGACATCTGGTTATCCGCCACAAATAACGTCGGCTCTACAAAGAAACCGGGGCGATCCACGGCCTGGCCGCCGCACACTTTGTGCGCGCCTTGCGCTTCACCTGCGCGGCAATGCTGGAGAATCCGCTCCCGCGCGCGCTCACTGATGACCGGCCCCAGCGTCGACAGCGGTTCCAACGCATCCCCCAGCACTTGAGCTTCAATAATCGCCAGCAGGCGTTCCACCAGCTCATCAACCCGGCTGCGATGCACCAGAAGCCGGGTGCCGGCTGCGCAGATTTGCCCCTGATTGGCCAAAAAACCCATCGCCAACGTCTCAGCCGACAGCGCCAGATCCGCACTGTCCAGCACCAGTTGAGCCGCCTTGCCGCCCAGTTCCAGCGTCAGTGGTTTAAGGCTTTCTGCGGCCTGAGCCGCGAGCACCCGCCCCACGGCACCGCTGCCGGTAAAACTCAGTTTGGCCACGTGCCGATGCTGCGCCAGCGCGCTACCGGCAATCGGCCCTGCGCCCGGCACGACATTGAATACTCCGGCAGGAAAACCGGCTTCGGCCACCAGACTGGCGATGTGCAAAGTCGACAGCGGCGCCTCTTCGGCGGGTTTGAACACCAGGGTATTACCCGCCGCCAAGGCGGCGGCGGCCTTCCAGCCGACATACAGGGTCGGTGCGTTGTAAGCCGCGATGGCGCCGATCACCCCCAGCGGCTCACGCACGGTGTACGCCAGCACGGGACGGCCAAACATGTCCGGCACCGCGATGCTGCGCCCGTCGAGCTTGTCGGCGTGGCCGGCAAAATAACGCAGGGTGCGCACCAGATTCGGCACGTCGGCCTGCCGGGCCATGCCCAGGAGCTTGCCGTTGTCGATACTTTCCAGCCGGGCGATCCAGGCCGCGTCGCGCTCTACCAAATCAGCCAGTCGGTAAAGCAAACGCCCACGTTCAGCCCCGTCAGTGGCGCCCCAATGCCCCTCGAAGGCACGCTGGGCTGCACACACTGCGCGATCCACATCCTCACTGCCAGCGGCCGCCACTTCGGTCAGCACCTGCCCGGTGGAAGGATTGATAGTCGCCAAGGTGGCACCGTTGGCGGCGTCCACCCATTGGTTGTCGATAAACAGCCTGTTTTCAAACTCCGATGTCGCAGCCATATGCCCTCTCCTGTGGTTTACCGACGGTGATCAACCTTCCAGCTCCGGTGTCTCGAAGTTTTTCGGGAAGTCCAGCGGTTCGGATTCGCCCCAGATGCTGCGCGTGCCGACCTCGACCCAGTCTTTGGCTTCCCAGCCCGCGTCGGCGCTGATGTAGTCCATGTCGGCGAAGTACTCGTGCATGCTGTTCCACGGATCGCGCAGATAGGCGAAGGTGTTGGAACCGACAAAATGCCGGCCCGGCCCCCAACCGGGGATGTAGCCCTTGTTGACCATTTGCCGGGCGCCCGCGCCAACCTCATCACTGGTGCCCACATCGAAACCGACATGGTGCAGGCCGTAGGTGGACGATTTACCAAACGCCACGATGTGATGATCGCTGCCGTGGGAGGCGTGCAGAAAATTGAGAAACGAGGCGACACGGTCAGACAGGCGCATGTCGAACAGCTCGTTATAGAAAGCCACTTTGCGGGCCGGGTCTGTGGAGAACAGCACAACATGGCCCATGCGCCTCGGCCGGGTCGGCCGCTCATCGAGCAGCTCGCTGCGACCGCTGCGGGCCGTGCGCTGGGTCAGGGTATTGAAAGTCACCCGTGGTGCCGTGTCCCAGGGGGCTTCTGCCGCCACCTTGATATTGGTCAGCATGCCATCGAAGTCGCGGAACCAAAGACCGTCACCGGGCACATTGGCCGGGGCATCGAGCAGCGCGATGCCGTTTTGCTCCAGGCGCTGTCTGACGCCAGCCAGTGACTCGCTGTCCGTCCCGTAGCTGACGTAGCTCAAGCGTTTGCGTTGCCCTTGGGTGAGGATGATCTGGTCTTGATCGCGACCAAAACAGCGGCACACCAAGGTGCCGTCGCGGTAAAAGGTATGCAGGCCGAAGTCCTGATAAAACACGCGAGCGATTTCCAGATCCGGGACGGTCATGGAAAAGTGCTGAAGGTTACGTATGGTCATTGACCGTCTGCCTCTTGCGATGGGGGTGGATCGTATCGGAGGGGGTGCGAGGGCAAATTACGGCAGGGCAAAATCAGCGTCCAATCACAAGAATCAACGCGCCGGGGCGATCGATAACACCTGGCATTGATGCCCCACATGCCACCATTCAGGCATGGGAAGCGCGGACACAGGTTGCTAGAATCGAGCGAAACAAAAAGGCCACCCCGTGATAATCGATCCGCGTCATCTCATTCAGTTGCACCTGATTGTCGAGCTGGGCTCTTTCCATGCTGCCGCCGAATCTCTGAACCTGACCCAGCCCGGCCTGAGCCGCACAATCCGCCTGCTGGAATCACGTTTGGGCGTGCAGTTGCTGGTCAGAGGCAAGCACGGCTCCTTCGCCACCCATGAAGGCAAGACACTGGCGTCCTACGGTCGCAAGCTCTACGAAATGAGTCTTCAGGCGGCGGCGACGGGAACGGCGTTGCAAAAAGGCGACGTGGGGGAGCTGCGCATCGGTGCGGCGTTTTATCTGGCCAACGAACTGCTGGCCGAACCGGTCAGCCGTTTTCTCGCCACCCGCGACAAAGCCTCGATCCGCATCACGCCCGGCGCTACCCCGCATCTACTGGAGGCTCTGGACAATGGCCAGTTTGATCTGGTGATCGGCGGCACCCAGATGCTGGCCCCGGATCACGGCTTGAGCTTTGAGCCCTTGCTCAGCAACACGCTGGACATCGTCGCCCGCGTCGACCATCCCCTGGCACGGCTGGAGTCGGTGACCCTGGCGCAGTTGCGCAGTTACCGCTGGGTCGCCTGCCTTGAACAAGACCCCTTGCGCCGCGATGTAGACGCCGGCATGGCCTCACTGGGACTGATGCGCGACGCTATCGCTCTGGAAACCGCCTCAATGGAATTGGTCAGCCAAGTGCTGGAGCACACTGACTTTCTCAGCATGCTGCCCTCACCGCTGGCCTCGTCGCGGGTCACACGCGGGCACCTGAGCCGGATCAAGCTGGACAACGCCTATGCGCTGCGCCCTATTGGGGTGGCGTATCGGGCCGACACGGCACTGTCGCCCCTGATAAACGCGTTTCTCAAAGAGCTGCGGCGGTGGGCGCAGGCCCAGCACTGCGAAAACGATTGAGGGTTGCGGCTACGCCCAACCCTCGCCTAATATACGTTCCATATACATTTCATATGGACCGCCTGATGGGCATCGTCAAAATATCCGAGCAAATGCATGAAAACCTGCGAGTCGCCAGCAACGCGCTGAGCCGCTCCATCAATGCGCAAGCCGAACACTGGATGCGTATCGGCATGCTCACCGAGCTGCACCCCAACCTTGATCACCAACAGATCTGCCGCTTACTCGTGCGTGCCGAGCAGGCGGGCGGCCTTGATCTGAACGTCGCCTTGCAAGACTTACCTGTTATTACTGGAGCGCATTCATGAAGGCCAACGTCGTTATCAACAGCCCGGCACAGATTGCCCAGTCAAAAGTGGCGGGCAAGCTGGCCGCCGAGGTGTTGGCGATGATCGGCGAGCACGTCAAGGCGGGCGTGACCACTAACCAGTTGGACAAAATCTGCCATGACTACATCGTCAATGTGCAGAAGGCGATCCCCGGTAACGTCGGCTATCACGGCTTTCCGAAAACCGTCTGCACCTCGGTCAATGAAGTGGTGTGCCACGGCATCCCTTCGGACATACCGCTCAAGGACGGCGACATCGTCAATATCGACATCGCCGTGGTCAAGGACGGTTGGTACGGCGACACCAGCCGCATGTACTTCGTCGGCGAGCCCTCCCCCGAAGCCCGGCATCTGGTGAAAACCACCTATGACGCCATGTGTGCAGGCATTCGTGTGGTGCGTCCCGGCGCTACGCTGGGCGACATTGGCCATGCCATCCAGACCCTGGCCGAAAAAGAAGGCTTTAGCGTGGTGCGCGAGTATTGCGGACACGGTATCGGCAAGGTCTACCACGATGAGCCGCAAGTACTGCATTACGGCTATCCGGGCCAGGGCATGAAGCTCAAGACCGGGATGATTTTCACCATCGAGCCGATGCTCAATGCCGGTAAACGCCATGTGAAAACGTTGGCCGACCAATGGACCGTGGTCACCAAGGATTTATCTTTGTCGGCTCAATGGGAACATATGGTTGCCGTGACCGATGACGGCTTTGAAGTGCTCAGCCCGTGGCCGGACTCGATGGCCGACTACCCCGCCATCGTCTAAGCGGATCAAAACCTGCGCCTGCTGATTGGCTGGCGCAGGTATTGGGCCGACGCTAGATTCTGGCCAACGCTTGGGCCAGGTCCGCGCGTAAATCCTCCACCGCCTCAACCCCCACCGACAACCGTACCAGTCCATCGCCAATGCCCAGTTGCGCACGGGTGTGAGCCGGAATGCTGGCATGGGTCATGATCGCGGGATGCTCGATCAAGCTTTCAACCCCGCCCAAACTCTCGGCCAGAGCGAAAATACGCACGTTCTCAAGAAAGCGTCGGGCACCGGCCAGATCGGTGTTCAGGTCGATGCTGATCATTCCGCCAAAGCCGTGCATCTGCCTGCACGCCAACGCGTGCTGTGGGTGCGACGCTAACCCCGGATAGTAAACCCGTGCCACCTGCGGCTGGCGTTCCAGCCACTGCGCCAGCTCCAGCGCATTGCTGCAATGGCGCTCCATGCGCAGGGCTAGCGTTTTCACCCCGCGCAGGGTGAGGAAGGCATCGAACGGCCCGGCAATGGCGCCCACCGAGTTTTGCAAAAAGCCCAAGCGCTCAGCCAGATCAGGGTTCTGCCCGACCACGGCGATGCCGCCGATGACATCGGAGTGGCCATTCAAATACTTGGTGGTCGAGTGCACCACCACGTCAAAATCCGACTCCAGTGGCCGCTGGATCCATGGGCTGGCAAAGGTGTTGTCAGCCACGCACAGGATGCCGCGGGCACGACAGATACCCGCGATGGCAGCCAGATCGGTAAGGGTCAGCAAGGGATTGCTCGGCGTCTCGACCCACACCATTCGCGTGTCGTCCTGCAATGAGGCCTCGAAGGCTGCGAGGTCACTGAGGTCGACGAAAGTGAAACGGTGCCCGGCGCTGCGCTGGCGCACCTTGTCGAACAGGCGAAAGGTGCCGCCGTACAGGTCATTGCCCGAGACCACATGGGAACCGGCGTCGAGCAACTCCAGCACCGTGGAAATGGCCGCCAGCCCAGATGCGAAGGCGAAGGCCTGAGTGCCCCCTTCAAGGTCGGCCACACAACGTTCCAGGGCAAACCGCGTCGGGTTGTGCGAGCGCCCGTAATCCAATCCTTTGTGCACGCCGGGGCTTTGCTGCAAGTAGGTGGAGTTGGCGTAAATCGGCGGCATCAGCGCGCCGGTTGAAGGGTCTGGCACTTGGCCTGCGTGAATCACGCGGGTGGCAAACGCGCGGGGCGCGCCGGTTTTATCGTCAAGGCTCATACAAGGGATCTGCGTAAGTGATTGAGGAGGTCAACGCGGGTTATCAGGCCGTGAAAGCCCGAAGCGTCGGCGATGATGGCCACCAGCCCGCGGTCGAGTTCAGCCTGCAGCTGCGCCAGACTGGCGCTCGGCGGCAGGGTTTGCAAGGTGCGGGACATGGCGCTGGCAACCGTCGAACTAAAATGTGAAGGGTCTTCCTGCATGCCCAGCAGAATGTCGGATTCGTCGATCACGCCGATCAGACGCTTGCCGTCTTCCAGCACCGGCAGCTGCGATACATCCGCCAGACGCATGCGTTGAAACGCGGTCAGCAAGGTGTCATCCGGGCCGACGCTGATCACCCGGCCATCTTCAAAGCGCCGGGCGATCAGGTCACGCAGGTCATCGTAATGTTTGTATTGGAGCAGGCCCTGATCTTTCATCCATTGGTCGTTGTAGACCTTGGACAAGTAGCGGGTGCCGGTGTCGCAGACAAAACTGACAACCCGTTTCGGCACGGTTTGCTCACGGCAATAACGCAGCGCGGCGGCCAGTAAGGTGCCCGTGGAAGAGCCGCCCGGAATGCCTTCGGCGCGAAGCAATTGACGGGCGTGATCAAAACTTTCCTCGTCGCTGATGGAATACGCATGGCGAACGCTCGACAGGTCGGCAATCGAGGGAATGAAGTCTTCGCCGATGCCTTCCACTGCCCAGGAACCGGCCTGGCCAATGAGGCCGCTGCGACTGTATTCAGCCATGACCGAACCCACCGGGTCAGCCAACACCATTTCAAGATCGGGCTGCACCCGTTTAAAAAAGCGGGTCAGTCCCGTCAGCGTGCCCGCCGAACCGACACCGACCACTATCGCGTCCAGGTCATGCTGGGTTTGTGCCCAGATTTCCGGCGCCGTGCTGCACTCATGGGCCAGCGGGTTGGCCGGGTTGTTGAACTGGTCGGCGAAAAACGCATCGGGAATGCCTGCGGCCAACCTCGCGGCTACATCCTGGTAATACTCGGGATGGCCCTTGCCCACATCGGAGCGGGTGATGTGCACTTCGGCGCCCATGGCCTTGAGGTGCAAGACCTTTTCGGTGGACATTTTGTCGGGCACCACCAGCACCACCCGATAGCCTTTGGCCCGTCCCACCAGCGCCAGACCAAGGCCAGTGTTTCCAGCGGTGGCCTCGACAATGGTGCCGCCGGGCACCAAGCGCCCGTCGCGCTCGGCGGCGTCGATCATGGCCAAGCCGATGCGATCCTTGATCGAACCTCCGGGGTTCTGTGATTCTAGTTTGAGAAACAGAGTGCACAGGCCGGTGTCAAAACGGCTGACACGCACCATCGGCGTATTACCGATCAATTCGAGCACGGCGGGGCGGGCGTTGTGGGACATGTCGTCACCTCGTGTGGTTTACGGCAAACATCCATGTAGTAACCATAGGCCGCCATTCATTTGCCGCAACGTGGGACTGCAACTGTCTATGCCGTGTAGCCGCTGACGAGGAACGAAGGCTGCGATCGAACGCGAAGCGGTCGCACAATGGGGCGCCTCGGTGTGTCAAGTTTTACGACGGCTTTGGCGCCGATCGCAGCCTTCGTTCCTCGACAGCGACTACAACATCTGTTCGCCATCCCTAAGTCTGATCAAGTCTTTCCCGCAGAAACTCAATCAAGGCCTGCACCGCTGGCGAGCGCTGGCGGTGCTGCGGGTACACCGCCGAGAGGGCCAGTGGCGCGCTGCGAAATTCGTCCAGCACCCGCACCAGCCGCCCATCCTCCAGCGCCGCGCCCACAATAAACGTCGGCAGGTAGGTAATCCCGATGCCGGCGATGGCCGCATCCCTGAGCAACTCACCATTATTGACCCGCATACGCCCGCTGACGTTGAGGGTCAAAGGCTTGCCCTGCCCTTCAAAGCGCCACTGCACCTGCCGACCGTGCCCGTAAGGCAGGCACTCATGGGTGTGCAAGTCTTCAGGTTTGAGTGGCGTACCGCGCTCAGCCAAATAAGCCGGACTGGCGCAGTACACACGGTCAATGAGGGCGATACGGCGGGCAATCAGTGTGGAGTCTTCAAGCACGCCAATGCGCAATGCAAGATCGTACCCTTCGCTGAGCAAATCCACTGGACGGTCGGTGAGGTCCACCTCCACCGCTATTTCACTGTAGCGCTGCAAAAACAACGGCAGCAAACAGCCCAGATGCGCCATGGCAAAGGACAACGGTGCACTGAGCCGCAAGGTGCCGCGCGGCTCAGTGGTTTGCCCGGCGATGCCCTGCTCCATCTGCTCGACGTCGTTGAGCAAGCGCATGGCCGAGTCGTAGTAGCTCTGACCCAAGGGCGTCACGTCCAGTCGCCGAGTCGAGCGATTGAGCAAGCGCACGCCCAAGCGCTCTTCCAGTTGCATCACACGGCGACTGACAAACTGCTTGGACAGGCCCAACTGGTCGGCCGCCGCGGTAAAACTGCCCGAGTCGATGACCTGGCAAAAAATACGCATATCTTCAAAAGGGTTCATTGTCACAGCCTGGTGGACAGTTAAACCCTTTATAGCCGCTTTCTCGCATTTCAACACCCGACTAGTCTGTATTCACGGCCCCGCCATCAGCAACTGGAGTGTATCCATGCCCTTTGTCCTCGCTCATCCGCTGTCCTTTGGCGCCTTATTGCTGCTGATCGACGCCGTGCTCTGGCACGTTCAGCCGTTCAAGCAGCGTGTGCTGCGGGTCGGTGTGCGACTGGCGCTGTTTATGGTGTTCAGTGCGCTCATCATCAACGCCGGGGTCAGCCCGTTGCAGGCTCCGTTATTTACCGATGACCCGGTGATGCAATTGGGCGCTACGGCGCTGGGGATTCTGTGGTGGCTGTACGCGGCGCGGGTGCTGACCGAGTTGATCGGCCTGGTGCTGATGCGTCGCATCGGTCACAGCGGGCGCTTGTTGCAGGATGTGATCGGCGCACTGGTGTTTCTGGCCGCCATCGTAGCCGCTGCCGCCTACATTCTGGAGCTGCCAGTCAAAGGGTTGCTGGCGACCTCGGGCGTGGTGGCCATCGTCATCGGTCTGGCCTTGCAGAGCACCCTGAGCGACGTGTTTTCCGGCATCGTGCTCAACACCACCAAACCCTATCAAGTTGACGACTGGGTCTTGATTGACGGCGTTGAGGGCAAGGTGCTGGACATCGACTGGCGCGCTACTCACCTGCTGACCAGCACCGGCAGCACCGCCGTGGTGCCCAACTCGGTGGCGGCCAAGGCCAAGATTGTCAACCTGAGCCGCCCCGTCAACCTGCACGGGGTCTCGATCAGCCTGCAAGTGCCCAACCACATTCGTCCACGCCGCGTACTGGATGCGTTGGAGCGTACGCTACAAGGCAGCAGCCGGTTGCTGCCCACGCCTGCGCCCAAAGTGCTGCTCAAGGAAGCCGGTGAAAGCCTGTCCGAATACGTGATCAGCGGGTTTATCAGCGAGCTGGGCGACAAGGGTTCAGTGCGCAATCAACTCTTCGACCTGGCGCACCGTCATCTGGAAGCTGCGGGAATTTCACGCCAGCTCGACGCCGTGATCGAACCTGCCGGACGCGCCCGCGCCTTGCTCGATGAAGTGAAAGTTTTCCGCTCTCTGAGTGAAGAGGAACGCGACCGCATCGCCCAGTCGATGATTGCCCAGCCCTACGCCGCAGGCCAGGTGGTGCTGGCCCTGAACGACGTGCCGGAAAGCCTGATGATCATCGCCACCGGCGTAATCAGCGTCAGCGTGACAGGTGCAACCGGGCCGGTCGAAGCAGGCCGCATGGGACCAGGGGAAATCATGGGCGAAGAGAGCGTGCTGGCAGACTCGCCGTCACAGGCGACGTTCACCACCCTGACCTCAAGCATCATCTACCGGATCGACAAATCCCTGACCCGAGAGTGCATGGCCCAGCGGTCAGAAGTAGGACGGGCGTTGAATACGTTGAAGGCGGTGCGCGAGCAAAGCAGCCGCTCGGCCTTGATGGCCGCCCCGGCACCGATCAAAAAAGGCGGTTTTTTAAGTTGGTTGCAGACACGCCAATAGCCCGTTGTCACTGCCGACAGTGTGCGACAGCGACAACGAACGATTTATTTAGCGGTCAGCACGGTGTAGCTATTAATCAGGTTGCGGTAGTTGGGAATACGCTGGGACAGCAAGTTGGCCAAACCTTCCATGTCATTGCGCCAGTCACCTTGCAGCTCGCACGCCACCGAAAACCAGTTCATCAATTGCGCACCCGCCGCGGTCATGCGCGCCCAGGACGCTTGTTGCACGGTCTGGTTGAAGGTGCCCGAAGCGTCCGTCACGACAAACACGTCAAACCCTTCCGCCAGCGCCGACAGCGTCGGGAACGCCACGCACACGTCGGTCACGACACCGGCGATGATCAATTGCTTGCGGCCGGTCGCCTTGATCGCTTTAACGAAATCTTCGTTGTCCCACGCGTTAATTTGGCCGGGGCGCGGAATGTACGGCGCGTCCGGGAACAGCTCCTTCAATTCGGGCACCATCGGGCCGTTGGGGCCGCTTTCAAAGCTGGTGGTCAGAATGGTTGGCAGGTTGAAAAACTTGGCCACGTCGGCTAACGCCAGCACGTTGTTTTTGAATTCGTTGGGCGAAAAATCCTGCACCAGCGAAATCAAACCGGTCTGATGATCGACCAGCAACACCACGGCGTCATCTTTGTTCAGGCGCTTGTAAGGAACAGTGCTCATCTAAAACTCCTTGAAGATTGAGTGTTTCGGGTAAGGATCAAAAGGCAAAACAGGAGCAGCCAAAGGCACCCCAAAAACCGGCGAAGTCGCTGACCGGGGCGTTGGATAAACGGGCTGTTTCGTGACGGTGGGCATGCACGCCGCACGGTCCGCTGCAGTGATGCACCTGCGCTTGCAACGCTGAAGTGGGCCGCCAATGCCCGGGGACCTTGACCACCGGCGACCAGTCGGGCAGCACCGGCACGCTGGGCGGGCCGAAGGTTTCGAAGTCGCCGGCGGCGTACACCACCTTGCCGCCGACCACAGTGAGGACGGATTCAATCCACTTGATGGCTTCTTCGTCGACGCTGAAAAAGTCCGCACTCAGGGCGGCCAGATCGGCCAATTGACCGACTTTGATCTGACCTTTCTTGCCCTGTTCGGAGGAAAACCAGGCGCTGCCGTGGGTAAACAGTTCAAGTGCAGTGAGCCGGGAAAGGCCCTCGGCGTGCAGTTCCAGACCGCCTACGGTGCGTCCGCTGACCATCCAGTACAGCGAGGTCCACGGGTTATAGCTGGACACCCGCGTCGCATCGGTGCCCGCGCCCACCGGCACGCCTTCGGCCAGCATGCGCTTGATCGGCGGCGTCGCTTCAGCGGCTTTGGCGCCGTAACGCTCGACGAAATATTCACCCTGAAACGCCATACGGTCTTGAATGGCAATCCCGCCGCCCAGCGCCCTCACCCGCTCGATGTTTTGCGGGGTAATGGTTTCGGCGTGATCGAAGAACCACGGCAGGCCATTGAAGGGAATATCGCGATTGACCTTCTCGAACACGTCGAGCATTCGGCTGATGGATTCGTTGTAGGTGGCGTGCAAACGGAACGGCCAGCGCTGCTCGACCAAATGGCGCACCACCGGCTCCAGCTCGTCCTCCATGCTCTGGGGCAAATCCGGACGCGGTTCGAGGAAGTCTTCAAAGTCTGCCGCCGAGAACACCAGCATTTCCCCGGCACCGTTGTGCCGCAAGAAGTCATCGCCCTGATGCAGGGTCACGCTGCTCGTCCAATGCTTGAAGTCGCTCAACTCTTCTTTGGGCTTTTGCGTGAACAGGTTGTAGGCGATACGAATCGTCAGCTGTTGATCCTTGGCCAACTGTTCGATGACCTGATAATCATCGGGGTAGTTCTGAAAGCCGCCCCCCGCATCAATCGCACTGGTGAGACCGAGACGATTGAGTTCGCGCATAAATTGGCGGGTCGAGTTGACCTGATACTCCAGCGGCAGCTTCGGCCCCTTGGCCAGCGTTGAATACAGAATCATCGCGTTGGGCCGCGCCACCAGCATGCCGGTCGGGTTGCCATTGGCGTCGCGCACGATCTCGCCGCCCGGCGGGTTCGGCGTGTCGCGGGTATAACCCGCCACCCGCAGCGCGGCCCGGTTGAGCAACGCACGGTCGTACAGGTGCAACACAAACACCGGGGTATCCGGCGCCGCCAGATTGAGTTCTTCGAGGGTCGGCATGCGTTTTTCGGCGAACTGGAATTCATTCCAGCCGCCCACCACGCGCACCCATTGCGGGGTCGGGGTGCGATCCGCCTGCTCTTTTAACAGGCGAAGCGCATCGGCCAGAGACGGCACGCCCTCCCAGCGCAGTTCAAGGTTGTAGTTCAAGCCGCCACGAATCAGGTGCAGGTGCGAGTCATTGAGGCCGGGAATGACGCAGCCGCCCTTGAGGTCAATGAGTTGTGTGCCTGCGCCTCGAAAGGCCATGGCCTGCGCATCGGTGCCCACCGCAACAAAACGGCCATCGCTGATGGCCACAGCACTGGCACGCGGGTTTTCGCGGTCAACGGTGTGAAATTGACCATTGAACAAAATCAGATCGGCACTCATCGCGTTTCCTTGGGCTCAGTGGATGACGTCAGCCAGGACGCGAACACTCGCGTCGCCATCGGCATAAACAGATAAACCACCGACAACACGATGGTCAGCGTGATTACAAAAGTGGCGACCACGTAGTTGGACAGCACCGGGCTAACGCCCAGTAACGGCTTCCAGATCAGCGGCACCAGCAAGGTGTGCGGGAAGATCACCAGTAATGTCAGCGCCGCTTGCTTCCAGCGAGGCGGCGGTGAACGGGTTTCGTTTGGCGGCGAAAACCAGAACTCGTTAGCTGGATTGACTTCGGTCTGGTCGCCGTCCGCCAGCATGGGGATGGCTTCATTGACCAACTCACGGCGCTGGGGCGAATCGAGCCAGCGCTGCATGGCATCGGTGGAACAAAACCGCAGGATGCAGGTGTAGGTATCAAGACCGGCATGTTTACCGGGTATCACGTCTACGCCCAAGTGACCTTCCCATTGCCCGGCGATGCGCACGATGTTGCGCAACCAGGTTGAGTAAGGCACTTCAAAACCGGCCTTGACCCGATGTTTGATCACCAGAGTCACGACCTCCATCACGTTGGATTCAGGCATTGCGCAAGGCTCCATCACTCTGAGCACGCTCTGTAGCCGCTGTCGAGGAACGAAGGCTGCGATCGAGTGCGAAGCGCTCGCAAAACCTTTGAACGCGGTCAATCTATGGCGCCGCGTTAACCCGTTCTACGACGACTTCGTCGCCGATCGCAGCCTCGTACCTCGTCAGCGACTACACCGTTTTAGCGAAAACTGTGACTCAAGCCTTGAGAAACTCCAGCAGGTCGGCGTTCAGTTGGTCCTTGTGTGTGTCGGTCAAACCGTGGGGCGCGCCGGGGTAAATCTTTAGCGTCGAACCCTTGATCAGCGCCGCTGAAGCAATCCCGGCCGCTTCGATGGGCACCACCTGATCCGCGTCGCCATGAACCACCAGCGTCGGAATGTCGAATTTCTTCAGGTCTTCGGTGAAGTCGGTTTCGGAAAACGCCTTGATGCAGTCGTAGGCGTTTTTGTGACCGCTGGTCATGCCCTGCATCCAGAACCAGTCGATCATGCCCTGCGAAGCTTTGGCACCCGGCTTGTTGAAGCCAAAGAACGGGCCGCTGGCCAAATCGAGGTACAACTGCGAACGGTCAGCCAGCGAGGCTTGGCGAATACCGTCAAACACTTCAATCGGCAAGCCTTTGGGGTTGGCTTCAGTCTTCAACATCAAAGGCGGGACTGACGAAATCAGCCCCGCCTTGGCCACCCTGGCCGTGCCATGACGACCGATATAGCGCGCCACTTCACCGCCCCCCGTAGAGAAGCCGATCAGCACCACGCGCTGCAAATCCAGCAGCGCGATCAACTCCCCCAGATCTTCGGCGTAGGTGTCCATGTCGTTGCCCGTCCACGGCTGACTGGAGCGGCCATGCCCACGGCGGTCGTGGGCAATCACCCGATAGCCTTTGGACGCCAGGAGCAGCATCTGCGATTCCCAGCTATCCGCATTCAGCGGCCAACCGTGGCTGAAAACGATGGGCTGACCAGAACCCCAGTCTTTGTAGTAAATTTCGGTGCCGTCGCGGGTGGTGAAAGTGCTCATGAGCTGTTCATCCTTGTGCTGGGAAGGCCGATGCCTTCTGCTTGGCTTGAGGTTTCAGAGTGTCAGGCGTAGACGGGTACTGAACGAGTTAAACGTTGTTAATTTTTGCCGGAGTGCTCCTTTGACTTTTCCCGCGGCTCAGGCCATTCACTTCGGCCCCTACCGGGTCTACCCCGAACAACGTCGGGTGATGGACACCGAACAACCCGTGCGCCTTGGCCGCCCGGCGCTGGACATTTTGTTGATCCTGTTGGCGCACGCCGGTCAAGTGGTCAGCAAGCAGACCCTGATTGCCGGGGTGTGGCCCAAAAGTGTAGTCGAGGACATCAACCTGCGCGTGCACATGGCTGCGTTGCGCAAGGCGCTGGGCGACGGTCAGAACGGCCAGCGCTTCATCATTACCGTGGCCCAGCGCGGCTACAGCTTTGTCGCCCCGTACTCGCTCGAAGCCATCGAGGGCGTTGACGCTCACGTTGTGGCCGAAGCCCATAACTTACCCGTGCGTCATACCCGTATGCTCGGGCGTCAGCCGCTGGTCGAGCGCTTGGTACAAGCATTGCCGCGCCAGCGCTTTATCTCGTTGGTCGGGCCCGGCGGTATCGGCAAAACCACCGTGGCCTTGCGCGTGGCGGAGCACCTGATCGGACGCTATCGCGACGGTATTGGTTTTCTGGACTTGGCGGCGCTCACTGACCCACAGTTGATCACCGCGCATCTGGCGACGCTGCTCGAACTGTCGCTGCACGACGGCGACCCCATAAAGGAACTGGTGGCATTTTTGAGTGACCGGCAGATGCTGCTGGTGATCGATAACTGCGAACACGTGGTGGATGCCATCGCTGTGCTCTGCGAAGACATTCTGCGCGGTGCGCCGCAGGTACATATTCTGGCCACCAGCCGCGAAAGCCTGCGGGCCGAGGGTGAATTCGTGCAGCGTCTGGGTTCACTGGACTGCCCGCCGCCCAGCGCGGCCTTCAACCGTGCGCATGCCCTGAGTTTTTCGGCGTTGCAGCTGTTTATTGAGCGAGCCATGACCTGTCAGGACAGCTTTGAACTCAACGACGCTCAGCTGCCGCTGGCCATCGACATATGTCAGCGACTGGACGGCATTCCGCTGGCCATTGAACTGGCCGCCGGGCACGTCGCTCAATTGGGGTTGGCGGGTTTACTCAGTCAGTTGCAAAGCAGCTTCAGCTTACTGGCCCAAAGTTCGCACAGCCCCCTGCACCGGCATCAAACCCTGCGTGCGACCCTCGACTGGAGCTTCGACCTGCTCACCGCCTTCGAACAAACCTGTCTGCGTCGACTGAGCGTGTTTCGCAGTGGCTTCACGGTTAAATCAGCCGCGGCGGTGATCGGGGGCGAAGTGCTGGGGGCCATCACGCAATTGGTGGCCAAATCGCTGCTCAATGTCGAAATCGGTGACGAAGATGTGTTCTACCGTCTGCTGGACACGACCCGCAGCTATGCGCTGGAAAAACTCGACGAGTGCGAGGAGTTGACTGCCACCCGTATGCGCCATGCCGAGCGTTGTCTTGAGCTGATGCAATATGCCGGGCATGACTGGGAATTAGTGACCACAAGCCGCTGGATCGAGCGTTACGCTCGCGGCCTGGATGATGTGCGTGGGGTGCTGGACTGGGGCTTGAACGGTGATGGCCCCCAGGCGCTGGCCATCCGTTTGGCCGCACACTCCGCACCATTGTGGCAGGAACTGTCGCTGCTCAAGGAGCACGGCCACTATGTGCGCAAAGCCCTCTTGCTGCTGAACGTCGCGCCGCAGCCACAACCTGAACTGGAAATGACCCTCAAACTGGCCTTGGGCAGCGCGTGTTATCACACCCAAGGCGGCACGGCAGAAACCATTGACGCCTTTGTCAGCGCCCTGATCCTGGGCCAACAGTGCAACCATGTGTCCGGGCAGCTGCGTGCCGTGTCGGGGCATATGGCGGTCAATCTCAGTTGTGGCAATTATCAAAGGGCCTTGGAGCAAAGCCGGGAGTTCGACCTTCTGGGACTAAACAATGACGCTGTGCTGGCCCTCAGCACGGATCGCTTGCGCGGCTTGGCACTGCACTTTAGCGGAGATCAGGGGCTGGCGCGGGTGAATGCCGAAGGGGTGATCCAGCGGATGGCCCACAGCGGGCACCGCAACCGTTTTACCCACGGCTTTGGGGTGCAGTACGACCAGAGTGTGGCGGCTTTGACGATTCTGGCGCGCATCCTGTGGTTGCAAGGTCAACCCGAACAAGCCTGGCGCACAGCTCGTCAGGCGCTGGATATTGCGCTGCAGATCAACCATGGCAACTCGATCTGCTACACCCTGGCGCTCGGCAGTTGCCTGATCGCCCACTACAATGGCGACACTTTGACAGCGCGAAAGCTCTTGCGGTTGCTGCTGGAGCAGGCGCAGAAACATTCGGTGCTGCTGTTTTACACCTGGGCGCGGCATTACGCGCAGGTGATCGACAGTTCAGCAGCCCCAGCACCCGCACAACCGGGCACAGGATTGATCAAGGACATTGTGCTCACGCTGGACGCCAGCAAGGTCGACGATCAACTGTTGCTCAACGCCAAAACGGGGGCGGCTGGCTGGTGCACTGCGGAAATTCTGCGGGCTAAAGCCCAAGCGCTGCTGGTCGACGATCCAGCGCGCAACGCCAATGCGGCCCAAGCACTCTTGCTCAATGCCTTGACGGTGGCGCGAACTCAGAGCGCGCTGGCCTGGGAGCTACGCACTGCTACATCTCTGGCTCAGCTCTGGCAGCAGCAAGGCCGTAACGCGCAAGCCCATACGCTGTTGGCGCCGATTTATAACCGTTTCACAGAAGGGTTGGCTACGCCGGACCTGGTCTGGGCTCGTCAGGTGCTTCACGCATCGCACGGGCGTAAGCCCGGCTCGTATTGAACAAACAGTAACGGGGCGCGCGGTCGCCCTGCTCCATCGTCAAAAACGACTTGAGCACCAAGCGTTCCACGGTTGTGGCCAACAGCGTCGGCAACACGCTTGAGCAAACAGCCACTCGGGTCAGTGCGGCCAATGTGAAAGGCTGCCTGAATACCGACAAACGCTGCAAAACCAATTTCTCCATCGGGCTGAGGTGTTGATAGCTCCAGTCCAGCGTGGCCTTGAGGCTTTGATGCCGCTCAACGGCCGTTCGTCGCCCTTGAGCCAGCCCCTGTAAACCGTGCTCCGGTTGTGCGAGCAAGCCGATCAACCCCAGCGTATCGATGTGGCATGCGGCCAGTTCAATGGCCAGGGGCAGGCCATCCAGCCTTCGGCAGAGTTCACCCACGGCGTCGAGGTCTTGCTCGCGCAGGACCCAGTCTTGCTGACGGGCTCGCGCACGCATGACGAACAGTTGCACGGCTGAATAGCCAACAGCTTGGTCAACCGTAAGCGAATTTTCGCTCGGCGGTACAGTCAGCGTCGGCACAGCCAACACAGTTTCCCCTGCGACCTGCAAAGGTTCACGGCTGGTGATCAGAATTGACACGCGGGGGGCGACCCGCAGCACATGTTCGACCAGCTCGCAGCAACGTTGCAGCCGATGTTCCGCGTTATCCAGCACCAGCAAGGCATGGCACTGCGCGTGTTCCAGCCTGAGGGGCATCTGCTCGAACGCCTCGACAGGATCCTCGGTAGCGCCTGCATCAACGTGCCAAACGCCGTCTTGGTAGTGCTGCATCAGCAACTCGGCGGTGCGTAAGGCCACCGTGGACTTGCCGACGCCGCCCGGGCCCACCAGAGTGATAAGGCGTTTACCGAGCATATGCCTGACCAGACTGGCGACGTAAGAATCCCGACCAACAAGGGTTGTGAGCCGTCCAGGCAGGTTTTGTAACGGCTTGAGCACCGGCTCGCCCAAGGTTGCCAGGCCCTTTACGGGCGCGATAAAACGGTAGCCCTGTCGAGGAACGTGGGTGATGTAACGCAGTTCGGCGCGCCCTTCGCCCAAAGCCCGACGCAAGGCCGCAATATGCACTCGAAGGTTGATCGCCTCGACCACCGTGCCAGGCCACACCCGAGCGATCAACTCATCCTTGCTGACCACCTCGCCTGCCCGCTCGACCAGCAACTGCAAGATGTCCAGTGCGCGCCCGCCCAAATTGAGTGGCCGATCACCGTCAAGGATCAGTCGCTGCCGGACGTGGAAGGTGTACGAGCCAAAGAGCAGCACCCCATCGCTGTTAATGTTCGAAAGACTGCCCATTCTTGTCGCTGGCGAGTCACTGAATAACAGCCGCAGCGACCCGCACCTCCATTGCAAATAGTTCTCATCTATCTTGGCAGGCATCTGCAACAGCACAACGGCCACGATGGGAGTAAAACTGCCATCTCGGTGCGCCTTACGGACATATCGCGCTAGCTGAACTGCTCCCGGTATTGGGCCGGAGTCAGACCAAGCCGTTCATTCAACAGAAACCGCATATGCCGTACGCTGCCGAAACCGCTTTTAAAAGCCACTGTTTTTAAAGGCAAATCACTGGTCTCCAGCAACTGTCGGGCGTAATCGATACGCACGCTCTGGATAAACGCCATTGGGGTCATGCCGACCTCTTGTGCGAACACTCTGGCGAAATGACGCGGGCTCATACTGGCCATCCGTGCCAGCGATTCGACAGTGAACGTCTGATCGAGCTGCTCCAGTACCTGCTGCTGAACCCGGGTGATTGTCGTTTCATGTGGCCCAATTGCCGCCATCAATGGACTGAACTGCGCCTGTCCGCCCTGGCGTTTCATCACTACCAGCAACACCTTGGCGACATCCTGAGCGACTTTTTTACCGTGGTCGTTACTGACCACCGACAGCGCGAGGTCAATGCCGGCCGTGACGCCGCCTGATGTAATCAATTGACGGTCCTGCACGAAAATCTGATCGATCTCCACACTGGCTGCCGGAAAAGCCTTGATCAGCCGCTCGGTGTAATGCCAATGAGTGGTGACACGAAAGCCGTCGAGTAAACCGGCAAAGCCCAACACAAAAGCCCCGGTGCAAATCGAACCGTACTGACCGGCCCGAGTGACTGCGCCTCTGAGCCAGTGCAGCAACAAAGGCGGTTTTTCGTTATAGGCACACGGCCCGCCCGGTACCAGTAACAAATCATAGGACTCGACCGCCTGATCCATGTGCAGATCCGCCTGTACGTTGATGCCGCAGGAAGCACGCAGCAGCCCAGGTTCGGTGCCAATGGTGGTCAGTTCATAGTGCTTATCGGGATGTAAATAACGATTGGCAATGGAAAACACTTCCATAGGGCCCGCCATATCGAGCAGAAGAAAATTGGGGAACAACACCATTGCCACGGTTTTCATCGGGTAGATCGCCTTTATCCAAAAATTCGTCGCCACTGATTGTCAACCTGAAAACGACAGTCTTACAATTTTCACCTACTTATTGCACGCATGAATAACCATTAACCTTCTCCTTACTCGGACGAATCAACGTCCCCATAGGAGATTTCATCATGCTGACTCTTCGTAAAGCTTCGGATCGCGGCGCAGCCGATCACGGTTGGTTGAAGTCTTTCCACACGTTCTCGTTTGCCAACTATCGCAACTCGAACGAACAAGGATTTTCCGACCTGCTGGTGATCAACGATGACCGTGTAGCCGCAGGCAAAGGTTTTGGTCAACACCCGCACCGCGACATGGAAATATTTTCCTACGTCCTTGAAGGCGCTCTGGAACACAAGGACACACTGGGCACCGGCTCGGTGATCCGTCCGGGTGACGTGCAGTTGATGAGCGCAGGCAGTGGCGTGGCGCACAGCGAATATAACCACTCGACTACTCAGCCTGTGCACTTTTTGCAAATCTGGATCGTGCCTGACGTCAGCGGCGCCGAACCGCGCTATCAACAGGAGCACTTCAGCGCCGAAAAGAAACGCGGACGTCTGCAACTGATCATCTCGCCTGAGGGCGACAACGGTTCGCTGCGCGTGCGCCAGGATGCCCGTGTGTATGCGGCCCTGATCGATGGTAATGAAAGCGCCACCCTGGAACTCGCGGCCAATCGTTACGCTTATGTGCATGTAGCCAGCGGCAGCGTCGAGCTCAACGGCGTGCCGCTGCAAGAAGGCGACGGGGTTCGGGTACGTGAAGAACAGGTGCTGACGCTGAGCAATGGCGTTAACGCCGAAGTGCTGGTGTTCGACTTGCGGCCACAAGAACTGCCGCAAATGCCGTGAAGGTATGTGTCGATTGGCATACAGCGGCGATACACAAAAACCCCTGAAGGGTACATCCTTTCAGGGGTTTTTTTATGTTTAGGAAGGATGGGGCCACTTCCCCAAGGCTATAGATATTTCCAGCCTATGCGCCTGCTAGACAGACTAATTTCTCTCTGCCAAAAACTTCAGTAACGTCTGCGTCACAAACCCCGGATTCTCCAGATTGGAGATATGCCCCGCCTCCGGCACTATCACACAAGGGCATCCGATCAACTTGGCCATTTCCTGAGCTTCCGACGGCGGCCGTGGCTTGTCCTGATCGCCACACATCACCAGCGTGGTTTCAGAATTCAATTCGCCCAGGCGTGCCAACTGGTCATCCCGTCCGAATGTCATTCGTCCCATCGGGACGATGCTTTCACGCAGACGTCCAGCAGGTAACGCCGCCAATGACGCGCGAAAATCCTGATACAGCGCCGACTGCGGATCGATGCCCGGACGGAAGAAAATCGGCACCACGATGTCCAGCAGATGCGCTGCGACCTCACCGGAGTCTTCGATCTGTTTTAACAATGAGAAATAGTATTGGCGAGTCGGCTCGGGTTCAACGCCGACGTAGGTATCCATCAGCACCAGGCCGTTGAGCCTCTGCGGTGCCAACAGTGCCAAACGCACGCCCCACATGCCACCTACCGACAACCCGACCAGAGTCACCTGATCGATACCCAGATGATCAAGCAGTGTTAGAGCCTGACGCGCCACATCATCCAACGACGTGGTGCTGTCGGGAAGTTTTCCGGATTGGCCATGGCCCCAGAGGTCCAAGGCAAGCACTCGATACTGTTGCGAGAGCGCGCTAATCTGCGGTGCCCACATGGCCTGGTCCCACAGATAGCTGCCGGCCAGCAGTACGGTCGGACCGGAACCTTGATCTATGTAGTGAAGGGGTTGTCCATCAACTATTACGAAAGGCATAGCCTGTCTTCTGTGCAAAAAATGGAGCCGATAGACTGTGTCGTGATAGATCGCCAGTCAATTTTTGATCGTTGTAATGTGTGTCAGTACTTAAGAGCGTTGCATTTGAACAGGTCGCTTAACGCCCTGGCCAGAAGAGGGGGATATGTAGACGAATTTTTCGAGTGAGCGCGGGGCCGTATCGAGATGAAACGCAGTAGCCACCTACAGGCCTGAAAACTCGCCTGCCTTGGTTGAGATAACCGCGAACCTGAAACTCCTCATAATTATTGTTGTAAGACAGATAGGGGCGATAATCTCACCCTTGCCTATGAAGGAATCCAATTATTTGCAAGGACGGTACTTGGCCGGACAGTTCCACTTTTACACCTGAATATTTGTCGAAGATGGAATGGGAGTGGTCAAATCCCGGAAACAAAAAAGCCCCGCAGACGTTAATCTGCGGGGCTTTTCAAATAATGGCGGAGAGATAGGGACTCTCAGAAAACAGCCATATGGGCCAACAAACACTGAATACATTGACCTTTAAGGCCAAGAGTGGTCAAACTGAGTGGTCAAATCAGAGATTTACAGCATGGCCACCCACCTTGTACAAAAGTCAGGACAAAGCACTTGGTATGTCCGCATGGCGGTGCCTGCCGATGTTCGTAAGGCATTTGATGGAAAGGCAAAGCTGATCAAGACTACTGGCACCAGCAACAAGGCCGAGGCTATGGACAAGCGACTTCCTATCCTCGCTCAGTGGAAAGCTGACATTCGCGCAGCACGAGAACAGGGAATGGAAGCTCGTGAACAATGGCGAGCGAACTTGGCAAAGGCAAGTCTGGAGATTGATAGTCAGATTGATGACAGGCTTCTGGAGGCTGTTAAGAGCCAACCCAAGGGTAAAGTGAAAGCACCCGAGGAGACACCAGAGGAGACCGCAGTTCGTCTTGAACAATTCGAAAGAGACAGAGCCGAAATCATTAGGGACGCCCAGTCTTTAGAGGACGCAGGTGCTGAAGGCCTAGTAGAGCGCTTGAGCACCCTCCTGTCCCAAAAACCTCTGACGCTGCTCGATGAAGTCCAAGCAACTGCGGAAATCACAAGGGACGTAATGTCACAGGTTACAAAGCGACTCTTTAGCCTCACACCGACCGAGGCTATCGAAGCAACTGAAATCATGTATACACCAACCTCATACAAACCAGTGTCGCCAATCACTGCCCCTCGCCTAAAAGCCTTTCGCTCGTACAGAGTGAAGTCAGAGGTGGCAGACAAGACCATCGACCAACAGGAAAGCAAGCTCAAAAAACTGTCTGATTACCTACGGGATCAAGGCTCACCTCTGACACGTGCAACTGTGGCTGCTTGGCTCGACACAATGAGTCTATCCAGCAAGACGAAGGCTCAATACTTGTTGGCAGGCTCCACGTTCTGGAAGTGGGCAATCAAACACGATTCCCACTGGCGGAGCGACTACTCAGAGAAAGACAGCCCCTTCACAGGGCAAGAACTCCCGAAGGTACGTGCTAAAGATAAAGCTGAGTCAGCTCGAAAGGCATTCACAGCAGAAGAGATTGAAAGCCTTTACGCCGCCGCCAAATTGAGCGGGAACGGCACACTGTGCGACCTAATAATGCTTGGCTCTTACACAGGCTGCCGCATTGAGGAAATTGCCCAGCTTCGCAAGGATTCGATAGTCACTGTGGAAGGCATCAGAACCTTCAAGATCACTGACAGTAAGACGGTAGCTGGCATCCGAGAGATCCCCATCCACCCGTCACTGGCAGAAGTTGTTGATCGACTCATAGACAAGAGCACTGACGGCTTTCTGCTTCCAAGCTCGTCAGGTAACAAGTACGGGATTAGGTCTGACCCACACAGCAAGGCATTTAGTAGGCTGAAAACAGCACAAGGCTTTGGCAGTCGTCATGTATTCCACAGCGTTCGGGCAATGGTAATCACCCTCCTCCTTCGTGCCGGAGTACCCGGCCCCACCGTTGCCAACATCGTGGGCCATGAAACTGGCTTGGTGACATTCGATGTTTACGATGAAGGCGCCAGCCCCAAGCAGAAACAAGATGCTATAAATCTGCTTTCTTACAGCTTTCAGTGAAAGCGCCCAAGCAAAAACAATCACCATCGGGCCTGATTTTATTATGACTTATTTCTATAAAACCATCTAAGACTATTGACAGAACCGCAAAAACATGTGTATAATGCTCTTATCCGCCCTTACCTATGCTCCCAATGGTTCTTATATGCTTCGCTATTGCGTTAGCAATAAACACAATCTGTATATGACAATCAAGCCCTCTTAACCGAGGGCTTTTTTATTGCTTGCAATTCGCATTCCTGGCCTAATGTGTGACGTTAATCATGGAATGCGTATAGGTGTATATTACATGCTAAAGCATGTAAGACTATGCCCTTGACCTTACGGTCACAGCCCCACCACAAGGCTTTCGCCTTACGCTGTACCCAATCATTTGTCACCACAGACAAAGCCTTGCTTTAGATCTTGATCTCTATTCATGTGGTTACCACATGGTATGCCACACACACTAACAATCAAGATCAAAAGCTTACAAGCCTTTCTGCCTGCATGGCAGATTGATTGGTGGAGTGGCAAGGCGTAAAGCCTTGTGGTGGGGCTGTGATCGTAAGATCAAGAGCATACCTTCTCCTGTGCACTCGGCACAGCATACATACAGTGTTCAATCATCCTGATTCATGTGTCCGGCAGCTCCTGATCTTGATCTTGATCTTGCTCTTGCTCTTGCTGTTCTATCTCATTGATTTTGTCTAGATTAATCAATCTATCTCTATAATGACGCTTTTTGTCCCATATATATGACTCTTTAACGGTCATACTTTACTCCTAAGTATGACTCTTTAACGGTCATCCCCTTCAATGAGACGAATCCTACGCCCCAAGTAAAAGATGGCGGATTTATCATTGATTAGTTCTATTAAATATGCTCGACCTATTGACAATTACCATCAATTAATATACAATGGTACATATAAAGAAGAACTCTTTTTAGACCCTCGCATTCCTGACCTTCTAGTTGGTGCTGAGCGGTCTGAATTAGTTATGACCCAATTCTCATGCGGTCATGTTGTTGCTCACACTCTCGCTGCTGAACAACAACCTTCTTTTTCAAGACACTCCAAACTTAATGCACCACATGCTCCCCGGCTGCTGGTGCTTTAATTTTGTCTTAAATAAAACACGTACATATCCCCCAAACCATTAACCTTCCAAGGAGGTGAATTGCTATGAGCAACGAAAAACTGTGCCTGTACTGTGGCGCATCACTTACACACAAACGCCGCGATGCTCGATTCTGTTCACCGGCGCATAGAGCAGCTAAATGGAGAATAGAGCAAGATCGAGCGGTATCAATCAAACTGACTGTACCTAAGTGCGAATTCCTAAAGATTAAATATGAAGCTGATATGTCGGGATTGCTGATCAATCAATTCATTATCAATAAAGTGGCAAGTGCGTCTGGTTGCGCGCAATGAATTTTGTTGTTGTTGATAAACAATCAAATCTAATAACGGGAGTGGTAACAGCACCAGCTCAACCAACAGATACAGCCAAGACTTTATTCATTAAGGTCGGTGAAATGACCCTCAATAAGTACTATAGATTATTGAGCAAGGCCCGTAAGAAAGGCTTGTTGGTAGATGTGGGCGAGCTTGCGACAATCTCACACGCATTCCTTGATTCATTGGTCGAAACGGACAAAAAACAGTGAAGTGAGGCTACCCTACAAGGCGCCATTTCCATCGCTCTGAGAGGCCCGGTTTAGAGCCTTCCAATATGGCATTTCGCGCAATGCTCGGCCTACATTTCCAACAACCAAAAATGGAGTACAAATAATGACTTTCAAAGAAAGGATGGCATACGCTCGTGAGCACAATAAACAACCCGCTGTTGCCGCTACTAAGCACACAAAGGCCAGAATGACAGAGTTTGAATACTGCAAATTAATCGTTGATCTAGCTATAACCAAACTAAAAGAGAGGGAGCAATGTAATGACAATTAAGTTATCTGACAAATCCGCTCAACAAAGCAGTATCCATCTACAAGGCTCTCAGAGCTGCGATACAGCCTAACCCACCCCAGCATATCAATTTCAATGCAGAAGCTCCCGCAGAGCCCCCCAGGAGCTTGCAAGCACTGTTACAAGCAACCATACAACCAATAAATCAAGAGAGAATCATTATATGACAACTAAAACAGATAAGATCGTGATCAAAGGCAGTCCGTCAAAGTTTGACCAAGCTGAATTAAGTAAGAGGCAAGGCCAATATCGAAATGCATATCAGCAAACATCCAAGTCATGCATCACGGTTAGAGGGAGTCACCCTAAAGAATTCTATCAGCGTATAATTGATCATGGTGCATTAGGCTATACACTAACAGATTATCCGGGTTCTAACGAGCCAATGAATTATAGTATTCTAATGAGGAAGCCTGAGCGCCTCCAAGAAGACGACTTAGCTAAAGTCGATTTAGAAGTTAAAGATAAATATGTGCAGGAGTTGCAAGCCGAGCATGACTCTTACAAAGACCAACTAACAAAGCAACTGCTCCAGAAAGAACAATTAAAGAAAGATAAAGCTGAAGCAGATGCTCAAGCTAAGTTATTGGCTAAAGTGAAGGCTGAAGTTGAGGGTTGTTATGCACCTTTGGTGATTCCAGACTGATGCAATGTAACTCAGTAACAGGTGCGGCAGCAGGTTGAAAAGCACGCGCTATCCCTTTGATAACTTCTCAGATTTCAACGCAGAGCGTGGTCAAACCTCGATAAACATTGGGTGTCGTGGTGGCGATGTTACGCAAGCCCAACGCTAAATCCAGAGGTAGGGGTTGTTACACTCTTTCAGTCATACGCTGAGATTGTCAGGGCTGTCTCTAGAAATTCGTGAGCTTGTTATCCTCTGCACCCAGCACGGTAAAAGCACAAGCTTGAAACCCCATATTTGTACATATGAGTCTCTGCCTGCCGAGCGCATTATGGGCGTTATGCCAATAAATTGAATCCTTTAGCATGACCTTTATTGGGCTGTCTTGTGCCACTTTATACATCAAGATGACATCATCGGTGCCTTTGCCATCATAAACACTCTTGTATGTGCAGCCCTCCAAATATCCTACTAACTCTCTCTGCGCGCTTGATTCTTTGAGAGGTCTGAATACACCTCCAGCAAATTGCAATAACAAAGATCTGCTTCCCGGATCCTGGCTTTCCCAGCGAGCTGCCTCCCGACTTGCAGGGGCATGGTGAAAGTCTTGGTCCATAATGATGGACGAAGCTGGCGGGCAAGAATCTATCTGATCCGCAAGCACCATTTTGGGAGCTAGAATCACCACCCCTGTAACCATCAGGCATTTAATGCTGACTTTCAGGCCCTTCAATCCACAGTCCCACATGCGCGCCTCCAAATAAAGGCACAATGCTACCACCTCGCTAGCGCGCTAGCCCAACACAATCCCCATTTAAATCCTGCGCCATGCGCAACAGCCCGTAATTGCTGGTCACAGCACTGGACGATTTCTGACTGTGTACCTCAGAGTCCCTCACGACTGTGTACCTCAGAGGTACAATAATAAGATCAATCTTTTAATAAGAACGAAAAGAACAATCGCTTCGCTCTTGTTCCCCCACCATCCCCACTACAGCACCCTTCCCCATATACGCCAGTTACAACATTGGCAATCAGCCAATAGCCCTCCCTGAATTCCAGCGCCAGCAAATGAGCGTCCTGCCCGGTAGTCCATCCCCATTTAATTCCTGCACCATGCGCAACAGCCCGTAATCGCTATCAAAGCACTAGACCTAAATGGTAGTGCAATAGATAGTCCATTATTACTATCAAATATCTATTGCAGATAGCTATATGGATGAATTATCATAGATCTATCAAATCAATAGCTAAAAAGGAAACCAGCAATGAATGCCCATTTGTACCTCAGAGCCTCCACCAAAGATCAGGACGCCAATCGTGCCAAGGTAGCCTTGGAGTCATTCGCTACTGAGAAGGGGCTGACCATTGCTGGTGTGTATGCGGAGAACATCTCAGGAACCAAGCTCAACCGCCCTGAGCTGATCGCATTGCTCGATTCTGCCAAAGAAGGTGACGTGTTATTGGTTGAGTCAGTTGACCGCCTGAGTCGCCTCTCCACAACCGACTGGGACACGCTTAAGTCTACGATCAAGGCCAAGGGGTTGCGTCTGGTTGTTGCTGACCTTCCCACCTCTCACATGCTGGTAGAGACAACAGGCATGACAGGTCAGATTATGGACGTAATCAACAATATGCTTATTGACCTAATGGCAACAATGGCCCGCCTAGACCAAGAGAAGCGTGTAGAGCGTATCAACCAAGGTCTGGCTAACAAGAAAGCCGCTGACCCTGACTGGAAACCCTCAGGCAAGGGCAAGAACGAAGAACTATGGGCAAATGTGAGAACCTTGATAGCCTCCCATCCCAGTATGTCTGCTGACAACATTGCCAAGCTTGCAGACTGTGGTGTCGCCACTGTGTACAGGATCAAAAGAGAAGAGGCTAAAGCTCTGCACCGCCATTACAGCAGCGAAAGCATATAAGCAAGGGGTGAGCCTAGGGCTGATACATAACGCTGCTCTAGCAGCCCCTCAGAGGCTTGTATAGGGATTTGTGTATCATGCAACACCCCAATACCTCTAATCCTCCGCAGACGTTGAGCATGTTACCTGTCGAATCGGATTTACCGTCACCTGATTGGCAAGGTTGATTGGAAGTGTCTAGCTGGAAAAAATGGATGGTTAGAGTGGTCAAACTGAGTGGTCAAATGCCGGAAACAAAAAAGCCCCGCAGACGTTAATCTGCGGGGCTTTTCAAATAATGGCGGAGAGATAGGGATTCGAACCCTAGGTACTGTCGCCAGTACAACGGATTTCGAATCCGTCCCATTCGGCCACTCTGGCATCTCTCCAACGGCGCGAATAATAACAGCGGTTTTCGAATCTGGCAAAGCCTTATTTCAAAAAAACCGCGTGCTATCAGTTGCTTGCGCGCCTTTGCTGCTTAAAGCGGGACGCCCAGGCGTTGGGCAACTTCTTCGTAGGCTTCGATAACGTCGCCCAAACCCTGACGGAAACGGTCTTTGTCCATTTTCTTGCCAGTGGCTTTGTCCCACAGACGGCAACCGTCCGGGCTGAATTCGTCGCCCAACACGATGCTGCCATCGTGGAATACGCCGAACTCCAGCTTGAAGTCCACCAGCAACAGGCCCGCGTCGTCGAACAGTTTGTTCAATACGTCGTTGACCTTCAGGGACAGCTCTTTCATACGAACCAGTTGCTCAGCCGTGCCCCAACCAAAAGCCACAACATGGGATTCGTTGATGAACGGGTCGCCCTTGGCGTCGTCTTTCAGGAACAACTCAAAGGTGTAAGGGTTGAGCTTCATGCCCTCTTCCACACCCAGGCGCTTGACCAGGCTACCGGCCGCGTAGTTACGCACTACGCACTCGACAGGGATCATGTCGAGTTTTTTAACCAGGCATTCGTTGTCGCCCAGCAGTTTGTCGAATTGAGTCGGCACGCCGGCTTCTTCGAGTTTCTGCATGATGAAGGCGTTGAACTTGTTGTTCACCATACCTTTGCGGTCGAGCTGTTCGATGCGCTTGCCGTCGAACGCCGAAGTGTCGTTACGAAACAACAGGATCAAGCGGTTTGCGTCGTCGGTGGTGTATACCGATTTCGCTTTACCGCGATAGAGTTCTTCACGTTTTTCCATGATGGGCTCCGCATGCTAAGTAGGTGGGCTAGGCGATTGTGCGCCAGTCGAGCCCTGAATCTTGATCGGCCAGTTGCAGCCAGTCCGGGTCGCACCCAAGGGTGTCAACGAAACATTGCCGGGCCAGCTGCGGCAGGTTGTTTTTGCTGCTCAGGTGGGCCAACACCAGATGTTGCAGGTCTTGCCAGCCCAACTCGGCCACCAGATTTGCAGCCTGGTGGTTGTTCAAATGTCCTTCCTGACCACCGACCCGCTGTTTGAGAAAAGCGGGGTAATGGCCACGGGCAAGCAGATCGCGACAGTGGTTGGATTCGATCATCAACGCGTCCAGATTGCTGTAACTGGCCAGTACGCCAGCGCAGTACGAACCCAGATCGGTCAACAAGCCAAAACGCCGCTGACCATCACTGAACACATATTGCGTAGGCTCCTGAGCATCATGGGCAACCCGTGTGACGCTGATTTCCAGCGCGCCAATCTGCAAGGTTTCGCCACCCGCCACGTAGGCGGCTGGCTCAATCGGTTTGCGCATCCCGCGCTGTGTGCCACGGCTCATGTACACCGGCAAATTGTAACGCCGAGACAGTAAACCCACGCCATGCACATGATCGGCATGTTCGTGGGTCACCAGAATCGCGCTGAGTTGGTGCGGGCTGACGCCCAACCGAACCAGACGGCGCTCGGTTTCTCGTAAAGAGAAACCGCAATCGACCAGTACATACGTGCTATCGCTGGCTATCAGCGTGCCATTCCCTTGGCTACCACTGCCGAGAACGGCAAAACGCATAGAGGATCAGCCCAGGTTGTCTTGGATAACGCTTAACACTTTGCGGGCCACTTCTGGCGAAGCAACGGTGTTGATGTTTTCCTCGACAGTGACCTGCACGGTATCGCCCACCTTGCTCAGACGAACCTGATAACGCTGGGCGCGAGCTTCCACTTCTTCCTTGTCCGGTTTGCTGCCGAAGAGGCCGGAGATAAAGCCAGGCTTGTCATCCTTCTTCTCGGCTTTTTCGGCCAGGTTGATGTAGTAGAGGCCCAAGGTGCGGTTGATGTCTTCTACACGCCACTCGCCCTGTTCCAACGCACGGCCCACACTTGACCAAGCGCGATCGAGGTCTTCGTTCAGGCTCAATACCAGGTTGCCGTTACCGTCTTCGCTCAGGCTGACGCGAGCCGGGGTGTCGAAATCACGTGCAGCTACCAGCGAAACCGAACCGCCCTTCTCGGCGTTACGGCTCATGCTGATCAGCATTTCGTCGACCAGGGCCGCATCCAGACCGGTATTCACCGACCGCTGACCAAAATCAACATTGGCCGTGCTACCCGCTGGGCGATTGGCGCTGACGATGTAGATTTCGCTGGTGTTGCGCTGAACGCCCGGCTCGATACGAACCCGCACGCGGGTTTCGCTGTCTGCCGACAGACCGCTGCTGGCGATGTGCCGAGCCATTGGCTGCGACAGCTCGTCGGCACGTTGCCAGCTCGTGGTGAACTCACCGGTCTGCGGACGCTGCTCGTCGATACGGAAACCGTTGTCCTGGAAGAACTGCATGGCCACCGGCCAGACTTCTGACGGCACGTGTTGCGCCATCACCCAACGGTTGTCACCGCTTTTTTGCAGGGTGTAGTCACTGGCACTGGCAATGGCGCCCAATGGCTGCGGACGCGGTACCTGGAACTCGCCCTTGATGTTGTCATCGGGCACGTTGCTCGGGATCGGCAACAGCGGCACCAGGCGTTTGTCTGTCTGAACACCCGGCGGCAATTTCATCGGCGCGGTTTGTTGCGCTTCAAGGTAATCGCTGCCACGGTCACGGAAGTAACCTTCTGGACCCCACAGCCAACCGCAGCCGCTGGTGCTTGAAATAATCACGGCTAGTGCGGAAAGTCCGGCCAATCGCTTCATGCGTAGTGCTTCCTCAATTAAACCAAAACACCGGACTGGCGCAGAGCCTGACGCAGCGGTTCGTGGCAGGGTTCGCTGAGCCAGGTGAGCGGCAGACGGATACCGTCCGGCATCAGGCCCATCTCGTGCAGCGCCCATTTCACGGGGATAGGGTTGGATTCGATAAACAGGGTTTTATTGAGCGGCATCAGCTTTTCGTGAATCGCGCGAGCCGTGACAGCATCACCCTTCATCGCGGCGGCACACAGATCGCTCATGGCACGCGGGGCCACGTTGGCGGTCACCGAAATATTGCCCTTGCCGCCGAGCAGGATCAGCTCGACTGCGGTAGCGTCATCACCGGAGTACACCAGAAAGTCTTCGCTCACACCGGCCAGAATAGCCGGCACACGCGTCAAATCACCTGTGGCTTCCTTGATGCCAATGATGTTCGGCACGGTGGACAGGCGAATAACGGTGGCGGGCAGCATGTCGCAGGCCGTACGGCCCGGCACGTTGTAAAGAATTTGCGGGATGTCGACCGCTTCAGCGATGGTCTTGAAATGCTGATACAAGCCTTCCTGCGTTGGCTTGTTGTAATACGGTGTAACCAGCAGGCACGCATCGGCGCCGGCTTCTTTTGCATTTTTGGTCAGTTCGATCGCTTCACGCGTCGAGTTGGCACCCGTACCCGCGATGACCGGGATACGTCCTGCCACCTGTTTGACGACGAAACGAATCACTTCGATGTGTTCGTTCACATCCAGAGTTGCCGATTCACCTGTAGTGCCAACGGCAACAATGGCGTTGGTGCCCTCTTGCAGGTGAAAGTCCACCAGTTTGCTCAGAGCGTCCCAGTCAAGACGACCTTGTGCATCCATAGGTGTGACCAGTGCCACCATACTGCCCGCAATCATGCAACCGCTCCTGCCGGAAAAAGAGAGCCGTAATGGTACTGGCGCCTTGACCCTTGCACAAGCAACAGCGCGCCCGATGAGCATTCCCCTTGGCGCTGCTTTTCGCTACCCTTCATCCTTTGATTGGTACTGATGTGTGTGTGCGTGTGTTTTACAGGTCTTTCTGTAAGCGTCCAACGCCCTGCCCTCGCCCCTTGGGGACGTGTTTGCATACCGTGCAAACGGCCTGCAGGCGGGCGTATGGAGCGTTTCAAACACCCTGAATCATCGGCGCACACCATCGACCGTACTGACCGCTCATCGTTTTAGGAAGGCTGAATGTCCACCCCCACAGTTCGCGAACAATTCCTTGTCATCAGTGCCCTTGGCGCCAACCCAATGGAGCTGACTAACGTCCTGTGCCGCGCCAGCCATGAAAATCGCTGTGCCGTCGTGACCTCCCGCCTCACTCGCCATGGCGAATGCAGCGCGCTGGTGCTGGAAGTCACCGGCAGCTGGGATGCGCTGGCACGACTCGAAGCCGGCTTGCCAGCATTGGCCAAAAAGCATGCTTTCAGCGTCAACGTGGTGCGCAGCGCCGCACTCGAAACCCGTCCTCAAGCATTGCCTTATGTGGCCTATGTCAGCTCGGCCTACCGTTCGGACATCATCAACGAGTTGTGCCAGTTCTTCATGGACCACAATGTTGAGCTTGAAAACCTGACCTGCGACACCTATCAAGCACCGCAAACCGGCGGCACCATGCTCAACGCCACGTTTACCGTGACCCTGCCCGCGGGCGTGCAAATCAGCTGGTTGCGTGATCAATTCCTCGATTTCGCCGACGCGTTGAACCTGGATGCGCTGATCGAACCGTGGCGCCCACAAAACCCGATGTAAGGAAGCATGACCATGACCGTTGCAATTGACCAACCCGTCAACGACTTCGAGATTGCGGCGACGGGCGAGCAGACCGTCAAGCTGTCGGCGCTGAAGGGTAAACAGGTGGTGATTTACTTTTACCCCAAGGACAGCACGCCGGGCTGCACCACCGAAGGGCAAGGTTTTCGTGATCACTATGCCGAGTTTCAAGCGGCCAACACCGAAGTCTTTGGCGTATCGCGTGACAGCCTCAAGTCCCACGAGAACTTCAAGGCCAAACAGGGTTTTCCGTTTGAGTTGCTGAGCGACAAGGACGAAGCCTTGTGCCAGCTGTTTGACGTGATCAAGCTGAAGAAGTTGTATGGCAAGGAATACATGGGCGTGGATCGCAGCACGTTCCTGATCGACAAGGACGGCGTACTGCGTCACGAATGGCGCGGAGTGAAAGTGCCGGGGCATGTCGAGGCGGTGCTGGAACAGGCCAAGGTGCTGAATAACGGCTGACTGACCGACCCTCACCCCAACCCTCTCCCAGAGGGAGAGGGAGCTTGATTGATGGCATTACGCAAATCTGCTTTTGCTTTTAGTCCCCTCTCCCTCTGGGAGAGGGCTAGGGTGAGGGGCTCTTGACTTACTGACGCACCAGCCGAACATTCTGAAACTCAACCGCCTCAGTGCTGCGATACGGGTTGATATCCAGCCCGCCACGGCGCACATAGCGCGCATATACGGTTAATTTCTCGGGCTTGAGCAAACGCTGCAGGTCCAGGAAAATTCGCTCCACACACTGCTCATGAAAATCCGAGTGCTGACGGAAGCTCACCAGATACGCCAGCAAACTGGCATGATCCAGCGCCGCTCCACGATACTCGACCACCACCGTGCCCCAATCCGGCTGGCTGGTGACCGGGCAGTTTGATTTGAGCAAATGACTGTACACGCTCTCTTCAATCGCCCGCGCCTCATCGCACTTCAACAACTCGGGCCGCGGCTGCTCGTAATCACTGACCGTAATATCCAGCTCATCAATGCATACGCCCGGCAGAATGCCGACGCCATCGGCCTGCACGTCATCAAGGCTGCGGACACGCACGCCTACAGGCTTACCCGATGCGGCTGACAAGTCTGCAATCAACGTCGCCTCAAGGCTGTGTTTATCGGCAAAAACCGTCTGATTGAGCGAGTTGAGGTACAACTTGAAGGATTTGGACTCAACGATATTCGGTGAGTCCGCAGCAAAGCAGAACTCGCCAATGGCCACCACCGGCTTGCCCGATGGCAATAACCAGGAAAGCTCGAAGCAATTCCAATAATCCACCCCGACATACGGCAGCGTGTCGGCGCTCAGGCCCAGCTCGGCCCATTTCGCCGCACGCGGAATCGGAAACAGCAAGGACGGGGTGTAGGTGCTGATGTATTCACTGGACTTGCCCAGCGGCGAGTGTTCGGCTGCGGGATGCATGGTAAAAAACCTGGCTAGAAAAACCCGGCAATTCTATCGGGTTTAAGCCAGTCTTTCAGCGCCCGCAGACGATCAGACACGTTTAAGGTGCAATTTTTACCGTCCCAACCATTCCCGCCTGATAGTGACCCGGCACATTGCAGGCAAATTCCAGGTTATCGGTTTTGGTAAACGTCCAGATCAGCTCTGCCGTTTTGCCCGGCGCCACCAACACACTGTTGAGGTCATCGTGCTTCATTGCTCCATGGCCCATAGCCGAATGATCCATGCCCGCGTGACTCATTCCGGTCGGTGTGAGCATGCCGCTCTGTTGCATGTCGAGCATCTCTTTTTGATGTTCGACATGCATGGCAGCATGGCCCAGATTGAATTCGTGCAGCAACTGGCCTTTATTGACCAGCACAAAGCGCACCGTCTCCCCGGCCTTGACGTCCAGCGATTTGGGACTGAAGGCGATGTCGCTCATGTCCACCTCTACCGTGCGCGTAGCACTGGCGGCAGGCGCAGGATGACCAAAGTCCAACTGGTGTGCGGGCGATGCCATCACCGGCATACTTAACGCCAACCAACACCCCGCCAGAGACAAACCGCTACGAATACGCATACCCACTCCCAGAACGCAAAATACTTCATACAACTCTAACGTCCGCTACTGGCATTCAACTGACCGCAAGATTACAACTTTGTCAGATTGATCTTTCATTCCAATGGCCCATGTATAAGGCTGAGGATATTTTTGGATGAGCCCCCCATGAAGCTGCTGATTGTCGAAGACCAGGCCAAAACCGGCCAATACCTGCGCCAGGGATTGAGCGAAGCCGGATTTACCACCGAGCTGGCGGCGGACGGCATCACGGGCCAGCACCTGGCCTTGACCGGCGATTACGACCTGCTGATTCTCGACGTCATGTTGCCGGGGCGTGATGGCTGGCAAATTCTGCAGGCAGTGCGCAGTGCCGGGCTGGACATGCCCGTGCTGTTTCTGACCGCCCGCGATGCCGTCGAAGACCGCGTACATGGCCTGGAACTGGGCGCTGACGACTATTTGGTCAAGCCCTTTGCATTCTCGGAGTTGCTGGCTCGGGTGCGCAGCTTGCTGCGCCGTGGCAGCAGCACAGCACAAGAAACCAGCCTGCAACTGGCCGACCTGCGCCTCGATCTGATCCGCCGCCGTGTCGAGCGAGACGGCCAGCGTATCGACCTCACCGCTAAAGAGTTTGCCTTGCTCGAACTGCTGCTGCGCCGTCAAGGCGAAGTCCTGCCCAAATCCCTGATTGCGTCACAGGTCTGGGACATGAACTTCGACAGCGACACCAATGTTATCGAAGTGGCGATTCGCCGTCTGCGCTTGAAGATCGACGACAACCACGAACACAAACTGATCCATACCGTGCGCGGCATGGGTTACGTGTTGGAAGAGCGCAGCCGATGATGCCGCGCCTGTCCCTGAGCAGTCGGCTGGCATTGCTGTTTGCCGCCTGCACCGCCGTGGTGTCGCTGTTTGCTGGGGTGCTGTTCGGCCGCGCCAGCGAGGCGCACTTCGTCGAGCTGGACCAACAATTGATGGAGAGTCGTCTCGCCGTCCTGCGCATCACCTTGAAAGACGCCGATACCCTTGAACGATTCAAGCAGCGCCTGCCTGACCTGCTGGAAAACCTTCGCCAGCAGCCTGACCTGACGCTGAGGGTGCGCAGCCCTGACGGGCATGTGTGGTTCGACAGCTCGCAAAATTTGCCGGATGAACTGCCCATTCACTCCGGATTGGAAAGCCTGCAAATAAACGGCACGGATTACCGGGTACTTAACCCAACTCCTGACACTGCTAGTGAACCGCGTCTGACATTGCTGCTGGACATCACTCACCACCAACACTTCCTGCAACGCATGCAGCACCTGATATGGCTCACGGTCGGCCTCTCTGCGCTGGCCACAGCGCTTCTCGGTGCTTGGGCAGCCCGTAGCGGCTTGCGCCCGTTGCGCCGCATGAGCGCGATTGCAGCCAGCGTTTCAGCTGACTCCCTTAACGCCCGTCTACCGCAAAAGGACATGCCTGCCGAACTGGCCGAACTGGCCGTGGCGTTCAATGCCATGCTGGAGCGCCTGGATGATTCTTTTCAGCGACTGTCGGCGTTCTCCGCTGATATTGCGCATGAATTGCGCACACCTCTTTCGAACCTGCTGACCCATACCCAAGTGACCCTGACCCGCCCCAGAGGCATTGACGAGTACCGCGAAGCCCTGCACAGCAACCTCGAAGAGCTGCAATGGATGGCCCAACTGGTCAACGACATGCTGTACCTGGCCAAGGCTGATCATGGCTTGCTTTCACCGCGTCGCGAGCCGCTTGAATTGGGCCGGGAGGTGGATGCCTTGCTGGAATTTTATGCATTGCTGGCCGAAGACTCGCGGATTGAATTGAGCCGCGAAGGTGATGGCCATATTGCAGGCGATCGCAGCATGTTACGGCGCGCGCTTTCAAACCTGCTGGATAATGCGCTGCGCTTTACGCCCGCTGGAGGCGCAGTCAGGGTGTTGATAGGGTCGTCGGCCAATGGCATTCGTATCAGTATTGAAAACACCGGCACTGCAATCCCCGCCGAATTGCTGCCGCGCCTGTTTGACCGGTTTTATCGAGCGGATCCAGCAAGGCGCGAAGGCAGTAGTGAGCACGCGGGGTTGGGGCTGGCGATTACCCAGTCAATCATTCGTGCCCATGGCGGACAGATTCGTTGTGAGTCGCAGGAGGGGGTGACGCGGTTTGTGATGGAGCTTGCTGAAAAGCAACCCTCACCCTAGCCCTCTCCCGGAGGGAGAGGGAACAGACCGCATACATTTTCAAGAACACCACACATCAGTCCCCTCTCCCTCCGGGAGAGGCGTGGTGAGGGGCTTTCTGCGATCACGAATAACGCAACGCATGCGCCGGTTGAATTTTCGCCGCCCGATACGCCGGATACAGTGTCGCCAAAAAGCTCAGCACAAAGCCGGCACCGCAGATCAGCGCCACATCAGCGCCCTGCAGTTCAGAAGGCAGGTTGCTGACGAAATACACGTCCGAGCTGAAAATATGCTGCCCAGACACCCGCTCCATCCAACCCACCAGCTCGCTGACATTGAGCGCTGCGATCACACCCAGCACGCCGCCAATCAACGTACCGACAATGCCAATCACCGTGCCCTGCACCATAAAAATCGCCATGATCTGGCGCGGTGTGGCACCAATAGTGCGCAGGATGGCAATGTCCGCGCCTTTGTCATTCACCACCATGATCAAGGTGGCGATGATGTTGAACGCGGCCACGGCAACGATCATTAACAGCAACAGACCAATCATGGTCTTTTCCATCTTCATGGCACTGAACAGGCTGCCTTGGGTGTGAGTCCAGTCGTCTGCCTTGTAATCGGCACCCAGGCCGGCCACGATCTGCTGCGAAACCTGGGGCGCCGCATACAAATCCTTGACCGCCAGACGCACACTTTGCACCTGATTCGGCTCCCAGTGCTGAATCGCGGCTGCATCGGCCATATGGACAAGCCCCATGGTGCCGTCCAGCTCAGCCCCGACTTTGAAGATACCCACCACGTTCAACCGCTGTAAACGCGGGGTAATCCCGCCCGGCGCGGTGCTGGCTTCGGGCACGATCAAGGTGATTTTGTCACCGACCGCCAGACGGAAGCGCCGCGCGGTAATATCGCCCAGCACCACACCAAACTCACCGGGTTTAAGGTCGTCGAGCTTGCCCTGCACAATGTGCTGGGTGACGATCGACACCTTGCCTTCCTGCGCCGGATCGATACCGCTGATCTGAATCGGCTGCATCGACCCCTTGTAAGAAAGCATGCCGTCCATTTCGGTAAACGGCACTGCAGCAGTAACCTCAGGATTTTTCATCGCCGCGTCAGCCACCGGGCGCCAGTCGTCAATCGGCTTGACGCCCACTACGGTGGCATGCGGCACCATGCCGAGGATGCGGTTACTCATTTCACGCTGAAAACCGTTCATCACCGACAACACCACGATCATCGCCAGCACGCCCAGGGCGAGGCCAATCATCGACGTCATGGAAATAAACGAAACAAAACGATTGCGGCGCTTGGCGCGGGTATAGCGCGTGCCGATAAAAATCGATAACGGTCTGAACATTCGCGGGCACCGTATAAAAATAAAAGACCCGACGCCAGAAAACGGCGCCGGGCTTGGCCGATCACATCGCGCTCAGGCGACCTTCTTGCAGGTGCAACACGCGGTCCATCTGCCGGGCCAGGTTCATGTCGTGAGTCACCACCAGAAACGCAGTGCGCATCGAGGTGCTGAGCTCAAGCATCAAATCCTGAATGCCTTGGGCGGTGTGTGAGTCGAGGTTGCCGGTGGGCTCATCGAGCATCACCAGCCCCGGCTTGTTGACCAGCGCACGGGCAATGGCCACACGCTGGCGCTCGCCACCCGACAGCTCGGCCGGTTTGTGCTCCAGACGATGGCCCAACCCCACACGGGTCAACAACGCGGTGGCACGCTCGCGCGCTTCCGGGATCGGTGTTTTCCCGATCAGCAGGGGCATGCAGACGTTTTCCAGCGCGGTGAACTCGGGCAGCAAATGGTGGAACTGGTACACAAAACCCAACGAGCGATTGCGCAACAGACCGCGGGCCTTTTCGCCCAGCGCCGACAGTTCTTCACCCGCCAGCCACACGCTGCCGCTGGTGGGCGTATCGAGGCCACCGAGCAGATTGAGCAAGGTACTTTTGCCCGAGCCCGACGTACCGACAATCGCCACGCGCTCACCGGGATGCAGTTCAAGCTGCAAACCCGACAACACCACCACGGACTCCGGGCCTTCCTCGTAGGACTTGCCCAGGTCGCGGCAACTCAACACTGCTTGTTCTTTCATGCCCAACTCACTCATAACGAAGCGCCTGCGCAGGCTGGGTGCGTGCAGCACGCCAGGCCGGGTACAAGGTCGCGAGGAAACTCAGAACCAACGCCGCGCCGCAGACCATCAACACATCCTGCGTCTGCAATTGCGAAGGCAGGTAGTCGATGAAATACACATCAGCATTGAGAAACTTGTGACCGATCAGCCCTTCAAGGGCCGAGATCGCAGCACTGACATTGAGCGCCGCAAGCATGCCCAGCACCGCGCCAATAGCTGTGCCGACGACCCCGATCACCGTGCCTTGCACCATGAAGATCGCCATGATCGTGCCCGGCGTCGCCCCCAGGGTGCGCAGGATGGCGATGTCGCCCTTCTTGTCATTGACCACCATCACCAGCGTGGAAATGATGTTGAACGCGGCCACGGCCACAATCAGCAGCAACAGCAAGCCAATCATGGCTTTTTCCATGCGAATGGCTTGATAGAGGTTGCCGTGGGTGCGGGTCCAGTCACGGGCGTAGTACTGGCTTTCGCCCAACTGCTGGGCAATGTCCCAGGCTGCACGTGGCGCTTCAAACAGGTCGTTGAACTTCAATCGCAGACCTTGCACCTGATCAGGTTTCCAACGTTGCAAGCGCGCCAGATCCTGCAGGTTGGTGACACCTAGATAGCCGTCAATTTCACCCGCGCCGACATGGAAAATGCCCTGCACGGTGAAACGCTTCATGCGTGGGAACATCCCGGCAGGCGTCACGGTGACTTCCGGCGCCACAAAGGTCAGTTTGTCGCCAATGGCAACGCCCAGCTTTTTAGCGGCTTTGTCGCCAATCACGATGCCGAAACTGCCGGGGGTCAGCGAATCGAGCTGCCCTTCCAGCATAAAGTGATCAATGATCGATACTTTGCGCTCCTGCGCCGGGTCGATGGCATTGAGCAGCACTTTCTGCACATTGCCGTCATGGGTCAGCAACCCCTGCATCTGGGTGTACGGCGCGACGGCCTCCACCTTGGGGTTTTGCTGAACCTTGGCGGCCAGGCTTTGCCAGTCGCTGATCGGCTGATCGCCGACGATGGTCGCGTGGGGCACCATGCCCAACACGCGGGTGCGCATTTCATGATCGAAACCATTCATCACCGATAACACCACAATCATCACGACCACGCCGAGGGCGAGTCCGATCATTGAAGTCAGAGAAATGAACGACACAAAATGATTGCGACGCTTTGCACGGGTATAACGCGTGCCGATAAATACGAAGAGAGGTCTGAACATGTCGGGGCTTGTTCGAGGGAAAAGAAGACGTCCTTGTGGCGAGGCCTGATAAGCAGCTTTACACTCAGACCACAGCCGCCATCATGGGTTCGCCATGTCGACATTAAATGAAGAAGATCGCCGCGAATACTACCGTATCGAGGATCTGATCGCACTGGAAATAACCCCGCTGTCGGACACCGACGCTGCGAGTGGCGAAGTGTTGCAGGATGCGTCGCCATTGTTCAATTTGCTCAGCGAACTGCACCTCAGCGAATTCGAATCCCAGCACCTGCTGCGCCAGATCAGCGAGCGCGACCGAACCCTCTCCAGCTACCTTAAAACCCTCAATAAACGCGTCGATTTGCTTAGCCAGATCGTGGCACAAACCGTGCTGGGCAAAATCGGCGAACTGCAACCGGTAAAGCTTTCAGAGGGCGGCATCGAGTTCTTCCATAAACAGCCGTTGCCCGTGGATGCCCCTCTCTCTCTGAAGCTGGTGCTGATGCCCCAAGCGCTGGGTTTGCTGTTACGCGCCCGCGTCGTTAGGTGCCACGCCGAGGATGAAGGCTATGTGATCGACACTGAATTCGTAGCCCTTAATGACACCCAGCGCCAGCTACTGGCACGATACATTTTGCAAAAACAGGCACAGGCACGCCGCCTCGCCCGCGAACAACACGAATCCGCAGCCGAGTAATCACTCGGGCTGCGCGCACGCTTATAAGGAGTACCTGTGACCCTGATTTATGGCCATCGCGGCGCCAAAGGCGAAGCACCGGAAAACACCCTCGCCAGCTTTGAGCAATGCCTCAAGCATGGCGTTCGTCGCTGCGAACTCGATCTGCACTTGTCCAAAGATGGCGAGCTGATGGTGATTCACGACCCCACCCTCAAGCGCACCACTGACCGACGCGGCAAAGTGATCGAGCACACCGCGGCCGACCTGATGACCTATGACGCACGCAAAGGCGGCCCGGGCTGGTTACAGCCGTGCCCGATTCCGCGACTTGAAGAACTGTTCGAAAAATGCAACTTCGAGCATTGGCAGCTTGAAGTCAAAAGCGCATCACGCACGCGTGCAGCCAGTACCGTATTGGCAATTCGCGAGATGGCTGAACGTCATGGCCTGATGGACAAAGTCACCGTCACCTCCAGCTCCCGTGAAGTGCTAAAAGCCGCACTGGAACTGACACCGGACTTGTCACGTGGACTGGTGGCCGAATACGCCTGGCTTGACCCGATCAAGGTCGCACAAAGTTATGGCTGTGACTTGCTGGCATTGAACTGGACACTCTGCACCCCGGAACGTCTGGCCAAAGCCCAGCGTCAGGGTTTGCATGTGTCGGTATGGACAGTCAACGAACCTGCGCTGATGCGCAGGCTCGCTGATTTCGGCGTCGACAGCCTGATTACAGACTTTCCCGGTTTGGCCACTGCCACCCTTGGGAATGGCTGAAATCGGTCTCCCCGGCCGGCTCAGGCCACCGGCCGGAGCCGCTTAAAAAAGCCGGTTAAGGCCATCGTAAGCCGCTACCCGATAAGCTTCAGCCATGGTCGGGTAGTTGAACGTAGTGTTCACGAAGTACTTCAGGGTATTGAGCTCGCCCGGCTGGTTCATGATTGCCTGACCGATGTGCACGATTTCTGAAGCCTGATAACCGAAGCAGTGGACGCCCAGCACTTCAAGGGTTTCACGGTGGAACAGGATTTTAAGCATGCCCTGAGGCTCACCGGCAATCTGCGCCCGCGCCATGCTTTTGAAGAACGCCTTGCCCACTTCATAAGGCACTTTGGCCTGGGTCAACTCCTGCTCGTTCTTGCCGATGGAGCTGATCTCGGGGATGGTGTAAATCCCGGTCGGCACGTCATTGACGAAGCGCCAGCTGCCGTTGTCGACGATACTGCCAGCGGCGGAACGGCCTTGGTCGTGAGCAGCACTGGCCAGGCTGGGCCAACCAATCACATCGCCTGCGGCGTAAATGTTTGGCACGGTGGTGCGGTAGTTTTCATCAACAGTGATCTGACCACGACCGTTGGGTTTGATGCCGATATTCTCCAGCCCCAGCAGGTCAGTGTTGCCGGTACGGCCGTTACACCAGAGCAAGGCGTCCGCCTTGATCTTCTTGCCGGACTTGAGGTGCAGGATCACGCCGTTTTCGACGCCTTCTACCCGCTCATACTCTTCGTTGTGGCGAACGGTGATGTTGTTGTTGCTGAAGTGGTAGCTCAGCGCTTGCGAGATCTCGGAGTCGAGGAAGCTCAGCAGTTGCTCGCGGTTATCCACCAGCTCAATCAACACCCCCAGACCACTGAAGATCGACGCATATTCGCAGCCGATCACGCCAGCCCCATAAACAATCAGCTTACGCGGGGTGTGGCCCAGACTAAGAATGGTGTCGCTATCGTAGATACGCGAGTGAGTGAAATCGATATCAGCCGGGCGATAGGGACGCGAGCCGGTGGCGATAATGATCTGCTTGGCCATCAGGGTTTCAACAACGCCGTTGGTGCAGACCACTTCAATGGTTTGCTCATCGGTAAAGCTGCCGGTGCCGAAGAACAGGTCGACGCGGTTACGTGCGTAGTAACCGGTGCGTGAAGCCACTTGCTTGGAAATAACCTTCTCGGCGCTTTTCAGCACGTCCGGAAACGAGAACCAACGCGGCTCACCAATGGCCCGAAACATCGGATTGGTGTTGAATTGCATGATCTGGCGAACCGAGTGACGCAAGGCTTTGGACGGGATCGTGCCCAAGTGCGTGCAGTTGCCGCCAACCTGACGCCGGCTATCGACCATCGCCACTTTGCGCCCTGCTTTTGCGGCGTTCATTGCCGCACCTTCTCCTGCCGGGCCAGAGCCCAGTACCACTACGTCGTAGTTGTAGACAGCCATGCGTACTCCTCAGAACAGGCCGTGGCACCGCTTTGGGCACCTACGGCTAAATCATGTCGCGGCCAGCGCCATGAAGGATCAAAACGTGGGGCACAGTCTATAGAAGCCTGAACGCCGCGAACATTAACCCTTGGTCTGGTCGTTGGCTATTTTTGCATTCACTACACAATCACAATGCCTCCTGCGACATAAATTCAAAAAACTGGCATAACCTCAATCCACACGCCCCATCGGATAGCCAAATGCGCCAGCTATTGATCGCTCTTGCGCTGACCTTCAACGCCGCCGTTGCGGCCGACGATGCTGCGCTTATAAACGAGGCCAGCTTCCCTGCGCAATGGCGCGAAGGCTCGCAGATCATGCCGCGCCAAGGTCAGATTGTTCTGACCTACCTCTGGGCCGATATTTATGCCGCCGCGCTGTACACCGCCTCGGGCGTGCCTCCCCAGCAAGCGTTTGATCAGCAGCGCGACCTGCGTCTGGAACTGTTCTATCTACGCGACCTGAAACACAGCGATATCATCAAAGCCTCCGCGACCATCCTTGAGCGCCAACACCCGCCAACCGTATTGACGCCCCTCGTACCCGAACTGAAAAAATTACAAGACAGCTTCGGCGACATCAAACGCGGTGATCGCCTCACCTTGAATTTCTCACCCCAACGCGGCCTGAACCTTGAACGCAATGGCAAGGTGATTTTCAACAGCCAGAACCCTGCACTGGCCAAAACCTATCTCGGCATCTGGCTCGCGCCCGACGGTTTGCCCGAAAACCTGCGTAAGACCTTGATGAAACTTACCCCCTGACCCGCCCTGTAGTCCCCACAACAGTTGCCTACATAATTTGATACACATATGGTTACAAAACTGTTTTGGGCAAAAGCCAATGCTCGGCCCTTGCAGTGCGGACTAGCAAAAAAACATGGATTACGCATAAAACAGATAACAGCGGGTGATTTCTGATGGCCTCCAGTACGGGCACAGGCAAAGCGATTTTTCGCGTTGTCAGCGGTAACTTTCTTGAGATGTTCGACTTTATGGTCTTCGGCTTTTACGCCACGGCCATTGCCAAAACCTTCTTTCCCACCGATAGCGCTTTTGCCTCACTGATGCTTGCCCTGGCGACGTTCGGCGCCGGTTTCCTGATGCGCCCTCTGGGTGCCATTTTTCTCGGTGCATACATCGACCGCCACGGCCGCCGCAAAGGCCTGATCATTACATTGGCCCTGATGGCCATGGGCACGGTGCTGATTGCCTGCGTACCGGGCTATTCCACTCTGGGCGTCGCCGCCCCGCTGCTGGTACTGCTGGGCCGTTTACTGCAAGGTTTCTCTGCCGGCGTGGAGCTGGGCGGAGTTTCGGTCTATCTGGCAGAGATAGCCACACCGGGCCGTAAAGGCTTCTTTGTAAGCTGGCAGTCCGCCAGCCAACAAGCGGCGGTAGTGTTTGCCGGTTTGCTGGGCGTAGGCCTCAACCACTGGCTGAGCCCCGCCGAAATGGGTGAATGGGGCTGGCGTATCCCTTTCCTGATTGGCTGCATGATCGTGCCGGTGATCTTTGTCGTCCGTAAATCCATGCAGGAAACCCCGGAGTTTGAAGCCCGCAAGCATCACCCCACGTTGCGCGAAATCGTGCGTTCTGTCGGGCAAAACTTTGGCCTGGTGCTCGGCGGCATGGCTTTGGTGATCATGACCACCGTGTCGTTCTACCTGATCACCGCCTACACCCCGACTTTCGGCAAGGCAGAACTGAACCTGACGGATCTGCAAGCTTTGCTGGTGACCGTGTGCATCGGCCTGTCGAACTTCTTCTGGCTGCCGGTCATGGGTTCGCTGTCTGACAAAATCGGGCGCAAGCCACTGCTGCTGGGATCGACGATACTGGCCATCTTGACCGCCTACCCGGCCTTGTCATGGCTCGTGGCCAATCCAAGTTTCAGCCATTTGCTGATTGTCGAATTGTGGCTGTCATTCCTGTACGGCTCGTATAACGGCGCTATGGTGGTCGCCCTGACCGAAATCATGCCGATTGAAGTCCGCACCACCGGTTTTTCACTGGCTTACAGCCTGGCGACCGCGACGTTCGGTGGCTTCACCCCGGCGGCCTGTACTTACCTGATCCATGTGCTGGATAACAAGGCCGCTCCCGGTTTGTGGTTGACGGGTGCGGCTGTATTGGGACTGATCGCAACCGTGGTGCTGTTTCGTGGCAATCAGCATCAACTGCGTACAGCGCAATCGGCAGTGCCGGCTAACGCCTGACTCATGCCCCGTAGCAGCTGCCGCAGGCTGCGTCCGGCGGTGAAACCGTCGCAAAACCTGTAGTCGTGGTTTCTCAGACATACCACGAGCACAGGTTTTACGATCGCTGCGCAATCGGACGCAGCCTGCGGCAGCTGCTACAAAAGTAAATGACAGCACACACAAAAACGCCCCGACATGTCGGGGCGTTTTCAGTTGCTGCGGTTGCTTAGCGCGGGAACGCTGGCGGGTTAACCCCAGCCATGTCTTCCATCACTCGCACTACCTGACAGCTGTAACCGAATTCGTTGTCGTACCACACGTACAGCACAACGCGGTTGTCATTGCAGATAGTCGCTTCAGCATCCACCACACCGGCGTGACGCGAACCCACGAAGTCAGTGGAAACCACTTCCTGCGAGCTCACAAAGTCGATTTGCTTGTGCAGATCGGAGTGCAGCGCCATGTGACGCAGGTACTCGTTCATTTCTTCACGCGTTGCTGGCTTCTCAAGGTTGAGGTTGAGAATCGCCATCGACACGTTCGGCGTAGGGACGCGAATCGCGTTACCAGTCAGCTTGCCAGCCAGCTCAGGCAGCGCCTTGGCCGCAGCAGTGGCTGCACCGGTCTCGGTGATTACCATGTTCAACGCGGCGCTACGACCACGGCGATCGCCTTTGTGGAAGTTGTCGATCAGGTTCTGGTCGTTGGTGTACGAGTGAACCGTTTCAACGTGACCGTTGACGATACCGAACTTGTCGTTGACTGCCTTGAGCACCGGCACGATGGCGTTGGTGGTGCAGGAGGCTGCCGAGACGATCTTGTCGTCAGCCGTGATTTCGCCATGGTTGATGCCATGAACGATGTTTTTCAGCTTGCCTTTGCCCGGCGCGGTCAGCACCACACGGTCAACGCCAGGGCACTGCAAGTGCTGGCCCAGACCTTCAGCATCACGCCATACACCGGTGTTATCCACCAGCAGTGCGTTTTCAATGCCGTATTGGGTGTAATCCACCTCGGTCGGGTTCTTCGCGTAGATCACCTGAATCAGGTTGCCGTTGGCGGTAATCGTGTTGTTTTCTTCATCCACCACGATGGTGCCATCGAACGGGCCGTGAACCGAGTCACGACGCAACAGGCTTGCACGCTTGACCAGGTCGTTATCGGCGCCTTTACGCACGACAATGGCACGCAGACGCAGGCCGTCGCCGCCACCGGTTTTTTCGATCAGGATGCGCGCCAGCAAGCGTCCGATACGACCGAAACCGTACAACACAACGTCGGTGCCTTTACGGGCTGCAGCGTTTTGCTGACCCACGACATCGGCCAACTCATCACGAACGAACTGCTCGGCAGTCCGCCCATTGCCCTCAGCCTTGAATTTGACGGCCAGCTTGCCCAGGTCTACCGAAGCAGCGCCGAGCTTGAGCTCGCTCATTGCTTTAAGCAGCGGGAACGTATCGTGCACGGACAATTCGATGTCATCGGACTGACGATGGCGAGCAAAGCGGTGCGCTTTAAGAATCGCAATGACTGAACGGTTGATCAGGCTGCGGCCATAGATCGAGCTCACCACGTTGTTATTGCGGTAAAGCTGGCCGATTAGCGGAATCATCGCTTCTGCGAGTGCTTCACGGTCGATCCATTCACCAAGACACTGGTCGGGCTTCTGAGTCACGGGAACCTTCCACATGTAGGGGCTGAAAAAAGGGGCTACATTATGCCGCTGCACCCAGGCAGGGGCAATGCACGCCTGTCACACGTCGCTACTGAAACGATTAAGCCTCAACGAATATAGGCGAAAAAAAATCTACAAAGGCGCTTTTCTCGGGTGAAATGCCCTTGCGCAGCGCCTCTTGCGCCCCCATGTTCGTCCACATCTGCTGATTTCAATGGCGCTAAAAGACGGTAACTGACAGCCAGCCCCTTGGCCCGTTACACTTGCCGACTTTGCCGCAACGCTTGGAGCTCAACCTTCCGTGCCCGTCCTGCGTCTACCGAAACTCCCTGCTACGGCAGGTAAACAGCACTGGAGCAACCTGCCCGGTGCCGCCCTGAGCCTGGCCATTGCCGAAGCCGCCAGCGCCGCCCAGCGCTTTACACTGCTGCTGACAGCGGACAGCCAAAGCGCCGAACGTCTTGAGCAGGAATTAAGGTTTTTTGCGCCCGATTTGCCGGTGCTGCATTTTCCCGACTGGGAAACCCTGCCCTACGACCTGTTCTCGCCCCACCAAGACATCATTTCCCAGCGTATTGCCAGTTTGTACCGGCTACCCGAGCTGAGTCATGGCGTTTTGGTAGTGCCGATTACCACGGCCCTACATCGTCTGGCGCCCACCAAGTTTCTGCTCGGCAGCAGCCTGGTGCTGGACATCGGCCAGAAGCTTGATGTCGAGCAAATGCGCACTCGCCTCGAAGCCAGCGGCTACCGCTGCGTTGATACGGTGTATGAGCACGGCGAGTTCGCGGTGCGCGGTGCGTTGATCGATCTGTTCCCGATGGGCAGCAAACTGCCTTACCGCATCGACTTGTTCGACGACGAAATCGAAACCCTGCGCACCTTCGACCCGGAAACCCAGCGTTCCATCGACAAGGTTGAATCAGTCCGCCTGCTTCCGGCCCGCGAGTTTCCGCTGCAAAAAGATGCCGTCACCCGTTTCAAGGCACGCTTTCGCGAACGTTTTGATGTCGACTTCCGCCGCTGCCCGATCTTTCAGGACTTAAGCAGCGGGATTACCCCGGCCGGTATCGAGTACTACCTGCCGTTGTTTTTCGACGAAACCTCGACGCTGTTCGACTACCTGCCCGCTGACACCCAGGTGTTCTCGCTGCCCGGCATTGAAAAAGCCTGCGAAAACTTCTGGTCGGACGTACGCAACCGCTACGAAGAACGCCGTGTCGACCCGTCGCGCCCCTTGCTGCCACCCGCCGAATTGTTTTTGCCTGTTGAAGATTGCTTCGCCCGCCTGAAAAACTGGCCACGCGTGGTGGTCAGTCAGGACGATGTAGAGCCCGGCAGCAGTGGCGAGCGTTTCCCGGCGCAAAAACTGCCCAATCTGGCCATAGAAGCCAAGGCCAACCAGCCGCTGCATGCCCTGTCAGGCTTTCTCGATCAATTCGAGGGCCGCGTGCTGTTTACCGCCGAATCCGCCGGGCGCCGTGAAGTCCTGCTTGAACTGCTTGATCGCCTGAAACTAAAGCCCAAGACGGTCGACAGCTGGGGCGATTTCGTCACCAGCAAACACCGCCTGGCAATCACCATCGCCCCGCTGGATGAAGGCCTGTTACTGGACGATCCAGCGCTGGCGCTGATCGCCGAAAGTCCGTTGTTCGGTCAACGGGTGATGCAGCGTCGACGTCGCGACAAACGCGCCGACGCCAACAATGATGCGGTCATCAAGAACCTCACCGAGTTGCGTGAAGGCGCCCCCGTGGTGCATATCGACCACGGTGTGGGCCGCTACCAGGGGCTGGCTACCCTTGAAGTCGACAATCAGATCGCTGAATTCCTGACCCTCGAATACGCCGAAGGCGCCAAGCTTTATGTGCCGGTGGCCAACCTGCACCTGATCGCCCGCTACACCGGCAGCGACGATGAACTGGCGCCGCTGCACCGCCTGGGCTCGGAAACCTGGCAGAAAGCCAAGCGCAAAGCCGCCGAGCAAGTGCGTGATGTGGCAGCTGAACTGCTGGATATCTACGCCCGCCGCGCCGCCCGTGAAGGGTATGCGTTTGAAGACCCGAAGGCCGACTACGCGACCTTCAGTGCCGGTTTCCCGTTTGAAGAAACCCCCGACCAGCAAACCACCATCGAAGCCGTGCGCGCCGACATGCTGTCGCCCAAACCGATGGATCGCCTGGTGTGTGGCGACGTAGGTTTCGGCAAAACCGAAGTGGCCATGCGCGCTGCTTTTATTGCGGTGCATGGCGGTCGTCAGGTGGCCATTTTGGTGCCTACTACCCTGCTCGCTCAGCAACACTACAACAGCTTCCGCGACCGTTTTGCCGACTGGCCGGTACGGGTTGAAGTCATGAGCCGATTTAAATCCGCCAAAAAAATCAACGCGGCAGTGGCGGATCTGGCCGAAGGCAAAATCGACATCGTCATCGGTACCCACAAACTGCTGCAAGACGATGTAAAGATCAAAAATCTGGGGCTGGTGATCATCGACGAAGAACACCGCTTCGGGGTTCGTCAGAAAGAACAGCTAAAAGCCCTGCGCAGTGAAGTCGATATTCTCACCCTCACTGCCACGCCGATCCCACGCACTCTGAACATGGCAGTGTCGGGCATGCGTGACTTGTCGATCATTGCCACGCCGCCAGCTCGCCGCCTGTCCGTGCGCACCTTCGTCATGGAGCAAAACAACAGCACGATCAAAGAAGCGCTGTTGCGTGAGTTGCTGCGTGGCGGCCAGGTTTACTACCTGCACAACGATGTGAAAACCATCGAAAAATGCGCCGCTGACCTCGCAGAGCTGGTGCCGGAAGCCCGCATCGGCATCGGCCACGGGCAGATGCGTGAGCGCGAACTCGAACAGGTGATGAGCGACTTTTATCACAAACGATTCAACGTGCTGATTGCCTCGACCATCATCGAGACCGGTATTGACGTGCCGAGCGCAAACACCATCATCATCGAACGGGCTGACAAGTTCGGTCTGGCGCAGTTGCACCAATTGCGCGGTCGTGTCGGACGCAGTCACCACCAGGCGTATGCGTATTTGCTGACGCCGCCGCGTAAACAAATTACCAGCGACGCGCAAAAACGCCTCGAAGCCATTGCCAACACTCAGGACCTTGGCGCCGGCTTTGTGCTGGCCACCAACGACCTCGAAATTCGTGGCGCAGGCGAGCTGCTGGGCGATGGCCAAAGCGGGCAGATTCAAGCCGTCGGCTTTACCCTGTACATGGAAATGCTCGAACGCGCAGTGAAATCGATCCGCAAGGGCGAACAACCCAACCTCGACCAGCCGCTGGGGGGCGGGCCGGAAATCAACCTGCGTGTACCAGCCTTGATCCCTGAGGCGTATCTGCCGGATGTGCACGCGCGACTGATCCTCTACAAGCGCATTGCCAACGCCAGCGACGAAGAGGGCCTCAAAGACCTGCAAGTCGAGATGATCGACCGCTTTGGGCTACTCCCGGAGCCGACCAAAAATCTGGTGCGTATTACGGCGCTCAAGCTGCAAGCCGAGCAGCTGGGCATCAAAAAAGTAGACGCAGGTCCGCAAGGCGGTCGTATCGAATTCGCCTCCGACACACCGGTTGATCCGCTGGTACTGATCAAACTGATCCAGGGCCAGCCCAACCGTTATAAGTTCGAAGGCGCGACCCTGTTCAAATTCATGGTACCCATGGAGCGCGCTGACGAGCGTTTCAACACCATCGAAGCGCTGTTTGAACGTCTGACGCCGAAGTCTTCCTGATGGCCATCGAATGAAACTGCCATGCCCTTGAGCCTGACCCCCACCCTGACCAAGCCGCTCGCAGCCACTTGGGTCAGCCGCTTCAAGGAACAAAGTCTGGAGCGTGGCCGCCGCTACGCTCTGGAAAACCGTGTCAGAATTGCTCAGGTTGGCGATAGCTTGATCACAGCCAGTTGCCAAGGCTCAGGTGACAGCATTTATCGTCAGACCATTGAACTGCGCGAGTCGGCCAAAGGCACTTTGCTCTTGGTCAGCGCGCACTGTACGTGCCCTGTTCGCGTTAACTGCAAGCATACTGCTGCTGTATTACTGAAGATTGAAGACACCTTGAACTACCCTGCCGCTGCCCAGGACGCCGAGCTTCTGGAAAAACTCCAGGCCGTACTCGACTCACGCCGCCCTGCCAACCTGCCTGAAGTGCTGATCGACGATGTGCAACCGGTGCCACGCCTGTGGCTTGCCAGCGCCGAATTCAGCGCCTTTGAACCGCGCAACGGCAAAATGCAGCGCTATACCCAGCACCGCGCAGCCCTGTCCTTCAACTACTTTGAGCACTATGTCAGCGGGCAGAAAAATACCGATGTGGTGATTCGTCAGGATCACCAAACGTTACGCATCAAACGCCGCCCCGCCGCGGAAAACGCCTACCGCGAACAGCTGCGCGAGCTGGGTTTCAAAATCGCCACTCGCCAAAGTAAAGCGCTGCCCGAAAGTGCCGGTGAGTTGTTTGAAATGGTCAACGACAGCGCCTGGTTGAATTTCACGCTCAACCAGTTACCCGCCTTGCGCGGGCAGGGTTGGGAATTACTGATTGATGAAGACTTTGGCTTTGACCTGTCCCCTGTCGAGGACTGGTACGCCAACGTTGAAGAAGCCCCGGAACATGACTGGTTCGATCTGGAGTTGGGCATCATCGTCAACGGCCAGCGCCTGAGCCTGTTGCCCATTCTGCTCAACCTGATGCGCTCGCACACAGACCTCCTCAGCCCCGAAAAACTGGCCAGACGCCGAGATGACGAACTGATATTGGTCAATATTCCGGCCACACCCAACAGCGACCACGGCCCGCTGCAAGTGGCGCTGCCGTATGGCCGTCTGAAACCGGTATTGGCCACGCTGGGCGAGTTCTATCTGAGCGAACCGGGTGCCACCACCCTGCGCATCAAAAGTGCCGACGCGCCGCGTCTTAATGCGCTGGATGGGCTGCCCCTGCGCTGGGAAGGTGGCGAACATATTCGCGGTTTTGCCCAACGCCTGCGCGACATCAAGGATTTCAGCGTCGAGGCGCCCGAAGGCCTCAACGCCACCTTGCGGCCTTATCAGCTGGAAGGTTTGAGCTGGATGCAGTCGTTACGCCAACTTGAAGTCGGCGGCATCCTTGCGGATGACATGGGTCTGGGTAAAACCCTGCAAACACTGGCGCACATTCTGAGCGAAAAGAACGCCGGACGACTTGATCGACCCGCGATGGTGATCATGCCCACTAGCCTGATCCCCAACTGGCTCGACGAAGCGGCGCACTTCACACCGCAACTCAACGTGCTGGCGCTGTATGGGCCTACGCGAAAAAAACACTTTGCGCATCTCAACGATTACGACGTCATTCTGACCACCTACGCCTTGTTGCCCAAAGACATCGAGCACTTGGCAAAACTGCCCCTGCACCTGCTCATCCTCGATGAAGCCCAGTACATCAAGAATCCCGGCAGCAAAGCCTCACAAGCGGCCTGCGAGCTGGTTGCACGCCAACGCCTGTGCCTTTCCGGTACGCCACTGGAAAACCACTTGGGCGAACTGTGGTCGCTGTTTCACTTCTTGATGCCGGGCTGGCTGGGCGACGCTCAACACTTTAACCGCAACTACCGAGTACCCATCGAACGCCACGGCAATGACGAGCGCTTGCAACACCTGAATGCGCGGATCAAACCCTTCCTGCTGCGCCGCACCAAAGAACAAGTGGCCACTGAACTGCCGCCTAAAACCGAGATCATCCACTGGGTTGATCTGAACGAAGCGCAGCGTGACGTGTACGAAACCATGCGCTTGGCGATGGACAAAAAAGTTCGCGACGAAATTACCCGCAAAGGGGTAGGACGTAGCCAAATCATTATTCTTGAAGCGCTGCTCAAACTTCGCCAGGTGTGCTGTGACCTGCGACTGGTTAGCGAGACACCGCCCAAGAAAGGCAGTACTTCGGGCAAGCTCGACAGTTTGCTGGACATGCTCGATGAACTGTTCGCCGAAGGTCGACGCATTCTGCTGTTTTCGCAGTTCACCTCCATGCTGCGCCTGATCGAAGCCGAGTTGAAAAAACGCAACATTCGCTACGCCCTGCTCACCGGCCAGACCCGCGATCGACGCACGCCAGTTAAGGACTTCCAAAGCGGTAAATTACAGATTTTCCTGATCAGCCTAAAGGCCGGTGGGGTCGGTTTGAATCTGACCGAAGCCGACACCGTGATCCACTACGACCCGTGGTGGAACCCAGCCGCGGAAAATCAGGCAACCGACCGAGCCTACCGAATTGGCCAGGAAAAGCCGGTGTTTGTGTACAAGATGATTGCCCGCGGCACCGTGGAAGAGAAAATCCAGCACTTGCAGCAGGAAAAGTCGGATTTGGCGGCAGGCGTGCTGGACGGAAGAATCGCCGGAGACTGGAAACTTCACGACGACGACATCGAAGCCTTGTTCGCCCCGCTGCCGCCAAAGGTCGAGAAGCGCTGATCCCCGGCTCAGCTCGCCTGCGTAGTCGCTGCCAAGGAACGAAGGCTGCGATCGGCCTGCATTGTGTAAAAACCGAGCACTGCGGTGTACTCGATTCGCCTCAATAAAGGTTTTACGCCAGCGTTTCAGTCGATCGCAGCCTTCGTTCCTTGGCAGCGACTACGGGAGTTGAAGTTCTACCCCGCCAACACCCGCGCCAAGGTCGCTTTGACCTTGCCCATGCCGTCATGCAGCGCCTGCTCAATCTCGGCCATGGTAATGATTGCCGTCGATTTACCCGCCGCCGGGTTGACCACCAGCGCCAGGCACGCGTAATCCAGCCCCAGCTCACGGGCCAGCGCCGCTTCAGGCATGCCGGTCATCCCCACAATGTCGCAACCATCACGCTCAAGGCGGGCAATTTCCGCCACCGTCTCAAGACGTGGCCCCTGTGTGGCCGCGTACACGCCGTGACTACTGTAGGAGCAACCTTCAGCCGCCAGTGCCGCAATCAACTGCTCCCGCAAAGACTCGGTATAGGGGTAACTGAAATCGATGTGGGTCACCTGCTCCAGATCACCGGCAAAATAGGTGTGCTCACGGCCACTGGTGTAGTCAATCAGCTGATGCGGCACGCAGAAATGCCCTGTGCCCATCGCCATATGAATTCCGCCAACGGCATTCACTGCCAGAATCGCTTCGGCACCCGCTTGCTTCAACGCCCACAGGTTGGCGCGGTAGTTAATCTGATGCGGCGGTACGCGATGCGGATGGCCATGACGGGCCAAAAACAGCACCTCACGCCCGCCGAACTCACCGATCTGAATATCCGCAGAGGTCGGGCCATACGGCGTATCGAGTGCCAGCGAGCGGCTGATGGTCAGCCCTTCAAGCTGAGTCAGCCCTGTACCGCCAATAATTGCGTAAACCGTCATTGAGGCAGATCCCTTAATCAATTAATTGAGCATCTTTGAGTGCGCCCATCGCCACCAACCAACGCGGGCTCTGGCGATAATCAGTACTGGCCCAGGCTTGAGCGCGCATGCGCGCAATGCGTGGCGAAGGCGTGACCTTCAAGCGCTGGGCAGCGCTAAGTGCCAGTTCGGCAGCAGCGCGATCGTTGCACACCAAGCCCATGTCGCAGCCTGCCGACAAGGCCGCTTCGATACGACTGGCGGCATCGCCCACGACGTGAGCACCGGCCATTGACAGATCGTCACTGAAAATCACGCCATCAAATTGCAGTTCGCCGCGCAAAATATCCTGTAACCAGCGACGAGAGAAACCGGCTGGCTGGCTGTCAACTTGCGGGTAGATCACATGGGCTGGCATGACTGCCGCCAGTTGCTTGCTCAGACGTGCAAACGGCACGAGATCATGAGCGCGAATGTCTTCAAGGCTACGTTCGTCTGTCGGGATGGCCACATGGGAGTCAGCTTCTGCCCAGCCGTGCCCCGGGAAATGTTTGCCGGTGGCCGCCATGCCAGCATCATTCATGCCGCGGATGAAAGCGCCAGCCAAGGTCGCGGCGCGCTCAGGATCACCCTCGAATGAGCGACTGCCCACCACAGCACTGCGCTGGTAGTCCAGATCCAGTACCGGGGCAAAGCTCAAATCCAGACCCACAGCCAGAACTTCGGTGGCCATGATCCAGCCACACTGCTCGGCCAGATACTCTGCATTCGGATTGTCCGCAATGGCGCGCATCGCCGGCAACCTTACAAAGCCTTGGCGCAGCCGCTGAACACGGCCACCTTCCTGATCCACCGCCAGTAACAGGTCCGGGCGCACAGCACGGATCGAGGCACTTAATTCACGTACCTGACGGGGGTGCTCGATATTGCGCGCAAAAATGATCAGCCCGCCCACCTCAGGCTGGCGCAGCAATTGCCGGTCTTCGGCCGTCAGCCAAGTACCGGCCACGTCTACCATCAAGGAGCCTTGCAGGGCTGAACTCATGGAAAATCCTTAAATAAAGAGAGCGCTCATTACCTGCCGCGAACGTATGGACACAGCCATTCGCGCCGCAATCGAGGATTGCAGCGGTACATCGGCAAACGGGAATAAGTCAGGGTTGGGCATGGCGGCTAGCTTAGCGGAACTGCGCTGCCGCGCCCACCCGTACAGGTCAAACCTTAAGGGCAGCCTGTGAGGTTTTGGTCCGCGGGCGCATTTGAGCGCTGGCCATGGCGGGGTCAACAACCCCGCTTTCGGCGCGCATGCCTGCGGCCAGAAAGGGCACCATTAGGCGCATCACCTGCTCGATGGAGGTATTGATCCCAAAATCGGTTTCCGCTATCGCCCGCAAAGCCTTGATCCCGGACATGCTGAATGCCGCCGCACCGAGCATAAAATGCACGCGCCAGAACAGTTCTATGGGAGGAATTTGCGGCGCAGCTTCGTTAACCAACAACATATAGCGACGGAACACTTTGCCGTACATGTCTTCGAGGTAACGGCGCAAGTGGCCTTGGCTCTGACTGAACGCAAGCCCCAACAAACGCATGAAAATTGACAGGTCATTTCCGCTGCGCGGTTGAATCACCAGCGCTTGTTCGACCAGCATTTCAAGCAGTTCTTCCAGCGTGGGACGCTGCTCAGGCTTGCCCTGACGCCGCTCAAGTTCACGATCCAGATTGGCGCAGAAAGGCCCTAGAAAACGCGAAAAAACCGCCTGAATCAACGCCTTCTTGGACCCAAAATGATAATTGACGGCTGCGAGGTTAACCCCGGCCTTGCTGGTAATCAGCCGCAATGAAGTTTCGGCAAAACCTTTTTCCGCGAACAACTGCTCAGCAGCATCAAGGATACGTTCAACGGTTTCCGACTGGGCCATGTTTACTCCGGCTGAAAAACACTTAAAACAGGTGTTTGAAACATACGTTTCAGTTTGTAAAAAGTCAAGGTAACGTGTTCGTTTTACGACTGGCCGGTCTGGCATTAAAACACAGCCATAGCCTGTCCATCCTCACCCCACAAATGCCTGCACAATTAGCCTATAGGCGACCGTCCAGCGGACTACAGGAAATGGATGATTGCCAATAGGCCTTCACTGTATATAATCCCAGTCACTGTATAAAAAAACAGAGCGATCACCATGTTAAAACTGACGCCACGCCAAGCAGAGATCCTGGCTTTCATCAAGCGATGCCTGGATGACAACGGATACCCGCCCACCCGTGCCGAGATCGCACAGGAACTGGGCTTCAAGTCCCCGAACGCCGCCGAAGAGCACCTCAAGGCACTGGCCCGCAAGGGCGCCATCGAGATGACCCCCGGCGCGTCACGCGGCATTCGCATCCCGGGCTTCGAGGCCAAGGCCGACGAGTCAACACTGCCCATCATTGGTCGCGTCGCAGCCGGCGCCCCGATCCTGGCACAGGAACACGTCGAAGAGTCCTGCAACATCAACCCGACCTTCTTCCATCCCCGGGCCGACTACCTGCTGCGGGTCCAAGGCATGAGCATGAAGGACGTCGGCATATTTGATGGCGACCTTTTAGCCGTACATACCTGCCGCGAGGCCCGTAACGGTCAGATCGTCGTGGCGCGTATCGACGACGAAGTAACTGTAAAACGCTTCAAACGAGAAGGCAGCAAAGTCTGGCTGATCGCTGAAAACCCCGATTTCGCGCCCATTGAAGTGAATCTCAAAGAGCAGGAACTGGTAATCGAAGGCCTGAGCGTAGGCGTTATACGTCGCTAATTAGGAGGCGCCATGCAGTTCCCGCACACACCGCTGCCTGCACAACTACCCTTGTTCGAAGTGTTCATGGCGCAACCCATGCCCACCACGATCAAAGAAGTGCTTGAAACACCCTGGAGCGCAGAACCTGAAGTCTTCAGCGAACTGTCTTTACGCGGTGCCGCCGAGAACTGCCTGAACCTGCTTGCGCCCATGCTGCGCGAACTAAGCGAACAGCAACACGCACGATGGCTGACCCTGATTGCCCCGCCACCAAGCCTGACTCAAAGCTGGCTGCGCGACGCAGGCCTCAACCGAGAGCGTATTTTGCTGTTGCAACCCAACGGCAATAAAAGCGCGCTACAACTGACCTGCGAAGCCCTTCGCCTGGGCCGCAGCCACACAGTCGTGAGCTGGATCAACCCACTGAACGGCGCCGCGCGCCAACAGCTGATCAGCGCAGCACGCGCAGGCAATGGGCAAAGTCTGAATATTCGCTTGGGATAAATAGCTAAGACAACCACAGGGCCAGTGCAGAACGCACTAGCCTTGCTGTGGCACAGAGCCTGGCGGGTCGCTTAATGAAGAATGCGTGGCCCATCATCTTGCTCAAGGTCGCCTTCAGCCAGACGCCCGGCCATTTGCACACCCACACTCAGCATGGCTTTCGCCACTTCTACATGCTGCCCCTGAAGAAATGCCTTGGCATCTTCAGAGAAGTCCAGCGTCACCAGAGACCCTTCGTCTTCAGCCCGGCGCAGTTCGATACGGCCATCTGGCAATTCGACAATTTCTAGAAAGGACGTTGGCATAAAAAATTGTTCTCCACGAAAGCGCGAGATTATATCAGTCATCCTTTGAGAATTTTCCAGGATATACACCGCAATCATTAGAAAGTGATGACTGACTGTACAGTTTTAGGCGCGACCTTCAGCACTCATTAAGGCCTTCTCGAAAGCGAATGGCTAACCCCTTCAGGTTTTGTCGCCACTCTTCCAACGTTTCCTGAGCCAATTGCGGAGACGTCTCATCTTCAAGATTGACCGCCTCAATCAACGGCTGAAACACATCGACCTTGATCTTTTTCGGCGCTTGCAACGGTAGATACAGCGCCGCATGAGCCGCAACCAGCTGTGCCAGCCAGGTCTGAGGCGCTCGGGCCAGCTCTACCAGCTCAGCCAATTCGGGAATTGCCTTTTCATCCAGCACTTGCTGGGTAAGCAACAGCTCAACCCGTGACGCATTGGCTTGAGACAGCCGGTAAAATCCGGCAATTTCATGACACAACCCCAGCAAAGCGCCATATAAATGAAAGACCGCCGATTCGCGCTCAGCTTGCAGCAAGGCCTGTGCATTCATGGCTCGGCCTTCACCTGCCTTCCTCATGGCTTCAAGCGCCAGACCGGCGAAATAAATTTTCTGATTGGTGCGGGTATAGAGTTCATGAGCCATTCGGGCGCTCCACTACGAAAGGGTAAAGGCAGTGATGCAGTCTCAGGGATGTCAGGTCATTGGAGCAAGCATTTGCTGACAACCCTTTCGTAGCAGCTGCCGCAGGCTGCGTTCGGTCGCGCAGCGAGCGTAAAACCGAATATCCCGGACTCACTGATGCTGCGCGGCGCCTGACTTAACGACGGCTACGCCGCCGAACGCAGCCTCGCACTACTCGTCAGCTGCTACGTCCCACACACAAAAAAACCGCGCAAGGCATGCAGCCCTTGCGCGGTTTTTATCCAGCGGTCAGCTCAGATCAAGCGTCTTTGTCTTTACGCTTGTCTTCAACCTTCCAGCTATTGCCGTCGTAGAACGCACGCCAGCCCGTAGGCTTGCCGTCTACTTCAGTCTGTACGTACTGCTCTTTGGTCTTGCGGCTGTAGCGAATAACCGCGGGACGACCATCAGGGTCTTTCTTCGGCGCTTCACACAGGAAGTGGTACTTGGGATCAATCTCGTCCTTGTGCGGAACAATCTCGATCACCAACGGCGCACGCGTCTCGCGGTTTTTCGGGAACTGGCTAGCCGCCAGGAACAGACCGGACGCACCGTCGCGCAAGATATACGTGTCGTTTACTTTCTCGCACTTCAGTTCCGGCATTTTGACCGGGTCCATTTTCGGCGGCGCCGCTTCACCACTTTTCAGCAGTTTGCGGGTGTTTTTGCACTCTGGATTGGTACACCCAAAGAACTTGCCGAAACGTCCGGTTTTAAGCTGCATCTCACTACCGCACTTGTCGCACTCCAGGCTAGGCCCTTCGTAGCCCTTGATGCGGTAGTTGCCTTCTTCAATTTCGTAGCCTACGCAGTCCGGGTTGTTACCGCAGATGTGAAGTTTGTGCTTCTCATCCAGCAAGTAAGCATCCATCGCCGTGCTGCAAATCGGGCAACGGTGCTTGCCCAACAACACCAACGATTCAGACTCGCCTTCATCGTCGGCGGCAATTTCATCGCCCGGTACCAGGTTGACTGTGGCCTTGCAGCGCTCTTTAGGCGGCAGGCTGTAGCCGGAGCAACCGAGGAAAACACCCGTCGATGCTGTACGAATCTGCATGGGACGACCGCATTCCTTGCACGGAATATCGGTCATTACCGGTTGGTTGGCACGCATGCCGCCTTCAGGCGCCGCCGCGACTTCGAGTTTCTTTTTGAAGTCGCCGTAGAACTCGTCCAGCACGTTTTTCCAGTCGCGCTCGCCATGAGCCACGTCGTCGAGGTTCTCTTCCATACCGGCCGTAAAGCCGTAGTCCATCAGATCAGAGAAGCTTTCGGACAAACGCTCGGTGACGATGTCGCCCATTTTTTCGGAGTAGAAGCGGCGGTTATGCAACGCCACGTAACCACGATCCTGAATGGTGCCGATGATTGCAGCATAGGTCGACGGACGACCAATCCCGCGTTTTTCCATCTCCTTCACCAGACTGGCCTCGGAGTAACGTGCGGGCGGTTTGGTGAAATGCTGGCTCGGATCCAGCTCGATCAGTTTCAGCTTGTCGCCCTGCGCCATGTCGGGCAGAACGTCATCGTCGCCGGGTTTGGCAATTTGCGGCATGACACGGGTATAACCGTCAAACTTGAGGATGCGACCCTTGGCGCGCAGCTCAAAGTCACCGGCTGCCACAGTGACCGTGGTCGACAGATATTTGGCCGGCAGCATCTGGCACGCCACGAACTGACGCCAGATCAGCTCGTAAAGGCGCTCAGCGTCGCGCTCCATACCCGACAGCTTGCTCGGGTGCATATTCACATCAGAAGGACGAATCGCTTCGTGAGCCTCTTGTGCGCCTTCCTTGCTGCTGTACACGTTAGGTGCTGGCGGCAGGTAGTCCGCGCCGAATTCACCTTCAATGTAGGTACGCGCCATTTCCAGCGCATCAGCCGAGAGGTTGGTGGAGTCAGTACGCATATACGTGATGTAGCCCGCTTCATACAGACGCTGAGCCATCATCATGGTTTTCTTCACCCCGAAGCCCAGGCGATTACTCGCAGCCTGTTGCAGGGTGGATGTAATAAACGGTGCCGAAGGCTTGCTGCTGGTCGGCTTGTCTTCACGCTTGACGATGCTGTAGCTGGACGCCTTGAGCTTTTCCAGCGCGGCCATCGCCTGAGCTTCGTTCAGCGGCTTGAACGCTTCGCCTTTTTCACGGGCGACATCAAAGCGCACTTTCGCGCCCTTGGCAGTGCCAAGGTCTGCATGGATTTCCCAATACTCTTCAGGGTTGAAGGCGCGAATCTCACGCTCACGCTCAACCACCAGCTTTACCGCCACCGATTGCACACGACCGGCCGACAGGCCACGGGCGATTTTCGCCCACAGCAGTGGCGAAACCATGTAACCCACCACGCGATCGAGGAAACGACGCGCCTGCTGGGCGTTTACCCGATTGATGTCCAGCTCGCCCGGCTTGGAGAAAGCTTCCTGAATCGCTTTCTTGGTGATTTCGTTGAACACCACGCGCTTGTAGCGGCTGTCATCACCACCTATGGCTTCGCGCAGGTGCCAGGCAATAGCTTCCCCCTCGCGATCCAAGTCGGTTGCGAGATAGATGGTGTCAGCATCCTTGGCGAGCCGGCGCAGCTCTTCAATCACCTTTTCCTTGCCGGGAAGGATCTCGTACTTGGCTTTCCAGCCGTGTTCCGGATCGACGCCCATGCGCGAGATCAGCTGCTTTTGAGCCTTCTCTTTGGGCGACAGGGCAGGCGCTTCGCCGGCCGCGGCCTTACCACGCTTGGCAGCAGGTTCTTTACTGGCGCTAGCCGAACCGCTGGTGGGCAGGTCTCGGATATGGCCGATACTCGACTTCACCACGTACTCGTTGCCCAAGTACTTGTTGATGGTCTTGGCCTTAGCCGGGGATTCCACAATGACCAGCGATTTGCCCATGGATCAGAAAATTCCTGAATTCTAGAAGTGAAAGGCGGTTCGCGCCTGACGCGGCACCGCTATATATAGTGGCTATAAGGTGAGGTCAAGCGCAGGGTGCTGCGCGACCACTACTTATACCTTGGGAAAAATGCTCGGTTCTTCTTGAACAAGGGCGAAGCGCGGGACGGTTTTGCCCTCGAATTCCACCGTTTCAAGAAACATGCTTAACGGGCGTACCCAGTAACCGAACTCACCGTGCAGGGCTTGATAGAAAACAACCTGCTCCTCGGTTTCGGAGTGGCGCGCCACATTGAACACCCGATAATGCGGACCTTTGTAGTGCTGATAGAGCCCAAGTTGTACCGACATATTGCGCTCCTTCAAAGAAAAAAATTTAAAACGCTTAAAAAACAAAACCGGGGCACATGGCCCCGGCTTCCATCAACGCTACGCGTTAAACGCGTTCGAAGACGGTGGCAATGCCCTGGCCAAGACCAATGCACATGGTCGACAACCCGAAAGTGCCGCCATTTTGCTTCATGACATTGAGCAAGGTACCGGAGATACGCGCACCTGAGCATCCAAATGGATGACCCAGAGCGATGGCACCGCCGTGCAGGTTAACCTTCTCATCCATCTTGTCGAGCACTTTCAAATCTTTCAGCACCGGCAGTGCCTGTGCAGCAAAGGCTTCGTTAAGCTCAATGAAGTCGATATCGGCCATATTCAAGCCCGCACGCTTCAATGCTTTTTGCGTGGCCGGTACAGGACCATAGCCCATGATGGCCGGGTCCACACCTGCAACTGCCATCGAACGAATCACGGCCAACGGCTCAAGACCAAGGTCTTTAGCACGCTGGGCAGACATCACGATCATGCACGAAGCACCATCGGTAATCTGCGACGAGGTGCCCGCTGTCACGGTGCCGCCCTTGGGGTTAAACGCTGGCTTCAAGGCCGCCAGGCTTTCAAGGGTAGTGTCCGGACGAATGGTTTCATCGTAGTCGAAAACTTTCAGGAAACCGTTTTCGTCATAACCCTGCATCGGGATGATTTCGTCTTTGAACTTGCCTTCAACCGTTGCCTTGTGGGCCAACTGGTGAGAACGCACAGCAAAGGCATCCTGTTGCTCACGGGTGATGCCATGCATCTTGCCCAGCATTTCAGCGGTCAAGCCCATCATGCCCGAGGCTTTGGCCGCGTACAGCGACATGTGCGGGTTAGGGTCAACGCCGTGCATCATGCTCACGTGGCCCATATGCTCGACGCCGCCAACCACGAAAACGTCACCGTTGCCGGTCATGATCGCTTGCGCAGCCGTGTGCAACGCGCTCATCGATGAGCCACACAGGCGGCTAACGGTTTGTGCAGCCGAGGTGTGCGGGATCTGGGTCATCAACGACGCCATGCGCGCGATGTTCCAGCCCTGCTCCAGGGTCTGGTTCACACAGCCCCAGATCACATCTTCGACTTCTTTAGGGTCGACCTTGTTGTTGCGCTCCAGAACTTTGCTGATCAGGTGCGCAGACATGTCTTCAGCACGGGTGTTGCGGTGCATGCCACCCTTGGAGCGGCCCATCGGGGTGCGACCGAAGTCGACAATCACCACGTCTCTAGGATTCAAGCTCATCATTTCACTCTCACTCTAATGGGGCGCTTAACCGAAGAAGCTCTGACCGTTCTTGGCCATTTCACGCAGCTTCGCAGTCGGGTGGTACAGCGCGCCCAGTTCAGCGTACTGATCGGCCAGGGCCACGAACTGTGCAACACCGATCGAGTCGATGTAGCGCAACGCGCCGCCACGGAACAGTGGGAAACCAATGCCGTAGACCAGACCCATGTCGGCCTCGGCGGCGGTTTCAACGATGCCGTCTTCCAGGCAGCGCACAGTTTCCAGACACAACGGGATCATCATCCAGTTGATGATGTCTTCGTCGGTCACCTCGCGTTGCTCGTAAACAATAGGCTTGAGCACTTCAAGTACGCTGGAATCAACGACCTTCTTCTGCTTGCCACGCTTGTCTTCTTCGTAGGCGTAGAAACCCTTGCCGTTTTTCTGACCCAGACGCTTGGCGTCGTACAGCGCATCAATCGCCGAGCGACGATCGTCTTTCATGCGGTCAGGGAAACCTTCAGCCATCACGTCACGACCGTGGTGGCCGGTGTCGATGCCGACCACGTCCATCAGGTAGGCCGGGCCCATCGGCCAGCCGAATTTCTCCATGACTTTATCGATGCGCACAAAGTCGACACCGGCGCTGACCAGCTTGGCAAAACCGCCGAAGTACGGGAACAGCACACGGTTGACCAAAAAGCCCGGGCAGTCATTGACCACAATTGGGTTTTTGCCCATTTTCTTGGCGTAAGCAACGGTGGTTGCCACGGCCAGATCGCTCGACTTCTCACCACGAATCACTTCAACCAGCGGCATCATGTGCACCGGGTTGAAGAAGTGCATGCCCACGAAGTTTTCCGGACGCTTGAGGGCTTTGGCCAACAGGCTGATGGAAATGGTCGACGTGTTGGACGCCAGAATCGCGTCTTCGCGTACGTGGTTTTCCACTTCCGCCAGCACAGCCTGTTTGACCTTCGGGTTCTCGACAACCGCTTCGACCACCAGGTCGACGTTACCGAAATCGCCGTAAGACAGCGTAGGACGAATGCCGTTAAGCACTTCGGCCATTTTCGCCGGAGTCATGCGACCTTTATCAACGCGGCCCACCAGCAACTTGGCGGCTTCAGCCAGCCCTTGCTCGATACCGTGCTCGTTGATGTCTTTCATCAGGATCGGCGTACCTTTGGAGGCCGACTGATAGGCAATACCGCCACCCATGATGCCGGCACCGAGAACGGCAGCCTGCTTCACGTCTTTGGCGATTTTGTCGTAGATTTTGGCTTTTTTCTTCAGCTCCTGATCGTTCAGGAACAGCCCGATCAAGCATTGCGAAGCCGAGGTTTTGGCCAGTTTGGCGAAACCCGCAGCTTCCACTTCCAGCGCCTTGTCACGACCGAAGTTCGCGGCTTTCTGGATGGTCTTGATCGCTTCAACCGGCGCCGGATAGTTCGGGCCAGCCTGACCGGCCACGAAACCTTTGGCGGTCTCGAATGCCATCATTTGCTCAATGGCATTCAGCTTGAGCTTTTCAAGCTTCGGCTGGCGTTTGGCTTTGTAGTCCAGCTCGCCACTGATAGCGCGCTTGATCAGATCGAGCGCTGCAGTACCCAGTTTGTCAGCCGTCACCACCGCATCAACCGCGCTGACTTTCAGCGCGTCTTCTGCACGGTTTTCTTTTCCGGAGGCAATCCACTCAACGGCATTATCAACACCGATCAAGCGTGGCAAACGAACAGTGCCGCCAAAACCCGGGTAAATGCCCAGCTTGACTTCCGGCAGGCCGATTTTGGCGCTGTCGGCCATCACACGGAAGTCCGCCGCCAGACACATTTCCAGACCGCCGCCCAACGCGATGCCATTGATGGCAGCCACAGTCGGAACATTGAGGTCTTCGAAATCGCTGAAGATTTTGTTGGCTTCGAGGTTGCCAGCAATCAGCTCGGCATCCGGCAACTTGAAGTTTTCGACGAATTCGGTGATGTCTGCGCCGACGATAAATACGTCTTTGCCGCTGGAAACGATGACACCCTTGACCGAGGCGTCTGCCTTGATCGCATCTACCGCCTGACGCAATTCGTTCAGGGTTAGACGGTTGAACTTGTTGACGGACTCACCCTTGAGGTCGAACTTGAGTTCGACGATGCCACTTTCAAGAGCCGTAACCGTGATGGCTTTACCTTCGTAAATCATCAACTGATCTCCAGGATATGGAAGCTGAACAGTACACGTCGCACGCCTGCATCTGGCTGCCATTGATCTTTTGTCAAGGCTGATGCCAATCTGCCAGGCACACCCGCCAACGCGATAATCGGGGTGATGCGAGCATCGCCTTACAGGACAAACACTCGATTCATACGCCCGTTTGATTTGGGTGACGACACCTTCACGGAAAAGCCAACAATTGTCAATTGGGCAAAACGAGGATGATAAAGCGACTGATCAGTCATCAGGAGGGTTATGGCTTCAGGCTAATGCCTTGAGCACCTCATCAATGGCCAACAGCACTTCAGGCTCGCCCTTCTCCCCCCAATACAATGCGATCATCTGGGCAGTTGCTTCAATCTTGTAGACGTTAGCCGGCAATTTATTGAATTGCGCCAGCAAGCGCTCTTCCACGCACGCTTCCTGCCATTGATTGACCCAATGCCCCGGCGCTGATTGCCAATAGCACCACACATCAGGCTTAGTACTGCGCCGCGGACGATGAAACTGGGCACAGGAACCCGGTGGTTCAGGTTCAAGCCAATGCGGCCAGTCCTGAGTCGCCAACTGCATGGACAAACCCATGCGCCGGGCCTCCATGCGCAACGCCATGCGACCGCTTTGACGACGCGAAGGCCGCAGCCAGGCCAGGGGGCTTAAAACCAGCGCCAGGATTGACACCACTATCCATACCGTCATATCTGTACTCTTATTACCTGTTAAACGAATTCGCTGACTTGAACAAAGCCCATTGAAAAAGGGCCATACTCAAAACCATTGTCATCTACAGGAGCGTTTCACATGCCTTCCACGCTAACGTCCTACAAACATATTTTAGTCGCCGTCGACCTGACTGAAGAATGTGACCCGGTGATCTATCGCGCCAGCGCAAGTGCCGAGGCTAACGGCGCCAAGTTGTCACTGATACACATCGTCGAGCCGATGGCGATGGCATTTGGGGGCGACGTGCCGATGGATCTGTCGCAATTGCAGCAACAACAATTTGATCAGGCCAAGGAACGCCTTGAACGACTGATCGATATTTACCCGCAACTCTCCACCGACAACTGCCATCTTAAATTTGGTCAGCCGCGGCAGGAAATTCATGGTTTCGCCATTAAAGAAAAATGCGACCTGATCGTAGTTGGCAGTCATGGCCGCCACGGTCTCGCTCTGCTGCTGGGCTCTACGGCAAATGACGTATTGCACGGCGCACCCTGTGATGTGCTGGCGGTCAGCCTGAAAAAAACGGATGACTGATACCGTTTGGGCGTAACAACAAAAAAGCCCGGCCTTTTCGTGTAAAAGGTCGGGCTTTTTCAGTTCAGCTAACGGTCAATCAGGCATCCAGCTCAGCCCAACGCTCCACTAACTGCTCAAGCTCAGCTTGCAGTTTCTCAAGCTTGGCAATCACTTCGGCTGTTTGCGCCGCAGGACGCTGGTAGAAGCCAGCGTCAGCCATTTCAGCTTCAACAGCAGCAATTGCCTGCTCTTTAGCGTCGATCTCGCCTGGCAACGATTCCAGCTCACGCTGCAATTTGTAGCTCAGTTTCTTTTTAGCGGCCGGCGCCGGCTGAGCAGCGGCTGGTTCCGGTGCTGCTGCCACGACCGCAGAGTTCAAGTCAGCTTTGCCGGACTTGCTCTCGGTCACACCCAACAGACGCGGCGAACCACCCTGACGCAACCAGTCCTGATAACCACCCACGTATTCACGCACCTTGCCTTCACCTTCGAAGACCAAGGTGCTGGTCACCACGTTGTCGAGGAATGCCCGGTCGTGACTGACCATCAGCACAGTGCCCTGGAAAGTCAGCAACACTTCTTCAAGCAGTTCCAGGGTTTCAACGTCCAGGTCGTTGGTGGGCTCATCGAGCACCAACAGGTTGGCCGGTTTGCTGAACAGTTTGGCCAGCAACAAACGGGCGCGCTCACCACCTGACAGGGCCTTGACCGGCGTGCGGGCACGCTGAGGGCTGAACAGGAAGTCACCCAGATAGCTGAGAACGTGGCGGCTCTGACCGTCGATATCGATAAAGTCACGGCCTTCGGCCACGTTATCGATCACTGTTTTTTCCAGATCCAGCTGATGACGCAATTGGTCGAAGTACGCCACGTCAATGCGCGTGCCCTCTTCCACTTTGCCTTCTGTCGGTTGCAGACCGCCCAGCATCAACTTCAACAGCGTGGTTTTGCCGGTACCGTTGGCACCCAACAGACCAATACGGTCGCCGCGCTGCAACACCATCGAGAAGTCCTTGATCAGGAACGGACCGCCCGGATGCGCGAAGCTGACGTTTTCCAGCACCATCACTTGCTTGCCCGACTTGTCAGCCGTGTCCAGCAGGATGTTGGCTTTGCCGGTACGCTCGCGACGCTCGCTGCGCTCAACACGCAACGCTTTCAAGGCACGCACACGGCCTTCGTTACGGGTACGACGGGCTTTGATGCCCTGACGAATCCACACTTCTTCCTGAGCCAGACGCTTGTCGAACAAGGCGTTGGCGGTCTCTTCGGCCGCCAACGTGGCTTCCTTGTGTACCAGGAAGCTGGCGTAGTCGCCGTTCCAGTCGATCAGGCCGCCGCGGTCCAGCTCCAGAATCCGGGTCGCCAGGTTCTGCAAGAAGGAACGGTCATGGGTGATAAACAGAACTGCGCCCTGGAAGTCTTTAAGCGCTTCTTCAAGCCAGGCAATCGCACCGATGTCCAAGTGGTTGGTCGGTTCGTCGAGCAGCAGCAGATCCGGCTCGGAAACCAGAGCTTGCGCCAGCAGGACGCGGCGACGCCAGCCGCCGGACAATTCGGCGAGGGTTTTATCGGCAGGCAATTGCAGACGGCTCAGGGTGCTGTCGACCAATTGCTGCAAACGCCAGCCGTCACGGGCTTCGAGGTCTTGCTGGACGTGCATCAGTTTGTCCAGGTCAGCATCGGTGACGATGTTCTGGCTCAAGTGGTGGTACTGAGCCAAGAGCTCGCCCACACCGTCCAGACCTTCAGCCACCACGTCGAACACCGTCCGCTCGTCGGCTACTGGCAACTCTTGCGGCAACTCGCCTATTTTGAGGCCGGGTGCGCGCCAGACAGAGCCGTCATCGGGTTTCTGATCACCTTTGACCAGCTTCATCATGCTGGACTTGCCGGTGCCGTTGCGGCCGATGATGCACACCCGCTCTCCACGGGCGATCTGCCAGGACACCTTGTCCAACAACGGCGTAGAGCCGAAAGCAAGGGACACATCGCTGAATTTGAGCAGGGTCATGATCTTCTCCGAAAACTGGGCGCGCATTCTACCTGATTTGAGGCCTTTGGCGGCCGGGTATTTCGTCGACGGTGCTCTTCTTCCTTCATTTAGTGCCAAGTTGCGCCGCCTGGCTTCCAATGCTTTCACGGCGCGCTGGCAAAAGGCTAAGCTACGGCACAATCAGTGCAGGCCGGGTCTGCACTTGTCGCGTTTTCTATTTGTACGGAAGCCCCATGCGCAGTCGCCTTTTCAACTTTTTATCCTGCCTGCTTCTCACCACATGCGCCGTGCAATCCGCTCATGCCGCAGACCTTACTCAACAACGTCAACTCTACGACGAAGCCAAGCGGGCATTGGCCAAAGGTGACTCTGGCCCCTATTTTCAGAATGCCGCCGCCCTGCGCTCCTATCCGCTGACGCCCTACCTGGCCTATGACGAACTGACCGCGCGGCTCAAGTCGGCCGACAACGCTGAAATCGAGCAATTTCTGGCCGAGCATGGCGACTTGCCGCAAGCCAACTGGATGAAACTGCGCTGGTTGCGCTGGCTGGCAGACCGTGGCGACTGGGCGACTTTCGCCAAGTACTACGATCCCAAGCTAAATTTCACAGAGCTGGACTGCCTGAACGGCCAATATGAGTTGCAGCACAACCGCAAGGCTGAGGGCTACGCCAGTGCCGAAAAACTCTGGCTCGTGGGCAAGGCGCAGCCTGCTGCGTGTGATGCCTTGTTTAGCCAGTGGGCCGCAGAAGGTCAATTGACTGAGCAAAAACGCTGGCAGCGCGTCAAGCTGGCGGCGGAGGCGCGCAATTATGGTTTGGCCACTTCGCTGGCCAACGGACTGACCAGCCTTGGCCCACAGGCCAAGTTGATGATTGATGTTGCGCAAAAGCCAGACATGCTCAGCCAGCCCTCACGCTTTGCCCCGGCCAGCGAGGCCATGTCTGATGCCGTGGGGCTGGGTTTGCGCCGCCTGGCACGCCAGGATCCGGAAAAAGCCGCCTCTCTGCTCGACACGTACGCCACCAACATGCATTTTTCACGTGATGAAAAAGTCGCAATTGCCCGTGAAATTGGCCTGACGTTCGCCCGGCGCTATGACAGCCGCGGCCTGGACATCATGACCAAGTACGATCCTGAGCTGCGCGATAACACCGTGACCGAATGGCGTCTACGCCTGCTGCTGCGCCTTGCTCGCTGGCAAGATGCCTATCAGTTGACGCAAAAACTGCCGCAAGACCTGGCCAGCACCAACCGCTGGCGCTATTGGCAGGCCCGAAGCCTTGAGTTGGCCGAGCCAAAAAACCCGCAATCACTCGCGCTGTTCAAAACTGTCGCCAAGGAACGTGACTTTTACGGATTTTTGGCCGCGGATCGTGCCCAAACGCCTTATCAGCTCAATAACAAACCGTTGGTACTCAGCCCGCAGCTCATCAATAAAGTGCGCAACACGCCGGGCGTTCAGCGCGCACTTGAGTTTCATGATCGCGGCCAGATCGTCGACGGGCGACGTGAGTGGTATTACGTCAGTCGCCACTTCAACCGCGATGAAATGGTCGCGCAGGCCAAACTGGCCTACGATCTGAAATGGTACTTCCCGGCCATTCGCACCATCAGCCAGGCGCAATATTGGGATGATTTGGACATTCGCTTCCCGATGGCTCACCGCGACACGCTGGTGCGTGAGGCCAAGGTTCGGGGCCTGCATTCCAGCTGGGTGTTTGCCATTACCCGGCAGGAAAGTGCGTTTATGGATGACGCACGTTCTGGCGTGGGTGCAAGCGGCTTGATGCAACTGATGCCAGCCACCGCAAAAGAGACCGCGAAAAAATTCAATATTCCGCTGGCCTCCCCGCAGCAGGTGCTTAACCCGGATAAAAACATTCAGTTGGGCGCTGCTTATCTAAGCCAGGTACATGGTCAGTTCAATGGCAACCGGGTGCTGGCTTCCGCTGCCTATAACGCTGGCCCCGGCCGTGTTCGCCAGTGGCTAAGAGGTGCGAACCATTTGGGTTTTGATGTGTGGATTGAAAGCATCCCGTTCGACGAGACCCGCCAATACGTGCAGAACGTGCTGTCTTATTCGGTGATCTACGGTCAGAAACTCAATATTCCGCAGCCGCTCGTGGATTGGCATGAGCGCTTTTTTGACGATCAATGACTATTAAAATCTGTAGTCGCTGACGAAGGCGGCGATCGAGCACGAAGCGATCGCACACTGGGAAACCTTGAGGGTTGAGATTCTGCGACGGCTTTGCCGCCGATCGCAGCCTTCGTTCCTTGTCAGCGAGTACAGGTCTGACTCCCTACTCCAGCACTGTCACTGGCATTCCAACTTCCAGTACACCATTGCTGTCATTAACCAAGTTCTGGCCAAACATCGTGCCGCCTTCTTGCTTGCGATAGGACATCAGGGTCGCCAGCGGTTCACGCTGCTCATCACGCACGCCGGTCTGCGGATCAATAGTCGTAAGAATGCAGCGCGAACAAGGTTTGACGACTCGAAATTCGACATCGCCAATGCGGATCCGCTTCCAGCCATCTTCAGCGAACGCCTCACTGCCCTCAATGACCAGATTGGGCCTGAAACGCAACATCTCCAGGGGCCGACCCACTCGACTCGAGATATCATCCAGCGACGCCTGACCAATCAGTAAAAGCGGGTAGCCATCGGCAAACGCAACTTTGTCATCATCTCGCCCGTAACCTGCTTCAGTCGTGCGGGCGCGTTGCACAGGTACATGCACCAGCCGAATCGGCTTTTTGATAAAGCGACTCAGCCAGTCGGCAGCCATATCTCCCGCATCGGGTACACGCAAGGTATCGCGCCATATGGTGACCCCGCGCAGGTCCTTTTCAGGCTCCGGCACTTCGACATCAAGGGCTTCAAACCCTTGCGCGCTCAAGGTCAAGCCGCCATCTGCATTCCACAACGCCGACAGTTGGCTCATCTGCGGATCTGTTCGCTGCGTCAAAAAACGCCCCGTCGCTTCATCCACCAACATCCAGCGTCGGTCTCCGACCACCCCCAATTTGTCGAGAGCGGCTTGCGGCAGGTGCTCCCCTTTCGCAGATTTCAGCGGATAACGGTAAAGCGCGCTAAGACGCAGCATGAGTCAGCTTCCTGCGGAGTGAAAACCGCCAGATTATAGGAGCCTTACTGCGATGCAAAGATCCAGTAAATGCTGCACGTCACGCCGGAACGTGATCGCGCACCAGACGTTGGCGGACGACATCTACCAATTTATCCGGCTGGAATTTGGAGAGGAAATTGTCACAGCCGACTTTTTTCACCATCGACTCGTTGAAACTCCCGGACAGCGAGGTGTGCAGCACCACATAAAGCTCACGCAGGCGCGGGTCATTGCGTATTTCGGTGGTCAAGCGATAGCCATCCATCTCAGGCATTTCGGCATCGGTAAAGATCATCAGCAACTTGTCGGTCATGATCTGCCCGCTATCCGCCCAGGCCTTGAGCATGTTCAACGCCTTGAGCCCATCACTGGCAACATGCATTTTGACCCCCAGTTGCGACAGCGTTTCACGCAACTGAGCCAGTGCAACGCTGGAATCATCGACCAGCAGCACTTCACGGCCTCGCGCCTGTTCCAGAACCGGATCTTCGAGCTTATCCCGTGAGACTTTGGCGTTGTACGGCACGATCTCAGCCAGCACTTTCTCCACGTCGATGATTTCGACCAAATGCTCATCAACCTTGGTAATGGCTGTCAGGTAATGTCGACGTCCGGCACTGCCGGGTGGAGGCAAAATAGCTTCCCAATTCATATTGATAATTCGGTCGACGCCCCCTACCAAAAATGCCTGAACAGAGCGGTTGTACTCCGTCACGATAATCGTGCTGTCCGGCCCCGGCACCAATGGCCACATACCAATGGCCTGAGAAAGATCAATCACCGGCAGGGTTTTGCCCCGCAAGTTGACCACACCGCAGACATGCGGATGACGATGGGGCATCAGGGTCAAGTGGGGCAATTGCAAAACCTCTTGCACCTTGAACACGTTGATCGCAAACAACTGGCGACCGGCCAGACGAAACATGAGGAGTTCCAGTCGGTTTTCACCGACCAGCTGTGTTCGCTGGTCTACCGTGTCGAGAATGCCGGCCATAGATAACTCCTGAGCGTGGGGACTTAATGCTCAGGGTTATCGGCTGGCGGGAGGATAGCTTTATGGCCTGACCGACTTAACACGGGCGAATCGTCAGGTAAATGAATCTTCAGAGCGCCCTTGCGCACAGAAAAACGCAGGGAGTCGCCTTCCAGGGGTTCACCATCAAGGTTAATGGACAGGCCTTCGCTGGTCTTGATCTCAACCCAGGGCAATCGCTCGCGGACAAACAGGTTATCCAGGCCCCAACCACCCGCCATCAAGTTCTTCAATGTGCCGACCACTTCCTGGGGGGCGGGCAGGATGCTGATGTCGAGCAAGCCATCGTCTGCCAGAGCATCAGGGCATAACGCTTGACCACCGCCCGCCTGCCGGCCATTGCCAATGCCCAGCGCCAGCAAGTCTCCTTTCCAGTGAAAGTCTGGCCCTACCAATTCGGCGTAAGCGGCATGTAACTCACTGAAACGAGACAAGCCGGTAAATAAATACGCGGCACCGCCCAAGACTTTCTTCAGGTCTTCCGAGGTGTTGGCGGTGACCTGACTACCAAAGCCGCCCGTAGCCATATTCAAAAAGACCTGGCCATCCACCTCGCCCAGATCAATGGCATGGGCAGGGGCGTCAAGCAGCGCCAGGGCCTCGTCAGGCGCCAGCGGAACACCGGCGGCCCGTGCAAAATCATTGGCAGTCCCCAGCGGCAATAACACCAGGCTGGCCTCTGTGCCGGCCTGCGCCATAGCTTCACACACATCCCGCAATGTGCCGTCACCGCCACCGGCAATCACATGGGTATAGCCAGCAGCCAACGCTTCGTGCACCAGACGCTGGGCGTCGCCGCCTTCCCATGTCAGCCGCACCGCCAGCTCCCAACCTTGCGCACGGCGCTGCTCAACCGCAGCCCGGACGTCCTCGTTGAGCGCCTGCTTACCGTGCAATATCAAAAAAGCCTTCGCCGCACTCATGCTTATCCCTCAACAAAATCGGTCAGATTTTTGGACAACAGCCAAGTCGAAAAGACCCAACTGATCGGAGTTATTTATCGGATGGGCAGAGAAGGTTCATCCCAGAACTTCACTCAAAGGAATAAATCCGACCCAATCGCCTTCCGACAGCGTGCGGTCTTCAAGTACCTCCACCAGCCCTTCTGCCCATGCGGCGCTGCGCAACACGCCAGAGCTCTGATTTTTATAGATCACGGCACGTCCTTGCTCCAATCGACCGCGCAGGTATTCGCGACGGTTGCCCGGTTTAGCCCAGACGAAACCGGCAGGGACCTGAAATTTCAACGCTTCGACCGCTTGTACGCCCTGCCGACGCAACAGATAAGGCCGTGCCAACAGGGCGAAAGTCACGAGGGTTGACGCTGGATTTCCGGGTAAGCCTATTACGGGCACGCCGCGAAAATACCCGCATGTCAGGGGCTTTCCGGGTTTGATGGCCAATTTCCAGAGGGCCAGCTCGCCCTCTTCACGCAGAGCAATACCGAGGAAATCTGCCTCGCCCACTGACACCCCGCCCGTGGACAGAATCAGGTCTACAGCGCCCAACTCCGTCAGCCGTTGACGGGTAGCTGGCAAGTCATCAGGCAGGATTCCCGCGTCCACCACCTCACAACCTAAACGGGTGAGCCAACTGCACAGCAACACGCGATTGCTGTTATAGATTTGTCCCGGCCCCAAGGGTTGGCCCGGTTCAACCAGCTCATCGCCAGTCGACAACACGGCCACCTTTACCCGACGAACGACCTCCAGGGTGGCGCAGCCCAATGAGGCCGCCAGCCCTTGCTCAATCGGCCCTAAACGGGTCCCGGCTGTCAGTACGGTTTCACCGACCGTGGTTTCCTGCCCTTGAGGACGAATGTTCTGCCCCGCTTGTAAAAGCTCAGTGAACACAATCCGGCCATCGGCCTGCACTTGAACATTTTCTTGCATCTCGACACAGTTAGCCCCCGCGGGTACGGGTGCTCCGGTAAAGATCCGGGCACAGGTACCTGCCACCAATGGTGCCGGAGCCTGACCTGCGAAAATACGCTGGCTCACCGGCAGCGGCTCACCCGTCCAATCAGCACAATCAAGTGCATAACCGTCCATTGCGCTGTTAGGCCATGGCGGCAAATCCAGTGTCGACACCAAATTGTTGGCTAGTACCCGGCCTTCGCACGCGGCTATCACCACCGACTCGCTTTCTATGACAGGGGTCGCGTCAGCCAACGCCAATAACCGCGCAAGAGCCTCATCAACGGGCATCAGGGGGCCAGTACGGCCCGGCTTATCCACGGCTTTCGCAGGCCGGTGCCTGCTTCAAATGCGCGACAAAATTGCACGGCCGGTGCCGCGAATCCAGTTGTTCCGCCAAGATGCCGTCCCAACCGGTGCGCACTGCATTGGTCGAGCCGGGCAGGCAACACACCAGCGTTCCGTTGGCCAAGCCGGCCAATGCCCGCGACTGCACGGTCGAGGTGCCAATATCGGCCACCGAAATCTGGCGGAACAACTCGCCAAAGCCGTCGACCTGTTTGTCCAGCAGGCAGCTCACCGCTTCCGGTGTGCTGTCACGGGCCGTGAAGCCGGTGCCTCCGGTAATCAACACCACTTGAACTTCATCGTCGGCAATCCAGGTCGCGACTTGAGCACGGATTTTGTAGAGATCATCCTTGAGCAATACCCGCGCCGACAGACGATGACCCGCCTCACTCAGACGGTCGACAAACACCTGACCCGAGGTGTCGGTTTCAAGAGTACGGGTGTCACTGACGGTCAGAACTGCAATATTTAAAGGTACGAAAGGTGTATCAACCTTGGCTTTCATAGACGAGGTCCAGTTGTAGGAGAAACAGCCCGGTGTTATATCACAGCGCTTATTTTCCCTGGTTGCGCGGAGCCCTTCCCATGAGTCAGTTTGAATGTTCCATTTTGCTGCTGGCAGGTGGTCGTGGCCAGCGTATGGGCGGTCAGGACAAAGGGCTGGTGTTGTGGCAGGGACAACCGCTGATTGCTTATGCTCAACGTGCAGCCCGACCGTTGACCGATGACTTGATCATTTCGTGCAACCGTAATCAGCAACACTACGCAGGCTATGCCGACCAGTTGGTCAGTGATGGTAATCAGGACTTTAACGGACCGCTGGCGGGCATCCGCGCCGGTTTGTCGGCTGCTCGGCATTCGCACCTGATGGTATTGCCGTGCGATGTACCTCGTATAGACGGCCCGCTATTGTGCGCCTTACGGGATGTGGCGTTTGAGCATCCGGAACTACCGGTGATGGTGCGTCATGGCGAACACTGGGAGCCGTTATTCTGCGTCATTCCCAAGGCACTGGCAGTCGCGTTTGATCAGGCCTGGCGGGCAGGAGAGCGCAGCCCGCGCAAGATCATGCTCCAGCTCAATGCCCGTGCCTTGCAATGCGCTGATAATGATCCTCGACTGACTAATTTCAATACGCCGGACATGCTCGGTTAACAGCGCAGCCGGAACTTGTCACACTAGCCAAGGAACTTGCAGGCGATGTATACGTCTCAGGGACAGTTAATCTTTAAAGCACTTTCATTCGTTGGAGAAACACAATGACTCATCGTTCGCTCGCCGCCCTTATGCTCGCTGCTGGTCTGGCCGCCCTTGCTGGCTGCGCTTCGCCAACCGTGATCACGCTCAACGACGGTCGTGAGATTCAGGCGGTGGATACCCCTAAATTCGATGAAGATTCAGGCTTCTACCAGTTCAAACAACTGGACGGTAAAGAAACCCGCATCAACAAAGACCAAATCCGTACCGTTAAAGAGCTGTAAGCTCCAGGTACTCACGACAACCCGCCTCGCGCGGGTTGTTTCGTTTATGGGCCGATCTACCACTCCAGATGAATACGGCTTTCGAAGTAGCGCTCTTGCCCCGTCAACGGATCGGCAAAGCGCAAACTCTGCGCCAACAGCTTTAGCGGATTGGCATAGTCATCCAGAGCGTCATTGAGTACCTCAGGGTAGAACGGATCGTTACATATCCCCGCGCCCAGCGCCGCCATATGCACACGTAATTGATGCTTTTTACCGGTCACCGGATAAAGCGCATAACGCCACAAATCGCCGTTTTTCTCACACACCTCAACGAGCGTTTCAGTATTACTGACGCCCTCGCCTTCACGCATGCGAAAAAAAGGCTCTCCCTCAACCAGTCGACTTTTGTGCACCCGCGGCAATTCAAGATCGGGTAAGGCTCGAGCTATTGCCTCGTAGCGTTTCTCGATCTTTCGCGTGGGAAATAACGACTGATACGCCGAGCGACTGTCCGGGTTAGCGGAAAACAACACCAGCCCGGCGGTATGCCGATCAATACGGTGCAGCGGCACCAGATGAGGGTTGTCCAGCGTGCGAATCAAACGGCGCAACAGCGTCTGCTCAACGTATTCCCCGGCTGGCGTCACGGGCAAAAAGTGCGGTTTGTCTGCCACTACCAGATGCTCGTCGGCATACAAAATCGCTTCCTGAACCGGAATAGGCGTTTCGTTAGGCACCTCACGAAAATAGTGAATGCGCAGGCCTTCCTTGTACGCCAAAAACGGGCTTATCGGCGCACCGCTGGCATCGAGCACCCGGCCACGGGCAATCCGGTCAAGCCACTGCTCACGACTGATGGCACTAAAGTGCGTACACAAACAGTCGAGCACCGTCGGCCATGTGCCAGGGGGCAGGTACAAGGTGCTGGCTTGGTGCTCGGCGGGGTTGAAAGGCGGGTTCAACATAGACAACTCAAGGCGGTTAAGGCGAGCGCGGGATTATCGCGCAAAAAGAGCGCTTCTATAGAAGAAAACTCACCACCTGCTCACTCTCAAACGGCCATTCCAGTTCCTCTCCCGTATCGACTCTGCGCAAGACTGGAATTCGCAAGCCGTAAGTCTCAAACAAGGCTTCGCTGTCGGCGATATCCACCAGCTCGACCATAAGCCCATGCTCGACCAGTGGCATCAAAAGCACTTCGGCCACTTCGCACAGATGGCAGCCCACGGTGCCAAACAACTGACATTCGGTTGTCATGATGACTGACTCACGTAAAACGCACATTTTAGAAGGCTTGCTCCATCCCGTCGACCTACAGGGTTCAGCGTCATTTTTGAATTAATACATTCACCCTAGGTGTCTGTGGCGACTACGCTTGATCCACATCAGCGTCGACCTGTCCGGGGTGCTGGATGCTCGCGGTTATTTTTTCGAACTGACAAGGAAGATTTCGTGTTTGCCAATTTGCTCATCATTCTGGCGTCTTCACTGGTCGTGATCGCGTTGTTTCGACGCCTGAAATTGCCCCCCGTGCTGGGGTACTTGTGTGTCGGTTTGATGATTGGCCCGACCGCACTGGACTGGGTTCATGAAACGGCTGACCTTCCTGATCTGGCTGAGCTTGGGGTGGTTTTTTTGCTGTTCTCGCTGGGGCTGGAGTTTTCCCTGCCCAAGATGCTCAAGCTACGCCGCGTGGTCTTTGGCCTCGGCACTCTTCAGGTTCTGGTTACTACCGCGGTTTTGGGGAGTTTGTTGTACGCGTTCGGAATGAGCGCCAGTACCGCTTTCATGCTCGGCGCAGGGCTGTCTTTATCGTCTACCGCCATCGTCAGCAAAGAACTCACCAGTCTGGGTGAAATATTCAGCACCCACGGTCAAAACGCCATAGGTGTGCTGCTGTTTCAAGACGTAGTCGCCGTGCTACTGCTTACACTGGTGCCGGTATTTGCAGGCAGTAGCGATCAGGCATGGTATTGGGCCCTGCCGATTACCTTGGGAAAAACCGTCATCTTATTCGTCGGTTTACTGCTGGCCAGTCGCTACATTTTGCCCCGCCTCTTCCACGAAGTGGCTGCTTCACGCTCAGCCGAACTGTTCGTGCTGCTGGCTCTGGTCATCGTTCTGTTAACCGCTTGGCTCACTCATTTGCTGGGCTTATCGCCTGCACTGGGGGCGTTTTTGGCAGGTATGCTGCTGGGCGAAAGCCACTACCGGCACCAGATTGAAGCGGACATACGGCCATTCCGCGATATCTTGCTGGGCCTTTTCTTCGTCAGCATCGGCATGCTGATTGACCTGCAACTGTTCCTGCACGACGGCTTTGAAATTCTGGGTCTGACCCTGGCCTTAATGCTGATTAAAGGCAGCGTAGTCGCCATTATCCTCAAACTGCGGGGCCGCGATGGTGAAACGGCATGGCGCAGTGGTCTGGCGTTGGCCCAGGGCGGTGAATTCTGTTTCGCGCTCATGGCACAAATGCAGCTCAGCAACCTTATCCCTCCTGATATAGCTGCTCATCTACTGGCGGCGACGTTCTGTTCGATGCTGCTGACACCCTTGATGTTGCGCGCGGCGCCGAAAATTGCGGCCAGCCTGCACCGCAAACCCAATGAAGAAATAGAACTGGAAGAGATTGCCGCCCAAAGCGCCGAATTGCACGGGCACGTGGTGCTGTGCGGCTACGGACGGGTCGGTCAGTCCATTGGACGCTTTTTACGCAGTGAACATTTTGAGTTTGTTGCTTTGGACTATGACCCCGACCAGATCCAGGAAGCGGCAAAAGGTGATAACAACGTGCACTACGGAGATGCGCGCAGGGCTGATTTACTGCGCGCCGTCGGCCTTGATCGGGCACGCCTGCTGGTTATCGCCGTGGACAACACTGAGGTGGCCATGAGCGTTTTGGAGATAGCCCGTTTGATTACCCTGGAAGTCCCCGTTCTGGTCAGAACACGCGACGACAGCCTGCTCACCGAGCTTAAAGTGGCCGGGGCAACTGAAGTCGTGCCTGAACTACTGGAGTCCAGTCTAATGCTCGCATCCCATGCGTTGATCATGCTGGGGCTGCCAGAAAAAGCCGTGCAGCGCAGAGTCAATCAAGTCCGCCATGACCGCTATCACTTGCTGGAAGGTTGCTTCGAAACATCAGACACGCGTGAAACATCAGTTTTCACCCACGAAGATGAATAATCTAAGGTAAGGTTTTGCCTAGGGTCTGTTCTCGGAGCTTTCCTACCCCCAAGGCTCAGAGAATTGCAGTGAACCTTCCGCTAATGCCTACACTCGAACCATCATCAAGCCACTCACGGAGATAATCATGGCCCGCATAACAGCAAAGAATGCTCAACAAATATTGGCCGCAGATTTTCAGGCGCTGATCATCGACACTGAAAGGTTGCTGGAGCACACCAAAACACTGGCCGGTGATCAGGCTGAAGAATTGCGCGCCCAGCTCAATGACCGATTGATCAAGGCCCGTGAAACGCTGGCGGACACTAAAGAAAACCTGCAGGAGCGTGGTCAGGCTGCTGTTGAAGCGACCGAGGACTATGTTCAGGCAAACCCATGGCAGTCCGTCGGTATCGCTGCGGGCGTGGGCTTTTTGATTGGTCTGCTGGCAACTCGGCGCTGATATGACAAACGAAGAATCCGGCTCCCCCCGTTCCTCACCGCGGCGCCTGGGTGCCGCGTTTCTAGGTCTGTTACACAGTCATGTCGAGCTGCTGGGCATTGAGTTGCAAGAACAGAAAGCGCGCACAGTCAGCTTGTTGCTGTTTGCAGGTCTGGCCTTGGTATTTGCGCTGCTTCTGCTGGTCGGGCTGTCAACGCTGGTACTCATCGTATTCTGGGACGATCACCGATTGGCCGCTATTATCGGGCTGTGCATTTTTTATGCGTTGGCGACCGTCTTCTGTGGCATACGCCTCAAGGCAGCGATATTCGATGAGTCCTCTCCTTTCAACGCCACACTCGAAGAGCTGGCCAAAGACCGCGAGCGATTGATGCCATGAGCCTGCCTGAAATGCCGCAAAACGCTTCGCGCCGGGAAATGCGCAAATTGTTGATTCGTCTGCGACTGGAGATGCACCGCCAGGAAATTCGTCATGAGTCGCAACAGTTATTGGAACCGCTGCAAAAAATGCGCGGTATGACCAGCAACTTGAAGCAAAACCTCAGCCTCAAGCACGGGCCGCTTTGGGGTGTCGGGATTGTCACCCTGCTCGGCTTTCTGACCGGCAGAGGCGCCAAAAGTAAAAACGGCAGTGGCACTTCCCGCCTGATCGGCCTGACCACGGGCTTGATACCGCTGATCAAGATGGTGATTCAGGCTACTCGCAAGCCCTGATAGCGTCTGTCTGTGTAGTCGCTGAGTGAGTCTTCATCAGCGGCTACATAACTTTGCCGTGAAGCGATAAGCTGCGTCATCAGTCATTGACGGAGCACAGCGCCTTGGATTGGCAAACCCTGCTTAACCGCGAACGCCTTGCAAAACCCCATCACAGCCCCGAAGAGCTCGGGCGCAGTCCTTTTCATAAAGATCATGACCGAATCATTTTTTCGGGTGCTTTCCGACGTTTAGGGCGCAAAACTCAAGTCCATCCTGTCAACAGTAACGACCATATCCACACCCGCCTCACCCACTCACTCGAAGTCAGTTGTGTTGGGCGCTCATTAGGTATGCGCGTGGGTGAAACGATCCGAGACGCCCTGCCTGAATGGTGCGACCCGGCTGATCTGGGCATGGTGGTGCAATCAGCTTGCCTGGCCCATGACATTGGCAACCCGCCTTTTGGTCACTCCGGCGAAGATGCCATCCGCAACTGGTTCCAGCAAGCCGCTGACCGTGGCTGGCTGAATGACATGAGCGATGCCGAACGCAATGATTTCTTGAGTTTTGAAGGCAATGCACAAGGCTTCAGGGTACTCACGCAGCTTGAGTATCACCAGTTTGACGGAGGCACCCGCCTCACCCATGCAACCTTGGGCACATTTCTCAAGTACCCCTGGACCGCACGTCATGCGGACTCGCTGGGGTACAAGAAGCACAAGTTCGGCTGCTACCAAAGCGAACTGCACTTAGGCCTTGCAGCCAAAAATGACATTTTTTGAAAAGCAACAGCCAAAAAGTTATAAGTGCAACTATTTGGCAATATTAGGAAGATTTAGCTTTCAAAAAAAGAATAAGGAGGTTTTTGCTAGAACTCCACTTTACCAACGATCCCGTGAGCCAAGCCACCTAGATTCGCTCCCCGCCCATACCATTAAACTGTCGAGCCAAGTGCATGGCATAGTTATCTGTCATACCACTCACGTAATCCAGAACCTGCATCATTGCACCGTACTCCTTGGAAACGCCCCCACTGGCATCTAAATTCTTCAAGTCCAGACCAAGAAGCTCAACCACCCTTCTAGTCTTCGAATCAGCTACACTGCCCTTTCTGACATATTCCAAAGCAGCAGAGCAGCTAACGTTAAGCAGCGTAGATATAGTGCTATAAGCCCCTATTTCTAACTCAACCTTCCTTGGATGCTGGAAGATTTCATCACGAGCAAGACCTTTGGCGGCAGCTACACATTCACGCACGTTCTTATCACAAAGTTCTAAGATACCTAGAACCTTTCCAGTCATGATTTCATTATGGTTATTCATGAAAGCAGTCGCTCCAGCATCTACAAAAGCTGAAATAACTTTTCCACGAACCATAGAGAGCCTACGGCCAACCTTCATGCCTTGAATTTCTTTGACAAGCTGATTCTTCTGGTGGTCATCAAGGACAAGGCACAAAATCTCAAAGACTTTATCCCACTCAAGGATACCCATCTCTACACCATCTTCTAAATCAAGAATGGCGTAGCAGAAGTCATCAGACACTTCCATCAAGTTAGCCAGTGGATGGCGACACCGCCAACCATCACCCAGCTTTAACAAGCCAGTAGCGTCCGCCACTTCATTGAACAAATCCAATTCAGAGCAGTAAATACCATATTTGTTCTGAATAGGTCTTTGCCCATTAACAGCATCACCAGCAAGCCAAGGGTATTTGATGAAAGCACCTAATGAAGCATAGGTTAGACGCATCCCCCCTTCATATGGATGATATTCCGAGGTAGTTAAAACCCTAAACCCTTGTGCATTGCCTTCGAATCTACGTAAATCAGTAGCTTCATTAAAAGGCAATTGTTCAATTATCTTCGCCCCAACATCATTGGTAAACCAGTGACGAATAGCTTCTTCACCTGTATGTCCAAAGGGAGGGTTGCCAATGTCATGAGCGAGACAAGCAGTTTGGACAATATCACCAATATCAGAAGCTGAATGTTGCTCAGGGATAAGTCTTTCATTCAGAAGCTCTTGACCCACTCTCACTCCCAAAGTCCGGCCCACACAAGCCACTTCTAAACTATGCGTGAGTCGATTATGAACGTGGTCATTAGTGGCAAGAGGATGAACCTGAGTCTTTCTTGCAAGGCGTCTAAAAGCCCCTGAGAAGATAACCTTGTCATGATCTGAGTGGAAAGGCGAACGGCCTAGCTCGGATTTGGGAGGCCTGCCGCCAAGACGGGTGTTATTCAGCAACTTGTCCCAACTCATGCTGCCCATGTTCACCTCTTAAATCATTTATACAACATCCAATATAGCTTACTTAAACAATATTTCAAAACGCATTCGAACAACCATCAACTTAGGCAAACAATAAGACTTTTTTCAGCCTGCCAACCACTATCTATTTATGACAACGTATACAAATGTCCTTAGATACGTACAAGAAATAATTTCAAGCCTGAGCAGCATCGACAAAGCTTAGATTCCGAAATGGCTGGTGAAGCTACGATAAGACTTTTTTAACTCATCCATGTCGTTCGGCGTTGGTGAAAAGGTAGCGAAAAGAGCTGAATAGATTTTTTTGTCTTTTCTCAGGTCACCTGTCCAGATTCCTTTCGGTATTGAACGGGTAACAATACAGTCAAATATTTGATCATTAAATTCAAGAACTAAATTCTGACAGATATTGAACACGTTGTTTACTGAATCTAGTGTTGGTGATATGGGTTTTTCCAAGTAAATGGAAAACTTATCAAGTCCTAACTCAATTGCATTTTTCGAACCTAAAAGTCCTGAGCGATGAGCGATGCAGTGCCTGAGATGACAAACTTTTTCAAATTCGTCAAGAGCAGTGTCTAGGGCGGGAATCTGTTGGGGGTTGATGGGTAACCCAAGGAAGTTCTTTACATTTTTTAATAGCGTTTCTTTACTCACGAACGTACTGTCTTCAAGTAATGCTTCTGGCAATAAATGAGAGAGATGAAAAAGAACAGCTCCATAAGAGACCTTATTTTTATAGCTGTGTGCCCTTGAGTCCTCATCCGAGATAAGGACTCGTCTGATTATTGCACGGAAATATGATTCAACACCTGATACGACTCCAATAATCGCAAGGTTTGCTTTGATTCTCCACTCCTCAGAGTCATCTTCTTTGCCAAGTATCTTTGTTAATAGTTCACGCTGACTAATAAAACGGGCAATAGGCGATGAGTCTATTAGCTCAACGTCTCTAAAATAAATCATTGAGTCAAATTTGGATGAGGTTCTTGGCCCAGATACGAGGCTCTTGTACGGAGTTTGTTTGGCTTTCATACTAGAAACTCATTAACCCATTGATTAATTCTTCTATATATATCTTCTGCCCTAGCAGCTTTGACCCTATGTGCTTTTTGAAGCTCATTTGCGGGGTCTTGACTCCGAATTACATCTTCGACGGTTTTGAAGCTAGTAAATTTATCGATCGCTTTAATTTGAAATTTTGTTAAAGGAAGTTCATTAAGTGGTTTTGCCATGCACTCTTTGAATGTCGAGTGATCGACTAGAGGCTTGCCGCACTCATGGCAGAACTTCTGTTTTTCAGTCATGCGTTCCGCTTGGCAGTTATGACAAGGTGGGAGGTTAAGGTTCAGCATAGATAATTTATCTTTAGCTATGATTGAATCAAACGAAGGTCTGGATGGATGCTTTGCGGATTTCTTTTTCAGTATTTCTAGCAATTCAGACGATTTAAAACCTCTGTTTTTTGTTAGAACTCTGCTTTCAAGTAACAGAACAATGTGTGGTATGAAACGCCTTAATTTTCTTCCCGGGCCATGTGAGATATCGTCGGTTTCGTAGAGCAAGCCTGCCTCGATTAAAAACCTAATCATTCTCTCAGCTTTCGGTGGGATACCAGTTACGCCAACGGCGATAACTTTTTCGAAAGTGTTTTCATCCCTATCGATTCGCTCATGGTTGAATTTTTTTAGGTTGGCGACCGTATTATTTAAAAACTCACCTCCTAGTTCAATTACCCCTTTGTATTGCTTAAGCTTATCACCGATAGATAAATACTCTGCGAGCATGTATTTCTTTCTATCAGATATCACCTTGTTAAATTTTGACTGCGTACTGGTTGTTTTTAATTGTTGGTACTCCCTTACCATCATAATGTAGGCTCTTGGAATGCCAAATGCTGCATACTTAAAGAGGGTAAGTATTTCCTGAGGAATGGTTATGTCGGATTCAAATCTGTTTTCAGTTAACGAACTCATAAACTCAATATATTTTGGGTTTTCAACATTGAGCCAGACATGAATTGGCTCAGCGTCGTGACCTAAGTGAAAGCGTGGGCCATATTGAGTCGTACCCGGATAAACAGATGCCTTCGGAGAAATATGAGCGGTCTTTAAACTTCTGAAAATTTCAAAAAACTCAACCATGTATTCCGGCGTCAGTGTAAGTGCCGCATCATCCAACAATAAAACTGCACGCTTTCTTCCCGCTATTTGAATAGCATCCTCTATATAACCCTGAGTTTTTTCTACCGAGATGGTCTTTACAATAGAGTCATGGGTCGAATTATATTGCTGCTTTTCAACCGACTCGATAAAATCTTGAAGGTTTTTGGGTTCTAGCTCGCTCTGCTCTGGAATCATGCTATAAGTTCTTAGACAATCCAGAAGGATTTTGCTAAGTACCCAAGCATGAAACACACCAATTGCGTTAGATGTTTCATTAAGATAAGTTTCTAAGCGAAGGTAGTGATTGAAAGAAACGTATATTGGCAAAGGCTTACTTTTATCTTCTTTGCAACTTATATAGGCAAGTCTCATCTGGTGAGTTTTGCCTGTACCCCGTGGGCCAATAAGTAGCTTTGCACCTACTTGAAATAACTTTTTCTGTATCTCATCAAAATACTGACCCTTGGCTGTCTTATCCTTAATATAGCTATCAGGGAGATAGTCTGCTCTTTCTTCGAACTCATGAGACTCAAGCTCTTTAAAATCCAGCTCTTCTTGTGTGCTTTTCATTACCTGCTTCCTTTACAGGGCCGCTATTTTTTGGTATTTTGCAGCGTCAGTTTATGAGGTTTTTTTGGTGTCATTGGAGCAATATTACACTGAAGAGGGGATTGGGGAAAGATTGGCCTCAATGCTACCTCCTATGACGCCACGGCAATGTATTGAGCTTAGTGCCGGCGAAGGGGCTCTTTTGCGTCCTATAATTCGCAAGTGGCCGAGAATAAAAGTAACCACATGTGAACTTGACCCGCGAAATGTGTCAAAGTTGAAATCAAGCTTCAAAGGAAAGCATTATAATATTGATGTCCTTTCCGAGTCCTTTGAAAGTGTATTTCTGGGCAAATTTTCTCGTTTCGATTTTGCTGTTAGTAATCCTCCTTTTTCATGGAGGAAAGTTTCAGATTATGATATTTCAATCCTAGAAGCATTTGGACTGCGTGATGTATTCAGCGGTTTACGTATTCGAAGTGAAGTGCTATTCGTTTTGCAGTATTTGAGATTAATGGCTGACTCTGCCTGTGTGGCTTTCATTCTTCCAGAATTGATTGTTTGTTCGGCTGCGTTTGCAAAATTTCGCTCTAGATTATTAAAGTTTTGTAATGTGATTGCTGTCGCTGAAATTGGCAGTGGTGCCTTCAAAGGAACCGAGGCTAAAACTTACATTCTCATACTGAAAAAGGGGGAGTCCGATGACAGCTTTACTTACACAGATGTTTTCGGAGTGCCTGTAACAAAACGACAGTCTGACTTTAGCGTAGGCTTGAAAGAGTTAAATATCGGGTGTCAGCCTTATTCGGATTCTGATGGGTTCTCGATAAAAAGAGGACAGCTTTCAGGGAAGGCGTGCAGGTCACTAGGACTGCCTTATTATCACACAAGCGGCTTTTTTGATAGTGCAATTGGCGTTGTCCCTATCCCTTTAAAGTCAACTATGATTACAGGCAAGAAAATCCTAATAGCTACCAAGGGTGACATTTTAATTAGTCGCGTAGGAAGCAGGGTTGTTGGGCGAGCCGTTGTTGTCGAAGAACGTGAGTACCTAGTGTCTGATTGTGTTTTCAGAGTGCGTTTACCATCTTCTATTAGTCGAAATATTTTTTTGAAATATTGGGTGGAGAGCTGCTTGCCTAGGGTTGCGTCACAGGCCAGAGGAACTTGTGCGAAGTATATTACTGTTCAAGACTTGACCGTATATCTGAGAGAGTTCTTGCAGTCTACTGACGAAAATCTTGCCTCCGCCACCCGTTAATATTTTATACTCTATTTCTTCATCGTGCGTTAACTCCCTTCATCTGAGTTTCAATCGCCTAACATTTGATAACTACGGGTGCCCGCGTTTGCTTTAAAATTTGGAGCACGCTCTCAACCCATAGATTATAATATTCAATCACACTGCAACCCAAGAGACCTTTTTGCCATCCAACTGGTCACATCAATTCGCTTTAGAATAGCCTCCTGATCAGGCTCCAAGGTATATATTTCTTTTGCCGCACCTATTTCATAAATAATCAAATCCATGAGTCGGCCCGCGTAATCATGATCCTTTAACTTCTCTATCTCTTCGTGACTTGAAAACAACTCTGCTAACGCAATGTAGCTTTCTTCTAGCAATCTCTCTGTCACAACAAAACAAATCTGACTGTCTTCATATAATTGATGGAGAAACGGAAGAGCTTTAATGGTATGCCTAATTTCAATACCGCCCTTTGCCCTATGATAATTGGCAATGGTGTCGTACAGGGCATCACGCATAAGTGAACTTTGTCCTTTGTGGTGAATTTGTGGCAGTGCTTCATTTCCAGGGCGGCGGCAAAAACTGAGTGCAACACCTGACCTTTCCGGTACGGTGCTGCCCTATGTCTTATTCCGAACTCAGCGT